>NZ_KE384460.1:0-24553 GCF_000425825.1 Jeotgalicoccus marinus DSM 19772
CTGAAACATGCGGTAAGGTGATTCGGGATGTACGCGTGCCATTTTTGACAATACTATAATCGGCATTGATACATCCACACGCTGGACAATGTGTCGGATTATATGTGAGTTTGGCAGTGATAAATAGGGACTTAATACCCTTATAGAAAACTTCTTCAACAGTGGACTTTGTATAATCGAGATTAGGCTCTTTAATTTGAAGTAAAGATGATATAAAATGAGTCATAGGCGTAAATGTTCCTTTCTATTGAGTTGTGGTGACTTTAGTATAAGAACATTTGCGCTATTTTTGTATCATTTTATAGAAAAATACGGTTGATGATTTTTAGTCATCAACCGTATTTATTATAGAGCCAAAAAAACTCTATTCTTGAATACTTTCATAACAAAACGGTTATTTGACATATAGGAGGGTGAACATTGTGAGTAATATTACACCAAAATCCAGTGGGACTTCTGTACCGCTCTCTTCTTTATTAATTATGAGTACGATTAATGTGCTCACTTTTAAAAAGATTAATAAAGTAGATGAATATGTGGATAAACAAATGAAACAATGGAAGAAGGATCAAGAAAAGAATCGACATCGTGTCTAAGCAAATAAAAGACATTCGTTGACAGTTCATACATTCTTAACTTTCGTAGAATTAACTTTATGGTAAAATGAATAAAATGAATGCGAGAGGACTTTCAGTATGTCTTTAAGGAAAATAATTATTGGTGTTGTTTTTATCGTGTTCTTCTTAGTTGTGGGGGTCAGTATTGGTGCTGTCATCAATGTCTCTGATGAGGAACTAAGAGAACAGAGTTTAAAAACACTACAAGATTCTGAAGGTAGAGATAATCACCATGCTGTTGGTTTAAATGCTCTAAATATGGAATCTGAAGTAGTAATAAATAGTGATCAGTCACTTGAGTCACTGGTAGCAGATAATAAGGTGACTGTTGTTAATTTCTTTGCATCATGGTGTGATCCATGTAAACGTGAGACCCCAGAGTTAAATGAATATGCCAGTCAAACAGCTGACTCAGATGTTCAAGTTGTCGGTGTAAATATCGATGATAGTACTGCCAATCGTGATGAATTCCTTGATCAGTTTGAGGTATCATATCCTGTTTATGAATTAACGAACGAAGCAGCAGTAACGGATGAATTCAAAATCAGCTTAATGCCAACAACATTCTTCTTAGATTCAGAAGGTGAAGTAATTAGAGCCTACATAGGTGAGATTAGTCCCGACCTAATCACAGACTATGTTAACTATGTAAAGGAGCGTTAAATAATGGGAGTACACCAATACTTTAAAAGTCTGAGTGACTTAGAAAAACTCATACGCTGTCCTGGTAAGTTTAAATACCAAGAGCATAACGTTGCGGCTCACTCATTCAAAGTGACAAAAATTGCACAGTATTTAGGTACAGTAGAAGAATATCACGGGAGTACCATAGATTGGCGTGCGCTGTATGAAAAAGCACTCAACCATGACTATCCGGAGATTTTCACTGGTGATATAAAAACGCCTGTAAAATATGCGTCTCTAGAACTAAATTCATTATTTTTAGAAGTTGAAGAAACGATGACAACTAAATTTATAGAAACAGAATTTCCCCCAGAATATCAAGTGATATATAAGGAACGTTTAAAAGAAGGAAAAGATAGCACACTTGAAGGTCAAATACTCTCGGTGGCGGATAAAATCGATCTTTTATATGAGTCTTTCGGAGAAATCCAAAAGAGAAATCCCGAGCCTTTATTCTTTGAGATATACGAGGAATCGTTAGCAACCATTAAGCGCTTTGATCATTTGGTGTCGGTTCAAGATTTCTTAGATAACATTCTAACAGAAATGCTCAAAGAAAGATTTATTCCAAAAGATGAACTTTTTGAAATCACCAATGCGATTTTAAATAGGGAGTAAGAATTATGGACCTTTATTGGTACATG
The DNA here is from genome assembly GCF_000425825.1 of Jeotgalicoccus marinus DSM 19772. Taxonomy (GTDB): domain Bacteria; phylum Bacillota; class Bacilli; order Staphylococcales; family Salinicoccaceae; genus Jeotgalicoccus; species Jeotgalicoccus marinus. Next base: position 1,946 of record NZ_KE384460.1, read on the forward strand.
ATGGCCATGGTGGTACCCGCAGTCACTGTGGTTGTTTTTACAAGACTCACAAGAAATAAGTATGTCGCTGTTTTACTAACATTCGTATTGTTCGGTGCTTCTATTTACAGAGGGTTTTACCCGAGTGATTGGGTAATTTACATTGATTCAGCTTCGATTTTTGTTGGTTACATTATAGTAGAGATTTTTACGTTAGATCAATTTAATAATGATGAAGAAGAGTGAAAAAAGACCGAACAAATGTTTGTCATTTTTACTCTTTTTTTGTTAGACTAGTATAGATAAATATGTGGAGGCGAAACAATGGCTAAGTTTGAGTTAGTTTCTAAATTTGAGCCGGCTGGAGATCAGCCTCAGGCAATAGATGAGCTTGTAGAACAAATAAACTCTGGCCAAAGACACCAGACTTTATTAGGTGCTACTGGAACAGGTAAGACGTATACAATGAGCCAAGTGATTCAAAAGGTTGGTAAGCCAACCCTGATCATCGCACATAACAAAACGCTGGCTGGGCAACTGTACAGTGAATTTAAAGAGTTCTTCCCAAACAACAGAGTTGAGTATTTTGTATCCTACTATGATTATTTCCAACCAGAAGCCTATGTCCCAAGTACGGATACTTTTATAGAAAAAGATGCATCGATTAATGATGAAATTGATAAGTTAAGGCACTCTGCAACTAGTGCCTTATTTGAAGGTGATGACGTTATCATTATTTCATCCGTATCTTGTATTTATGGTTTAGGTAATCCAGATGAATATAGAGACTTAGTTGTCAGTATTAGAACCGGTATGGAACTCGATCGTAATCAATTTTTAAGAAAACTCGTCGATATTCAATATGCGAGAAACGATATTGATTTTAAACGCGGAACTTTTAGAGTCCGTGGAGACATAGTTGAAGTATTCCCAGCATCAAGAGATGAAAAATGTATTCGTGTTGAATTCTTCGGAGATGAAATCGACCGAATACGTGAAATTGACTACTTAACTGGTGAGATATTCTCTGAACTTGAGCATTTTGCAATCTTCCCTGCATCCCACTTCGTTACCCGTGAGGAAAAAATGAAAGTTGCAATTGAGAGAATTGAAAAAGAATTAGATGAACAATTAAAAAACCTTAGAGCGGAAGACAAGCTACTTGAAGCCCAAAGACTAGAACAAAGAACAAATTATGACCTTGAGATGATGAGAGAGATGGGCTTTTGTTCTGGAATTGAAAACTATTCTGTTCATACTACACTTAGAGATTTAGGCTCAACACCTTATACATTACTCGACTACTTCAAAGATTTTTTAATTATGATTGATGAATCCCATGTGACAGTACCACAAATTAGGGGTATGTATAACGGGGATAAGGCGAGAAAACAAGTGCTAGTTGATCATGGATTTAGATTACCAAGTGCCTTGGACAATAGACCATTAAAATTTTCTGAGTTTGAAGAGAAGGCCGATCAATTACTTTATGTCTCTGCGACGCCTGGACCTTATGAAATTGAGCATACTAAAAAAATGGTTCAACAGATCATACGACCAACAGGCTTACTTGATCCGACAATTGATGTCAGACCATCAGAACACCAAATCGACGACTTACTCGCTGAAATCCATGACCGTATGGAGAAAAATGAACGTGTCCTAGTCACGACACTCACTAAAAAAATGTCAGAGGATTTAACGACTTATCTAAAAGAAGCCGGCATTAAAGTTCAATACCTTCACTCTGAAATAAAAACATTAGAGCGCATTGAAATTATTAGAGAGCTACGCATGGGTACTTACGATGTTTTAGTTGGTATTAACCTATTAAGAGAAGGTTTAGATATACCAGAAGTTTCACTTGTGACAATATTAGATGCAGATAAAGAAGGTTTCCTAAGATCTGAACGTTCATTGATTCAAACAATCGGACGTGCTGCACGTAATAGTAACGGTCATGTTATTATGTATGCCGATAAGATAACTGATTCTATGCGTTACGCACTAGATGAAACCGAAAGACGCCGTGAGAAACAAATCGCCTTTAACGAGGCACACAATATTACACCAACAACGATTCAAAAAGAAATTAGAGATGTCATCAGTGCTCACGTTGACATTAAAGAAGACAACACTAAAGTGACTAAGAAAACTTCGCCGACTAAGAAAATGACCAAATCAGAGAGACAAAAGCTTCTTGATAAGTTAGATAAGGAAATGAAAGAAGCTGCACGCAATCTAGACTTTGAAACTGCATCAGAATTAAGAGACGCGATATTTGAGATTCAAGCAGAAGGGTGAATGACATGAAAAATCCATTTATAAGCATCAAAGGTGCGAGAGAAAATAATTTAAAAGATGTAAATCTTGAAATACCTAGAGATAAGCTCGTCGTTATGACGGGTTTATCTGGCTCTGGGAAATCATCTTTAGCCTTCGACACGATCTATGCTGAAGGACAAAGAAGATATGTAGAATCTTTAAGTTCATATGCACGACAATTTTTAGGACAAATGTCTAAACCCGATGTTGATACGATTGAAGGATTGTCGCCAGCAATTTCTATCGACCAAAAGACAACGAGCAATAACCCACGCTCTACTGTTGCAACGATTACTGAAATCTATGATTATTTAAGATTGCTTTACGCAAGAGCAGGCACACCATATTGTCCGATTCATAATATCGAAATTTCTTCTCAGACAATTGAAGAGATGACAGATACGATTATGCAGTTAGAAGAACGTACTCGTATTCAAATATTTGCACCATTGGCTAGAGGAAAAAAAGGACAGCACAAACAATTAATAACATCCTTAAGTAAAGAAGGATACGCTAGAGTCGTGGTGGACGGTGAGATGTATGACATTGAATCAGTACCTGAATTAGAAAAAAACAAGAAGCATGATATCGATGTTGTTATTGATCGTCTAGCAGTTAGGGATGGCATTGAAACACGCTTGAGTGACTCGCTACAAGTCGCTTTAGACAAGTCCGGTGGCAATGTGACAATTAACGTTATCGATGGCGAAGACTTGCATTTTTCAGAGCACTTCTCCTGTCCAGAATGTGGCTTTACAATTTCTGAATTAGAACCTAGACTCTTTTCATTTAACGCACCTTATGGTGCTTGCCCAACTTGTGATGGCTTGGGAATGAAAATGTCAGTAGATGAAGCGCTCGTTGTGCCTGACCCAAATTTAACGTTAGAAGAAGGGGCAATTGTCACTTGGCAACCGATATCATCGACTTACTATATGCAATTGCTTAGTCAGGCAGCAGCACATTTCAAAATCGATATGAAAGTACCGTTTAAAGACTTAAGTAAAAAAGATAAAGAAATAATTTTCAAAGGCTCAGATGAGCTAGTTAAGTTTTCATTCAAGCAAGATAATGGTGTGGAAAGAACGAGAGAAATGCCTTTTGAAGGTGTCTTAAGTAATATAGAACGTCGTTACAATGAGAGCCCATCTGAATATACGAGAAATGTCATGAGTCAATACATGAGAGAAATTCAATGTAAAACATGTGATGGTTATAGACTGAATGAAGAAGCACTCGCTGTTAAGGTGGATGGTCAGCATATCGGTCAAACATCTGAACAGTCTGTCATAGACTCCTTAGAATTCTTTAAAGATATATCCCTATCAGCTCAAAATGAAGAAATTGCTCAACCGATACTTAAAGAGATCAACAGTCGCTTATCTTTCTTAAGAAATGTTGGTTTAGATTACTTAACATTGAGCCGTAAGAGCGGTACTTTATCTGGTGGAGAAGCACAGAGAATAAGACTGGCAACACAAATTGGTTCACAGTTGAGCGGGGTCTTATATATCTTAGATGAGCCATCTATTGGCCTACATCAAAGAGACAATGACCGCTTAATCAGTACATTAAAAGAGATGACTGAACTCGGAAATACGCTTATTGTTGTTGAACATGATGAAGACACGATGCTCGCAAGTGACCATCTGATTGATATTGGGCCTGGTGCTGGTGAACACGGTGGAACGGTTGTAGCAGAAGGTACACCTAAGGAAGTGATGGACAACGATGCATCACTCACTGGTCAATACTTAAGTGGAAGAAGATCAATTCCACTGCCAGAACACTATAGAAAACCAGATAAAAAACGCGTCTTTAAAATTAAGGGTGCCAAAGAGAATAATTTGAAAAACATCAATGTGAATATTCCTTTAGGTGTGCTTAATGTTGTGACTGGTGTTTCTGGCTCAGGTAAAAGTACATTGATCAACGAAATTCTTTATAAGAGTCTACATCAAAAACTTTATAATACTAAGGAATTACCAGGAGAACATACAAGTGTAGACGGCATTGAACATATTGATAAAATTATCGACATCGATCAATCCCCAATTGGACGTACACCAAGAAGTAACCCTGCAACTTATACAGGCGTCTTCGATGACATCAGAGATGTTTTTGCACAAACGAACGAAGCAAAAGTAAGAGGCTATTCTAAAGGACGCTTTAGTTTCAACGTCAAAGGAGGACGCTGTGAAGCGTGTAAAGGTGATGGTATCTTACGTATTGAGATGCACTTTTTACCAGATGTTTTTGTACCTTGTGAAGTGTGTCATGGTAAAAGATATAATAGAGAAACTTTAGAAGTGAAATACAAAGATAAGAGTATAGCGGATGTCTTAAAAATGACTGTTGAAGAAGCATATTATTTCTTTGAAAACCTCCCTAAAATTAAGAGAAAGATTAAAACCTTGTTAGATGTTGGCCTTGGATATGTGAGACTTGGACAACCTGCAACAACATTATCTGGTGGTGAAGCTCAAAGGGTGAAACTTGCGAGCGAGTTACATCGTCGTTCAAACGGTAAGACGCTTTATATAATGGATGAACCGACGACAGGACTCCACTCTGAAGATATTAAGAACCTACTTGAAGTGATCCAACGTCTCGTTGAGCAAGGTGATACAGTCATCATCATTGAGCATAACCTCGATGTTATAAAAGTTGCTGACCACATCACTGATCTTGGCCCTGAAGGTGGCGAGGGTGGCGGAAACATCGTCGTAAGTGGTACAGTAGAGGATGTAATGAAGGAAGATAAGAGTTATACAGGTCAATACTTGAAGAAATGGTTGAACAGAAATCATTAGGAGGGATATAAGTGGAAAGTAAGGAACGTATCTTAAAAATGCTAGAAGAAGGAAAAATTTCTTCATCGGAAGCAATAGAACTCATGTCTGCTTTAAATGATAAGAAGGAGAAATCCAAGCAACAACAAGAGACTTCAGAAGAACAGTCAGACTCAGATAAAGGCGTATTTAACGATTATATTAATCAATTTGTCGACGAGTTTAACAAGTATGTAAATAAAGACAAAGTGACAGACACCTACTCAAATGTAAAAAATAAATTTGGCAACCAAAGACAAACAAAACAAGTATTTGATGGCCTTGAAAAAGCATTTGATTCAGTGGGTTCATCATTCGATACACTGTTTTCAAAAGGGCCTAAAAATCGTCTTATCGAAACGATTGATGAAGAATTTTCTAGTATATCACTCGATATTGCTAATGGTAATATTGAGTTAAAACCAGCTGAAAATACGAATGTCGTTAAATTTGAAGTGACACCATTCTATAGAAAATTAGATACGAAGAAAAACTACTTCCAGGATATCATCTGTGATGTTAGAAATGGTGAGCTGGTCATCGTTTCAGATGTTAAATCAGCACGTGTAAACGTCGTAGTTGAAGTGACACAAGATGTTTTAAAACGTATTATTCTTGCCGCATCAAATGGTAGTGTATCGATCCAAGATAAGGAATTCCAGGACGCAACAATTGATATACTAAATGGTGATATTGATCTTTCTAACGTAGAAGCTAAGAGTGCATTTTTAAGAACTTCAAGAGGAAATGTGAAGGTCCGAGAAGGTGATTATCAAAACATCGAGGTCATTTCAATGCTCGGCACAATTATGACAGACAATCTAAATGCTAAAGCGATTGAAATTTCTTCAAATGGTTCTGTTAATTTAGCACTTAAGAACAGTACAGAAGAAGCGACAATTAATTCAAATATGGGTAGCATTAATATTAGTGTGCCACAAGGTAAACCATTAGAAGGGCGTTTATCTACTGTACTTGGTCAAATCAATTACCCACCAGAAGTCGATGCTCGATTCATGAAACATCAAGATATCGGCTTTAAAGAACTCATGCTTGTCAACGATAGTGACGAGGAAGGATTATTCTTAGAAGTGGGAACTAAAGTAGGTAGCGTGACCTTACATCGCAGTTAAGAACTATTAAAGGTAATGGGTTGGCTTTTGCCAGCCCATTTTTTGTTATAATATTATTAAATCTATTTGCCCATAAAGAATATTAGTTAGAGGCGGTGTTTTATGCTAACAGTGAACGATTTAGTGGAACATTTTAATTTGAAAATTTGGGGAGGTAACGGTGGCTTAGAAAACGAGATTCCAAGCTTTGATTTGTCTCGCCCTGGTCTCGAGGTCGCTGGTTACTTTTCTCACTATTCATCAGAGCGAGTACAGATATTAGGTATGACAGAAATATCATTTTTTGAACGTGTGCTTTCAGATGATGAACGCGAAGATCGTGCGAAACGATTATGTCGTAAAGAAACACCATGCATCATAGTGACGAGAAGTTTACAGCCGCCTCTAGAATTAATAGAAGCATGTAACATAACGAACACTGCTTTATTAACGACAGAAGATAATACGACAAATTTCACTAGTCGTATTACAACATATTTAGAAAAAGAACTCGCACCAGAAACAAATATGCATGGTGTTTTAGTTGATGTGTATGGAATTGGAGTGCTCATTACAGGTGACTCAGGTATTGGTAAGAGTGAGACAGCTTTGGAGTTAATTAAAAATGGGCATCGACTCGTTGCAGATGATAATGTTGAAATCAAGGAAGTAACAAAGAATGTACTGATGGGATCTGCGCCAGAATTGATCCAGCATCTGTTAGAAATTCGTGGGTTGGGAATTATCAATATAATGACACTCTTTGGTGCAGGATGTATACTAACTGAAAAACGAGTCATGCTAAACGTTCATTTAGAAAACTGGGAAGACAAGAATACTTATGACCGACTTGGTTTGGAGGATAAGAAGATTAAAATCTTAAATTCTGAAGTGACCAGAAAAGTCATCCCAATTCGTCCGGGGCGTAGTCTTGCTGGTATAATTGAAGTGGCTGCAATGAATCACAGATTGAACCAGATGGGACATAATGCAGCAGTTGAATTTAATGAAAGATTGAATCAAAAGATAAAAGATAATGGAGGCAACACGAAATGATTTTAAATGCTGCCATAGATCCGGTTGCGATTTCACTAGGCCCTTTGTCCATCCACTGGTACGGAATTATCATACTCACAGGAATGATTCTAGGGTACTTTTTAGCAAAAAGAGAGACAATCAAAAGAGGCCTACCTGATGATTTATTTATGGACTTAATGATGTACATCATTATCTTCTCTCTAATTGGTGCGAGATTATATTATGTCTTATTTAACCTTGATTATTATCTCTATAATCCTATTGATATTATAAAAGTTTATGAGGGTGGCATGGCGATACATGGCGGACTCATCGGTGGATTTTTAGCGGGCTTAATTTATACTAAGAAAAAAGGGTACAGTTTCTTTCAAATTGCAGATATCGCCGCTCCGAGTATTTTGTTAGGCCAAGCTATTGGTCGTTGGGGGAACTTTATTAACCAAGAAGCACACGGTGGACCTGTATCTAGAGATTTCTTAGAGAATTTAATGATTCCAGAATTTATAATTAACCATATGAATATAGACGGTACATACTATCATCCGACATTCTTATATGAGTCAGTCTGGAGTATTATTGGTGTAGTTATACTATTGTTAATTCGTCAAAAATTAAAACTAGGTGATACAATTCTTGTTTATCTGGTATACTATTCAATCGGCCGATTCTTTATAGAAGGCATGCGTACAGATAGTTTAATGATTTTTGATTTACTAAGAACGGCACAAGTAATTTCAATTGTAATTATTGTGGTCGCTATTGGTGCGATGATTTATCGACACCGTCAGTATAACTTGCCACAGTACAATGAAGTATATGGCAATTATTTAAGTAAAGGCGATAAACCGACACATTCAAATAAATCAACAGTAGTGAATAAGAAGAAAAAAAGGAAGAAGTAGTATGAGACAATTAAAGCGATATCGTGGTTTTACAATTAATCCATTATGGCATTTATATCGTACGGTTCGCTTTGGTAAAGTCGTAAAAAACTTTATTGTCATTGAAATCGGGCGTTTTTTGCCATCTACTCAGCTCAAACACGCATTCTATAAAAAGGGATTAAATATAAAATTAGGTGAGCACGTATCCTTTGCCTATAAGGCAATGCCAGACCTCATGTTCCCAGAATTAATTACCATTGGTAAAAATTCAATTATAGGCTATAATGCTACAATATTAACCCATGAATATTTAGTAGATGAATATCGAATTGGTAAGGTCATCATTGGTGAAAATACGATGATTGGTGCAAATGTTACGATTTTACCAGGGGTTAAAATTGGTAGTGGAGTGAAGATAGGTGCAGGTGCAGTCGTGTCAAAAGATGTACCGGATAATGCACTCGTCTATGGCAATCCGATGATTATAAGGGAGAGGTAAAAAATGAATAAAGACAACATCATCTCTCTCAATCAAAACGGAGAGAGTTACTACAGGCAAGGTATTAAGAAAAGGCAGCAAAATAACAAAAAAGAAGCCTTGCAATTATTAAAAAAAGCCTACGATAAAAACCCGGATAACCCTGACTATCTCTCAGAGTATGCCTATGTTATGGCAGAAAATGGACTCGGAAATGAAGCGGAACATTTACTAATCGATGCATTTGTAAAAGATGATTATGATGCCTCATATTTTCAAGCTTTGAGTGAGCTCAACATTATTCGTCAAGATGCAAATAAGGCATTCTTATATGGAGTATCTTATGCTGCGTATTCAGAAGATAATAGTTATCGTCAGCAACTAGAAGAGATGTTTGAAGTTGAAATTGATAATGAAGCGGAGTTAGAGAAGGAAGCAGAACGAATTATCGGCCAGCAAATTTTCCAACACTTATTTATGAATGCCAAGGTCGATGAGGCCCTAGATTATTTAACAACACTACCAAGCGACATTCAAACGGAAAATGAATTTAGAAACTTAAAGGCCATGGCTTACCTATTCTTAAATAAGTTTGATGAAGCAAGGGCTTTACTTGAACAATTATTAGAAGATGATCAGACTGACATGCATGCGTTGAGTCATATGACGCTACTTCACTATCATACCAATGAGATAGAAAAGTACGAGTCATATTTAAAAAAACTCGAAGTCGTAGAACCATTAGATGATGATGCGAGATTTAAAGTCGGTCTTGTGCTAAATTTCCTACAGAAATATGAACATGCTTACCGCTTGTTATTCCCGCTCTATAAAAAGCAGAGGGTTATGAACTTCCAGCTCTTACATGCCCTGAGTTTTTCATCATTTCATCTAGGCAAGACAGAAGAATCTAAATCATACTGGACAAAAATGCAAAACTTCCATCAGTTAGACGAGAAATTTAGTCCATGGAAAAAATCAGAAGCGGCTAACCAAATTCTCAGTCTTGAGGAAAAGTATTTAAATGATGATGATCAACATAAAAGACTGCTTGCCTTATATTTAATTTCTAAAATTGAACCGAAAGAAGCGATAATCGGTTTATCAATCTGGAATCGTATAGAAGAACTTGATGATTATGAAAAATTATACGTTTCGTTTTTGTTTCAGGGACTAAAACTTGTGAGATTGGGTCGTATGCACATTGGTTTAGAATTACTATACGATAAAGGTTTTACTGAAGAGGATACTTTGTTAATGTGGATTGATATCTTCCATGACTTATATGAGGTGCATAAGGAATTTGACGATGTTGAAAGTTATGTTGCCGCGGTCCTATATACTTATCGTTCACAGAAAAAGTTAACCAAAAAGTATTTGGTAGAAACCTTTAATACGACAAACTATCGTTTAAACAAGGCAATTGAACACCTCAAGCAAATTTAATGAATAAATGACCTTAAGTGACTATAATAGTATATAGCAATTTTTTAAAGGAGATAAACTATGGACGAAAAGACGATCTATGATGTTGTAATCATCGGTGCTGGTCCTGCAGGAATGACAGCAGCCGTTTACGCATCTCGTGCAGAATTAAAAACAGTGCTTTTAGAACGTGGCGTACCAGGTGGACAGATGGCAAATACTGAGGAAGTAGAAAACTTCCCAGGATTTACTATGATTACTGGACCCGAATTATCATCAAAAATGTTTGAACATGCTCAGCAATTTGGTGCAGAGTACAAATTTGGAGATATTAAAAGTGTTGAATTAGATGGAGACATTAAGATCCTAAAAACTTCATCTGAAGATATTTATACAAAATCAGTCGTTATTGCAACTGGTGCAGAATATAAAACAATTGGTGTACCAGGCGAAGACTTACTACGCGGACGCGGGGTAAGTTATTGTGCAGTATGTGACGGTGCATTCTTTAAAGAGCGTGAACTCGTTGTGATTGGTGGGGGAGACTCTGCAGTAGAAGAAGGTGTTTTCCTAACCAAATACGCAAGTAAAGTTACAGTTGTTCACCGTCGTGACGAATTACGTGCGCAAAAAATCTTGCAGGATAGAGCCTTTAAAAATGAAAAGATGAACTTCATTTGGGATACTGAACTGCAATCAATTAATGGTGAAGGTAAAGTCCAATCTGTCACACTTAAAAATAAAAATACTGGTGAAGTATATGAACACAAGGCCGATGGTGTGTTTATCTACATTGGTATGTTGCCTCTTACAGAACCATTCAAAGACCTTGGAATTCTAAATGACAATGGTTACATTGAAACCAATGAAGAGATGGAAACGAAAATTCCTGGAATTTTTGCAGCAGGAGATGTTAGAGAGAAATCACTTAGACAAATCGTTACTGCCACTGGCGATGGTAGTTTAGCAGCTCAAAATGCTCAGCACTACTTAGAAAAGTTAGAAGACGAAGAATAAGTTAAAATTTCCCCCATATGGGGGATTTTTCATAGTAAAATGAGTATAAAACAAAGGCTAAGATTAAATCTCTTTTAAGGGTGTGTCGAATGAAAAGTTTAATCATAATGACAGGTATGAGTGGTTCTGGGAAATCAGTAGCATTAGAAGCAATTGAAGATATGGGATATTTTTGTATTGATAATCTACCACCTATTTTGATACCCAAGGTTGTAGAACTGATGGATTCAGTTGATGGTAAAATGTCGAAAGTGGCAATAGGGGTAGACTTAAGAGGAAAAGAATTTTTTGATGATTTAATACAACAACTCAATCTCGTTTCGAACAGTAAAGAATTGATGCTTAGAATTATCTTCTTAGATACAGATGATGAGCGACTAGTTAGCCGTTATAAAGAAACACGTCGTGCTCACCCGTTAAACGAGGGTGTCGCGCTCTTAGATGCCATTAAGAAAGAGCGTCAAATCTTGGATGATTTAAAAAGTCGTGCGACAGTAATAGTAGATACGACTTTACTGTCACCAAAGGAACTCAAGGATAAGATGTTTAGTATGTACAGTGGAGGACGTGAAGAGTTCTTTACAGTCAACGTCGTAAGCTTCGGTTTTAAGCATGGTGTGCCGATTGATGCAGATTTGATGTTTGACGTAAGATTTTTACCGAATCCATACTACATTGAAGACTTGCGTCCACTAACTGGCTTAAATGCTTTGGTTTATGATTATGTGATGAAATGGCAGGACACAGATACTTTCTATGAAAAACTTTCTGATTTAATCTACTATCTAATCCCTCAGTACGTTAAAGAAGGTAAGTCACAATTGACGATTGCAATTGGCTGTACAGGTGGCCAACATCGCTCAGTTGCCTTAGCTAAACGTCTAGGGGAAGATTTAACTCATGATTTTAGTTTTCAAATTAATACTAGCCACCGTGATGCAAATATTGAAGGTTCCACTCATGGCGAAAGCTAAAATAAAAATCGCGATAATCGGTGGTGGAACTGGACTATCTGTACTCTCACGTGGATTGAAAAAATATCCTGTAGAAATTTCTGCAATTGTATCTGTTGCAGATGACGGTGGCTCAACAGGAATTATCCGTGATCAGATAGATATGCCAGCTCCAGGAGATATTCGAAACGTAATGTCCGCCTTAAGTGAAGTAGAACCCATGCTAGAGGGTCTGTTTACTTATCGTTTTAAAAAGGATGAAATATCAGGTCACTCTCTAGGAAACCTTATGTTAGCAGCAATGTATGACTTAAGTGGAGACTTTGCGACAGCAGTAAGCGAACTATCCAAAATTTTAAACGTTAAAGGTACAGTCATTCCATCTACTAATGTTAGTCCAAAATTAGCAGCAAGAATGGTAGATGACTCATTGATTATCGGGGAAAGCTATATTCCAAAGATTAATAAAGAGATTCAAGAAATTTATCTTATTCCAACGAATATTGATGCAACACCTGCTGCAGTCGAAGCCATTATGGAAGCTGATATAGTCGTTTTAGGGCCAGGCTCACTATATACAAGCATTATTCCTAATCTCTTACCTAATGGTATTAAAGAGGCACTTACGGATTCAACAGGCATCAAAGTATATGTCGCAAATTTATTAGAGCAGCCAGGGGAGACAATGGGCATGTCAGCCTATGACCATCTTTATGCTATTGAAAAACATATTAAGAGAAAGGTCATTGATTATGTCATTTTAAATGAAAGAGATGTCTATAGTCAGATGGCTTCAACGTACAAAGAAAGAGGCGTTCATATTATTGAAAGTGAACGCAATAAAATCGAAGCAAACGGTGTAAAAGTCATTACACATGACGAGTTGATCATTGTTGATGATGAAGGCGTTGTCCGCCATAACAATGAAAAGCTAGCAGAGATTATCTACGATATCGTTATCGATGAATCAAGAACACTAGAGTACTAGGTAGAATTTGAAAGGAAAGTGGTTGCATGTCATTTGCTTCCGAAATGAAAAACGAATTAACACGAATTGAAGTTGATGAATGCTGTATGAAAAGTGAACTTTCTGCCTTGATCAAGATGAACGGTGCAGTCAGTTACTTTGACAATGAGTGGGTAATCAATGTCCAAACAGAAAATGCGGCAATAGCGAGACGAATTTTTTCACTAATAAAAAATGTCTACAAAATAGAAATTGACTTACTTGTGCGTAAAAAAATGAAGTTAAAAAAGAATAATGTTTATATATGTAGAATTAAAAAAGAAGCGATGGCAGTATTAAAAGATCTAGAGATTTTTGAAGGTGGTCTATTAACAAACCGTGTGACTGATGAAATTCTAGCCAATGATTGCTGCAGAAGAAGCTACTTAAGAGGGGCCTTCTTAGCAGGTGGTTCAGTAAATAATCCGGAAACCTCAGCCTACCATTTAGAAATTGCAACCCTCTATGAGGATCATGCAGCTGAACTGACAGACTTAATGAATGGCTATGGTTTGAATGCGAAATTTATCGATAGAAAACGTGGCTATTTAGTCTACTTAAAAGAAGCAGAAAAGATTTCTGACTACCTCAGTTTAATAGGTGGTTACCAAGCGCTACTTAAATTTGAAGATATTCGTATTGTCAGAGATATGAGAAATTCAGTCAATCGTCTAGTAAACTGTGAAACAGCAAATTTAAATAAGACGATAAATGCTTCAATGAGACAAGTGGAAAACATTAAATTTATAGAGGAGGAAATTGGCATAGATGAATTGCCAGAACGCCTAAGAGAAGTCGCTAGAATTCGAGTGGATAATCAAGACATGACCTTAAAAGAAATCGGTGAGTCGGTATCGACTGGACCGATTTCAAAATCAGGTGTGAACCATCGGCTTAGAAAGTTAGACGACATTGCTGAAAAAATCCGCAATGGTGAAGAAAAAATATTTTAATTAAAACCCCTGTACGATGTAACCTTATCGAACAGGGGAATTTTTATTTACTATAAATTTCTTCTAAAGCTTGGTCTAGAGTGGGGTACAAGTATTTAAACTCATTGTTTAACAAGCGTCTTGGGTGGACTTTTTGACCTTCAGTAATTAACATTGAGCGCTCACCGAGCAAACTGTTTAACAAGAAGTTCGGTGTTTTAAAGAAATTTGGTGTGCCGAGTACGGCGCTGAGTACTTTAGAGAATTCCTTTTGTCTCACAGCGACGGGTGCTGTAATATTTACAGGTCCATCTATATCTTGGTTGAGTCCAACAAAATATAAGGCGTTAATGACATCGTCAATGTGAATCCAAGAGTACCACTGACGACTAGAAGCAATATTTCCACCTAAGTTTGCCTTATATAATTTTTCGAGAATAGGTAAGGCACCTTCCTCACGAGATAAGATTAAGCCGAAACGTGTATACACAGTTCGGATACCTAAAGATTCAATTTGTCTCGCAGCACCTTCCCACTTATTTACCACTGTAGATAAGAAGTCATTCGGTGACAAGACGTCGTACTCATCATACTCAACAAGTTTACTTGTCGGATAGTAACCGATTGCACTTGCATTAACAAAGGCGAGCGGTTTAATTTTAGAATCAAAAAGCCATTGATAGAGCATATTGGTCATGTTTAAACGGCTCGATAATATTAAATCTTTATAATAATCTGTCCATTTATTATTTAACGAGGCGCCTGAGAAGTTATAGACTAAATCGATTTCTTCTGGTAATTCTTTAGTCCAAGATAGATCATTATAGTTATCTTCATCGTACTTTATATAATGCACGTAGGGATGTTCACTTGATTTAGACTGCCGACTTAAAATATAGACGTGATGGCGATCTTTCTTTAAAACATTAGTAAGATGACTGCCGATAAAACCAGTTCCACCGGAAATAAGTATATTCACTAGACAACCTCCTGAGTTTATTCTAATTTCATAATAATAAAAAAAAGCGTTTAAGTCACGTGACCTAAACGCTTTTCGTTCATAATATATTATTTTTCTGGTTCCATTACGTGGTCGATTAGACCATATTCTTTAGCTTCTTCAGCTGTCATGAAGTTATCACGGTCAGTATCTTTCTCGATTTTCTCTAGTGGTTGACCTGTACGTTCAGCTAAGATTTTATTGAGTTTTTCACGTGTTTGTAAGATATGTTTAGCTGCGATCTCAATTTCAGTCGCCTGACCTTGAGCACCACCTAGTGGTTGGTGAATCATTATCTCAGCATTTGGTAAAGCATAGCGTTTACCTTTGGCACCAGCTGTTAAAAGGAATGATCCCATTGAAGCAGCAAGGCCTAAGCTAATTGTTTGAACATCAGGCTTGATGTGTTGAATCGTATCATAGATTGCCATACCAGCTGTGACACTACCACCTGGTGAGTTAATATATAGATAGATATCTTTTTCAGAGTCTTGAGCTTGTAAGAATAGAAGCTGACTGACTACAGAGTTTGCAACGTTATCATCAATTGCACTACCAATCATGATGATTCTATCCTTCAACAGTCTTGAGTAAATATCGTATGCACGTTCACCGCGGTTAGTTTGTTCAATTACTGTAGGTATTAAATTCATATTTTTTGCCTCCTAAATTATTAATCTAGCATAATCTCTTATTTATTTATAACACATTAGTCAAACAAGGTCAAAGATAATAACCTTTAAATCAATATGACATTTATCTTATTACTATCGTCCCAAGAGAGTCAATATTTAAGGCTTTAATAGTCCTATCATTCTTGATATAATGAGTTTTGTTATTTTTATATTTTACCCCCGTGGTGTAATGGATAACACGTAAGATTCCGGTTCTTGAGATGGGAGTTCAATTCTTCTCGGGGGTGCTAAAAAGAGGTGAGTGATTTGTCAGTCGAAGCACTTGAAACAGTCGATAAACCTGACGTTAGTTTAGATGATAAGTTTGTTCGTAAAGTCTTCTATGTTTGTTTAAATAGTGGCAAGATCTTATTAGAGAGCGGCGCTGAGACCTACCGCATTGAAGATACGATGCTACGTATGGCTAACAACTATGGTATCGGTAATGTCCAAGTGTTCGTGACAACAACAGTAATCATACTATCAATGAATGATTACGCACTTTCTCAAACGATTCGTATCGAAGAGCGTGCAAACAACTTAGAAAAAGTCGTTAATATTAATGATTTGTCTAGACAAATTACTAAAGGATTACCCATTGATGAGGCGATTGAGACGATTGAAACGATTCATGAAACTAAGATGTTTCCACTATGGCTAGTGATTATCGCAGGTGGTATTGTATCAGCAATGTTTTTACTTCTTTTTAATGGCACTATTGTGGACATTCCTATTGCAGCATTTGGTGGCATGTTAGGAGTCTTAATTACAGAAAGTATTCAGCGTTATACCAAAATTAAGTTTTTCAATGAATTCTTTGCTTCGTTCTTTATTGCTTTATTTTCTGTTCTTTATGTAAACTATGGTCCAGGTGTCAATGTCGAAACAATTATTATCGCTGCAGTCATGCCCTTAGTGCCTGGTGTCTTAATCACAAATGCGATTCGAGAAATGATTCGTGGCCACATGCTAGCCGGCACTATGAAGGGTGCTGAGGCTTCCTTAACTGCGATTGCTATCGGTGCAGGTGTAGGTCTCATATTCATGTTGATGTAGGAGGGAGAATCATGACTTATTTTTTCCAATTGATTTTAAGTTTCTTTGCATCAGCGGGTTTTGGCGTCCTGTTTAACGCACCGAGAAGAACAATTGTTGCAGGTGGTATTAGTGGTGCTTTAGGTTGGATTGTTTACTATATTGCAACAGAAATCGGTGCAGAAGCGCCAATCGCGTCCTTCTTAGGGGCTATTGTATTGACTGCGGTTTCTATATTAAGCAGTCGCAAACTTAGGGCGCCAGTCATCATCTTTATAACTTGTGGTATCATTCCTTTGGTACCTGGTGGTACAGCGTATAATGCCATGCGTAGTGTGGTCATGACCCAATACGATATAGCGCTAGCTTACGGCTTCCAAGTGGCCTTAGTATCCATGGCGATTGCTATGGGTATTATCTCCACTGAAATGATTGATTCATTGATGCAGACGCTTAAACGTGAAGTAAAAAATTTGTGGAAGAAAGAGGCTTGACCATGCTTAATCTTACTTATTACATGCGTGACGATTGTGCGTTATGTAATGAAGGTAAACTCCAAATCAGACTGGCTTTATCTGAACTAAGAAATGATCTTGTTCAATTAACTGAAGTCAACATCGACGAAGATGATGAACTACAAGAGGAATACATGGTACGCATTCCTGTCTTATCGAATGGTGATGAAGTCATTCAAGAAGGCGTACTTGATTTTGTGAAAATTTATGATTATATACGTGAACATAAATAAATATTTGATACTAACGGAGATCCTTATAAAGGGTGTCCGTTTTTTTATGGATGTGTTTACATCAATGTAAAATTACTTTTGTAGTTTAAATCACTAAGTGAGATATGTATAATAAAATTGAATATATACTTGGAGGCGTATTCATGAAAAAGACTCTTGACGATGTAGAATTAAAAGGTAAAAACGTTTTAATTAGAGCAGATTTTAATGTGCCCTTAAAAGATGGTGAGATTACAGATGACAACCGCATCAAGGCTGCGATTAAAACTATCTCTTATGTTCTAGCAAAAGGTGGTAAGGTCATTCTACTATCCCACCTCGGACGTGTGAAATCTCAAGAAGATAAAGAAACTTACACACTCGCACCTGTTGCGAAGCGCTTAAGTGAGCTGATGGACAAGGAAGTATTATTCAGCGATAAGACGCGTGGTGAGGACTTAGAAGAAGCTGTGAACAGTTTACCTGACGGTGAAATTTTACTTATTCAAAATACAAGATATGAAGATTTAGACGGTTCCAAAGAAAGTAAAAACGATCCAGAGCTTGGTAAGTACTGGGCATTACTTGGAGATGTATTTGTAAATGATGCATTTGGTACTGCACACCGCTCACATGCATCAAATGTAGGCATTAGTGAACATTTACCAACCGTTTCTGGCTTCTTGATGAAAAAAGAAATTGAGTTTATAGGTAATGCTGTCGACGAGCCAAAGACACCTTTCGTAGCAATTTTAGGTGGTGCGAAAGTATCTGATAAAATTAGCGTCATTGAGAATCTTCTATCTAAAGCAGATAAGGTGTTAATCGGTGGAGGAATGGCGAATACTTTTCTTAAAGCTGCAGGTCATTCAATCGGTACCTCATTAATAGAAGAAGATAATATCAAGATTGCAGAAGACTTACTTGAGCAAGCAGAAGGTCGATTAATTCTTCCGGTGGATGTTGTTGTTGCGAAGGAATTTTCTAATGACACTGAATTTAAAACGGTAGATGTTGATAATATTCCTGATGACATGATGGCACTAGACATAGGAGAAAAAACAATCAAACTGTATGAAGATGCTTTAAACGGAGCGAAGACAGTTGTGTGGAATGGCCCAATGGGTGTCTTTGAAATGTCTAATTTTGCCAAAGGCACAAGTGGAGTATGCCAAGCGATTGCAGACTTAGATGAAGCCATTACAATCATCGGTGGTGGCGACTCTGCAAGTGCTGCACAACAACTCGGCTTTGAGGATAAATTCAGCCATATCTCCACAGGTGGCGGAGCATCACTTGAATATTTAGAAGGTAAGGAACTACCAGGCTTAAAAGCTATAGACAATGTTGAGGAGGACTAGCTTATGCGTACGCCATTAATTGCTGGTAATTGGAAGATGAATATGAACGTCCGTGAAACAGAAGCTTTTATGGATGAATTAACTAAAGAAACGCTACCTAAAAGTGTAGAAGCGGCGCTGTGTGCGCCCTTTATCGATTTGACGGTTTTAGTAAATAAAACACAGGATACAGACATTAAAGTCGGTGCACAGAATGTCTATTTCGAAGAAAACGGTGCCTACACGGGTGAAATTTCAGCAAGCATGTTAAGTAATCTAGGATTGACTTACGTGATTACTGGTCACTCAGAACGTCGACAATTATTCTTTGAAACAGATGAAGATGTGAATAAGAAGAATCATGCTGTCTTAGAGGCAGGAATGTTCCCGATTACTTGTGTTGGTGAAACACAAGAAGAACGAAATGAGGGTCAAGCGGAAGACAAGGTGAGGCAACAAGTGTCTAAGGGACTTGAAGGTATTAGTCGTGACCAAGTTGCTCAGGTTGTCATCGCCTACGAACCAATATGGGCAATTGGTACGGGTCAAAGTGCGTCAAGTGATGATGCGAATCAAATGTGCGAAGTGATTAGAAACACTATAGAGAACCTATATGATTCAAAAACTGCAGAAAAAGTGAGAATACTTTACGGTGGCTCTGTTAAACCAGCAACAATTGAAGACTTGTTGCGTCAAACGCATGTAGACGGTGCATTAGTGGGCGGTGCATCTTTAAAAGTAAATGATTTTGTTGCCTTATTGAATGGATCAAGTCATGACTAAACTTGCCGCATTAATTATACTTGATGGTTTTGCTGAACGTACTGAATCATATGGAAACGCAGTAAAACAAGCACACATGCCAAACTTTGACCGCTATAAAAATCAATACCCCCACTCGCTTTTAAAGGCGAGTGGCTTAGATGTGGGTTTACCTGATGGACAGATGGGTAACTCTGAGGTCGGACATTTAAACATTGGTGCAGGGCGTATCGTCTATCAGAGTTTAACCCGTATCAACAAAGCGATTGAAACAGGAGAATTCAATCAAAACAAGGTCCTTTTAGATGCACTTAATCACGCTAAAAATGAGGGTAGTAAGCTGCACATCATGGGCTTATTAAGTGACGGCGGTGTTCACTCACACTATAGCCACATGTTTGAAATACTTAGAATGGCTAAGGCACATAATTTAGAAGATGTCGTAGTTCATGGATTTTTAGATGGTCGTGACGTTGCTAAAAGTTCGGCACTGACCTATATTTCAGAAACTGAAAAGGTTATGGCTGAAGTTGGCGTCGGTGAGTTTGCAAGCATTAGTGGCCGTTATTATGCCATGGATAGAGATAAGCGCTGGGACCGGATGAAACTTGTTTATGACACACTTGTTCACGGCGATGCTCCGCATTTTGATACAGCAGAAGCGGGTGTTAGGGCGTCGTATGAAGCTGAGATTTTTGATGAATTTGTCCAACCATTTACGGTAGGTCATGGCGCCAAAATTGACGACAATGATGCTGTGATCTTCATCAACTTTAGACCAGATAGAGCTGTTCAACTTAGTGAAGCTTTGACGAATCCTAGTTTTAATCATATAGACAGTCTAAAAGATATTGAAAACTTAAATGTTTCAACCTTTACTGAATATAGTCCAGCAGTAGTGAGCAATGTCGTTTTTGAAAAAGATGATCTAGTAAACACGATTGGTGAAGTCATTCAAAATAATGGGTTAAAGCAATTGAGAATTGCAGAAACCGAAAAATATCCGCATGTGACCTACTTTATGAATGGGGGACGTCAGGCTGTCTTTGAAGGCGAATCTCGTATTCTTGTTGATTCACCAAAGGTTGCAACTTATGATTTACAGCCTGAAATGAGTGCCTATGAAGTCACGGATCAACTCATTCAAGCCTTAGACACAGAAGACTTAAATCTAGTGATTTTAAACTTTGCAAACCCTGATATGGTCGGACATAGTGGCATGTTGCAGCCAACAATCGATGCCTTAGAAGCAGTCGATAAGTGTCTCGGTCAAGTCGTCGACAAAATTTTAGAACTCGGCGGACGTGCAATCATTACAGCTGATCATGGTAACTCAGACGAAGTGTTAACAATGTCAGGTGAGCCGATGACTGCACACACTACGAACCCAGTGCCTGTTATTGTTACAGACACAAAGCAAAATCTACGTGAGGATGGACGTCTAGCTGATCTTGCACCAACCTTATTAGATTTGTTAGACCTCGAACAACCGAAAGATATGACTGGTGAGAGCCTTTTATCGTAAAATAAGTTATAATAAACTCGAACTAAAAACACAAAGGAGTAGGATGACATGCCATTAATTACAGATGTTTATGCACGTGAAGTTTTAGACTCTAGAGGAAACCCAACAATCGAAGTTGAAGTACTGACTGAGAGTGGCGCCTTTGGCCGAGCACTAGTGCCTTCAGGTGCGTCTACTGGAGAATACGAAGCTGTTGAACTTCGTGATGGTGATTCATCACGCTTCTTAGGTAAAGGTGTAGAAGAAGCAGTTGAGAATGTTAATGGAATTATCGCGCCAGAACTCATTGATGGTGACTTCTCTGTTTTAGAACAAGTCTCTATCGATAAAATGCTCATCCAGCTTGATGGTACTAAAAATAAAGCTAAACTTGGTGCCAATGCGATTTTAGGTGTCTCAATTGCCGTTAGTAAAGCTGCAGCAGATCTATTAGGTCAGCCGCTCTATAAATACTTAGGTGGTTTCAATGCAGTACAACTGCCTGTACCGATGATGAATATTATCAACGGTGGGGAACATGCGGATAACAATATTGATATCCAAGAGTTTATGATTATGCCAGTTGGAGCGTCTTCGTTTAAAGAAGGCCTCCGCATGGGGACAGAAGTGTTCCATCACTTAGCGAAAGTTTTATCTAGTAAAGGATATAGCACAACTGTAGGTGACGAAGGTGGTTTCGCACCTAACCTTAAATCAAATGAAGAAGCATTCGAAGTGATCGGAGAAGCAGTTAAAGCTGCAGGCTACGAATTAGGTGTTGATATTGTTTTAGCAATGGATGCCGCTTCAAGTGAATTCTTCAATAAAGAAACGGGTGCCTATGAACTCAAAGGTGAAGGGAAAACATATTCTTCAGAAGAGCTCGTAGAATGGTACAGTGCCATGGTCGACAAATATCCAATCATCTCAATCGAAGATGGCTTAGATGAAAACGACTGGGCAGGCACTAAGTTATTGACTGATAAGATTGGTGATACAGTTCAATTAGTTGGTGATGACCTATTTGTTACAAACACTGAAAAACTTGTAGAAGGAATCGAGCAAGGTGTTGCAAACTCAATCTTAGTTAAAGTCAACCAAATTGGTACTTTGACAGAGACATTTGAAGCAATAGAAACTGCCCAACGCGCAGGCTACACTGCAGTCATCTCACACCGCTCAGGCGAGACAGAAGACACAACGATTGCAGATATCGCTGTTGCTACAAATGCGGGTCAAATTAAGACAGGTGCACCATCCCGTACTGACCGCGTTGCGAAATACAACCAACTATTACGTATCGAAGATGAACTCTTTGAAACAGCAACCTACAAAGGCCTAGACTCTTTCTATAACTTAAATATCTAAGTCTATGAAATTTATGACCTCCCCTCGCTTTTGTCGAGGGGAGGTTTTTGTGATGTGGGGTTATGAGAAGTCTAGTGGGTGGTGATAAGTCTGTTAAAAACGCAGTACTTATCACCAAAAACAGTAGAACCGGTGATAAGTCTGATAGAAACGCGGCGCTTATCACCAAAAGCAGTGGAACCAGTGATAAGTCATGAAAAATCACGGCACTTATCACC
>NZ_KE384460.1:24778-406192 GCF_000425825.1 Jeotgalicoccus marinus DSM 19772
ACTTATCACCAAAAGCAGTGGAAATGGTGATAAGTCATGAAGAATCACGGTACTTATCACCATCTCAAATCATAATTTGATCTTACCTTCTCTTATATATTTATTTATCACAGCCCTACTCACCATCCCTCCACTTAACTTAAATAGTATTGCTGGCGTAATCTTCCAACTGTCATTTAAGGCTGTTATTTCAGTTTGTAGGTTTTGCAAAATTTGTAGTATATTATAGTCAATTTTGCAATTTTTGCATTTATACAAATTTCTGTGGATTTTATCGAGAGTGGAAGTGGAATTACATTGATAACAGTAGGTTCCGGGACGTAATGTTTCAAATTTAATATCTACTGGAATATTGTAAATTGATTTAACTAAACGCTGACTCTCTAAAAATTTATAGAGCGCTGACTGATCATAATAATTGGACTTACAGATTTTAGATAGGCGCTTATCTACATTGGATGGGACGATTAAATTTTCTAAGTTTGGCATATTATAAATCGTTTGCTTAGGATTTACGAATACCAAATGAGACATCACATTATTTGAAGCGCTGTAGAAACTGCCTTTCTTAAGTAGTTGTTGTAATAAAAGCCGTTGCCTGTTCACTTGCATACTTAAATCTTTAAATTCCTCCCCATTTACAAAGTGCCAAGCTTTGTTGCAGTAAACTAAGTCGAAATTATAATTCTTTACTTCAAAGGTATAAGCCTGGTCTCCAGAAATAAGTAGGTTATCAATCTGCACTTCTGAACCATCCACCTTGAAACGATAATCTTTCACATGATAAACATTTAAGCCACTCAAGTGAGCGTCGAGAAGTTTATCGAAAGATAATTCTCCTAAAAAGCCAGCTTGTAAATTTTCAAATTCTTTCTCTTCATTTTCACTTAGCTCAAAGCGACGACGTAAAACCTGCATCTGATGAAGTTTAATAGGTTGTTTTCTCATACCACAAATTTATAATGCAGGTAAATTATCTCCAAATGACAAAAATTTAAAAATTGCACCAGAATCACGACAATTTTTAATGTGACAAGTAGATTACAAAACATCAATTTACATTGCGGATAGAGTGTAATTTTGGTATTATTTATACTGTTAATATAAATCGGAGGGGTACTTCATGCAGACTCTACTCATCGTTCTTTTAATCGTAGTATGTATATCTTTAATCGCAACTGTTCTCCTACAATCGGGTAAGAGTGCCGGACTTTCTGGAGCAGTTAGTGGTGGAGCTGAACAAGTTTTTGGTAAACAAAAAGCTCGTGGTATGGATCTCATTTTACACAGAGCTACTGTAATCTTAGCTATTTTGTTCTTTATGGTCATGTTATTGTTGACTTACATTGGATAAATACGACACCCGTATCCGACTTTAGCCGGATACGGGATTTTTTATTTCTGCATGAATCTTTAGAATCCACTCAATTTAGCGTACAATGTAAGTAAGATGAATATAGAGGTGACCTCATGAATTTCAAATTACCAGAAACATTCTATTTTAAAGAAGATAGTGGCAAATCAGCAGTGTTACTTTTACATGGTTTTACGGGTAATACATCTGATGTTAGACAGCTTGGCAGATACCTTCAGAAAAAGGGTATGACATCCTACTCAATAAACTACGAAGGCCATGCCGAACATCCTAAGAAGATTACCGAATCATCACCGTATGTTTGGTATAAACAAGTAGTGGATGCTTATGATTTTCTAAAATCAGAAGGTTATGAAGATATTTTTGCAGCAGGTGTATCAATCGGTGGTGTAATGGCGCTGAATCTTTCTAGTGACCGTGACTTAGTTGGGATATCGACAATTTGTAGCCCGATGTATTTAAAGGAATCTGAGACCTTGTATAGTCAATTTAAAGCCTATGCTGAAAAATATTTAAAAATGTTTGAAAATAAATCGCCTGAGGAAATTGAGTCAGAATTAGAACAGTTAGAGATGACATCTACTTTTGAAGACATCAGAACGTTTATTCAGATGGTAAAAGGGAACTTAGAGGATGTCATGATTCCTACATTTGTCGCTCAAGGTGAAAAGGATGAAGTGATTAATTCTGAGAGCGCCAATGTTATTTTTGATAGTATCTCAACAGATGATAAGGAAATAAAATGGTATCCGGATGGTGGACACGTATTAACAATAGACAAATCAAAGGAAGAATTATTTGAAGATATATATAAATTTACGGTGGGAGAAAACTTGCTCACCTATAAATGATACGGAGGATTACGATGAGAGACTATAAAGAAGAAATATTATCACTCGTCAACAGTGACGAATATAAACCGATGACAACTGATGATTTTAAAATGACTTTAGAGGCAGATGAGTCGGATGATTTTAAAGATATGGTGAAAGCTTTGGTCTCTCTTGAAGAATCCGGTAAACTGTATCGCACAAAAAAAGATAAGTATATGAAAGTTCCCGACTCCAACAGAATTAAAGGGACTTTATCGATGCATAAGAGAGGTTTTGGCTTCTTAAGACCTGAAGAAGAGGATGTCGAAGATATCTTCATTCCGCCTACTGCGGTTAACGGTGCCCTTGATGGTGATACTGTGTTGATTGAAGTGGAAGAAAATTCTCGGGGTGACAATGCTGAAGGAAAAGTAATTTCAATTATCGAGCGTGGTGTGACCAAGCTCGTCGGAGAATATAATGCGAGCAAGCACTTCGGTTTTGTCGTACCTGATTCCAAAACTTTTAAAACCGACATTTTTATACCTAAAGATCATAATTTAGGTGCGATTGATGGCCATAAGGTACTTGTAGAAATCACAAAATTCCCTGAGGGAGATGGTGATAATCCTGAAGGACATGTCATACAGATTCTCGGTCATAAAAATGACCCGGGTGTCGATATCTTATCAATTATTTTCCAACATGGCATCGACATTGACTTCCCAGATGAGGTCTTAAGACAAGCGGAGTCTGTACCTGAAGTTATCGATCAAGACGAAACAAAAGATCGTGTTGATTTAAGAGATGAATTTACTATTACAATTGACGGCGCAGATGCGAAAGACCTAGATGACGCTGTCAGTGTTAAAAAACTTGAAAATGGTAATTTGGAATTAACAGTCAGTATCGCAGATGTTAGTCATTATGTAACAGAGAATTCACCGATTGACAAAGAAGCGTACGATAGAGGGACAAGTGTGTACTTGGTCGACCGAGTCATTCCGATGATTCCACACCGCCTATCCAACGGTATTTGCTCACTAAACCCGAATGTCGACCGCCTAACCTTGAGCTGTCGCATCGAATTCACACCGGGCGGTAAGGCAGTGAACCATGAAATTTTTGAAAGTGTCATCAATTCGAATTACCGCATGACCTATCGTAATGTAAACTTAATGTTAGAAGAAAAAGACCCGGCAATTATTGAAGAGTTTAAGGAAGTCTACCCATACCTTCTACAAGCTGAAGAGCTGGCACAAGCGCTCCGCCGTAAGAGAGACCAACGTGGGGCAATTGATTTTGACTTTGATGAAGCGGCTGTAGTTGTTGGAGACGACGGCACACCTGAAGATATCGTTCTAAGAAACCGTGGTACTGGTGAGAAGATGATTGAAGAGTTCATGCTCGCAGCAAACGAAGCAGTGGCTGAACACTTCCACTGGATGGATGTACCCTTCCTATACCGTATTCACGAAGAACCAAAAGAAGAGAAACTTAATAAGTTCTTTGATTTCTTAACAGGTTTTGGAGTGATGGTTAAAGGTAAAGGCAATCAAATTCATCCGCATGCGCTTCAAGAGATTATTGAAGAAGTTAAAGGACGTCCTGAGGAAATGGTCATTAGTACCCTTATGTTACATTCTATGCAACAGGCGAAGTACTCAGAAGAATCTCTTGGACACTTCGGCTTATCGACTGAGTTTTACACTCACTTTACTTCACCGATTCGCCGTTACCCAGACTTAATTGTGCACCGTCTGATCCGTCAATATTTAATTAATAAGAAGACAGACGCTAAAACCATTCGTCATAATAAGAGTATCTTGCCAGATATTGCTAAGCATACTTCAGAACGAGAACGACGCGCCCAAGATGCTGAACGCGACACGGATGATCTGAAGAAAGCAGAATATATGATGAAACACGTCGGCGAGACATTCGAGGGTGTCATTGCTGGTGTGATGAACTTCGGTATGTTTGTTGAGTTACCGAATACAATCGAAGGACTCGTCCATGTGTCTCACATGACAGATGACCATTATAACTTCAACGAGAGAGCAATGGCGATGATTGGTGAACGGACAGGTACCATGTTCCGTATAGGTGACAAGGTTGAAATTGAAGTGTTAGGTGTGAATCTGGATGAACGCTTAATTGACTTTAAGGTCGTTGGTATGCCGGATAGAAAGCCGAGAGAAAAGAGAAGCCGTCCGGTTGAAATCAAGGGTAATAAGAAAGAGAAATCAAGATCTAGAGAAAAGAAAGGGACCTTTAAGAAAGGTGGAGGCAAAAGAAATGCTTCAGGCAAGAAGCCATTCTATAAAGGTGCCCCTAAAAAAGGTAAAGGAAAGAAGTAGAGGCTGATGAGTAAAGATAAGCATAAGACTAAACCACTGGCACAAAATAGAAAAGCCAGTCATGACTACTCAATCGAAGATACGATTGAAGTTGGTATGGTATTACAAGGTACGGAGATTAAATCCATTCGCCGAGGGTCAGCGAACTTAAAAGATTCCTTTGCTCGTATTCATAGAGGGGAAATGTATGTTTATAACATGCATATTGCCCCTTATGAAGAAGGGAATCGTTTTAACCATGATCCACTCAGGCATCGTAAACTGCTCTTACATCGTAAAGAAATCAATAAACTAAGAGGACATATCGAACAGCCAGGAAATGCACTTATCCCCTTAAAGTTATACATTAAAAATGGTGTATGTAAAATGCTTTTAGGTATTGCGAGTGGTAAGAAAAAATATGATAAGCGTGAAGATCTTAAGAAGAAACAAATGAAGAGAGATATTGATCGTGCTATCAAAGCGTACAATCAATAATTTGTAAGTATATTTTTAACGTGTTATAATAGATGACGCTCGGTAAAAAGATAGCCGATTATAATCCGGGGACGTTCCGGATTCGACAGGGGCTGTTTGGGCATCTTAAGCGTGTCGGAGGTTTCGGCTTCGTCATCAACGATACTCAGTTTATAATAACTGGCAAACAAAACAATTTCGCAGTAGCTGCCTAGTCAGCCTGCATCATCCCATGAGCTTTCCTATGGCCCGTGACGATGATTCAACTATAATAGGATACGCCATTTAGTCTGCAGTCAGAAGACTAATGGAAGAGATTAATCGGACTAGCATGGGCTGAGGTGGGTTCATTACCATCACCCATGCGAAATTTAAAAATGAACTACACACGTAGAAAGAGATGTTGCGAAGTCTCTGGACGCGGGTTCGACTCCCGCCGTCTCCATATTTTAAACCCCGTAAGCCTTGTGGCTACGGGGTTTTTTTAATTTCTGTGACCAATACGTGACCAAGTATTTTCCTATACCAACCATTCTAATTGTTCTAGTTCTTCTTTAGTCTGCTTATAGTCAGTATAGGAGTGAAGTATCTTTTCCTTAAGTTCTTGAATTCGGTTTTTGTCTTGAATCAAAATATCTAAACCAGCGTCTGTCATTAGAGTTGAACCAAACTTAATGATGAGAACATCAGCATCTAAATAGACGAAATGCCAAGTGCTTTTGAAAAGTTTAAGTAGGCCTTTTCCTCTCCATATAAACTGGCCATCCTTATATTTCTCTATGCCTTCAATACTTTTTTCTTTACCATATTTTAGAAATTTAACCTGATTGTTGACGGTTAATGGTGAATCACTTAACTTTGTATAAGTGATTGAAGGGTGTTCTCTTTTACCATCTGTCCACATACTAAAAGTCGTTGCAATAATGTCCCATTTACCAAATAAATTATTAATCATAATATCTCCTTTACATAAATATATTCCCTTAATACAGAGTAATCATTCTTAATTTACATAAACTTATGATATTTTTGTTATATTGTTTCTTATTCTAAAAGGTAACAATGAATAATGAGGTGTAAAAAATGAGTAATTTCAATATAGAAAAGGGAACGTGTAATCATGCCAACGGTGGGATTCTGAACTACCTAGCAATGGCTAAAATGAGTCATATAATGTTAGGTTCAGATTCTAAAGATAAGGTGGTTAAAGAGTTGCAATTGCTCTTTGAGAATAAAGGGAATCGCTTTAGTCATGATAAGTCTTTTGTAGCGACTGTAGACGGTCATCATGCCGGTCTAGTGACTTGTATGTCTCATCAAGATATGACGATGACAACTCTAGAAACCGTTAAGCAATTAGTAAAGATGAAGAAGTCTAAGGTGTTCAGCTTGGTTTTTAATAACTTTAAAGATCTAATCTCACTGATGGCATTTAAAGAATCAAAATCAGGAGAGTATCACATCAGTTTACTGGCAACTATGCCTGACTATCAGGGTATGGGTATTGCTTCAGCGCTGATTAAAAAAGCTGAGACCGAAGCACGGTTTAACGGTTTCGATAAAATCTCTCTTACTGTAGATAAGGATAATACGAATGCTAAAAAATTATATGAAAATTTAGGTTTTAGGATCGTTGAAGATTCTACCTTTGGTCAATTAAAACTTTGGCGAATGGTAAAGTTACTACGATAGGCTAAACTCTTTTAAGACCTGTGTTTGGGTTATTAAATTCAAGCACAGGTTTTTTAACTTGAGTAATTTAATTATATTTTAATTAACCCTTTATTAAACCGTAAGTATCCAGGCGTAGTTTGGAGACTAACAAAAACGTAAGGGGAGATTATTATGAAAATGGTTGTTATACCTTCAGGTTTTAAGGAGAGCTTAAGTTCAGAGGAAGTCGGCAAAGCGATTAAGAAGGGGGTTAAAAAGTCAGGGAATGACCATGATATTACAGTCATCCCAATGGTCGATGGTGGGGAAGGATTTGTTGAGACCATTATCAAATTAAAGAAAGGGAAATGTATAAAAACCAAAGTGACAGGTCCTGTAGGAGAACAAATTAATTCACATTTTGGCATCTTTAAAGATAATGGTGTGACGACAGCCGTCATCGAAATGGCTGCAATTGCTGGCTTGAGACATGTGCCATATGAACAACGCAACCCACTTTGGACGACAACGTATGGGGTGGGTGAGACGATCATCAAGGCTTTAGATAATGGAGCTGAAAGAATCTTGATTGGTTGTGGTGATTCTGGGACGTCTGATGGTGGAGTCGGAATGGCACAAGCAGTTGGTGTGCGGTTTTTATCGAAAGATAATGAAGTGTTAATAATTAAGGGTGGTGGAGACATCCATAAAATAGACAGTATAGATCTGTCATCTATTGACCCCCGTATTGCTAGAGTGGATATTGATGTTGCGGTGAATTGGAAGAACGTGCTCTGTGGTGAAAAAGGTGTTGCAAAAGTATTTGGCCCACAAAAAGGTGCGACTAAAAAGGAAGTTGAACGCTTGTCTAAGAACTTCGATCATTTAGCTAGTTTGATTAAGACAGTGACAGGGGATGACCTTTCTAATATAAATGGTGGTGGTGCTTCTGGCGGCTTAGGGGCAGGACTTGCTGGATTCTTAGGGGCGGTCCTACATCCGAGATTTGAAATTATCCAAAATTATATAGAAATTTCCGATGCAATTAAAGAAGCTGACCTAGTCATTACTGCAGAAGGTTGCATTGATTTCCAAACCCCCAATGATAAGATCCCGTCTGAAGTTGCTCGTATTGCCAAGCAGTTTGATAAGCCAGTAATCGCTTTTGCAGGAACAATCGGCAAGAAAGCAAGTTTAAATTATGATAGTGGTATCGACACATATACGAGCATTATTCCAGAACCAGCGACTTTAGAAAAATCAATGGAAGATGCTTCTAAATGGCTGACTAAAGCAGTGGACAATACAATGCGCAGCATTTTCATCGGTATGGAATTAGCTCAAAGTGAGCGTGAAAACAATGAACTTAAAGTCTAAAATTGGTATCGGAATATTTATCGCTTTTACACTCTTAGTAAGTGCCATACCGGAGCTTGATTACCTAGGAAAACTCAGCCTCATTATATTTGTTTTAGCCCTTGGTTTATTTATATTTACTAAACTACCATCAGGACTCGCAGCCTGGCTCGTCTTAGTACTTGGTGTTTTACTGGGCTTACCTGAAAACACTATGTTTAACGCTTTTACTCATGATGTGGTATGGCTGATGATTGGCGCATTTATCATCGCGGGGGTACTGTCTGAAAGTGGCTTGATTGATCGACTGAGCCAATGGGTAATCAATAATTGCACGACAAAGGGAAGGGTCACTTTCTTTACTTTTATTGTGATAATGATTTTATCTGTCATTGTACCGTCAACATCTGCGAGAGCATCAGTGATGCTACCACTCTATGAAATCTTAACGGACCGTTTTAATCAGCATAAGAAATTTTTCAGTTTAGCGATTCCAGTGCTGATTATTATGGCAGCAAATACGACTTTACTTGGTGCGGGTAGCCATTTAGTTGGCATCAGTATCCTACAAGGCCAGACTGATGAGTCAATTACTTATATTGAATTTCTTGTATATGCCTTACCGTTTGGACTAATTATTTCATATATTACTTATGTCATTATTAAGTGGTTATATTTTAAAGACTTTAATTACACGATAAAAACAAAAGATGTTGAGAAAATGCCGTTTAAAACAAAAGAGAAACTTACTTTTTGTTTAGTTGTGGTCACTATAATTTTATGGTTATCTGAGCCACTACATGGTTTTGATATAGCTTATGTTACCATCTTAATGAGCTTAATTATGATGCTACCTCAATTAAACTTGATCACCTGGAAAAAAGGACTTAGTTCAGTTTCATGGAGCCTAATATTTTTCGTTGCAGGTGCGACAACCCTAGGTAGTCTTTTGGTCGAATATGGAGTGACGACTTACTTTCAAGAGGTGCTATTAGCAGGTTTCAATCAGTTTGATAGTATGAATGTATTTATAGTCCTTTTATTTGTGGTATTGATTAGTGTAATATCTCACCTGTTAATACCAAGCCATACGACGAGAGCAGCTGTACTGATACCGGTCTTACTCATCATTGCAGAAACATTTAATATTAACCCCGTTGCTATGGTGTTTATCAGTTTAATTGGGATAAATTTCTGTGTCACTTTACCTGTTAGTTCAAAATCACTCCTCATATTTTATGAGGAAGCAAAAGATAGTTTTAATAGCAAAGTTTTGTTCAAATTAAGTATGATACTCATGCCGATATATGTAGGACTAATGATTATGACTTATTATATTTATTGGCAGCATCTTGGATTAAAATTTTTTTAATTATTATGTTTAATAAATTATGATTCGGGAATATTTAGTACTGTACGAATAATACTAATTAATTATTTAAGGAGTGTTTTTCATGGCAGAGGAAAAAGACAGCAAATTAGAACAAGCTAAAGGTAACGTTAAAGAAACTGTTGGTAACGCTACTGGAGACAAAGAATTAGAAAAAGAAGGTAAAGACGATAAGCTTGCTGGTAAAGCGAAAGAATATGTTGAAAACGCTAGTGACAAAGCTAACGATGCAATTGACAAAGTATCAGACAAGTTCAAAAAATAAGTGGATATATTAATGGAGCTGTTGTTAATACGGCTTCATTTTTGTAAGTAAATATATTTTTAGGAGGCTATATAATGGCTGTGAAATATGAAGTTAGTGCAGTTAATACAGGTGGACGTAAAGGTCACGTAACAACATCAGACAAGGCAATAGATTCTCCGGTTATCCCACCAGATCAAGGTGGAGAAGGTGTAAACCCTGAACAATTATTTGCTGCAGGTTATGCATCATGCTTCAACGGTGCATTTGATTTAATGATTAAAAAAGGTGGCGTTCGTGACGCTGAGCCAGAAGTCGATTTAACAGTACGTTTAGAAGAAGACGGTGAAGGTGTTAAACTTAGCGTTGCAATCAATGCAAAAGTTAAAAATATGTCTCAAGAAGACGCTGAGAAATATTTAGAACAAGCACATGATTTCTGCCCTTACTCTAAAGCAACACGTGGTAATATCGATGTAGATTTATCAGTTGAGGTTTTAGAATAGAATACAAAAAGCATGCACTCTGTACTTGTACAGAGTGCATTTTTGATTTATGAGGCAGTGATAAGTTGCTCGAAATATGATTACTTATCACCGAAATAGGTCAAAATGATGATAAGTTGTACGAAACAGGCTCACATATCACCGAAACAATAAAACCTTTCCTAATGCTCATCGGAAATGTCGATTTCAAAGACAGCTTCTTCTTCTGACTCATTTAATAATGGCTGAAATGTCGCATTAAGTGTTTCGGGTTCGTTGACCAATCCGTATGCCATACGACCGCTGATGCTTTCACCTGGCGGCAAATCTTCTAATAGTATGTCTTCAAGCTCATAGTTTCGCATCAATTCTCCTTCAGACTCAACGACGATATCTCGGCCTGTCGGAAAGGTTTCTTCTGAGTTGTTTTCATATGTAACTTCTAAAATAAGCACACCACTCACATCTATGAGGTTAGTTTCATTTCTCTCATCGGTCAGATATGCATCATCAATGGTGAGTGTGATGTTATCAATCGTTGCAGATTCACCAATTGCTAAAAGGTCTGTATCAGCATCGTTTTCTTCTTGCGCACTATCGGTATTTTCTTCGACATCTTCTTCTGTATCATCTACGATTGAGGATTCTTCTTCGATTTGTATAGTTTCTGAGTCTACTTCGCTACTGCAGCCAGCTAAGAGAAGGCTAGCACTTAAGCTCGTGTATAATATTGTTTTCTTCAATTAAATAAATCCTCCTGATCGTATTCATATAAGTATTAAAATCATCACTGCATACCAATACTAATTATAGTACAATACAACATGATATTTAAAAACTTTTTATAGAATAAAATTCAAGGGGAAAATAATGAATACTACTAAGATTGTCGTCACTTTTTCAGGTTATAACTCTGATGCAATAAATGAAGAGATTGAAGCTGCAGAAAGTCACTTAAGTGATTTTGATATAGTGGAAATACGAGGGGATGTGTTTGATGCTTTAAATCGACAGGATCACGCATCAATTGTAAGACGAATCATAGATAAGTTTAAAGCTTTCGATAAGGAAATCATCTACACGTACCGAACTTCTGGAGAAGGAGGCAAGGGCTCAAAAACTACGGTTGAATATCAAGCGCTTTTACTAGAGGTTTGTAAGTCTATGGATATTGATTATATAGATATTGAAATGTCAGTGGGTAAAAAAATAGTGCAGGAAATTATTGAGACTGCAAAGACACACCAAATTAAAACGCTACTGAGCTATCATAACTTTAAAGAAACTCTTGATTACGATGCACTCATGGATTTACTTAGTCAGATGAATCAAGTTGAAGGGGATGTGTTTAAGTTTGCCCTCTACCCTACAAACGGTGAGGATGTAGATACAGTTGTAGACGTTCAAAAAACAGCTAAAGCTCAATATGGGCATAAAGTCATCGGAATATCTATGGGTGAGCTAGGTAAGCGTACACGCGTGTTAACAGGCGACTATGCCCCATTATTTACTTATGGTTACATCAGCCGAGATGCGGCGCCCGGACAAATTCATATAAGTGAACTAAGGAAAACGTTAACGAGTTTATGATAATTTTTACACAGAGTTTACGTTCTAATAATATTTAGATGTTAGAGTAAGGTTAGAAGATAATATACACTTCTTAAATCCTAACCCCTGGCCCAAAACCTCCCCCAAAGGTTTTGGGTTTATTTTGTGTTTTGAGTGTATAAAATATTATTTCTAAGGTAGAATTAACCTAAGATGACTTTCTATTTTAGGAGGATATAATGATAACTTTTTATGAGTATTCAAAATGTACAACTTGCCGTAAGGGGAAGAAATTTTTAGAGGATAACAACTTAGAATTCACTGCCATAGATATGGTCGAAAACGTACCGTCAATCGATACGCTAAAAGGTATTGTAGACCGTTCTTCATATAACGTAGATGATTTCTTTAATAAAAGAGGGGGCAAATTTAAAGAACTTGATTTAAAACAACGCTTGCCTGAACTTTCAGATGACGAAAAGTTTGAATTGCTTGCAAGTGACGGTATGTTAATCAAGCGACCAATGGTTGTATTAGATAACCAAGTTCTTTTAGGTTTTAAAGAAGAAAATTATGAGCAAGCTTTATTGAATTAATCTTCTTGCCTGTAGTATGATGAATATGTAACAATATATATGATAAGTTAAAAGGGAGGTTTTAGCGTGTCATTACCACAAGATCTAAAATACAGTGAGGACCATGAATGGGTAAAGGTTGAAGGGAATACTGTAACTATCGGTATAACTGATTTTGCACAATCTGAACTTGGTGATATTGTGTTTGTTGAGCTTCCAGAGGAAGGCGACGACGTATCAACAGGTGAATCATTCGGTAGCGTTGAATCAGTTAAGACTGTTTCAGAATTAATCGCTCCAGTTTCAGGTTCAATCGTTGCGATTAACGAAGAGCTTGAAGATAGTCCTGAACTTGTAAATGAAAATCCATATGAAGGCGCTTGGATGCTGAAAGTTGAACTTTCAGATGAAAGCGAACTTGATAATCTTCTTGATGCTGCTAGTTATCAAGCAGTTATCGAGGGTTAATTTTAAACTCTGGACATTTGTCCGGAGTTTTTTAAAAACAAATATTTATTACTTCTGGTGAATTTGTATAAAATTAAACTAAGGGTGATACGAATGAATCTTTCTGATAAGGTACTCATTGTTGAAGGCAAGACTGATAAACGTCGCTTAGAAGAAGTGTTAGTAGAACCGGCTCAAATTATTTGCACTTTCGGAACAATGGGTATTTCCAAATTAGATGAAATTATCGAACAGCTAGGTGATTCGCAAATTTTTATATTATCCGATGCGGATAAAGAAGGAAGAAAAATTCGTCAATGGTTTAAAAAACATTTAAGTGAAAGCACGCATATTTATATTGATCCAAAATTTGGAGAAGTCGGTCGTTGCCCGCATGACTATCTAGCTAACCTCCTCTTAAGACACGGTTTTTACGTAGATAATGCGTTAATAATGAAAGGTAAGTTTTATCGTGAAGGAAATAATTTCAACAGCAGATTTATTAAAGAATACACAGGATAAGGACAGTTATATTATCTTTGGTTATGCCACGATGTGTAAGACATGTGAAATTTCAGAATCCATGTTGAAAGTCGTCACTGAGATGAAGGATATCTCATACGAGAGAATTAACTTGAACTACCATAAAGACTTAATAGATAAGTATCACATACGTTCAGCACCAGCCTTGCTGTTATTTAAAAATGGTCAACTTGTGAATGCACTCTATGCTTTTCACTCAGTACCATATTTAAATGAAGTATTAGATGAATTCCTGGTTGACTAGTAGAGAATAGTCTGATATTATAAATCTCAATCGAATAGAACTCTTATCAAGAGTGGTGGAGGGAAGTGCCCTAAGAAGCCACGGCAACCGTCTTAATGACAAGGTGCTAAATCACAGGAACAAATCCTAAAGATGAGAGGCATAATGAAATTAAAAGGCCTACTCATAATATTATGAGTAGGTCTTTTAATTTTCGATCGATGAGAAAGGGTAATGTATCATGATTAATATAAAAAGTGTTTCTAAGATATTTAAAACTAAGAAACAAAATATAACAGCAGTTGACCAAGTTGACTTATCGATTAATCACGGTGAAATATTTGGGATAATCGGCTACTCAGGTGCAGGGAAATCCACCTTAATCAGATTGTTAAATGGACTAGAAGATGTAACTGAAGGTGACGTGATTGTCAGTGGAGATGACATCAGTAAAATGTCCAAAGGTGATCTTCGAAATAAACGCCAGAAAGTGTCTATGATTTTCCAACATTTCAACTTACTGTGGTCAAGAACAGTCGCAGAAAATATTAGTTTTCCAATGGAAATTGCAGGTGTACCAAAAAAAGAACGCCAGGCACGCGTTGATGAATTAATTAAACTTGTTGGACTAGAAGGTAGAGCACATACTTACCCAAGTGAGCTATCAGGTGGACAAAAACAACGTGTCGGTATTGCTAGAGCCTTATCGAACAAGCCTGAAGTGTTACTATGTGATGAAGCAACAAGTGCTTTAGATCCAGAAACGACTGATGAAGTATTAGATTTACTTGTTGATATTACAAAAGAGATGAATCTAACCATTGTCTTAATCACTCATGAAATGCACGTAATCAGAAAGATATGTGACCGCGCAGCAGTGATGGAGAATGGTAAGGTTGTTGAAGTCGGTTCAGTAATTGAATTGTTCCAAAATCCACAATCGAGTGTAACAAAACGCTTTGTTAAGGATGATATTTCAGATGATGACCACCAACTTGCAATTGAAGAACTTAAAGCATCATTCCCTACTTCAACAATTGTAAAATTAAACTTTGTAGGTACAAGAGCAAAATCTCCAATTGTATCTGAGGTCATAAGAAATTACGATCTAGATGTAAATATTCTATCAGGTAATATTAAACAGACGAATCAAGAATCATTTGGACATTTATATATTGCATTAGATATCGATAATGAAACCCTGGAATCAATCTCAAATGAGTTTAAAAAGCACGATGTCACATTGGAGGTTGAAGCAGGATGAACAGTGTAATAGAAGAATTTAAAAATATGTTTAGCTTTGAAAATGTGAAATGGGATGCGGTAATAGAAGCGACTTATGAAACGATATACATGACTGTGATTGCAACAATTGCAGCCTTTATAATTGGACTCATTTTCGGTATTATCTTGTTCTTATCTAATAAGAGTGAAAATGTTCCCTCAAAACCGCTTTATGGAACGACATCCTTCATCGTCAATCTCTTTAGAGCGATTCCATTTATCATTTTAATTATTTTACTTATGCCATTTACAAAAGCAATCATGGGTACAGTAATGGGCTCCAATGGTGCCTTACCCGCACTGATTATCGGTGCCGCACCTTTCTATGCACGTCTAGTTGAAATTGGACTTAAAGAAATTGATAAGGGTGTAATAGAATCGGCTGAATCAATGGGTGCGAACACTTGGACAATTATTTGGAAGGTGTTGATACCAGAATCATTACCGGCTCTAATTTCAGGTATAACGGTAACATCCATTATGCTTGTTGGTTCAACTGCGATTGCAGGGGTTATCGGTGCTGGTGGGTTAGGTAACTTAGCTTATATGGTTGGCTTTACAAGAAACCAACCGGACGTCACACTTGTTGCAACTGTGGTAATTCTAATCATCGTTTTCGTCATTCAAATTTTAGGAGACTTTTTCTCTAAAAGAGTGGATAAACGCTGATTATATAATATAAAACTATATAGAAAAGAGGATTTTGCATGAAGAAATTTTTGAGTTTAGTTACATTGTTTTCAGTTATTTTAGTTTTAGCGGCTTGTGGAAATGATTCTGCTTCAGAAGGAGAATCAAGTGATGGAGAAGGTGCTGAAATTACTGTTGCAGCATCACCAGCACCACACGCTGAAATTTTAGAAAAAGCAGCAGAAATTCTTGAAGAAGAGGATATCACAGTGAATGTAGAAATCGTCAACGATTATACAACACCAAACCGTTTGTTAGCAGATGAAGAAGTCGATGCAAACTTCTTTCAACATACACCATACTTAGACGGTGAAATTGAATCACATGGCTATGACCTAACTAGCATCGGTAATGTCCATATCGAACCTATGGCAGTATTCACAAATGACTATGATTCACTTGAAGACATCCCAGACGGCTCTACTATCTTAGTATCTAATAATCCTGCAGAAGAAGGACGTTTCCTTTCATTCTTCGTTAACGCTGGCTTAGTAGAAATCGAAGAAGGCGTTGAAATTCAAGACGCAACATTTGATGATATTACTGAAAATCCTCACGACTTTAACTTTGATAACAATACAGCACCTGAGCTTTTAGTTAATATGTATGAAAATAATGAAGCACCTGCTGTTATTATTAATGCAAACTTCGCAATTGATGCTGGATTGAATCCAGTTGAAGATTCAATCGCAGTTGAAGACGGAGAATCACCTTATGCCAACCTAGTTGCTGTTAGATCTGGAGATGAAGAACGTCCAGAACTACAAAGATTAATCGAAGTCCTACAATCAGATGAAATCAAGCAATATATTGATGAAGAGTACAGTGGTAATATTATTCCATCAGAATAAGTAAGAAAAACCTCACTCGACTTTCAAGTCGAGTGAGGTTTTTAATGAACTATGTTAATAGTATATACATTTTTCATCATATCG
Source organism: Jeotgalicoccus marinus DSM 19772 (assembly GCF_000425825.1). GTDB lineage: Bacteria > Bacillota > Bacilli > Staphylococcales > Salinicoccaceae > Jeotgalicoccus > Jeotgalicoccus marinus. The sequence continues at coordinate 41,158 of NZ_KE384460.1, forward strand.
TTAACACGATCATCAACATAAATGAAACAATCAAGTAGATAAGGGAGTATCTTAAATTCATTTCTGCCCATCGGTGTTTATTGTGTGTAGTATAACCTCGAACAGATAGCACAACCCATCCTAAGGTCAATAAAGCTGACACAATTGAAAAGATGATACCGAGTGATTCAAAGAGCATAATTGGTACGGGCAACAAAGCGAGCACATAATATAAGTTCTGGCGAATTGATGCCTTGGTGCCAATGACAACTGGGAGCATTGGTATGCATGCTCTAGTGTAATCATCGAGTCTTTTAATAGCGATTGAAATTGTATGAGGTACCTGCCAAATAAGTAAAATGTAAAACAACATTAGGGGTACTAAATGATTCGCTGGTGTAATAACGGCCCAGCCAATTAATGGTGTAAAAGCGCCTGAAATACTACCGATTATCGTATTAATGGTATAGCGTCGTTTTGACCAAAAGGTGTAGAGAACGACGTAGAAAAACCAGCCAAGAAATGAGTAGATTCCTGCTTCAATATTCACCAAAAAAATTATGATCAATCCGATGATTGTTGTAATGATTGCAGCAATTAAGACATTTCTTAAAGAAAAGTCACCTGTAACGGTAGGGCGCTTTTTTGTACGGTCCATTTGTGTATCTAGGTCATGCTCGAACCAGTTGTTAAACATGAGAGCACCAGATATGACTAAGGTGCTGGAAACCATGGTCATGAAAAAAGTGCCAAGATGATCGTAAAATGACTGGTGGGTAAAGTGTAAAGCAAGCCAAAACGCTGTGAATACAGGTAGGACATTTGCGATAAGTACTTTCCCTTTAAGTAGGTATTTAATATTTATAAATAATGTTTGTAAGTTAATAGACTTACGCTTATGAACTTGTTCTGTTTCCAATGTAGTCCCTCGCAATTTAATGATTAAGCTATATTATAACAGTCATAAGAAAGCATCAGAAAAATTATTCCATTTTTTTGTGACAAAGATGTTTCAAGGAAAAGGGGGTGGGTAAATAACTGTTATATAAATAGAACGGATTTCGTAATAATTCAATTGAGTGAAATCATTGTCTCAACTAATCAATTTTAGTTGGTGCAATTGATTTTATAAAGTAAACCCCTTTGCCAGGCAGCAAAAGCTGCTTGGTTTTTTTGTAAATATTTAAATTAATAATGTAAATAGTAATATTTTAAGGTAACATAGATAACAATTGTTTTAAGGTATTAATTAACATAACTTAAAGGAGCATCTAAGATGAAAAAGTTATCATTATTTTTTGTATTTACACTATTTGCACTGACAGCATGTGGGAATGAAGAAGACACTGAAGCCACTGACACAAGTGAAGTGAGTGAAGAAACAGAGGATGAAAGTTCTAATTCTGAAGAAGGTAAATCAGATGAAATTTATGAAATAGGTGACACTACACAAGTAGAGAGTTATGAGTTTGATGCTAAGTATGAGGTTACCGTCAATTCACTAGACCTGGTCAAAGAATACGATGGTCAACCTGTTGGAGATGTCATTATCAACGCACCAGAATCAGTCTTCTTAGGGGTGGTCAATTTAACAGTTCAAAATATCTCTGAGGAGCCTATTGTTATTGGTGAATATGTATTTCCTGATATTATTGAATCCGACAGAGAAGGTGGTGGAGACCAATTTATTTTTGATTTCTCTGAAGAAGATTTAAACCAAGAATTAGCAGTTGACGAAGAAGCAACATTTGATTTAGTTTACTCGATGGATTCAGAATTGGGTTCAGGAGGATACTATTTAAAATTTGAGAATGGCATGCCAACAGAAACGACTTATAACTTACCAATTAAATAAGGAAATTTTTAGTAATCATTAACCCTATCGATTGTATACACACCCTATAGATGGTAAAATTACATTAGCACCTATCTTATAATAAAAGGGGCAATTAAAATGAATGAAGACTATAATACTCCAAAAACTGGTTTTGACAGCACGCTCGTCTTAGTGTCTTATGTTATTTCACTATTCACTGCTGTTGTTGGACCACTTCTAATTTGGGCACTGAAAAAAGATGACGAACCAACAACTGCTGTCGCACTTAGAGATGTAGCGAACTTTGGTCTATCTTACACAATCTACATGTTTGTCGCTTGGTTAACAACTGCAATTTTAATCGGTTTTGTACTCGGACCAATAGTCACGATTGCATTCTACGTATTTGCGATTATCGGCATTGTAAAAGCAATTAATGGTGAGTCATACAAGCCACCATTCACAATCGATATCTTTAAATAAGTATTTGATTAAACCTCACTAAATGATATTAAAGTCATTTAGTGAGGTTTTCTTTAAATCTGATTAAAGTGGTCATAATTAGAGCCAAAACCTTTAAACCGCGTGAATTCTGATATATAATATATAGATGGTAACAGTAGACTGGTACTTTGACTATAGATTAGAATTATTATAAACTATACTAGTATCAGACAAACTAAATTTCAATTGGAGGATTAGACATGGTATCTGTTTTAGAAATAAAAAATCTACACGTTGAAATCGACGGTAAAGAAATATTAAAGGGCGTAAACCTTACTATTAAACAAGGTGAAATTCATGCTGTAATGGGACCTAACGGTACAGGTAAATCTACACTTGCTCAAGCAATTATGGGTCACCCAAGCTATGATGTAACTGAAGGTGAAGTACTTGTTGATGGAGAGAACATTTTAGAATTAGATGTAGACGAGCGTGCTAAAGCTGGTTTATTCCTAGGAATGCAGTATCCATCAGAAATTTCAGGTGTAACAAACTCTGATTTCCTACGTTCTGCAATCAATGCAAGCCGTGAAGAGGGCGACGAAATTAACTTAATGGAATTCATTAAGAAATTAGATAAGAACATGGAATATTTAGAAATGGATCCAGACATGGCAACACGTTATCTTAACGAAGGTTTCTCCGGCGGTGAGAAAAAACGTAATGAAATCCTTCAGTTAATGATGCTTGAACCTAAATTCGGTATCTTAGATGAAATCGACTCAGGTCTTGATATTGACGCGCTACGTGTAGTTTCTGACGGTATTAACAAACTTCGTGGTCAAGATTTCGGTTCACTAATCATCACTCACTACCAACGCCTGTTGAACTACATCACTCCTGATGTTGTCCACGTAATGATGAAAGGTAAAGTGGTAAAATCTGGCGGTAAAGAACTAGCTGAACGTCTTGAAACTGATGGTTACGATTGGATTAAAGAAGAACTTGGCATTGATGAAACTAACGCCGCTGAAGATAAATAAGACAGGAGGATCACTATGACTACTGAATTAAACGCATTCGAACTGAACAAAGAAGACATAATTGCTGATGCTACAGCAAGAAGTGAATCTGAGTTTTTGATCAGTAAAAGAAAAGAAGCTGTAGAAAAATTTGATAGTCTTGACATGATTAAACCTGACAAGACTAAAGTAGATAAATGGGATTTCTTTAACATCACTTCTCCAGTTGTTGAAAGTAGCACATACAACACTTTAGAAGAGTTACCAGAAGGTGTTAAAAACTTAATCGATCTAGAAAATGTACAAAATATATACGTACAACACAACAATACACCTGCCTACCTACAGCTAGATGAAGGCTTAAAAAATAAAGGTGTTATTGTAGAAAATATAATTGAAGCAAGTGAAAATCACCCTGAACTTCTTGAAAAATATTTCATGACCGAAGGTGTAAAAGTTGATGAAAATAAACTTGCTGCCTACCATGCAGCTATGCTAAATGGCGGTGTGTTCATCTATGTACCAAAAGATGTCATCATTGAAGAACCAATTCAATCTGTTGTCCTACACGATGACGAGACGGCTTCATTGTTTAATCACGTTTTAGTTGTTGCAGATGAAGGTTCAGAAGTTACTTTTGTAGAAAACTATTTCTCAAACCTAGAGTCTTCAACAGAGAAAATTAATATTATCTCTGAAGTTATTGCCAACAACAACGCAAAGATCACTTACGGATCTGTAGATTTCTTACCTAAAGAAATGACTGGTTATGTAAACCGTCGCGGTGTGGCATTTGATGATGCGAACATTGATTGGGCACTAGGTCTAATGAACGATTCAAATATCATCTATGATAATACAACATACTTAATGGGTGATCGTTCCGAGTCAGAATTGAAAATTGTTCACGTCGGACGTGGTGAACAAACGTCTAACTTTACAACACAAATTATTCATTATGGTAAAGAATCTAATGGTCACATTTTAAAACACGGTGTAATGAAAGATAAGGGAAGCAGTATCTTTAATGGTATTGGATATATTAAACACGGTGCAACTAAAGCAGATGCACAACAAGAATCTCGTGTACTTATGTTAAGTGGAGATGCACGCGGTGACGCAAACCCTATCCTTTTAATTGACGAAGATGATGTAACTGCTGGACACGCAGCATCAGTCGGTCGTGTTGACGAATTACAGCTCTTCTATCTAATGAGTCGTGGAATTGATAAGAAGGAAGCAGAACGCCTTGTTATTCACGGTTTCCTAGATGCAGTTGTTTCAGCCCTACCAATTGAAAAAGTTAAGAAACAACTTAAAGAGGTCATTGAACTTAAAGTCTTATCTTAAGAAGGGAGGACACTGACTTGGATATAAATAAAATCCGTCAGGATTTCCCGATACTTGAATGTCAGGTAAACGGAAAAGACCTTATATATTTAGACACGTCTGCAACGAGCCAATCTCCAGTACAAGTTATCGATGCAATGAATGACTACTACAGAACATATAATTCAAATGTTCACCGTGGAGTTCACACGCTCGGAACTAAAGCGACTGATGCTTATGAAAAAGCACGTATGAAAGTACGTAGCTTCATCAATGCAAAACGCTTTGAAGAGATTGTTTATACACGCGGGACAACTGCCGCAATTAATCTAGTTGCTAGAAGCTTTGGTGAACTAGTGATTGAAGCAGGTGATGAAATCATCGTCACTGAAATGGAACACCATGCCAATTTAGTGCCATGGCAAGAACTCGCTAAGCGTAAAAATGCGAAACTCGTTTTCGTTCCTCTTGAAGCTGACGGGACGATTACTCTAGACAGTCTAAGAAGTGTTATAACAGAAAACACAAAAATTGTAGCAATCACTCATGTATCTAACGTACTTGGTACAATTAACGATATAAAAGCTATGGCTGAAATCGCCCATGAACACGGTGCTTACATTGCAGTTGATGGAGCCCAAGCGGTACCGCATATGACAGTAGATGTACAGGACCTAGATGTAGATTTCTATGCCTTTAGCGGACACAAAATGCTAGGTCCTACAGGAATCGGCATTCTGTATGGAAAAGCTGATTTACTTGATAAAATGGAGCCAATTGAATACGGTGGAGATATGATAGATTATGTTTATAAAACAGAATCTACATGGACTGACTTACCTGTGAAATTTGAAGCAGGTACACCTATGATTGCCGAAGCAGTTGGTTTAAATGCTGCTATCGACTATCTCAACAACTTAGGCCTCGACAACATCCATGCTTATGAGAAAGAGCTTGTAGAATATGCCTATGACAAGATGTCTGAAATTGAAGGCATTGAGATTTACGGTCCGGCCAAAAGTCAGCGTGCGGGACTGATTACCTTTAATCTAAAAGGGGTTCACCCACATGACCTTGCTACTGCACTGGACTCAGAGGGCATTGCAGTTAGGGCAGGTCACCACTGTGCTCAGCCATTGATGAAATGGTGTCAAGCACACTCAACAGCAAGAGCGAGCTTTTACATTTACAACACCATCGAAGAGATAGATCAGTTTATCGAGAGCTTGGAAAAAACGAAGGAGTTTTTCTCTTATGAATTTTAACAACTTAAATCAACTGTATCGTTCAGTCATCATGGACCATTACAAGAACCCAAGAAATAAAGGGGTTGTTGAAAATGGCTCAATGACAATTGAAATGAATAACCCGACTTGTGGTGACGAAATTCAGCTAACATTAAATGTTGAGTCTGGAATCGTAAAAGATGTTAAGTTCCAAGGGCAAGGCTGTTCGATTTCTATGGCAAGTGCCTCGATGATGACAGAAGCGATCATGAACGAATCTGTTGAACGCGCACTCGAGATGGCAAATGAATTTTCTAATATGATGCTTGGTGAGGACTATAACATCACTGATGATATGGGTGACGTTGAGGCACTGCAAGGTGTCAATCAATTCCCTGCACGTATCAAATGTGCAACACTCACTTGGAAAGCACTCGAAAAAGGGTTTAAAGAATCCGATAAATAATAATTGAGGAGTGATCATATATGGTCAAAGAAGCATTGGATATTGGCGATTACAAATATGGTTTCCACGATAAAGACGTCTCAATCTTCCGTTCCGATAGAGGATTAACAGAAGAGATTGTCAGAGAAATCTCTAAGATGAAAGAAGAGCCTGAATGGATGCTCGAATTCCGTCTTAAGGCACTTAAACACTTCTATAAACGCCCTATGCCTATGTGGGGTGGGGATTTATCAGAATTGAACTTTGATGATATTACTTACTATGTAAAACCATCAGAGCAAACTGAACGTTCTTGGGACGAAGTACCTGATGAAATCAAGCGTACCTTTGATAAATTAGGTATTCCTGAAGCAGAACAAAAATACCTCGCAGGTGTTTCTGCACAGTATGAATCAGAAGTTGTATACCACAACATGGAACAAGATCTAGAAGAAAAAGGTGTAATCTTTAAAGATACTGACTCTGCACTAAGAGAAAATGAGGAGTTATTCAAAGAGTATTTCTCTACTGTAGTGCCGATTACAGACAATAAATTTGCTGCTTTAAACTCAGCTGTATGGTCTGGTGGATCATTCATTTACTGCCCACCAGGTGTTAAATTAGATACACCGTTACAAGCATACTTCCGTATTAACTCTGAGAACATGGGTCAATTCGAACGTACACTAATTATCTGTGATGAAGGTTCAAGTGTTCACTATGTAGAGGGTTGTACGGCACCTGTTTATACAACGAATTCACTACACTCAGCTGTCGTAGAAATCATTGTTAAACGTGATGCATACTGCCGTTATACAACAATCCAAAACTGGGCAAATAATGTATATAACCTAGTAACTAAACGTACTTTTGTTGATGAAAATGGTACGATGGAATGGATTGACGGTAACATTGGTTCTAAGATTACGATGAAATATCCTTCAATCTACCTAAGAGGTGAAGGATCTCGTGGTATGACGCTTTCTATCGCACTTGCTGGTAAAGGTCAACTTCAAGATGCTGGTGCTAAAATGATTCACTTAGCGCCGAACACATCTTCTACAATCGTTTCTAAATCGATAGCTAAAGGTGGCGGTAAAGTATCTTACCGTGGTCAAGTAAGATTTGGTAGAAAAGCACATGGTGCGCGTTCAAACATCGAATGTGATACGTTAATTATGGATAATGAATCAACTTCAGATACGATTCCATATAATGAAATCTTAAATGACAATATCTCATTAGAACACGAAGCGAAAGTTTCTAAAGTATCAGAAGAGCAATTGTTCTATCTAATGAGTCGTGGTTTAGGTGAAGAAGAAGCGACAGAAATGATCGTTATGGGCTTCATCGAACCATTCACTAAAGAACTTCCAATGGAATATGCCGTTGAGATGAACCGCCTAATCTCTTATGAGATGGAAGGTTCAATCGGTTAATCTATAAAATTTTTAAGGACTTAGAAATCAACTTGATTTCTAAGTCTTTTTTTATTTTTCTATAAATGTGTATTATTTGTGAATGAGGGTATTAGAACTAATATACATTTAGGGGTGGTTTTTAGTGAAGGAAGAAACAAATCAAACAAAGGGAAGTAATAAAGATTTTTCGAGTAAGTTTCCTCATACCTATGCGATATTACTTGCTATAGTCATTATCGGTGCTGCATTGTCCTACGTAATTCCAGCAGGGGAATACGACCGTGTAGAAGTTGATGACCGTGTAGAAGTTGTCAGTGATAGTTATCATGCTGTGGAGCAAAGTCCAGTTTCCTTGATGGATTTATTTATGGCGATACCGAATGGTTTGATGGAAGCATCAAGCATTGTATTTTATATCTTTTTAATTGGTGGCGCTTTTGGAGTTATACGTTCTACAGGAGCGATTGAAGCAATCATTCAAAAAGTAATGAGAAATGTTGGTAATAATGAAGTGCTTTTAATACCTGTTGTCATGTTCATCTTTTCTGTACTAGGATTTACAACCGGTATGTCCGAAGAAGCAATTATTTTTGTACCCATCGGTATCATGTTAGCTGTAGCACTCGGTTATGATGCTATGGTCGGGACTGCAATGGTTACCTTAGGAGCCGCATCAGGTTTTATAGGAGGGATGTTTAATCCATTTACTGTTGGTGTCGCCCATGGTATTGCGGAGTTACCAATATTCTCGGGATGGGGCTTTAGAACTGTTGTTTATATTATTGTTTTAGCGGCTGGAATTTTGTATGTAATGCGCTATGCTAAGAAAGTTAAAAATGATCCAACTAAAAGCCTTGTTTACAACGAAGGACAAGAAGGGCAGCTCAATTTCACCGATGCGGATATGGAAAAATTTGAAATGTCAAAGAGACATATCGTTATCGTTGTGTTATTCGCTTTGACAATTGCGATTAATGTTTATGGAATCTTTCAGTACGACTGGTTCTTAACAGAGCTTGCTGCAAACTTCTTTGTAGTAGGTATAATCATTGGTTTTGTTGGTGGATTAAAACTTAATGACATTTTTGATTCTTTCATAGATGGTATGAAAATCGTAGTTTATGGAGCCATCATTGTTGGTTTCGCTAGAGCGATACTCGTAGTCCTTGAATCAGGACTAATTATAGATACGATTATTTATAGTATGAGCTCTGTATTGGACCTTATACCAAACTCTCTTACCGCAGTCGGTATGCTGATCGTACAAGTGTTTATAAATTTCTTTATTCCATCAGGATCAGGTCAAGCTATGACAACAATGCCTGTTATGGTACCGATCTCTGATTTACAAGAGATACCTAGACAAGTAGCTGTACTGGCATATCAGTACGGTGATGCAATTACAAATAGTATCATCCCAACATCTGCATCTCTTATGGGTGTCCTAGCTGTCGCAGGTATACCATATATTAAATGGGTCAAATTTATTTGGAAGTTAACATTGATATGGTTAGTTATCGCAGCAATTGCTTTAGTGGTAGCAACTTTAATTCACTTGCAATAATAATGTTTGAAACTCAGACTTTAGTTTGAGTTTCTTTTTTTGCTTTAAAAAATATACAGAAAATTTTCACAATTATATTTAGGTGATATGATGGAAATAAATACAAATATAAGGAGGAATTTCATGGGCCCGACTTGGCTTAAGTTAGCTGTGTTGTATTTGCTTATCGGGATATCAGTTGGTTTGTTTATGTCGTATGCGATTCAATTAAACTGGGCGGCAGGCCATGCACACACGAATGTTGTTGGTTGGTTAACGACGCTTGGTATAGGTGCGGTTTTATGTATATACCCACACTTGGCCAAAAATAAGTTAGGAATAGCAACGTTTTGGTTATACCATATTGGTGTACCTCTATTTATCTTTAGTACTTTTTATGTACAAGTGAATCCAGGGGTTGCACATATATTGACTTTTATAGGTGGACCAATGTTTCTAATTGCTATTATCTTATTCGGGATTAATTTATTCTTAAATTTAAAGGAATCAAATACTTCAAACTATGAACAAAAAGTATAATATTTGGCGGAACTCTAATGTGCCTTTATAATGGAAGTAATCACTAAATGAAGGCGGGAAGTTAAATGGTTAACTTAAAAGCATATTATGATTCAGGTCTTACAATGGATGCATATCGTCAGACTCTATCAGATTTAAAAACCGGTTTCGATAAAATTTACAATGAACACGAAGTTCAACAGGATTCAGATTTTGAACGCTTAAAAGAGAGGGGCAGAAAATTATTGGTCATTGCTGAACCTTGGTGTGCACATTGCATGTTAAACCTTGCAATCTTATTTAAATTGTCAGAAGCAGCGGAAACGGATGTTAGAGTTGTCTTAAGAGATGAAAATTTAGAATTAATGGATGAATATTTAACTAATGGTAATAGAGTCATTCCTAAGGTTATTGCACTCAACAATTCAAATGAAGAAGTAGCAGTTTGGGGACCAAAAGCACCGATGACTGACTTAATCCAAAAAGACTTAATGAAAGACATGCCAGAAAAAAACACACCTGAATATAAGGCGGCCTTTGAAGGTGTTAAAAAAGAGATGAGAGAAAAATTCTCTACATCACCAGTACTGTGGCAAGCAGTGGAGACTGATTTAAAACAAGTCTTAAGTTCATAATAAATAGACTTAGAAATCTCTATGATTTCTAAGTCTATTTTTATTAGGCCTTCTGTTTTCTTGTACTGATAAAAATTCCAACTGCTAGAATTATAATGATTCCGATTGTTTGGTAAATACCTAAGCTCACATTTAAAAGTAATACTGATGTAATCACTGCAGATACAGGCTCTAGTAAACCTAGTATACCTGTCTCTGTAGAGCTTAAATATTTTGTACTTGTGATATATAAGAAAAAGGCGAGTGTTGTACCGAGTAAAATGGATAGCACCAAAATAAGAATTTGGGTAAAGGTCCAATCAAATTGATATTCAAATTCCCAAATCGGATGAATAAAATTCATTAGTATACCACCGACTAGCATTGACCCACCTACAAGTTGAAGTGGGTGTAAGTATTGCATTAATACTGGTGCATGAATGGTGTAGTAAGCAAGTGCGATACCAGATAAGAGACCGAATGCCAAAGCAAGTGGTGGTACTGATAGGCTTTCAATGTTGCCATTTGTAGCAATTAAAAATACACCTATGATCATCGCAAGTATTATTATCGCTTCAAATTTAGTCCATGGTCTATATTTCTTAAAGATGGCGTAAAGGATAATATATATTGGCCCCGTACACTGTAAGACAGTTGCTACGGCAGCATTTCCATAACCGATGGCAGCCATAAATGTATATTGAACCATAGTCATTCCGAAAATCGAGTAGATTAAAAACATTAGAGTAGTATGTTTTGTCCAAACAGTACGATGTCTTTTTCTAAAAAATAAGGTGTATATGGACAGTAAAATCACACCGCTAATTAATAATCTCGCAGTGACATACCAAGAGACATTAGTCGGTGTATGCGTAAATATGTAATCTGATGCAGTACCCCCAATTCCCCATAAAGAGGCACCGATTATAACAAAAATTAAACCTTTGATATGATTTTCATTTTTCATGGTTGGCATACCTCCTTTATTAAATGTGGTAAAATGAAGTAAGGTGATTGAATGATTTTTATAGGACTGACAGGCTGGGGTGACCATGATTCACTATATACAGAACTGTCAAACAAAAAAGATAAATTGATGACTTATGCTTCACATTTTCCAATTGTAGAACTCGATGCTACATATTATGCCATACAAAGAACATCTACAATAGAAAAATGGTGTCAGGAGACACCAGAGTCATTTAAATTTGTTGTTAAGGCACATCAATTTATGACAGGGCATAGTGATTATCGTGATTACTATGATTCAATTAAAGATGTCTTTATAGCATTTAAAGATATGTTAAAACCAATGCAAGAAAGAAATAAACTCGCTTTTGTCTTACTACAATTTCCACCGTGGTTTGATTGTACAAGTAAAAATATAAGATATGTAAAATTTGCAACAGAATTATTAAAACCATACAAAATTGCAGTAGAATTTCGTAACCAAACATGGTTTCAAGATGAGTATAAAGAAGAAACGCTTAGTTTTTTACATGACTCAGAATTGATTCACAGTATTTGTGACGAACCCAATGCTGGTATCGGGTCAATACCATTTGTTAACAGAGTCACTGATGATATTGCCTTTATTAGACTACATGGTCGTAACGTACATGGTTGGACCCAGCAAAATCGAACTTCTGATGAGTGGCGTGAGGTACGTTATCTATATGATTATAACAAAGATGAGCTCGCTTGGTTGAAAAGACAAGTGGATATTCTAAAACATAAAACGAAACATATATATATCGTCTTTAATAATAATTCCGGTGGCCATGCTGCAGGAAATGCCAAGACTTTTATAGATTTAATGGATATTGAATATAGCGGGCTATTTCCTAAACAATTGAAACTATTCTAAGGGGCTGGACGACATGATTACAGTTGTCATTATACTGATGTTAATCGGGTTACTCTCTTCTATTTTAGGATCACTCGTCGGTATTGGCGGGGGTGTTATTGTTGTGCCTGCACTAATGTATTTCGGACTATCTTTAGGGCTCTTACCTGCGATAACACCTCAAACAGCTGTCGGTACATCTAGTATGCTATTAATTTTCACAGGCTTAAGTGCGATGTGGTCGTATGCAAAAAACAATCAAGTTGATAGACAAAATGGTACGCTATTTTTAATCGGACTAATTCCTGGAGCCTTCACAGGTTCTTATGCGAGTAGTCTTTTTACAGTGGATAGTTTCAATTTATACTTTGGTGTCTTCCTAATTTTTGTTTCAATTTTGTTGGTCGTTAGAAACAAGATTAAACCATTAAAAATATTTCAAAATCCTAAATATATGAAGCCTCATAGAGACAATATGGGGAATGTCTATCACTATGGTTTCCCACCGTATCTGGCTATTGCAATTACGTTTCTAGTTGGTTTTGTAACGGGGCTCTTCGGTATTGGTGGTGGCGTACTGATGACGCCGCTCATGTTGATGGTCTTTCGTATGCCACCGACTATTGCCATTGGTACAAGTATGATGATGGTCTTCTTTTCTGGCTTATCCTCTGCCTCAGGTCATATACTACAAGGGAATGTCGTCTTTATGTATATACTCTTACTTGTGCCTGCTGCTATTTTAGGTGCGAATATAGGTGTTAAGATTAATCAGAAATTCAACTCAAACAGTCTCGTTATCATCTTACGTTCTGTTCTATTCCTACTGGGTATATATTTAATTTCTCAAACTTTTTTCTAAGGAGTGTATAGTATGGAAGTGAAGATTTATCACACAAATGATATTCACAGTGCGTTAGATAACTATGTGAAATTTACTAGTTTTCTTAACGATAAAAGACACCAATACAGTGATAACATGGTATATGTGGACATTGGTGATCATGTTGACCGCTCACATCCATACACTGAGGCAACGCTCGGTAAAGGAAATATTGAACTATTAAACGAAGCGACATGCGATGTTGCGACGATAGGGAATAATGAAGGTATTACCCTTACAAAAGAACAATTGAAACACCTTTATGATGATGCGAACTTTGATGTTATTTGTACAAACTTAAGAGAGGTTGGTGCGGATAATCCATTTTTTAAACCCTACACTATTAAGGAAGTGAAGGGTGTTAAGATTGGTTTTATAGCGGCGACTGTTGAATTTACCCCATTTTACTTAGCCTTAGACTGGGAAGTTGCAGATGCATTCTCATGGGTTGAAAAATATTTAGCTGAACTTCGGGGTAAGGTGGATGTCATTGTTATGCTAAGCCATCTTGGTATGTATGATGATGAAAATTTAGCGAACCGCTTTCCAGAGATTGATTTGATTTTATCTTCACACACACATCACCACTTTGATTATGGCGAGCGCATTAATGGCGTACTCTTAGCTGCCGCTGGTCGATACGGTGAGTATATTGGAGAAGTGACCTTGAACTTTCAAGGTAAAAAATTGATCGGTAAAAATGCAAAATTGATTGAGGCCGACTTCCTTGCACCTAAAGAAAACAATTATTATCAACTCGGTAAAGAAATGCTGAGTAATACAGTGATTAAAAGTGACGCCTATCCGATTGAAAGACGACTGTATTCTGCCTCTCGTTTTGCATCCTTACTAGCTTATATGATACGAGATTTTACAGACAGTGATGTAGGTCTTATTCATACTGGTCTAGTGGCTAGTCCGTTTGAAGGTGGAGAATTGACAGAGTATGCTTTACACAAAGTATTACCACACGCGATTAATGCTGTGAAAATCGAGTTGACAGGACGAGAAATGAAAGAAGTTTTTACAGAAGCAAATCGTCATGAGTATAAGGATGAGATTGTCAGGGGCCTCGGTTTTAGAGGTGATATATTTGGTGCCTTTGTCATGGATAATATATCGTACGTTCAATCTGAGAGAGAGTATTACATCGGCAATGAATTAATTGATGATGGACGTACATATTCACTTGGTACTTTAGATATGTATACATTCGGTCGTATTTTCCCACAGTTTAGATATTCAAAAAAAGATTATATGATGCCAGATTTACTCCGCGACATTATCAAGAACTATTTAAAATGCTTATAGTCATTTATAAAAGCTTGTGTTATAATGAAAAACAATTGAATAAAAAAAGTAGAGGTTGCGTTTTTTATCAGTAAATATTCTAGCAGGCATGCGATTAGGAATATCGAAAGGGAAAGACGCCGAAGAATAAGACCGGCGGGTACTTATTCTGGGTCTTAGTTTAAGAGACTAAGGACTGTCAGTTATATGATGCGCTACAGTACATTGGAATCATAAATGCGTACATAATAGCGTGTTTATGGTTTTTTTATTTGAAATTTTTAGGAGGAAATACATATGGAATCTTTTTTAAGTTGGGAATACATGCCCTTGGTCCCACCTTTACTCACACTGATCTTAGTTATTATAACTAGAAAAGTCAGTATCAGTTTAGGTGCCGGAATTGTGACTGCTGCTTTCGTTATTGCTGGTGGGCACTTTGGTGAGTTCTTCCAAATTTTAATCGACTCATTTTTAGCAATATTTATTGAAGATGGTGGTTTAAACACATGGAACGCCTTCATCTTAATCTTTTTAACATTACTTGGTATTATGACTGCATTTATGAACATGTCAGGCGGTGCAAAAGCCTTTACGGAATGGGCCTTAACGAAAGTTAAAACTAGACGTGGAGCGGGTCTTATTACCGGACTTTTAGGCGTTATTATTTTTATAGATGATTACTTTAGTTCTTTAATTGTTGGTCAAGTTGCCAAACCCATCACGGACAAATTTAAAATTTCTAGAGCAAAGCTTGCATACTTGGTTGATACAACAGCTTCTCCAGTATCTATAATGGTTCCAATTTCAAGTTGGGGTGCGGGTATTATGGGTATGACAGCTCCATTGTTAGTCAGTGCTGGTCTAGAACATATTTCTCCTTTCCAAAGCTTTATATATATGGTGCCAATGAACTTCTATGTCATTGCTGCAATGGCAATTATGCTTTTCGTTATTATTTTTAAGTTCGATATTGGACCGATGAGAAAACAAGAAGACTTAGCCATTAACGAAGGTATTTTAAGGGATAAGGTACCTGATATGGCAACTGAAGAAGACGACCTCCCAGTTCATGAAGGCTCCAGTGCTAAAGCATTAACAGTACCAATCATCGGTTTAGCAATAACTGTTATTGCAAGCATGTTCATCTCTGGGGGGATTGCTGCTGGTTCTTGGACCTTAATCGATATGTTGGAGAATATGATGATTACCCACTCATTAGTAATTGGTGGTCTTGTAGGGCTAGCTTTAGCTCTAGTTTACTATATTGGACATACAAAGAACGATGATAACTTTGGATTTAAACAAGTACTTTTAGGAATTAAAACAGGGTTCCTTGCAATGTTTCCAGCAATGTTAGTCTTAACTTTCGCTTGGATGATTGGTGGTTTAATTACTGAACTCGGAACAGGTGATGTGCTCGGAGGTATGGTTGAAAGTTCTAACCTGCCCGTTTCACTTGTTCCTGCCGTCATTTTTATTGTTGCATGTATTATGGCTATGGCAACGGGAACAAGCTGGGGTTCATTCGGTATATTAATTCCAATTGCAGGCGAAATTATGATTTCATTAAATGCAACTGATTTATTATTACCATCAATTGCAGCTGTACTAGCTGGTGCGGTATTTGGTGATCACTGTTCACCAATTTCTGATACGACAATTCTATCAGCAACTGGCTCCGGGGCGGACTATATCGTTCACGTAATGACCCAGTTACCTTATGCCATTTTATCAGCTGTTATCGGGCTAGTTGCCTTTGTTGTACTCGGGACAACACTTAGTGTTGGTCTAGCACTACTAAGTTTACTTGCATGTTTAATCGTCGTATTTATTGTTGTAAAATTCATCTACAGACCTGTATCTAAAGAAACCACATAAGAAATAACTGTGGTAAAATAGAGTTATTATAGGTAAAGGATGTGTCAATGTGATTACCATTGGTCATATGAACTTTGAACTCGTGGAAAATTACCGCGATGCATTTGATGAAGAGGTCTTTGTTGAAAAGTATAGTGAACTACTAAATAAATATGACTATATCGTCGGCGATATTGGTTATGAAAAATTAAGGCTTGCTGGTTTTTATCGATCTTCTAAACGTAAAATAGAGCCGGATAAAAGAGCAGACACAATCCAAGAATATTTAAATGAATACTGCAACTTTGGATGTGCTTACTTTATTTTAAGAAAAGTAACTAAGGCAGAATTGAAGACACAGAATGAAGAAAATGGTGAAGAAGCGGAGGTGTAAACCTTAGCTTCTTCTTTTTCTATGATATGATTAATACGAATAGATTAGATGAGGTGACTTATGTATTTTGTAGATAAAACGTTATTAAATAAGCGTTTAGCTTATATTGAAGAGATGTCGAAATTAGTAGACACAGACGACAAACTTGCCTTGGAACGCACGTGTCAGATGTTGATTGAAGCGACTGTTGATGTCGGGAATATGATCATTGATGCTTTTATCTTAAGAGATCCTGGTAGCTATCAGGATGTTATTGACATAATGGAACAAGAGAAAGTCATCGATAGTAATGATGCATTGAAATTTAAAAATACCTTAAAATGGCGTACAGAGTTAACTAGAAATTATACGGATATTGACCATCAAAGTATGAAACTTGATTTCCTTGATAACATTGATGCCTACAAAAATTTTAAGGCAAGTTTTGAACACTTCAGAAAAACTGATCCTCAAGCTGTAACAGCTTTTTCGACAGATGATGTATAAGGGTTATTTGATTGATCTTGATGGAACGATGTTTAATGGAGACGAGGTCATTGATGGTGCAAGGGAATTTATAGATCGTTTGAATGAAGAAAAACTGCCTTACTTATTCTTAACAAATAATGCGACGAGAAGTAAAAATGAATTGCAAGAAAAATTTGATGTTCTGGGTTTTAAAACCTCTACGCATCATATTTATACTTCTGCTATGGCGATGGCGAAATATATAGAGGAACATTATAAAGCACCTAAGGTATTTGTCATTGGTACAGATAGCTTTAAAGCTACACTAGAAGAAGTTGCAGAGCTGACAGATGAAGCAGTCGATGTGGTTGTAATGGGCCTTGATCCAACGATTACATACGACAAGATTATTCAAGCATGCAGGTTAATTCAAAATGGTGCTAAATTTTTAGCGACGAATCCTGACCAGAAAATCAAGAGCCATTTTGGATTTTCACCTGGTAATGGTGCCTTTGTGAAACTAGTCAGTGATGTAACAGGTGTAGACCCAACGATTATCGGTAAACCTGAAAAATTTATTTTAGAAGGTGCCTTGGTTCAACTCAAACTTAATAAAAAAGATGTCGCGATGATTGGGGATAATTATGATACCGACATTTTGACAGGTATCAATGGCGGGGTAGATACGATTCATGTGAACACAGGTGTCCATAGTACAAAAGATGTTAAATCACGTAATAAAGTTCCGACACATCTAATAGATAATTTAAGTGAATGGCAGTTATAAACGCTAATGTTAACCTTTAAAATTAAGGGTTAACATTAGCGTTTTTTTCTGATAAACTAACTCTATCGATATAGGTGGAGGAAAATAGAATGAAGACAAAACAACTTGTTCAGGCTGCTCTATTTGTTGGCCTCATTGCAATTGCTGCACAAATTAAAATACCCCTTGGCCCAGTGCCTTTTACTTTACAGTTGCCTATGGTGATACTTTGTGGCTTATTGTTGGGCACAAAAACAGGCGTCGTTAGTTTGATTATATATACATTAATTGGTCTACTTGGTGTACCTGTTTTTGCGGGAGCTGCAGGTTTAGGCGCCTTTGTTTCACCAACATTTGGATTTATTTTAGGGTATATACCCGCAGTGTTAATTTTTGGACTGGCTAAAGAAAAATCATTTATAACTATGTTTATGTGGACGCTTTTAGGGATGGCAGTAGTCTTCTTATTTGGTACATCTTACTTTGCTTTTGTTATGGGTGTCGTTCTAAATACACCGATGGCATTTCTTGAAATTCTTTTCGTTACGGTGATTCCTTTCCTAATTAAGGACATTGCCCTAGCGATTGTAACAGTCGCCTTAGCGCGGACATTAGAAAATCGAGGCTTAAGACTTGCATAGTAAGATAAAAAATTCAGACTTTCAATTGATGGATTTTTATGAGTAAATCCCTTATAATAGTGACTAGTAGGAGAGGCTTATTAATTGATTGGAGTGAACTTATATGACAGTCAGTCAAGATACTATGTACGAACAAGTCGAAGAGGTACTGAATAAATTGCGTCCATTTCTACTTCGTGACGGCGGAGACGTTGAACTCGTTGATGTAGAAGATGGTATTGTTAAGCTTAGATTGCTTGGTGCATGTGGGACATGCCCTAGCTCAACGATTACTCTAAAAGCGGGTATCGAACGTGCGTTACTTGAAGAAGTACCAGGCTTTGTAGAGATCGAACAAGTATTTTAACTTGCAGCTGGAGACGCTCGTGTCTCCAGTTTTTTTATTGTATGGTGAGGTGTTTTTATGTTTACAATAGCAGAATTTTGTAATGCAAATATGCAAAAAGGAACTGAGGATGTTTATCGTGCTTTAGACCAGGATCTTGCAATTGATGTGGTGGATTATGAGTGCACAAACAATTGCGGCTTATGTTCTAAGACATTCTTTGTTTTGATAGATGGAGAGATTGTCTCTGCTAAAACTAAAGAGCAGTTGTTAGAAAAGGCATATAAAAGAATAGAGAAGAATAATAGAGATCTATAATTATAAACGGTTGATTGGTGTAGCTAAAATGACTGTAGTATAATTAAATTATAAAAACTTGTGGTAATAGTATTTAAAGAGGAGTGATTTTATGTCCACAGTAACATTGACTGAGAGTGCGGCATATGAAGTTAAAGATATGCTAGAAGCTAATGATATGGCTGACGGCTACCTCCGTTTTAAAGTACAGGGTGGTGGTTGTACAGGGCTTACTTATGGAATGGCTGCTGAAACGAATATAGGAGAAAGAGATGAAGTATTCGAATACTACGGTGTGAAAATGCTTGTAGATAAATTCGATTTACCTGTTGTAGATGGTACCGTAATCGACTTTAAACAATCGTTAGTCGGCGGCGGATTTACGATTGAAAATCCAAATGCGAGCTTGTCTTGTGGCTGCGGATCTTCCTTTAGAACGAAGACGAATGCGGGTGCGCCAGCAGACTGCTAAAATCAAGGAAAACGCTTGAATTATTGCGGTATAGTGCTAATATTGTAACTGGTATGCATGATATATATAAATAATTCTTGCACAACAAATTACGCTTGTAGGAAGGAAAATAAAAATGAGTTTTGAAAGAAAAAAAATTCTCGTACTTGGTGCGGGCTACGCTGGATTATCAACTGTAACTAAACTACAAAAACTACTCAGTGTACAAGAAGCTGATATCACATTAATCAACAAAAATGAATATCATTATGAATCAACTTGGTTGCATGAAACAGCAGCGGGATCAATGAACTGGGAAGACGGAGTTTATCCGATTGCTAAAGTTGTTGATAATATGAAAGTACGTTTTGTGCCTGCAGAAGTGACTAAGATTGATCGTGATAACAAAGTTGTTCAAACGAACCAAGGTGAATTTGACTTTGATATTTTAGTTGTATCACTTGGCTTTGAAAGTGAGTCATTTGGTATTGAAGGCATGGATGAATATGCTGAAACTATCGTCAGTCCTCAATCTGCAGTAAAAGCTCGTGAAGAAATTGAGAAAAACTTCATCAACTATAAGACGAGTCAAGATAAGAGAGACCTCGCTATCTTAGTGGGTGGTGCTGGATTTACTGGCGTTGAATTCTTAGGTGAACTTGTCGAAACTCTACCTGAATTATGTAAAGCACACGGTATAGATTACAATGATGTCAAGATTACTTGTGTTGAGGCAATGCCTACAATGTTACCAATGTTCTCTGATGAGTTAACTCAGCACGCAGTTGACTTCTTAGAAAAACGTGGTGTTGAATTCATGCTTGGTACAGCGATTGTTGCTGCTAATGATAAAGGTTTTGTTGTTAAAGTGAATGATCAAGAACAGCAAATTGAAGCTTCAAGCGTAATCTGGACTGCAGGTGTACGTGGTTCTAAATTAATGGAAGAATCGTTTGAAGGTGTGAAACGTGGAAGAATTGTAGTTAATAACGATTTAACTATAGATGGATATGACAATATTTATGCAATCGGTGACGTTGCAGCGGTAATGAACGGCACAGGTAAGGATGCACGTCCTTACCCAACAACAGCTCAAATCGCTATGCAATTAGGTGAACACACTGCTAAGAACATTAAATTGAGTTTAGATGGTGATAAGAAAGAACCGTTTGTATACGATGACAAAGGTACTGTATGTTCTTTAGGTTCTAAAGATGGTATCGGTGTTGTTATGGGTAAAGAAATTAAAGGTAAACCAGCTGCTTTCATGAAGAAAGTCATCGACACACGTGCAGTGTTCAAAATCGGTGGCCTTGCACTGGCTGCGACTAAAGGTAAATTCATGTAAGTTAAAAGTTAGCATTATGCATGGGTATATATAATGCCCATGCTTATTTTTTTGGAGGAAACATATATGGCAATGAATGTCGTTCAGTTATTTATATCTGTATTACTATATTTCGTTTTATTTTACGGAATTAGTTTTATACTGAACATGATTTTAAAAATGACATGGATTATGGCGGTTGTTTATCCTGTAATTGTTCTTTGGATTATAGGTAGAGTTTCATTATTTGATTACATAAGTAGTCCGGGAGAATCGTTTAATACGCTTTGGAGTAATATTATTGGCATCTCTATTTACGATATCATCATCTTAGGTTCAGGCTTAATCGGCATCATACTTGCAGGGATGACGATTCGTTATTTAAGAAAAGCAGGTTATCAAATGTTCTAGGGGGATCTTTTTATGAAAGTGAAATTTGAAGAGAGTTATGTGGCTGATGATTCAGTAATTGTCATTGGTTTACCAGAAAATGTTGAAGAAATGAAAAATTTTGCAGAACTCGATACTTTGTTAAACGGATTAACTAAGGAAATTATCACATCGAATGTGCTATCAACTAAGTTGAATAAGGTAACAACGACAGGCGTAACAATTCAAAGAGAATACAGAAAAGTTGTTGCAGTTGGACTCGGTGATGCTAGTCAATTGACGGTGCTAAAAGTCCAGGAAGCACTTGGTAATGTATTTCAGTTCATGGAAAAAGAAAAGGATAATAAGGCTCAAATTATTTTGGACACATTCGCTTTCGAAGCTGCTGAAGTTGCAGATGCTATCGGATTAATGGCAAAGGTAAGTACCTACGAACCAGTCGGCTATACTTCAGACAGTAAACAACAGTTCAGTGAAGGTTTAACGCTCACACTTGTTACAGAACACGATGTCACTAAATACTTCGAACATGGTGAGAAAGTGGGTTCTAGTATTAACCTAGCTAGAAACTTTGCGACGATGCCACCGAATTTACTATATCCAGAAAGTTATGCGGATTATTTAGCTGATAACTTTAAAAATCACCCCCATGTTAAGGGTGAGGTAAAAGATTTTGACACCTTAACCCAAGAAGGTTTTGGCTTATTGACAGCAGTAGGTAAAGCTTCACAAAGAAAACCTCGTCTTGTCACGATTGAATATAAGCACCCGGATGCAAAATTTGATGCACCAATAGTATTAGTCGGTAAGGGGATTACTTATGACAGTGGCGGTTATTCATTGAAGAGTCGTAATGGCATGCGTTCAATGAAATACGATATGAGTGGTTCTGCAAATGTAGTGGGGATGATTGAAGCTGTATCCAAACTCGATTTACCAGTACATGTTGTCGCAGTACTTGCGTTAGCAGAAAACATGGTAGATGGTAATGGCATGCGTCCTGACGATGTGTATCAATCTTTATCAGGTAAAACTGTAGAGGTTTCAAATACAGATGCAGAAGGTCGCTTAGTACTAGCTGATGCTGTTTATTATGCCGCAAAAGAGTATAAGCCAAAAGTAATGATGGACTTTGCAACTTTAACAGGTGCCGTTGTCCAAGCCATAGGTGAATATCGTACAGGAATATTTACGGATGTCGATAGAAAAGTGATGAATAACTTGTTAATCAGTAGTAAAGTCACAGGTGAAGATGTATGGCAATTACCACTTTCAGAGCATGAAGAAAAACGTGTGAGAAAGTCAGATATAGCTGATTTAATCAATGCCGACTTTAAACCAGGCGGCGCATCATTTGCTGCTGCCTTCATTAAAGAATTCACTGAAAACACACCATGGATTCACTTTGATATTGCAGGTTCAAGTAATAGTACTAGTGTGACACCATTTGGAAAAAAAGGTTCAACTGGTGTAATGATTAGAACAATTGTTGATTTAATTGAGTCAGGGACACTATATGAGTAGAGGATTGATTGAACTTCTTGGCATCAATGTCTTAGAAGTAGATGACGGGACATGTAGTATCGATATGGAAATTACATCAGATGCACTACAACCATTTGGTTTTGTCCATGGAGGAATTAATGCCGTTCTTGCAGAAACTGCTGCCAGTATAGGTGCCAGTCATCAAATTGAAGATGATCAAATTGCATTCGGAATGGAGCTTAATATTAATCACTTAAAAGCAAAGAGACAAGGCACTTTAATTGCTAAAGCAGTGTTGAGACATGCAGGTAAATCATCGCAGGTTTGGGAAATTGATATTACAGATGATGCAGATGATTTAGTTGCAGTTTCTAGATGTACCATGGCAGTAAGACAAAAATAAAACGTAAGATTGAAATAACTCCTTAGCTGTATCTATACAGCTAAGGAGTTATTTTTTTGTGTTTACTGGACAATGAGCCAGGGCATCTGCCTGTATTTTGTGTTTACTGGACAATGAGCCAGGGCATCTGCCTGTATTTTGTGTTTACTGGACAATGAGCCAGGGCATCTGCCTGTATTTTGTGTTTACCGGTAAATGAGCCCCGACCAATCTATCTGGTAAATAAAAAAACTGTATAACATCTGTAAAGATGTTATACAGGTATATCATTTAATCATCGAGTTCTTTGTCTTTACTGCGTTCGATTTTCAGTCTGACATGCTCTTCTGTTTCGATTTCGGAACCTGTTTCATCACGTTTCAATTCATTGAGAATGGTGAGTTTATAAGGTTCAACATCGGAGTGAAAGGCACTTCTGGCAATCATATGGGCACCAACAGGTGCAGATATGAAGATGAATATAATCGCTAATATCAGTTGGGTTTCGATTTCTGCTTGATAATAAGCAAAGTAGATAAATACCCCGATCAATGTCATACCGACACCTAGTGTCGAACTTTTCGAAGCGGCATGGATTCTAGTATAGGTATCAGGTAAACGAATCACGCCAATGGCTGCTACTGCTGTAAAAAAGGCACCACCGATTAGAAAGATTGTAATGAGACTAACTATTATTATCTCTATCATTTTCGATGATCACACCTTTCTCTAGGAATTTAGCAAAGCCAACTGTACCGATAAAACCAACCATTCCGATTAGCATAATTATTGGTAAGAGATAGGTTGTTTCTAAGACGATGGATAATAGACCAATCATTCCCATCAAGGTTACCCCAAATGCATCGAGCGTGACGACTCTATCATGTAGTGTTGGTCCTTTAATTGTTCTGTACAACATACCAAGCATGGTGATAGCAAATACGATAATTGAAAAGATTACGATAATATATACAAATGATGTCATGGTTGAGCCACCTCTTTTATAACATTTTCAAAAGCAGCTTTAATGTTATCAATTTCTTCATCAGCATCATCCATATCTAGGCCGTGAATGTAAATAATGGAGTAGTCATCTGATATCGCAACAACGACTGTACCTGGAGTTAAGGTAATTAATGTCGAAAGTAAAGCAACTTCCCATTCTTCTTCTAAATCGCTCGGATAGGCATAGAAACCGGGATGGATGTCAATTTTTGGTGACATCACAATTTTTACAACATCAATATTCGCTTTGACAAGTTCTATTATAAAGATAAACAGTAGTTTAATCATTAAGTACAAACG
Source organism: Jeotgalicoccus marinus DSM 19772 (assembly GCF_000425825.1). Taxonomy (GTDB): domain Bacteria; phylum Bacillota; class Bacilli; order Staphylococcales; family Salinicoccaceae; genus Jeotgalicoccus; species Jeotgalicoccus marinus. Next base: position 65,605 of record NZ_KE384460.1, read on the forward strand.
GCGTAAGTAGAATCTACCTGGTAAGAAGTTTCTAAATAAATATACTGCAACCAAGCCGATTAAGTAACCAGTGACAAAGGTTCCAACAGACATGTCAGCATTCATGAACATCCATAGAAAAGCTAAAATGATGTTTACTAATAGTTGAAATGACATTTATTCCACCTCCATCAAGTAGTTAGAATATGATGACGGATCGAAGAATGATTCGGCAGCCATTTCAAATACTGGGTAAAGAAAATCTGCTGATAAACCAAACACGATTGAAACGACTACAAGTCCGACTGCTGAGAAGAGTAGTTTATCTGATTTAATATCTCTAAGCTCAAGACCTTCTCTTGGTTCTCTAAAGAATACATTGATGAATAACTTCATAATGCTAAATAGGACAATCAGACTTGATAATAAGACGATAATTGCTGCAATAACGTGGTCGTTAAGGAAAGCTGACTCTACGATGAACAACTTACCGTAAAAGCCTGGTAAGGGCGGCACACCAGCAAGTGATAGGGCAGCAATAAAGAATGTCCAACCAACAACTGGGTGACTATTAATTAAACCACCTATATCTTCTGAATTATTCTTACCAGTTCTGTAGATGATGAAACCAACAAGTAAGAACAGGGCGCCCTTAATGATCATATCGTGTATTAGATAATACATCGCACCGATTGATCCAACTTCATCCATCATAGCAAAGCCAACAACGATAACACCGACGGCAATCATAATGTTGTAGATGATGACCATTTTCATATCAGTGTAAGCTAAAGCACCAATACAACCTACGATGATGGTCAACAAGGCAAGTAATAGTAGCACTTGATGGGTATAACCGACATCGTGTTGGAAGAACAGTGAAAATGTTCTAGCAATGGCATAAATACCAACTTTAGTTAATAGTGCACCAAATAAAGCAATGATAGGAATCGGTGGTGCATTATAAGAACCTGGCATCCAGAAATAAAGCGGGAAAAGTCCTGCTTTTGTTGCAAAAACAAATATGAATACTACTGCAACTAAGGTCATGACAGCTAAATTACCATCATAATTGGATAGCTTTATCTGAATATCAGCCATATTCAATGAACCAGTGATTGAGTAGAGATAAGCTAAACCAATTAAGAAGAAGTTTGAAGATACAACGTTAACAACGAAATATTTAAACCCTTCCTGCAATTGAATCTTTCTATTACCGAGTGTAATAAGTACATAAGATGCTAAAAGGAATACTTCAAAGAAGACGAACATATTGAAGATATCACCTGTCGTAAACGCACCAATAATACCTGTGATCATGAACATGACCATGGGATAATAGTAATATTTTTCTCTTTCATAGCCTATGGACTGGAAAGAGTAAACAACTGTGAAAAATAAGATAATCGATGTTGTCAGTACTAACAAAGCAGCGACCATGTCATAGACAACACTGATTCCAAATGGTGCGGACCAATTACTTATAAAGGTCACCATCGCACCGTTCTTGTATACATAATATATACTATATGCGCTAATACCAACCATTAGGGCACTGGTAATTGCTGAGACTATTCTGTGTGGAATAGGACGTTTGCCCATGAACAACATTATGACACCAGCAAAGAATGGAAGAATGATTGGGAGCATAGGTAAAATGTTAGTCGCCATGAGGAACTCCTTTCATATCTTCTGTGTTATCTGTACCGAGCTCTTTATAGTTTCTTAAGAGCAAGATCAGACTAAATGATGTCAGTGCAAATGAGATTACAATGGCTGTCAGTATTAAGGCCTGTGGGAGTGGATCTGTGTAAGTCGAGACAGAGTCATCGAGTACAGGAACATTACCCCGTTTCAGTTGACCCATAGTTAGAATCATTAAATGCACACCATGTGAAAGAATTGATATACCAATAATTATTCTTAAAACACTTTTAGACAATATTAAATATGTTGCACTAGCAATTAATATGCCAGACAAGATTATAGTAACAAGTTCCATTAGTCATCCATCCCCCCAACTAGGGAAACGATTAACAGTGCTGTTCCAGCTACTGTCATAAATACGCCAATATCAAAAGCGACAGCTGTGTGTAGTGCTACTTCCCCGAATATAGGAACATCGATATACGTATGTTGATGGGTGAAGAACGGTACTCCAAAGAAATACAAGGCTGTCGGTACAGCAATAGCTAGAAATAGACCGATACTGATGATTAAATGAAAGTTTATCGGAATCATTTTTCTTACAGTCTCGAAATCAAAAGCAATCAATAGAAGGATGACTGCTGAAGCTGCGAGCAAACCACCGACGAAGCCGCCGCCTGGTTCATAGTGTCCAGCTAAGAACATGTTTACTGAGAAGAGTAATATGATTAAAAATATTACTCTGCCCGTAAACTGAATGAACACATCGTTCATCTGACGTTGGACCTTACTGTAGCCAGCTCTCTTAAGCGTGCTCTTCATTATTATCATCCTTTCCTTTTACTTTTGCTTTCATTAATGCATATATACCGATGCCGGCAATACCAAATACTAATGTTTCCATGAGGGTATCGTAACCACGGAAATCAACAAGAATAACGTTGACCATGTTACCGCCAGCGGCGAGCTCATAAACGTTTTCAATGTGGAATTGGCTGATAGATTCAAACAACCTGTTTGAGTAAGCTGATAATCCAAAGAGGATAACGACAGCACCAACACCAACTGAAATAATAAAGTTAGTGAATTTAAATTTAATCGTTTCTTCATGCTTAGACTTTTTCGGTAAATGATAGAAACATACTAGGAATAAGGTCGTCGTAACTGTTTCTATAGATAACTGCGTCAGGGCAAGATCCGGTGCTCTAAAGAAGGCAAAGAATAAGGCCATAGAGAAGCCTATTGCACCTAACATGATGATTGAAACCATGCGTGAACGCGTCATCATAATGATAGCTAAAGAAATCAAGATAATGATCACGAGAACCATATCCTGGATACCAACATCTGCAAAGTCATCGAATGTGATTGGAAGACCTGTAAAGAATGTTGTAATGATACTAAATAGAACGAAGAATCCAAAGATATAAACCATATAATCTCTAAAGAAACCAGTCATTACACCATCGGTTGCTTTTTTAGAACCCAGTTGACTATACAGTAGTCCTTGGTCATATAAATAGTTAAGAGTGAAATGCTCTTTATGGTAGTCATATATGAACATCCAGCTATTTCTAAAGATGTACATGACACCACCGATGACGATAATAGCGACTGTTGCCCATAAGGCCGGGTTATTAAAACCGTGCCAATGTGAAATTTGTGTGTTTAAGGCCGTATCTGTACCTAAAATACTCATAGCTGCTGGGTCAATAATCGTACCTGATAGGATATTTGGGAATAGTCCGAAAATGATCACTAAAGCAGATAAGATAATTGGTGAAATTAAGAGTAAAGCTGGTGCTTCGTGTGGTTCTTTTGGAGTGTCATAACTTCTATCTCCAAAGAAGACACCATGAATGAGTTTAAGTGAATAAACGAATGTAAAGATACTACCTACAATTCCTAGGATTGGGAATAGTACACTCCAATCAGCTAAGGCGCTAAAGTTTGCATGACTAATCTCAAACATCGCTTCTAGGAATAACTCTTTCGATAAAAATCCGTTAAATGGTGGAATACCAGCCATTGAAAGTGCTGTAACCAAGGTCATCGTAAATGATATTGGCATGAGTGTTAATAGACCACCAAGTTTTCTAATGCTACGTGTACCTGTTTCATGGTCGAGAATACCCGCTACCATAAACAGAGAACCTTTGAAAGTTGCGTGGTTAATAATGTGGAAAACAGCTGCAACGACAGCGACTGTAAATATTTCCTCATTTGCACCGGTCGCTACTGCAAGTGCACCCACACCGAGTAAACTCATTATAAGCCCGAGCTGAGAGACTGTAGAAAAGGCAAGCACACCTTTAAGATCATCTTGCTTGATAGCGTTGAACGACGCCCAAACCAGTGTAATCAGTCCGCCGAGTAATATGATCCACACCCAAAGCTCACTAAAGGCAAACACTGGTGTAAACCTAGCAACAAGGTAAAGACCTGCTTTAACCATGGTTGCTGAGTGGAGGTAGGCACTGACTGGAGTCGGTGCTTCCATGGCATCTGGTAACCAGATATAAAATGGAAATTGAGCTGATTTAGTAAAGGCACCAAGTAAGATTAAAACAACTGCAAAGGGTGCGAGATTACTATCGATTATTAGATCGACATTGCCAATCATTTCTCTAATGCTGAAGGTGCCTGTAATAATATACAGAACAATAAAACCACCAAGCATCATAAATCCACCAAAGAAAGTAATCAACATGGACTTCTGTGCCCCGTATATTGACTTATCTTTCGTGTACCAGAATGCAATTAATAGGAAACTGGAAATTGACGTTAGCTCCCAAAAGAAGTAAAGCATTAAGACATTGTCATTTAAGACAATTCCTAGCATGGCAGTCATAAAAATAAGAAGGTAGACGTAAAAATTGCCAAGCTTCTCTTCTTTTGACAAATAACCAATTGAATATAAAACCACTAGTGCACCTATACCAGAAATTAAAATGGCGAACAATAGTCCAAGTCCATCTATGTATACATCAAAATTCATACCGATTCTTGGCATCAAGTTTAAATTTTGATGAATTGGTCCATCAGTTGACACTGTGGGTATAAGTGAAAATAAATATGCAGCAATCACAGCAGGAACAGGTAGAACAAACCAGCCGAGATGTACATCTTTAACATACCTGTAGATAATAGCAATCGCAATTGCTGCTATGACAGGCAAAAATATAGCTATGTGTATAAATGTCAAAGTGTATCCTCCTCAAACGATATTATATTAACTTAGTATACAATAATAATTATATAAAATAAACGCATACCGTTTGAAATTATGAATAAGTACTTTATACTGTATATATGGATGGAATTAGAAAAACGCTTAAAAACGAAAGTGAAATAATTTCATTTTTAATACACTGTAATTGAAATTTATAAAACTTTATTGGGAGGCCTTTTTATGGCGTACACACAGTTAACGAGTGAAATTTTAGAAGGTGAAACAAAAGCTGTTATCAAAACAAATATGGGTGACATCACTGTAAAATTATTTAACGATGTCGCTCCTAAAACAGTAGAAAACTTTGTAACTCATGCAAAAAACAATTATTATGATGGATTAATATTCCACAGAGTAATCAAAGACTTTATGATTCAAGGTGGCGACCCTACTGGTACAGGCATGGGTGGAGAAAGTATTTGGGGTCAACCATTTGAAGATGAGTTTTCAATGGAGGCATTCAATTTATACGGCGCTTTATCTATGGCGAATGCTGGACCGAACACAAATGGGTCTCAGTTCTTCATTGTTCAATTAAAAGATGTGCCATCAGACATGCTATCTCAATTAGAAGGCGCAGGTTATCCTGCTGAAATTATAGAAAGCTACCGTTTAAATGGTGGGACGCCTTGGTTAGACCACCGTCACACAGTATTTGGACATGCTATTGAAGGTATGGATGTAATTGAAAAAATTGCAGCTGTTGAAACAGGAAGACAAGATAAACCTGTAGAAGATGTCGTTATTGAAACGATTGAAATCACAGAGTAAGGTAGATTTTTAAAATATATAAGTGTTTAAAGTTTAGATCTTAGTATAGCTCTTCAATAATGAAGGCGTACTAAGGTCTTCTTTTTTATTTAGTGTGTTAATAAAATGTAGAAAAAAACTATCACAAATTAGTCATTATTACTATCTTTATTTAATAAATCACTCTGATATACTAAGCAATGTGAAGGTGAGTGATTTAAAGATGATGCCATTCTTATATTTTCCTGAAGATAAAACAGAATATATTCCTGCACTAATAATGCTCTTAATATTTATGCTCTTGGCGTTTATCGTCTATAAACTCGTCAAAAAATATTCTCGTAATGAAGAGGAAAAAATGAAAGAGTTTGAAGAAAAGGTTCTTGAAAGACTAGAACACGAAGAGCAGGAGAGAAACAACAAGAACTAGATTCAGCCTTAAAAATATTGAAGTGACTTACATATGATATGACTTCGAGCGAAATTAGACTCGGAAGTGGCGTGTGCCGTGTAAAAATCTTAAATTTAAGATTTTTACACGGTTTTTTTGGTTGTTTTAAATACTTGTGTTAAGATAATTATGATTAATACAGAAAAAGCAGGGATATCATGGCAAAAAAATACCGAGTTGGCCAGTTCGTAAAAGTCAAAGTTACTGGTATTCAGTCGTACGGTGCTTTTGTCAAAACTCCTGATAATCGCGATGGTCTGATCCATATTTCTGAAGTGATGAACGATTATGTTCACGATGTGAATCAATACCTGTCCAAAGGACAGATTGTTAAAGCGAAAATTGTTAGCATCGATAACAATGGAAAAATTAGTTTATCGTTGAAAGAAAATGAATACTTTAAGAACGAAGAGAAAAAAAGAGATAAGCGTTCAGTATTGGAGAAGATTAAAGATACCGAAGCGTACGGCTTTCAATCTATTGAAGAGAGAATGCCAGGTTGGATTAACGAGGCATTAGCCCGCATGAACGAATAAGTAATATTAAGGATCTGCTATGCAGGTCCTTTTTATTTTGAGAATATTTATACACAGTTTGCTTATAAATTCGTTTAGTAATATGGTTTAGTAAAGTATAAAATATCGTTGTAATGTATACGTTTTCAAACGTTGGTTTATAAGCACTTAACTGAGTAAATAAAAAGCTTGCTAAATATGTTAATCACAGTCATTATGTAAATAAGAGATGTAAAAATTCTGTATATTATGAGAGATTTTAAACATTTAAGGAGGATTAATATGACAAAAACACAAGATATTATTAAGGCGACAGAAAAACACGATACGGATATTTATAAACCACTACCGATAGTAATTTCAGAGGCAGAAGGTTCATGGGTAAAGGACCCTGAAGGTAATAAGTATTTAGATATGCTAAGTGCTTATTCTGCTGTAAACCAGGGGCATCGTCATCCTAAGATTATTCAAGCACTTAAGGATCAAGCAGATAAGGTGACCTTAACTTCACGTTCTTTCCACGTGGATTGCTTGGGTGAATGGTATGAGCAACTTAGCCAATTATCAGGGAAAAACAGAGTGTTACCGATGAATACAGGTGCTGAGGCTGTTGAATCTGCAATCAAAGTGGCAAGACGATGGGCTTATCAAGTCAAAGGGGTAGCATCAAATCAAGCAGAAGTTATTGCGATGAAGAGTAATTTCCACGGGCGTACGCTTATTCCAATGTCCATGTCTTCTGAAGCAGCTTACCGTAAGGATTTCGGACCTGAAGGTGAAGGCTTTGTGCTCGTTAATTATGGTGACCCAGAGGCACTAGAGGATGCGATTACTGACAATACAGCAGCAGTAATACTAGAGCCAATCCAAGGTGAGGCAGGCGTGAATATTCCACCTGCAGGTTACTTGAAAAAAGTTAGAGAAATATGTGATAGAAATAATGTCTTATTCATATCCGATGAAATTCAAGCGGGCCTTGGCCGTGCAGGTAAAATGTTTGCGACTGACTGGGATGAAGTTGTACCTGATATGTATATTCTAGGAAAAGCTTTAGGCGGTGGAGTTTTACCAGTATCAGTTGTCCTCGGTGACGATGAAGTCCTCGGTGTGCTTGATGAAGGATCACACGGTTCTACATTCGGAGGAAACCCTCTGGCAGCACGAGTGTCTCAAGCGGCCTTGAATGTTTTAATTGATGAGAAATTGCCAGAGCGTTCACAGGAACTCGGTGAGTACTTGCTTAACAAGTTAAAGGAAATCGATCATGAAGCCATAGTGGACTTAAGAGGTAAGGGTCTATTTATAGGCTTAGAATTAAATAAGTCAGCGCGTCGTTTTTGTGAATTGTTAAAAGATGAAGGTGTCCTTTGTAAGGAAACACATGGTACTGTCGTTAGATTCGCGCCACCTTTAGTCGTATCAAAAGAGGATTTAGACTGGGCAGTGGAAAAAGTGAAGAAAGTTTTCTCGGAAGATGCTTTCTAAAATATTTCTTTATGATACAATACAATTGTATGAAAACAGTTACAAAAAGAGGCGGATAAAATGTCAGAAGAAATCAGTTTAGTTGAATCAACACAGAGTGTCATTAAAGAAGCGTTAGATAAACTTGGTTATAACGATGATATGTACCAATTAATCAAGGAGCCAATGCGTTCATTAAAAGTTCGTATCCCTGTTAAGATGGACGATGGCTCAGTTAAAGTATTTACTGGTTTTCGTGCACAGCATAACGATGCTGTAGGACCAACAAAAGGTGGGGTCCGTTTCCACCCTGGTGTGTCTGAAGACGAAGTAACTGCATTATCAATGTGGATGACTTTAAAAGCAGGTATTGTTAACCTACCTTATGGTGGAGGTAAAGGTGGCATCATCTGTGATCCGCGTGAGATGAGTATGGATGAAGTTGAAAGATTGTCACGGGGATATGTTCGTGCGATTTCTCAAATTGTTGGACCGACAAAAGATATTCCTGCACCTGACGTATTTACAAACTCTCAAATCATGGCATGGATGATGGACGAGTACAGTGCCATTGACCAGTTTAATTCACCTGGATTTATTACAGGTAAACCGCTTGTCTTAGGCGGATCAGAAGGACGTGACAGAGCAACAGCCCTAGGTGTTGTTGTGTGTCTTGAAGAAGCGCTGAAAAAACGTGATATGAAGATTGATGATATTCGCATTGTCATTCAAGGCTTTGGTAACGCCGGGAGTTTCTTATCTAAATTCCTCTTCGATAGAGGCGCGAAAATCGTAGGAATTTCCGATGCACACGGTGCCTTACATGACCCAGATGGTTTAGACATTGACTATCTTTTAGAACGTCGTGATAGTTTTGGTATGGTGACGAACTTATTTGATGATGTCCTATCAAACTCTGAACTATTCGAATTAGACTGTGATGTTATTATTCCAGCAGCAATAGAGAACCAAATTACAGAAGCTAATGCAGATAAGATTAAAGCTAAAATTTTATGTGAAGCTGCAAACGGACCGACAACGACAGAAGCGACACGTATTCTAACTGATAGAGGCGTACTTATAGTACCGGACGTACTTGCGTCTGCAGGTGGGGTTACTGTATCTTATTTCGAATGGGTTCAAAATAACCAAGGTTATTACTGGACTGAAGAAGAAGTAAACGAAAAAATGGAAGAAAAATTAGTTTCAGCATTTAACGAAATTTATGAACTCCATGAAAATCGCCAAATCGACATGAGACTAGCAGCTTATATCGTTGGATTAAAACGTACAGCAGAAGCTTCACGCTACCGTGGTTGGGCGTAAATATTACTTAAATAATTGTTAAAGTCCGTAGGCTATCTTTGTTGTTGTAAGGATAGTTTACGGACTATTTTTATATCTATTTTAAAAAAATATTGATTTTTATACTTGCCAAATCAAAAATTAGTTGATAGTATGATAATCAAATTAACAGAAGATTAGTAACATATACCGATTTTTAAGAGAGCCGGTGGTGGTGAGAACCGGTAAATCGCATGTGCGAATGGACTTCTGGAGTAATAACAAAATTTATTAAATTTTATAACTAAACGAGTGGATCGATTCTATCGGTCAATATAGGTGGCACCGCGGCTCTCCGTCCTTAATATTATATATTAAGTGCGGAGAGCTTTTTAGTTTTAATTAAATATTAGCAGTTGGATATAGTAGCAGTAATTTGTTGTTAACAGCGAACCGGGATGGTGGAAACCGGGAACAAGACTTACTGACGAAGTGGAATCTAAACAATACTGTTCGGGTCATGCCGTTATCCATTAGAGTGAAGCATAGCTTCAATTGAGGTGGTACCACGGTGTTAATCGTCCTCCATGACTTTGTCATGGGGGACTTTTTTAATTTAAGGAGGAAGTAAAAATGACAATGATAACTACAGCATTAAACAAAGTATCAGCAAAAAGAGACTTAACATATGACGAAATGTATCAATTATTCACAGAAATTCTCGATGAGAAAGTTTCAGATGAAGCACTAAGACAATTCATTGTAGCCTTAAGTGAGAAAGGTGAAACGGAAGATGAAATCACAGCAATTGCAGAGGTATTGATAAGTCATGCAAATGATATTCCGGACTTTAACGGACAGGCAATGGACAATTGTGGTACTGGTGGAGATCGCTCGGAGAGCTTTAATATTTCAACCACGTCAGCCTTTGTACTCGCGAGCGCCGGAGTCACTATTGCCAAACATGGTAACAAGAGCATAACAAGTAAAACAGGTAGTTCGGATGTACTTAGACAACTTGGTGTTGATTTGAATTTCGACAGCGAAAGAGTGGCGAGTGAGTTAAATGATATCGGTATTTCATTCCTAAGTGCACCGCATGTACACCCCAAGATGAAACAGATTATGAAAGTAAGATCAATGATCAAGACACCAACAGTATTTAACTTCATTGGTCCATGTATTAGTCCCATTAATCTCAGTTATCAGTTTTTAGGTGTATATGACCGAAATAAATTGATGACAATTGCTAAAGTACTCCATCGTCTAGGTAGAAAAAATGCAGTTGTGATTAACGGTGCAGGGAATATGGATGAAGCAACCTTACTTGGGAAGAATCATCTCGTTTTCTTAAAAGATGGCGAGTTTAAAGAAATGGAGCTCGACCCAACAGAATATGGACTAACACTATGTTCTAAAGATGATATCAAAGGTGGCGATGGTGAGGAGAATAAAGAGATTCTAATCAATATCCTAAACAATAAAGGTACAAAAGCTCAGACAGAAACCATTACCTTAAATGCAGGCATTGCACTCTATGTAGCAGAAAAAGTTGAGTCGATCGACGAAGGCATTGAGTTAGCAAATGAAATTATAAAAAGTGGTAAAGCATATCAAACGCTCGAAGCAGTTAGAAAAAATCATGAGGTGTTAGCGTAATGACAATCCTAGATACATTAGTCGAAGTGAAAAAGAAGGCATTAAAAAATTTCCCAGAACATGTAGAAGTAATTAAAAGAGAAAAACCAGTCGACTTTGTGAACGTACTTAAAACTCAAGATGACATCGCTCTAATAGCAGAAGTTAAACGTGCTTCACCCTCAAAAGGTGAAATCAATTCAACAATGAATCCCATAGAACAAGCACAAAGTTATGTTGAAGGTGGGGCTGATGCTATCAGTGTCTTAACGGAAAGAGAATACTTTAAAGGCACATACAATGATATGTATGAAATTTCAAAAGTGATTCAAAAGCCAATTCTTAATAAGGACTTTGTCATCGATAAGCGTCAAATTGCAACTGCTTATAACAATGGTGCTGATATAATTCTCCTCATTGTCACAATTCTCGATGATGCAAGATTACAGGGACTCTATGATTATGCAAAATCCTTAGATCTCAGTGTCATTGTTGAAGTACATGATGAAACAGAGCTTAAACGTGCTCTTAAAATTTCTCCAGAAATTATTGGTATAAACAACAGGGATTTAAAGACTTTTAAAGTAGATATCAACAATTCTAAAAATTTGATTGCTAAAAGTGGACGTAAGGATATTCATTTTATTGCTGAGAGTGGTATACAAAACGGAAAAGATTCAAGTGCAATGTTAGTGGCCGGTGCAAGAGGTATTTTAGTCGGGGAATCTCTAATGAAAGCAGATAATATTGTGGACAAAGTCGAAGAACTAAAAGGAGGCAAACTACGTGAAAGTTAAAATATGTGGCATTAAAAATACAGAAGAGGCTCTAGCGATAACTGAGGCTGGAGCAGATTTTATAGGTATGGTATTTGCCCCGAGTAAACGACAAATTAATATTGAAACAGCCAAATCGATCACATCAGCTTTAAAAAGTTATTCAACTAAAACAGTGGGTGTATTTGTGAATCCGACTGAAGAAGAGCTTGAGCTAGCTTTAGCAAGTGGATTGGATTATATACAATTTCATGGTGATGAATCAGTTGATTTGGTACAAAAATACAAAGAGAGAGCAATCAAAGCTTTTCCATCTGATTCCGTAATCACTTATAAAGAAAAATTTTCTTATCCAGCTGATTATATTTTAATCGATAGTCCACGTAAGACTCACTACGGTGGAAGTGGGGTTGCCTTTGATTGGTCAAGCTTACCTCAAGCTGAAATAGACAAAGACAGGTTTGCACTCGCAGGTGGCTTAAATCCAGGCAATATCAAAGCGGCAATTAAAGCAGCAAGACCCACATTGGTAGATGTTTCAAGTGGTGTCGAAACAAATGGTGAGAAAGATTTAAGAAAAGTAAAAGAATTTATAAATAATATAAGAGGTGTAGAAAATGAATGAAGCTATAAAAGAAATCAAGGGTAAGTTTGGTCAGTTCGGTGGCGCCTACGTCGCAGAGTCACTTGTTGCAACACTAGAAGAATTGGAAGCTGCTTATGAAAAGGCCAAACAAGATCCAGACTTCCAAAAGGAATTTGACTATTTAATGAAGGAATATGTAGGACGAGAAAACCCACTATACTATGCTGAGCGCTTAACTGAAAAACTAGGTGGCGCAAAAATATATTTAAAAAGGGAAGACTTAAATCATACTGGTGCACATAAGATTAACAATGCAATCGGACAAGGTCTTTTGACTAAATACATGGGGAAAACAAAAGTCATTGCAGAAACTGGTGCGGGTCAACACGGCGTTGCCACTGCAACAATTGCAGCACTATTAGGCTTAGAATGTAAGGTGTTTATGGGTGCCAAAGACGCAGCGAGACAAGAATTGAATGTATTTAGAATGGAGCTTCTTGGTGCAGAAGTCATCAAGGTAGAACAAGGGACGAAGACCTTAAAGGATGCTGTCAATGAAGCTATGCGTTACTGGGTACAACATATGGAAGATACGCATTACGTCATTGGATCAGCCTTAGGTCCACACCCATTCCCAGAAATTGTCCGTGACTTCCAAAGTATTATTTCTAAAGAAGCAAGAGAACAAATCTTAGAAAAAGAAGGTCGCTTGCCAAACAAAGTCATTGCCTGTATAGGTGGAGGCAGTAACGCAATTGGCATGTTTACGAACTTTATCGAAGATGAGGTAGTTGAAATTATCGGTGTAGAAGCTGCGGGTAAAGGGATTGATACAGATGAAACTGCGGCTGCAATTAACAAGGGCTCAGTCGGCATTGCACACGGTGCAAAAATGCATATGTTACAAGATGACAACGGCCAACTCCTAGGCACACATTCCATTTCTGCAGGCCTAGACTACCCAGGAATCGGTCCTGAACACAGCTATCTGCATGAGATAGGTCGAGCTAAATACGAATATGCAAACGATAAAGAAGCCCTAGCTGCCTTTCAAGAATTATCTAGAACTGAAGGTATTATTCCTGCTCTAGAAAGTTCCCATGCTTTAGCATATGTAATTAGAGTTGCCCCAACTTTAGCAAAAGATGAAATTATTGTTGTTAACTTATCAGGTCGAGGGGATAAGGATGTACAACTCGTTAAAGACGCCTTAGAAGGGATGAATAAAAATGACTAAGTATCAAATAAGAGATACTTTTAAACAGCTTGATATGGATGGGAATAAAGCTTTTATTGCTTATTTAATGGCTGGAGATGGTAGCTTAGATCAACTATTAAATCAAATTCAAATCCTCGAAGATTCTGGTGTGGATCTAATTGAGATTGGTGTGCCTTTTTCTGACCCAGCGGCAGATGGCCCGGTCATTCAAGATGCAGGACTACGTGCATTAGAAAAAAATATTAGTTTAAACGATATTTTAAACAAATTAAGTGAAATCAAGGATGAAATCCATATACCATATGTACTGATGACTTATTACAACCCAATCTTTAAATATGGCCTTGAAGCTTTTAAAGAAGTTGCAGTTGCAGCAGGTGTAAGTGGATTGATTGTTCCTGACTTACCGTTAGATGAAGAAGCTGAACTTAAATCTGCACTTGTTGACTCCGACTTAGCCATCATCAGGTTAGTAACCTTGACTACGTCGGATGAGCGATTGAAAAAGATAGTTTCAGAGGCAGAAGGTTTTATATACGCAGTAGCTGTCAATGGTATAACTGGAAAAAGAGTGGGCTATAGTCAGGAAGTATATGATTATCTTGAAAGAATTAAGAAATATGCCACAATTCCTGTTTGTTCTGGATTTGGCATATCTAATAAAGAGAATGCAAAGGCCTTAGGCGGGTACTGTGATGGTGTCATTGTCGGTTCAAAAATTGTAGAACTTCTGCATAATGGAAAGACAGAAGAGATTAAGAATTTAATTCCTGAAAAGTATATTTCAAGTGTAAATTAGAGAAATAATTTGGATATAAATGCTATAATAAAGCAAAATAATTTAATACCAAGACTAAGAGACTATATATTATATATAGTCTCTTAGTCTTTAAAATGGAGATTTGAACGTGAACGATATTATAGAACTTTTAACGACAGAGCAAGGTATTGAAAGACTATTTGATCAATTTGAACAGCTTGGTATTCTTTTTGGTTTTCTTCTTGTCATGCTTGAGGCATTTTTACCATTTTTACCGTTAGTTGTTATCGTCATTTTAACTATAAATTCATATGGTGTTGTAGTCGGTTTTTTAGTCAGCTATACTGCATCCGTTGCTGGTTCCTATCTGGTCTTTTTAATCGTTAGACACATCTTTCGGGAACCTGCTCAAAACTATATTGAAAAGCATGATCGTTTGAATAAGATGCTTAAGTTTGTGGATGATAGAGGCTTTAGCTTCTTATTTATATTGCTGTGTTTACCGTTCACACCTTCGTCTATTATCAACGTAATCACTGCTTTATCTAACATTAGAAGAGATGTATACTTATATATATTATTAGCAGCAAAATTTATAATGATTTTATCGATGACATTGGTCGGTTACGATGTAACCTCGTTCTTTGATTCGCCAGTGAAACTTATAATTTCATTAGCCTTTTTAGTAGTGCTCTATGTACTATCAAAATGGTATCAAAAGTATCTAGAGAAAAAAATTAATAAAGAGAAGAAGGAAAAATAAGAGGTGGCATCAGTGTTAAAAGAAATACGTGAATGGTTAATTGCTATAGCTATCGCCCTTGTCGTGGTTGTTGTAATACGAATGTTCTTATTCACTACTTACTCAGTAGATGGCTTAAGTATGGATCCTACTTTTGAAGAAGGAGACAGGGTAATTGTAAATAAGTTTATATATGATATTGCTGATGTAGAAAGAGACGACATTGTAGTCTTCGATTCTCATAATGATGCAGCCTACGTTAAACGTATTATTGGTGTACCCGGTGATAATGTAGAAATGAGAGATAGAGTAGTCTACGTCAATGGTGAACCTATTGAGGAAGACTATGTTGTCCATCAAGGCGAGACATATATGGATAATTTTACGCTTGAGTCACTTGGAGTAGAAGAAGAAACGATACCAGAAGGGCAGTATTTAGTGCTCGGTGATAATCGACCGATTAGCCGTGATTCTAGAGATTTTGGACTGATTACTGAAGAAGATATCATCGGCGAAGTTCAATTAAGATTTTGGCCATTTAATGAAATAGCAATTGATTTTTAAGTCGAATCTAAGAAAAGGAGATATTAGTTTAACTAATATCTCCTTTATTTAAAGTGAGGTATGGTTCTATGACGATAACAATATGGACAGGTACAAGTGGTACAGGTAAAACGAATACTATGTTTGAAGAGATTTATAAGAAAACAAAAGATGATCCACTAGGATCTTCAATTTATATTATTACCCCAACTCAAAATACACTGACATATGAACAATTGATTGCCAGACAAGAAGATGGTATGGCTGGCGGAAGTATGCGTACAGGTGTCTACAGTTTTTCAAGATTGATGTGGCACGTATATAATGAGCTTGGCCAACCTACAAAAAACGTCTTGTCTGAAGCAGGACACATTATGCTGATTCATAAGCTGATGAATGATATAAAGGATAAGCTAAAGTACTATCATACTTCACAAGGCTACATAAAATTTTCTGAGAAAGTGTTAGATCAAATTACTGAATTTAAGGCCTATAACATAGAAACAAAACATCTCTTAGACTTAAAATTTTCAAAAGGCAGAACGACAGAAAAGTATGAGGACTTAGCAATTATTTATCAGCGTTGGCAAGAGGAAATTGAATCATATAAAGTTGAAGACTTAAATATGATTCCGCATTTTATTGAGAGTATAAAAGAAGCGAATAGTTTAAGAACACTTAAGGATGCTGTAATTTATATTGACGGTTTTCATAACTTTACAGAAAGTGAGTTTGCCCTTATTTATGCGCTTGAACAAGAGGTTGGGGAAATCAATCTATTATTAACTCACAGAAAGTCTGATGGATATCAAGGTTTAGTAGATATCGATTTGTTTAGAAAAACTGAAGCGGTAATCAGTCGATTGCAGGAATTGTTTGGGGAAAATTACTTGAACTTCAGACATTTTAATCAGGAGTTTTTGCGTGCAAAAAATTCTGGATTAAGTCAATTAGAATTATTTATAACAACGGGTCAACCGATGACAAATTATGATGGTATTACGATTACTGAGTCACCTTCACCAGAAGAGGAAATAAGAGAAGTCGCAAGAAATATAGAAACCCTAGTTAGAAACAATGAAGCGAGATATGCTGATATCGGTATTCTGTACCGTGATCAATCTTATGAAAATATTTTCAAGTCTATTTTTAAACAGTTTAATATTGCCTATCACATGGATATGGATCATTTTATGCATTGCAATCCTTTTACAGAATTGGTCATTGCCTTATTAGATTGCTATCAGAGTAGATTTCAAAGGTCTGCCTTTATCAATGTCTTAAAGACGGGCTATTTAAATAGAACGAAACATGATGAAATGCTTGTCATGCACCTTGAAAATATCATTATAGAACGTGGACTTACTGGCGGTGAGCTCTTTGACGATAAGCGTTTTACGATTGAATATAAACTGGGTATTGAAGGTGACATAGAGACTATAGATAATACAGAAGCTTTGAGTGAGATGATTCAATATAAGAATAGTAAACTTCACCAGTTACAACGGTTGTTCAATCAACTTGATCAAGGTGAGACTGCACAGGATTTTGTAGAAACGATTTACCAGTATATTGTAGATGAAGGCATTGAAGAGAAAGTTGCAAATGAAATAAAAGAATTAACGGATACCAATATTCGACTCGCTAATGAAACAGAGCAAGCCTATAATTTATTTATTCGATTATTGGATGATAGTTACACCGTTTTTAAAGATGAAAAAATTGAATTTAGCCTTTTTTACGATACTTTTACAGAAGGATTAAAACGAGCGACTTTCAATACACGACCAGCTGCTGTAGATCAGGTGATTATCGGGCTTCTAGATCTTGCTAAAGTTGAAAATAAAAAATATGTTTTTATAGTGGGTATGAATTACAACGTTATGCCACAAGAGTCTAGAAATACAGCCATCGTTACAGATGATGAAAAAGAAGTGCTGGAAGACAGAGGTATTATACTTTCTCCGAGTGCACGTACGCTTAGCCGTGATGAGAAATTTGTCTTTTACATGGGAATAAGTCAACCGACAAACCATCTCTTTATTAGTTGGTCGACGACTTTACAAAATAAAGAAGTGACTAAATTAAGTCCATTTGTCGAAGCATTTTTACCAATGGATGAAAGTCTGGTATTAAATTATAGCTATAGAAAGACTGCCCACTATGAACTTCATAATACACTAGGCTTAATTTCGAGTGTAAGAAGCATGGAGGCGCTCGAACACCATAAATTGAGAACCTTGATGACTTATGATTTAGAAGAATTTACAAGATTAGTTCGATTACCACAGTACAATAACTTCATAGGTGTCTATCATTTGCTGAAAAATAAAACAAATCATACGGTATTAAACCGTCTTAACCGAAACTTAACTTATTTAAATAGAGCTGAAGATATTAGAGAAGAAACGGCCATTAAATTATATGGTGATGAGATGAGAGCAAGTGTATCTAGATTCCAGTCCTATTTCTCGTGTCATTTCCAGCATTTCTCTAATTACGGAATGAAGCTGAATGTGAGACAAAATTATACTGTTAGACCACTAGAAATAGGGAACCTTTACCACAATGCATTAGAGCAAATTACAAAGCGTTTAGATATGACTTTAAAACATGACGATGAAGTGATTAAGAAAGCAGTAGTCAATTCGGTTGATAATGTTTTACGAACCATTTCTTACGGTATTTTTGAACGCTCAGAATATTTCTTATCGTTAAAAGAAAAAGCTATCTCTGCCATTACGACCACCTTGATGTTTATGAAGGATTTAGAGTATCTAGGCGATTATCAAATCAGCTTAATCGAAGCAACATTTGGAAAAAAATCAGATGATCTCGGTGAATTAGTCTTAGAAAGCGAAAACGGTAAAAAAATATACTTGAGAGGTAAAATCGACCGAGTTGATACCTACAATAATGCTTCAAATGTCTATGTCAATATCATTGACTATAAGTCTAGTGATCGGAAGTTGAAAAAAGAAGATGTGTTAAATGGTGTCGAGCTACAAATTATTACTTATATGTATGTCCTTATGAATCGTGCAAAAACTAAACTCGGTGGAGACATCGTACCTAATGCAATGATGTTCTACCATGTGAATGAACCTAAGGTGAGAGTGGACGATGAAGAAGAGGCATTGAAACTAAAACAGAATAAACTTAGACCAGATGGTTTATTTGTTATCGATGGTAATGATCTTAGCAGTAATACTGGTATGGATCATATGATAGAAGAAGAAAAACTCAGTGAGTATCTACCATTAAAATTAAAGAAAGATGGTAGTTTAGACAAAAATTCAGCGAAAAGAACAATGTCATCAGAGATGTTTGCACATTACTCTAACTTTGTAATGGAGCAATTTAAAACGGCAACTGATGAAATATATAGTGGGCGAACACTTGCGAATCCTCTTGAACATAACAATAGGTTACCTTGTGCTTTTTGTGATTTTAAAGCGGCTTGTCACATCGATAAATTAATCAATGAACATGATTACAGGAAAAATAAAATTACAGATGAAGATATTGAAGCGTTTGAAAGCGAGGTAAACAATGGTTAATTTTACTGACGCACAACTTGCTGCCATTGAGGCCACAGGCTCAGATATATTAGTATCCGCTGCAGCAGGTAGTGGTAAAACTGCAGTGCTTGTAGAACGTATTAAAAGAAATATTATCAGTGGAAATTACTCTATTGATGAGGTTTTTGTATCCACTTTTACCAATAAGAGTGCAAAAGACATGAAAGACAAAATCGAGCGCGCCTTGAGAGCAATCTATAATGAGACGAAGGATAAAAGAATTAATGAAGAAATCATTAAATTAAATGACGCGCATATATCAACCTTACACAGTTTTTGTTTGCATCTGATTCAAACGCACTATAATGCGATTGGATTACCACCTGATATGCGTACACTTGGTCAAGTAGAAGCAGAAATAAAGCTAGACAGTGTAATCAGTGAAGTACTTGAGCAATTTTATACAGATAAGGATCAGGACTTTTTACATCTGGATCAATTTGTGTCGAGTCTAAAAGATAATACTGAGCTTCACAAATTGATTATACGGCTATATAATACCGCGATAGCGACTGAAGACCCTAAAGTATTTCTCGACAGTCTAAAGGATCAATATATAAACGATGACCGTCTAAATGAAATACTCGATGCGTATAAAGCAATTAATTATAGAAAATTAAAGAAATTGGATGAAGATTTAAGTCTGTTGAAAGTCGAGTATGACCATATTGAGCGACCTGAAGAATTAAAGGAAAAAGCGATTAAAGATGCTTATGATAATTTAGACATCATGCAAAAGAATGTTGTCAATGCGCTAGCTTTATTTCATGACAACGGACAATTTTGCTTAGCAGAAGTAAAGCTATCCAATGGTAGGAATGCATTTATCAAAGCGGCTAATGCACAAAATAATGATTTTATAGAAAAACATAATAAACCGGTTAATGATGCCTACCAAGAACTATATAACCTAAAAGCCTACAGCTTAAGTGATGTAAGGGAAGAATTATCACCTTTAAATGGCATGAATAATCAGCTTCTTAAAATAACAGAGTCCGTTATTGATAACTATAAAAGAAGAAAACAACAGGCAAGTGAAATGGACTTTAATGATTATGAACATTTTGCTTTAGATATCCTCCTTGCAAATGATGGTGAAGTGCAACAGGAGTATAGAGATAAGTTTAAAGAAGTAATGATTGATGAGTACCAGGACATCAACCGCGTGCAAGAAGCAATTATTCAACTCTTAAAATCTGGAGATGAAGCGAATGGGAACCTCTTTATGGTTGGGGATGTTAAACAATCTATTTATCGTTTTAGGCAAGCTGCTCCTGATTTATTCATAGATAAAAGCCATCGTTTTAAAAAAGGCGAGGCTGGTCAACTCATCCAATTAAATCGAAATTTCAGGTCCCATCAAGAAGTACTCGATGTGACTAATCTCATATTTGAAAATATTATGGATGAGACAATCGGAGAAATTGATTATACCGATGAAGAGAAACTGATCAAGGGAACTGATGAAGTCGGGGATGAATCTAAGGTTGAAGTCCTACCCATCATCACGCCGAAGGAAACCACAGCAGATGAGGCGGATGAAATAGAGATTAAAGAATTAGTGGGTTTGGTCAACCGACTATACAATGACGGGGTGCCTTATGGTGATATCGTCATATTAAATCGCAACCGTTTTTCACCAGATAAAATCCGCTACGAATTTCAAAAGGCAGAAATACCAATTAGTGTTGATGTGAATAAAGGTTATTTTGAAACGTTTGAAATCATGACAATGAGAAGTATCTTGTCACTCTTAGATAATCCCTTACAAGACGATCATCTAATGGGTGTTTTAAGATTACCAATGTTTGGTTTTAATGAAGAAGCTCTGGCAAGAATACGCGCAAATTCTGATGAAAAGTATTTATACGAAGCCCTTTTAGAATTTAATGAAGATGAAGCAATCGTTCGAAGAATTGAAGATTTCTTAAGTACTTATGACGAATTAAAAGCACATTCTAAGTTTCTAAGTGTTTCGGAACTCATAGACGAAATATATTTTGAGTTAAATATTGTTGAGTTTTTCAGTGGTCTTCCTGGAGGGAAAACAAGACAGGCGAATCTAAATGGTTTAATCGAAAAAGCTTTGGAATTTGAAGCAATGAACAATTCAAACCTCTATCAATTTATTTCTTACATTGATTATTTAATCAAGGAAAATAAGGATTTTGGTGAAGAATCGCTAAGTGAAAGTGTAGATGATTCTGTTAGAGTCATGACAGTCCATAGTTCTAAAGGATTAGAGTTTAAACATGTTATATATGCTGATTTAAAACAGCAATACACAATGGACACAGTTTCTAAAGTTCTAGTGCATGCAAAGCTCGGTGTGGTCTTTAATCAATTTAAACCTGAACTGAACTTAACAAGTGATAGCATTCATGCTTTTGTCGCTAATGAGTATTTAAAATTAGAGCAACTTAGTGAAGAGCTTCGCTTAATATATGTAGCTTTAACACGTGCTGAGGAGAAACTCTACCTTCCGCTAGTGTATAAGGATGACATCAATTTCCTATATACTTTTGACCAGCTTAAAAAACCTTCAGTTGAAGTTCGCTCAAATCTTAAGTCTACTCAGGACTTCATTGCCCCGATTTTACTTGAAAGTCAACATGATGCAATTGAAATCAAGGAAGTAAGCGAGCAATCTGAAGCGAGCCAACACCCACATCAGTCCGCGGATTTAGATGATATAAAGGTGCTCGTTCCTGATATTAACCCTGAAGTCGCTGATCGCTTGTTTTACACTTATCCAAATCAACAAGACACTGAAATTGCAGCAAAGGAATCTGTGACTTCTATAAAGAGAAGAAATGAGACGATTCCGGATATGGCGACGGATGTTAGTCATAGGAATGAACCTTCTTTAAAAGTGCCGAACTTCTTAGCGTCTTCTGTAGAAGCACCAATCTTCGGTACAATTATGCATGAGATGATGATGAGAATTATGAATCAATGGCAGAGTTTAAGTGTAATGAATGAACAGGAAAAAGCGGGCTTTATAGATATTTTAATAGATAATTATGTTGTGAATTACGAGCAGTTAAGTGATTTACACATTAGTAAGCTTAAAGAAAATGCAGTGAGATTTTTTAACGATGACTATATGGTTAACTTGTTAAATCAGCAAATCGGGATATATACTGAGTTACCGTTTATTATGAATCAAGAAGCCATTATATATGGTGAACACGATTATCAATTGGTTCAAGGTATCATTGATTGTCTCTTAGTATTCGAAGATCATTACATCATTATTGACTATAAGACAGACCGGGTGAATGGTACACAGTTAAGCCCAGAAGACTTAAGAGATAGGTACAAGACACAAATGGACATCTATAAAAAATCTGCAGAAGTTGTTTTGAATAAACCTGTAGATGCGGTCCTATACTTTTTTGATTATGGAGCGATTTCACTTGAAACATACAAATAACACAATTTACTTTACAGCGGGCATAGCGATTTTCTCACTATTTCTTTATAGCGGCTTGTACTTTATGTTGCCTTTAAATGATATCAATCCATTTGAGTACTTTTTCGGAGCAGATTTAAATATCTACAATATCATTAACATATTTACAGGCGGGTCAGTGATACCTTTAATCGCGCTTATTGTTGGATATATCTTAAGTAAATATCAAACTGTAGAAAAAAGGCAAATTGCTAAATACTTAGCGATCATTTTAGGCATTATTGGTCTATCATCTGTATTAATTTTTCCATTTGATAATATGCTATTTCTAGTATTAATGACTTTTGTTGCATTGATTTTTGTCGGACGGCCATGGGTGATAACATTTGCAGCAGGTATTGCACTTTTCGCTGTACACTTACTTCTCAATGTCGTCTTGGAAATCATTAGAGGACTCAATTCAAATATTCAACACGTCTATTCTGGTATACAACAAGTTAATGAGTACATCAGCATCTATAGAAGTAGTGACTACTTGGCTATTATTAATCAAAATATAGATTATTTAACAGGTGATATAACAGGTACTATTATATTAATGTTGTTCATGATTTTACCGTGGCTTTTAATTGGTGTTGGACTACATCAACTTAGCCTAGAAACTTTTATGAAAGACAGCCCATACCTCAGTGGCGCAATGGTAATTGTATTGTTAACTGGAGGCATTTTGACAAAGCTCATTCAGATTTTACTCCTGGGTAATATTACTGGTGAGACGCTCGGTGAAGGGTTTGGAGGGCCAGTACTCGCCCTTGGCTACTTCTTATTACTAATGTATGCCGGTTCACATGTACCAAAGGCTATTTTCAAAGGATTTGTCAATTTAGGGCGACAGTCCTTAAGTGCCTATATTCTTTTCAATGTGTTGATGATGTTTATCTTCTTTGGATTTGGCTTAGCACTATACGGACAAATATCAGTGCAGGTACTGTTATTCATTGTCCTCGGCTTGTACTGCCTGCTACTGTTGCTCTTAAACTTTTTAAGTATTAGAAAGCTTAAATTAATAGAAGCAATTTTCAGATAAAAATATCGATTCACAAGAATAAATAAATATTTTTTGTTATACTGAATTAAACCAAACAAAGGAGCTTGTCCAATGAAATTTTTAACTTTTGAGTACAAAGAAAAGAATTATTACGGTGTTAAAGTAAAACGTGAAGATAGTGCATGGATTCTTCCGCTACTATTTGAGGATTTTAGTGATGTTAAAGATTATCCACGTACATTATTGGAAGGAATTACTGAATACCATACATTGGATTTCCAAGAATTAGTGAGAAAATTAGTCGAAAGTGCTGAAGTATCAGAGAATGCTGATCAATATAAAGCACCATTTGATGAAATTAATATATTAGCACCAGTTAAGCCACCAAATAATACAATTAGTTTCGGTCGTAATTTTAAAGAACATGCACAAGAGCTAAATAATGAAGTAGAATTATATGTATTTACTAAAGCGAACTCTAGCCTAGTCGGTGATGAAGCGACAATCTCATCATTTAGCGATATTACTTCAGAGTTAGACTATGAAGGTGAACTTGGTGTTGTGATTGGTAAATCAGGACGTAATATTGATCGCTCTATGGCTTATGACTACGTTTATGGTTATACAATTGTTAATGATATCTCTGCAAGAGACCTTCAAAAATCTCACAAGCAGGCTTTCTTATCTAAAAGTCTAGCAACACCGATGGGTCCATACATTGTTACTAAAGATGAAATTCCTAATGCAATGGATGCTCAAATCGTAACGAAAGTTAACGATGAGATTCGTCAGGATGGTAGTACAGCACTTATGGTTAGAAAAATTGACGACCTAATTAGTGAACTATCTAAATACGTTACTTTAGAACCTGGTGATGTTATTGCTACAGGTACACCAGCCGGTGTAGGGGCAGGAATGGACCCTAAAGGCTTTGTTAAATCTGGTGATACAGTACGTGTTTCTATCGATGGAATTGGAACATTAACGACACACATTGAATAATCATTCATGTTATAATATGCCATGGGTAAATTTTAAATAAGAGGTGGGCGAATTATGCTACATTTACACTTAACGGCCATTGTTATATCTGCTGTTTTGTTCCTTGTTGTCTTCTTCATGTATAAGGCAAACAATTCACCAGACAATAAGCCGGCAAAAATTTTGCACATGGTAGCTAGATTGTTTTATGTTATCGTACTGATTTCAGGTCTAGTCGTTTACATTAGCAACATGGAAGGTATCTCTAATATGGACGGTCATATGCAGTACGGTATTAAAGTACTCCTAGGACTTCTATCTATTGGATTTATGGAAATGGCAATTGTTAGATTGAAGAAAAGTGCGACAGTATGGCCAATGGTTGTTGCTTTAATTCTCATTATTGCAACAGTTATTATGGGAGCGACATTACCACTAGGTATTTTAAGCTTCTAAAACTAAGCTGGGAACCGGTTGGTTTCCAGCTTTTTTAAATATTTTTATGAACAATTCGTGAAAGAAAGAAAATTTGAAGTGAACTTTAGTATACTTAGCACTATAAGATAAAAAGGTAGGATATTATATGAAAAGAATGATTGCACTCTTGTTTACTGCCTTCGCTTTGTTCTTTACGATGGTAAATCCATCGTCTGCTGAAGAGCAAGCTGAAGAAAAAATCTATATGATTCCAGTCGACAGGTTCTTAAACAATGATAAATCAAATGATATCGGTGTTCATGAAGATCCTGATAATGACCAACCATTCGGTGGTGATTTCGTTGGTATAGAAGAACATTTAGAATACATAAAAGATATGGGCTTTAATACAATCATGTTATCTCCTGTTACAGAACGTGCTGAAGATGACTATTTGGGTTATGACGTCACTTCCTATGATAAGATTTCAGAAGCTTATGGTGGGGCGGAAGCATTTCAGGATTTTATAGATTCAGTACATAATCAGGATATGAAAATCGTTGTAGACATGCCAACGACAGCAACTGAGGACTATACAGCACTGGAAAATCTAGAATTCAATGACATTGAAACAGCATATTACGAAGACATCGACCGTGAAATCATTGATCTAAGTGATGCTGATAACCAGAGTCAATATAAAGATATGGTGCAAAACTTCGTTGATACTTATGATGTAGATGGTATTAGTATGTTCTTAAACCAAGATGGATTAAATGGAAATGATTTTCTTCCAGATAATATACCTTCTTATGGCATTTTAACGATAGATGGCATGACAGCTGAAGGTTTCGATCACGTGTCTCATAATGAATTCAGATCAAGCATTGCGAATGCACTTGGTGGTGTTGATATTGAAATACCAGAGTTTCCAACTGACAATGAATTAGTACTTGCAGATCACTGGTTCTCAGAACGTTTTACACATCATGCTGCAAGTCACAATATGTTCCCAGGAACGAGAGTTCAACAGTTAGCAAACTATCTGTATGCTTATCAAGGTGCAAGTGCCATGACTTATGGAACAGAAGTTGCATTTAATGGTGATTCTTACCCGGAAATTCACCCGCAGATGGACCTATGGACAGATAAAGAAGTTGTAGAATATTTAGAGAACATTAGTATGATATATGACAGACATCAAGTAATGGCTGCAGGTGAAACAGAGACCTTACTAAATGAAGCAGGGCAATATATTGTAAGATACAAAACAAACGATGTAGATTTTGTCTTTAATATGAATAATACTTCTGAAACTCAGAGTAACACTTTTGAGCAAACGGCGAGTGAAGATGGTAAAGTCTATAGCGGGATGTTAATAGGTGATATGATTCGCCCGCATGAAGGTGAATTTATTACAGTATTAGATAGAGAAGAAACTGAACTGTATTCAATCATCGAAGAGGCAGGTTTTAACAATGGATATCTTTATGCAAGTATTTTAATCTTCGGCTTATTTGCAATCTTTGTTTGGGTAGCAGCTTCACGCTCTAAGAAACGAAAAAATAGCAAATTTTAAAACGAATAGTAGTTAGACATTGACCTCGGTGACTAACCGAGGTCTTTTCGTATAGAAATGTTTAAAGTTGTATCGAAACGGAAATATTATATAGTGGATATCAGATAAGTTATTTAGTCATCTTTTAGCAAGAAATTATAAGGAGATGAGATTTTGACTATAAATGAAAAAGGATTTGTACTCAATGACAAGACGGTTTGGCCGTATGTTGGTCTAGGTACAATTGATTTAGTAGGAGATAAGGGAACGTTTGAAATTCTTAATGCACTAAATAGTGGTTTCCGTCTTCTCGATACTTCAACAAACTATAACAACGAAGGCATTGTTGGTGAAGCGGTTAGACGTTCTAAATTACACCGTGAAGAAATATTAGTGAGCTCAAAATTACCGGGTTCACACCACGACTACGATAAGGCGTTTATCTTTCTTCAAGAATCGTTGAGACGTGCTGGATTGGAGTACTTTGATAAGTATTTAATTCATTGGCCAAATCCAGATGATGGCAAATACGTTGAAGCATGGAAGGCACTTGTAGATGCCCAAAAACAAGGCTTAATTAGAACCATTGGTGTATCTAACTTTGAACCGGATCACCTAGATGATATTATCAATGCAACGGGTGTGACTCCAGCTACAAATCAGGTGGAACGTCATCCTTATTTCAATAATAAACGCATGGTAGAAGAGAATAAAAAACGAGGCATTCTAACAGAAGCATGGAGTCCATTTGGTAGAGGATATCTAAACGATGTGCTTGAAAATGAAACAATCAAAGAAATTGCAGCTAAATATGATAAGACACCTGCTCAAATTATTATCAATTGGAACTATCAAGCGGGTGTCATGGCCATACCAAAATCAGCTGATCCAGTGCATCAGAAAGAAAATATTGAAGCGACTGATTTTGACTTAAGCCAAGAAGATATAGAAAAAATCGATGCGCTTGATAAAGGGGAGGATGGCCGTGTTGAAGGCCAAGACCCTTATGAATATCATGAGTATGTATAAACACAGTCAAAGAAAAATATAGTAAAAAATATCCATCCACTTAGGATGGATATTTTTATTGAGCTTCATTTGCTTTAGCAATCGCCTTATAACCGACCATATTAATGACGTCTTTTGGACTAGAGAACGGGGGAGCGTATGCTATTTCTATATTAATTAAGTCAAAGACACTTCCACCTAAACGTATATGTGTTGCAAGTACATCAATACGTTTATCGACACCTTCTGTACCGACAATGGCTGCTCTTAAAATCTGATGTGTATCTTTATGGAAGTAGACTCTGATATTAATAGGTTCAGCTGTAGACATGTAGCCTGACTTATTTTTTTGTTTTTGGTCGACAACTAGGTGAGGGAATTTCATGACTTCTTTTTCACTCAGGCCCGTTGATGCAATCGCATAGTCAAAAAATTTCACAATATTTGTCCCTAGTAAACCTTCGTGCCTTATATTCTCATCACCTGCGATTTGATTGGCAATTATATGTGCCAGGCGATGCGCTGGCCAAGCCAGTAATGATTGAACTTTCACATCTGGCACATGCTGGTAAACTGTTTCAATCACATCTCCAAGTGCATAGACATTGTCTAGGTTCGTTCGGCCACTTGAATCGATTGAGATCAGACCTTTATCAGTTAGATTTATGCCTGAACCTTTGAGGAATACTGTATTGGGCTGTGTACCTATACCGCTAATAATCAATGGCGCATGGATTTCTTCACCATTGTTAAGTGTCAAGGTTTCACCTTCGACACTTTTAATTTCAGCGTTAAGTCTGAGATCAATGTGGTGATCTTCCATAGCTTGGTGTATGACATGATTCATGTCAGCTTCAATCTTTTTATAAATTCTTTCATCATGTTGTAACATCGTTACCTTAATGCCACGTTCACTTAGGTTTTCCGTTACTTCGAGTCCGATATAACCTGAACCGACAAGGACGGCTTCTTTAATATTATATTTGTCAATGTAAGCCATGATAGCATCTAGGTCTTGTATCTTATGAAGTGGGAAACTTTGAGGTACATCTTTTAAGGCAGGTAGGACTTTCGGACTGCCACCCGGTGATAAGATTAAGTAGTCATAAATGACCGTCTTATAGTCATTATTATCTTTATCAAGTACGGTTAAAGTGTTGTTATCAGAATCAACTTTTGTGACTTCATGATTAATTAACACTTTGATATCTTTATCTAGAAATTTCTCCGGTGTCATGTTAATGAGGCTTTCCCTAGATTTTACCTCACCGCTAATGTGATAGGGCATTCCACATGCCCCGTAACTTATTTCGTTATTACGCTCATAAATTGTAATATCAGCATTTGGATCAAGTCGTCGGATTTGAGAGGCTACAGTGGCACCACCTGCGACCCCACCGACAACAGCAATTTTTACCATAACTTAGCGCCCGTCTTGAAAGTAGAATAAGGCGACGGTACCAGCGCCAGTATGAGAACTAATTGTCGGTCCGATACTAGAAATCTTAACTTCTGTTATATCTGTATTTTCTAGAATTTGTGCTTTTAATAACTCTGCATTTTCTTTGGCATCAGCATGAGTAATGTGAGCGAGTCCGGTTGCACGTTCATTTTTTACGAGTTCTGTCATACGTCTAAATACCTTTTTAAGTCCACGGTGTTTTTCAACAGGTACTAATTGACCGTTTTCTACGTGTAGAAGGGGTTTAATATTTAATAAGCCACCTAAAAATGCTGACCCTTTCGATAAACGTCCACCCTTGGCTAAGTAATTTAAGTCATCAACTGTAAACAAGTGTCTGATCATAGCGACATCTGTTTCAATATTTTTAATGATTTTATCTTTGTCGTCACCGTTTTTAATATAAGATGCTGCACGTTCGACTAGCATTCCGAGCCCATAGCTTGCAGCAGATGAATCAATCAATGTGATATCAGCTTCAGGATGTTGTTCTAGGATGTTATCACGTGCAATGACTGAACTTTGGAATGCCCCGGAAAGTTCACTTGAAAAGCCAAGGTATATGATTGGTGTACCTTCTTTTACATATGCCTCAAACAACTCAAAATAACTTTCGGGATTTGGTTGACTTGTTAATGGTCTTTTACCTTCCTTGATTGCTGTGATGACTTCATCACTAGTTATCTCGAGTTGGTCTAGGTAGCTTTTGTCGTCGAGTTGAATCTTCAAAGGGAGCACTTCAATGTCTAACTCCTTGGCACGTTCTAAGCTTAAATCTGAGCAACTATCAATAAATAATTTCATAGATAACCCTCCCTATGGTTTAAGACGGAGATCGAAAAATTCATTAAGGAAATGTCCAATACCGTCATTGTTATTGTTATATTCTGTAATATATTTAGACACATTTTTGATATCGTCGATACCATTCTTCATTGCGACACCATGTTCAACATACTGTAGCATTTCAGTGTCGTTGTCTTCATCTCCAAAAGCGATTGTTCTACTTTGTGGAATTCCCAAATACTCTCTGGCGTAATCCACACCAACCGCCTTATTAATACCTTTTTTGATTATTTCTAAGACAGGATAAGGCGCACCCCAGCGACGTTGTTCGATTACTTCAGCAAATAACTCATCTAGAGTCTTACGAATATGAGGCATTTCACTCTCTTCTGCCTGAACAAGAATAGAAGTAACGTCCTCTGTAACTGTATCTTGAAGTTCGCCAACACTTATTTTAGGGTTGCCCATGGTGAAGGCGTCGAATAGGACGCTATCGTGATAGTGGATATAAATATTATCTTTAATTTCAGCGACAATATTTTTAATATTTAATTCAGGAACTTTTTTAGCAATTTCTTTTGTAACTTCCTTATCCAATGTTTCATGCATGATTTGGAAGTCAAAATCTGTAGGATGGTGGACGAAAGCACCGTTAAAGTTTACAACAGGTGTCGTCATTTTTAATTCCTTATAGTAGGGTACACTGGCACGATACGGACGGCCAGTTGAAATCATTAGCTCATGGCCCTGTTGTTTCAACGTTGTCAGCACTTTCTTTGTGTAAGGACTGATATTCTTCTCATCAGTTAAAAGTGTGCCGTCTAAGTCTAAACAAATTAAATGCTTATCCATATAAATCTCCCTTTTGTCAGTATGTAAGAATAATGTTTCTTCTCAATAATAGCATTTATATTTATCGAATGTATAATTTTTGGTATAGTAAGTATTACATATACTAGGTGAGGAGTGATTATGTTGGATAAAGCAATGGAAGAAAGCATGTACGGTGCGCTAGAGAATGTCATTGACCCGGAACTCGGTATAGATATTGTAAACTTAGGCTTAGTTTATGGTGTAAATTTAGATGACGAAGGTACAGCAGGTGTTGAAATGACTTTAACTTCAATGGGTTGCCCAATGGGACCACAAATTATTGGTCAAGTTGAGCACGTACTTTCAGAACTACCTGAGGTAAATGATGTTCAAGTAGCCATCGTCTGGAATCCACCATGGGACAAAGACAAGATGAGTCGTTACGCTAAAATTGCACTTGGTGTAAGCTAATATAAATAATAAGCTATGAGAAGAATTATCTTCTCATAGCTTTTTTGTATTGTGGTGAATTTGGTTGTTAACCGATTGGATCCATTGAATTATTATGCCCAAATAAACTGATATAGGATTGAAAAAGCGCCTAAAGCAAAACAGTAGTAAACGAAGATAATCAAATTACCTTTTTCCATCACATTTTGTAACCATTTAACTGCAAAATATGTTGCGATAAGGGTAATAATAAAGGCAATTAAATATGCTAACCATAGTGTATCCATGTTAGGGTCGTTAACGATATCTCCAACGGATATTAAAGCTGTACCAAGAGATACTGGAATATAAAGAAGAAATGCAAATCTTAATGCGTTTTTCTGGCTAAGACCAACTGCAATGGAACCAACAATTGTTGCACCACTGCGGCTAATTCCAGGTGTTAATGCTATACATTGAGATAGACCAACTATTATAGAATCTTTAATTGTCAGGTCTCCATCCCTCTTATCGCCTCTTTTATTTTTAATAAACCAAAGTGCAATACCTGTTACAAGCAGCATAAGTCCTACGAAGCCAACAGAAATATTATCACCGATCACATCTTTAAGCAGTAGCCCTGCAACACCAACTGGAATCGTCGCGATAATTAGGCAAATCGTATATTTAAAATCAGTAATTGCATCATCGTCTCTCGCGCCTTTAAATAAATATCTAAACAAATTATTGATGATACTAATGATATCATCTCGATAGATGAACAAGATTGCAATAAGGGAAGCCGTATTTAAAAATATTTCAAAAGAAAGACCTTGTGCTTCGATATTGAATAGCTCCCTGGCAATGACTAAATGACCACTAGATGATACGGGAATTGGTTCTGTAATGCCCTGTAATAAACCAAGAAAAGCATATTTGATAATAGTAATGATTTCCATGAGGTGATCCTCCTTAAAATGTACATCATTTAATATAAGACAAATTGTCTTAAATTGCTATCAATTACTTGATTTAATCTTCTTAAAGTGTATAATTAAGTTATGGTCAAATTTGGTCAAACACTTTAATTTATTGATTAGAGGTGGTTTAAATGGATATAAATAAGATGACAGTTAAAGTTCAACAAATCGTTGAACGTGCTCAAGGTCTGACAGTTGATCTTAAACTTCAGGCAATTGTGCTAGAGTCAATACTAAAAGCAATGCTATTGATTGAAGATAGCATGAGTGCTGACATTCTAGAAAGAGCAAACATCAACATTGATAATATAATTAAACGTTATGATGAAAAATTAGCAAAATACAATAAGGTAAGTGGCGATAATATAGAATATGGTGTCTATATGTCGCAAGGTTTTTCGCAGTTATATAATGAAGCAGAAAAACTTATGGTTGATATGAAAGATGATTATATCTCTCAGGAACACATATTTCTAGCAGCGCTAAAAATTGATGATATTTTAAGCAGTGCTGTAGGTAATAAGGATGAAGTTGTTAAAGAAATAGTGAAGAAAATAAGAGGGGGTAACCACGTGACGAGTCAAAATCCTGAAAATCAATATGAAGTATTAGAAAAATATGGGCGTGACCTTGTTGAAGAAGTCAGAAATGGTAAGGTAGATCCGGTCATTGGTCGTGATGAAGAAATCAGAGATACGATTCGAATTTTAAGTCGTAAGAGAAAAAATAATCCAGTACTAATTGGTGAACCTGGTGTGGGTAAAACGGCAATTGTCGAAGGACTTGCCCAAAGAATTGTACGTAAGGATGTTCCAGATAGTCTCTTAGATAAGACAGTTTTTGAACTCGATCTTACTTCACTAGTTGCGGGTGCGAAATTCCGTGGTGAGTTTGAAGAACGATTAAAAGCTGTGCTTAAAGAAATTAAGGAATCTGAAGGAAGAATTATTCTATTTATTGATGAAATCCACATGCTTGTTGGGGCTGGTAAAACTGATGGTGCAATGGATGCAGGCAATATGCTTAAGCCTATGCTTGCACGAGGTGAGCTACACTGTATTGGGGCAACAACAACAAACGAATATCGTGAATATATCGAAAAAGACTCTGCCTTAGAAAGACGTTTCCAAAAGGTTCAAGTACCAGAGCCTGATGTAGAGGATACTATTTCAATTCTGCGCGGTCTAAAAGAGCGCTATGAAGTGCACCACGGTGTAAGAATTACAGACCGTGCCCTTGTTGCAGCTGCAGAACTATCAGACCGTTATATTACAGATCGCTTCTTACCAGATAAGGCAATTGACCTCATGGACCAAGCGAGTGCGACGATACGAACAGAGATGGGATCGAACCCAACTGAACTTGATCAGATTAATCGTAAGGTAATGCAACTTGAAATCGAGGAACAAGCTTTAAAAGGAGAAGATGACCAAGTTTCACAAGCGCGTCTATCCGAACTCCAAAAAGAATTAGCGGATATGAAAGAGAGCCAGTCTACACTTCAAAACAAAGTTGAGAAAGAAAAAGAACAAATTCAAAGAGTGAATGACAAACGAGCTGAAGTTGACAAAGTACGTCAGGAATTAGAAGACGCAGAGAACAATTATGAGCTTGAACGTGCGGCAGAACTTAGACATGGTAAATTACCACAGTTAGAAAAAGCACTCGAAGAATATGAACAAGAAATGCAACAAGAAGAATCATCTGACAATAGAATTATTAGAGAAGTTGTGACCGAAGAGGAAATTGGTTTTATCGTGAGCCAATGGACAGGTATTCCGGTTACAAAACTTGTTGAAACTGAAAAGGAAAAACTCTTGAAATTATCGGACATTCTTCATGAACGTGTCGTCGGTCAAGATGAAGCTGTCGATTTAGTTGCTGACGCAGTAATTAGAGCAAGAGCGGGTATTAAAGATCCGAATCGTCCAATCGGGAGCTTCCTATTTTTAGGACCTACGGGTGTCGGTAAAACTGAACTCGCTAAAGCCTTAGCCTCAACAATGTTTGACTCTGAGAAACATATGATCAGAATCGATATGTCTGAGTACATGGAAAAACATTCTGTTTCAAGATTAATCGGTGCACCTCCAGGCTATGTTGGTCATGAAGAGGGTGGACAATTAACTGAAGCGGTTAGACGTCAGCCTTATTCAGTTATCCTCTTAGATGAAGTAGAAAAAGCGCATGCTGATGTCTTTAATATCTTACTTCAACTTTTAGATGAAGGTCGTCTAACAGATTCAAAGGGGCGTATCATTAACTTTAAAAATACTATCATTATTATGACTTCAAATATCGGCTCCCAACATCTACTAGATACAGTTGTACAAGGTGGGGAGTTAACAGATCAAACAAGAGAGATTGTCATGTCAGAAGTGCATAAATACTTTAAACCTGAAATCATCAACCGTATGGATGATATTGTCATGTTCAGTCCATTAACTGAGAAAGACATGGGTGCCATTGTTGACCGTATGATTAGTGATTTAAATACACGCTTAAGAAATCAACACATGGAAATTGAAGTATCTGATGCAGTAAAAACTTGGGTAGCAAAAAGCTCTTATGAACCACAATTTGGTGCACGTCCAATGAAACGGTTTATCCAAAGAAATATTGAAACACCGCTTGCACGTAAGTTGATTGAAGCGGATATGTCAGAGGGGTTAAGAATAAAAGCTGACATAAAAGATGATGAATTAGTATTTAATATCGAAGAAGAATAATTTTATAAAAAACTGGACCATAGATTTTATAATCAATGGTCCAGTTTTTTACTTATTAATGTTTTGTGTCAGCAATCGCTCGGTCAAGTTCACTGACATACTGTTCATACTGACTGTCAGTCCAACTAAAGGTATCAGATAGAAGCTTTTCAATGCCTTGACGATATTGCATGACTTCTTCAATTGCAAAGTACAACTTACCACTACGACGAATGAGAAAATCTGTCGGTTTAACAACCATTTCATGCAGAATACTGTATATTACTTCTGCGTAGAGGGCTTTTGGTAAGCCGTACTTTTCTTCTGAGTCGTTAGTAATACCTGCGTATTGATATACCGTTTCTGCATTAGAACCGTACTTAAGTGCAAGCATATGACCTTCTTCTAAAGTGAGTCCATAGCTTTGTGCTTTTCGACTAATATTGTCTGCAAAGTTATGATAACCGATTGAGCCACCAACGTCTCCACCTGATATCGGTTCATTTTTAGTAGACACTTTAGCAATGTGCATCTTATAATTTTTCTTCAAATAAAGTGATACTTCATCAACAATTTCTTCAGCCATATGACGATAGCCTGTTAATTTGCCACCAGCAATGGTTATCAAGCCACTATTATTGTGCCAAATCTCATCTTTTCTTGAAATATCTGATGCATTCTTACTTGATGATGATTGTATAAGAGGGCGAATACCTGCCCAAGATGATTCGATGTGATCATGTGTTAGGTTGAGTGAAGGGAACATAAAGTTGATGGCTTCAATTAGATAAGCCTTATCTTTAGCATCAGCAACAGGATTCTTCTTATCATCCGTATAAAAAGTATCCGTTGTACCTACATAGGTTTTACCGGATCTTGGGATGGCAAAGATCATTCTGCCATCATTTTCTGTATCAAAGTAGACTGCTTGTGTGAGCGGGAAATCCTCTTGTTTAAAAACGAGGTGTACCCCCTTGGTGTGCACGAGATGTTTTTTTGAAACAGGTTCATCCTTATCATATGCTCTCACTTCATCAACCCATGGACCAGCAGCATTAACGACAGCTTTGGCAAGTATATTATGTGTGATACCGCTTAATTGATCGGTCGTTTTTAATCCTTTAATTGTTTCTTTTTCATAGATGAAGCCATCTGCTTTAAGGTAATTCACTAAATCTGCACCATACTGAGCTGCTTTTTTCATCACTTCTATAGTAAGTCTTGAGTCATCAGTTTTATATTCAACATAATAGCCACCACCTTGGAGGGCCTTCTTATTAATATTTGGGACACGTTCTAAAACTTCCTTTTTAGAAAGCATATGACGACGCTCATTTTTTTCTACTTTAGCTAAAGAATCATAAACCTTTAGCCCTATGTTAGTTGTAAATTCACCAAAAGTACCACCTTTTCTAAAAGGGAGTAGCATCCATTCCGGCGTGGTAACATGTGGGCCATTTTCATAGACGATTGCTCTTTCTCTACCAGTCTCTTTAACAACACCAATCTGAAGTTGTTTTAAATATCTTAAACCACCATGAATAAGTTTCGTGCTTCGGCTCGATGTACCTTCAGAGAAGTCTTGCATTTCGACTAAGGCAACTTTTAAACCGCGCATTGTTGCATCCAAAGCAATACCAGCACCAGTGATACCACCACCGATGATGAGTAAATCATATTCTGTTTTAGACATGTGCTCAATTTGGTGTGCTCTTGTCAGTGCGTTTAACATTGTTTCCCTCCTACTAGTTATGTTTAGTTGGTTTTGAACATTTGAGTTGCTTTAATGGCAGTTTGCCAACCACTGTACAATTGATTTCTCTTATTTTCTTCCATCTTCGCTTCAAAAACTGATTCAGTTTCACTGAGCTCCCTCAGTTTTTCTTGGGATTCAAAAAATCCTGAGGCAAGACCCGCAAGATAAGCAGCACCTAAGGCAGTGGATTCCACAATTTTTGGACGTTCAACCGTCGTATTTAAAATGTCAGCTTGGAACTGCATTAAGAAATTGTTGGCACTTGCACCGCCGTCCACTCTTAAACGATCAATTTTAGTTGCCCCATCAACTTGCATCGCATCAAGGACATCTTTAGTTTGATATGCAACAGCCTCTAGGGTTGCTCGGCTAATATGTGCCTTGGTCGAGCCTCTACTTAAACCAAATATCGCACCTCTTGCCTCTGCGTCCCAGTACGGTGCACCGAGTCCAGTGAATGATGGAACAACGTAGACACCATCAGAAGAGTCAAGTGTCATTGCATAATCTTCACTCTCTTTAGAGTCATGAA
Source organism: Jeotgalicoccus marinus DSM 19772 (assembly GCF_000425825.1). GTDB lineage: Bacteria > Bacillota > Bacilli > Staphylococcales > Salinicoccaceae > Jeotgalicoccus > Jeotgalicoccus marinus. The sequence continues at coordinate 102,665 of NZ_KE384460.1, forward strand.
AAAATTCTAAACTATCTCTTAGCCATTGAATTGCACTACCTGCAACAAAGATTGAACCTTCAAGGGCATAGGTGATTTTACCATCGACACCAGCTGCAATAGTTGTAAGTAAACCATTGTCACTCGTTGTCGGTTCCTCACCTGTATTTAATAAAAGGAAACATCCAGTGCCATAGGTATTTTTCGCTTCACCTTTATCAAAACAAGTTTGACCGAATAGGGCGGCTTGTTGGTCACCGGCAATACCAGCGATTGGCACCTCATGACCAAAGAAATGAGATTTCGTTGTATGACCATAAATTTCACTAGAAGACTTTACTTCTGGTAACATTGATTTCGGTACATTAAGTATCGATAAAAGTTCATCATCCCATTGTAGATTATATATGTTGTACAAGAGTGTCCGGCTTGCATTGGTGTAATCTGTTACGTGAATATTTCCCTCAGTAAATTTCCAAATTAGCCAACTATCAATCGTCCCAAATAATAAATCTCCGTTTTCAGCTTTTTCCCTTGCACCCTCGACATTGTCGAGAATCCATTTTATCTTCGTACCAGAAAAATAAGGGTCTATTAATAGACCAGTTTTTTCTTTAATTAACTTCTCGTAACCATCGCGCTTTAAGGTGTTACAAATATCCGTTGTTTGTCTTGATTGCCAAACGATCGCATTATATATCGGTAAACCCGTGTGTTTATCCCATACGACAGTTGTTTCTCTTTGGTTAGTAATTCCAATTGAGTCAATCTCATCTGCACCTACATTGTGTTCAATGAGTACACTGCTGATTACGCTTAGGACTGAACTCCAGATTTCATTTGCATTATGTTCGACCCAACCAGAGTGAGGGAAAATCTGTTTGAACTCCCTTTGACTTGTGGCGATGATTTGCCCTTGTTGATTGATGAGGACCGCTCTTGTACTCGTCGTACCCTGATCGATTGACATCACATATTTATTCATAGGTTTCCTCCTAATACAAAAAATACTTTTAATATGTGTATACCCAGAAATAGAATGTCTAAAATGCATATAAAAAAACCAGATTTCATAAAGAAATCCGGTTTAATTCTCGTTTCCTGATTGAGTGTCTCTTGACATCTTAGTCAGAATATCTAAAACGAATACAGTTAATGTAATGATCACTGCTAGAATAACACCAATCCAGAAGTTTAATGGACCACCGCCAGCGAGACTGTTAAGTATAAAGTTTACCATCTGAGTAAGTAAGAATGCCCAGAAAAAAGTAATGATGTATCTCATCGTCGAAAAGCCTCCGATAACTCATATTTATAGTATTTATTTTACATGAAAAGTAAAACAAAGTATAGTCGTAAAAAATATTTCTTGAAAACGCTTGCAAAATAGAACGATGTTTTCTAGAATTGGGATAAGGCGTTTATACATAACTGCATAATAATAAATTCTGTACAGAAAGTTGTAAATTTTAAGAAAATTTATATTGTCATTTTGTGACAGAATATATACAATAGCTCATATGAAAGATTAACTTTAATAACAAACGGGATTTTGTTAAACAAAGGGAAAGTTAAGGTGATTATAAGTGGGAGAAAATCTTCTGAGTGTTAAGAATTTAACAACATCCTTTAAGATCGATGGTGAATATTACCCAGCGGTGGACGATGTTTCCCTCGACATTAAACCTAATGAGGTTGTGGCCTTGGTAGGGGAGTCGGGATCAGGCAAAAGTGCGACAGCATTTTCATTAATGAAGTTACACCGTGCTGCAAGAATAGAAGGGGAAGTACTTTTTGAAGGCAAAGATCTAATGAAAGTAAAAGAAACTAAGATGAATAGAATTCGTGGTGGGGAATTGGCGATGATCTTCCAGGATCCAATGACAGCCTTAAACCCACTAATGAAAATAAAGCATCAAATTATGGAAACGCTTAAAATTCATAAAACAAAAGACAGAGATGAACGTGAAGCTTATGCAATAGACTTGTTAGGTCGGGTAGGTATTCCAAGACCTGAAAGAGTGGGAAATGCTTTTCCACATGAATTATCTGGTGGGATGAGACAGCGCGTAGTTATCGCGATTGCCATAGCTAACAGACCAAAATTACTCATTGCTGATGAGCCAACAACTGCTTTAGATGTAACGATTCAAGCTCAGATTCTAGACTTGATTAGAGAACTGCAAGATGATTTGAACTCTGGTGTACTGCTCATTACTCATGACTTAGGTGTTGTTGCTGAGATGGCAGATAGAGTTGCTGTAATGTATGCAGGACAAATTGTAGAAATTGCACCGGTTAAAGAATTGTTTAAAGATCCAAAACATCCATATACTTGTTCGCTTCTTAATTCCTTACCAAATGAGGAACTACAAGGATCGAAACTGCATGTTATCGAAGGTGTTGTGCCACCATTAAATAAGATGGAAAGAGATTCATGTCGATTTGCACCAAGGATTCCATGGATTGATGAAAGTGAACATGAACATAATCCTGAACTAAGAGAAATCAGTCCAGGGCATTTTGTACGCTGTACTTGCTATAAGAACTTTTATTTGAAATCAGATACAGGAAGTAACATTGCAGTTGAAGCTCAACAAATGGCAGAAGCAGATGAGGTGACAGAATGAGTAATTTACTTGAAATTAAAGATCTCAAAGTACATTACCCAATTCGTGGCGGATTCTTTAACACAGTTAAAGACCACGTGAAAGCAGTAGACGGTGTATCACTAAATATTCCAGAAGGGACTACATATGGACTCGTAGGTGAATCCGGTTCAGGTAAGACGACAACTGGTAAAGCAGTAATTGGTCTAAATCACATCACAGAGGGTGAAATTCTCTTTAACGGTAAAACAATCAGTGGAAATGGGAAATCAGTTAAAAATTCTAAAGAGATTCAGATGATTTTTCAGGATCCATACTCATCATTGAATGTTCGTAAAAGGGTATTTGATATTGTTGCAGAACCAATTAAAAATTATCATAAGCGTACGAAAGATGAGTTGATTGCAGAAGTTTTAGGACTGCTTCAAAAAGTAGGTTTACCACCTGGCTCTTTGTACAAGTATCCACATGAGTTTTCCGGTGGGCAAAGACAGAGAATAGGGGTGGCTAGAGCGATTGCATTAAATCCTAAATTGATTATAGCAGACGAGCCAGTTTCAGCACTTGATGTATCAGTTCAAGCCCAAGTTTTAAACTTCATGCAAGACATCCAAGAGGAAATGAACTTGACTATGCTTTTCATCGCCCATGACTTAGGGGTAGTGAGGCATATGTGTCAGCATATCGGGATTATGTATCAAGGGAGATTAGTTGAAGAAGGGACAGCGGAAGAAATCTTCAACAACCCACAACACTTGTATACGAAGCGACTCATCGCTGCGATTCCTGATACAGATGTTGACAAGATTGATGAAAACTTAAATATACGTCAATCAGTTAAAGAACAATACAATGAACATTTCCATGAATATTTAGATGAAGATGGTAGAGCCTTGCCGTTAGTTGATATTACATCGACGCATAAAGCTGCTTTACCTGCAAAGGGGTGACGGGCTGAATGATTAAATTTACAATTCGACGCTTAATTATTTCATTACCGCAAATAATATTATTAAGTATTTTGGTTTTCTTCTTAGGATCATTAATGCCGGGGGATGCATTGAGTGGCCTAATTGATCCAACGGTACCAATTGAACAAATTGAAAGACTTCGTGAACAGATGGGATTAAATAATCCATGGTACATCCAATATAGAGATTGGGTTTTAGCAATGTTACAGGGGGACTTCGGGCAATCATTCTTTAAACAACAGCCTGTTCTAGATGTTATTGGAGATAGAATGATGAATACTATATGGCTCGGACTTTTTTCTTCAGTGCTAATTTACTTGATTGGTATTCCACTTGGTCTAGTGTCTGGTCGTTGGAATGACTCATTACTAGACAGTGCGATTACAGGCTATACTTACTTAGGTTTTGCGACACCGACATTTATTTTCGGTTTAGTGATGCTACTTGTATTTGGCTATACACTTGGTTGGTTCCCAACAGGTGGATCGGTTGGAGTGGGTGTCACACCAGGTACTTTAGAATATGTAATAAGTAAATTCCAACACCTAGTACTACCGAGTTTCTCAATTGCTTTAATCGGTTTAGTCGGAACGGTTCAGTACCTAAGGAGTGGAATTATTGAAACGAAGCAAAAAGACTTCGTAACACTTGCACGTGCTAAAGGTGTTTCCGAAGGTAAAGTATATACGAAACATATCTTTAGAAACTCTATCTTACCAATTGCAGCATTTTTTGGGTACGAAATTACTTCACTATTAGGTGGATCATTATTCATTGAGACCATCTATGGTTATCCAGGTATGGGACGTCTATTCCTAGAGTCAATTTCAATCCGTGACTTCTCAGTCGCGAACGTCTTGATTTTAGTTTTTGGTATGCTATCCATTCTCGGTGCATTACTGTCAGATATTATCTTGAGTATCGTGGATCCACGTATCCGTATTAAGTAAGGAGGGGTGTAAATGTCGAATAATAATAAAGAAAATAAAAATTTAAAAGATGATTCAAAAGCATATGAATTTGATGAAGATATGGATAATAAAGACCACACCCCGACCAAAGCGCGGGACGGCTTTGATTTTGATGATAATCAACATACTAGTGAATCCAGAGAGCTTGATATGAGCGTCAAAGCTGATCTCCCACACGGCGTTATGGGTCACGGTGCATCAGATATGAAGAATCTACCGAAGAGTAAACCCGGTTGGAGAATTCTATTTGAAGAGGTCATCTCCGACAAATTAGCGTTATTCTCACTGATTATACTTGTGATAATTACATCATATGTTTTTGGTTTAACAATGTTCTTGAACCATTCAGAAATTGTAAAAGTTGACCTATTTGCAATCAATCAGCCACCTAACGACACGTTCAGACTAGGTACAGATTATGGTGGTCGTGATATTTTTGGTCAATTGATTATTGGTACTAGAAACTCACTTGCAATTGGGGCTTTAGTTACTATCTTGAGTGTTGGCTTCGGTATTGTCTACGGCGTTGTATCAGGATATTTTGGTGGCCATATCGATAACGCAATGATGCGTGTTGTTGACTTCTTTATGGTATTACCATTCCTTATGATCATCGTTGTTTTCGTTACAATCGTGCCATCATATGATATTTGGACATTCTCACTCATTATGGCAGCGTTCCTATGGACTGGTACTGCTAGACTGATTCGTTCTGTTGCAATGCAAGAAAGAGAATTGGACTATGTAAATGCATCGAGAACATTAGGAAGTTCACATATTAAGATCATCTTTAAACAGGTGATGCCGAACTTAGTAGGTCTTATCATTGTTAACGGCACATTATCTCTTGCAGCAAATATCGGAATCGAGTCAGGCTTATCATTCATTGGCTTCGGTTTCCCTGAAACGACACCATCATTAGGTACTTTAATGGCTTATGCCATTCAAACACAAACTTTACAGAACAGATGGTGGATTTGGGCACCTGCAGCAATATTAATCTTAGTATTAATGTTGTGTGTAAGAAACATTGGTGAAGCACTTAGACGTGCAGGAGATGCCAGACAGCGTAATGCATAAAAATTTATAAAAATAACACAATTTTCTAAAAATTTCATTGTAAGTATGAGTAATTATGCTAATATGAATATTAAGAAAATTACAAAGGCTTTACATTTACTTCGATACATAAGTTCAGGGTCTGAGCTTTGTATATATATCAACAGAATCAAACAAAGGAGGAAGAACAATGACTAAAATTTCTTGGTCAAGGCTTTTATTCCTCATGATGTTAGCGTTAGTATTAGCGCTTGCAGCATGTGGAGGCGGTTCATCTGAAGAAGAAACTGCTGACGAAGAGTCAGGAGACGATGCATCTTCTGAAGGTGAAACAGCTGAAGGGGGAGGCGAAATCTACAACTATGAAGATTTCCCTAAAACCGTATCTAATACAGGAGAACCATCAGGTGAAGGTACTTTAAATGTTGCATTAGCTTCAGATACACCTTTTGAAGGAACCTTAAACTTTAACTTCTATAATGGAAATCCAGATTTTGAAATGATTTCATTATTTGATGAACCATTACTTACAATGGACGCAGATTTCCAATATACAAATGATGGTGCAATGCAATATGAAGTGAATGAAGATGACAATACAGTTACTTTTACTTTAAACGATGGTGTAAAATGGCATGATGGGGAACCTGTAACAATTCAGGATTATGTTTCCTCATATGAAGTAATTGGACACCCAGATTACGATGGTGTTCGTGGATCTACTGATGGATTCACATTAATTGAAGGTTTTGATGAGTATAAAGCTGGTGAGGCAGATGAAATTTCTGGTATTGAAATTGTTGACGAACAAACTGCGGTATTCACATATAAAGAACTCGCTCCATCACTAACTGCTGGTGGTTTCTGGGCATATGCTTTTCCTACACATCACTATGAAGGTGTTGAAGTAGCAGAGATGCCGGAAGCTCCACAAACTCGTGAGAACCCAATCGGTATTGGACCATATAAAGTGGATTCAATCGTATCTGGTGAATCAATCTCAATGTCTAAATTTGAAGATTACTGGCGAGGTGAGCCAGGACTTGAAGCAGTTAATGCTCGTGTAGTAGCGACATCTTCTGTTGCCAGCGCTATGGAATCTGGAGAAATTGATTATGCTATTAATTTCCCGACTGACCAATACCCAGATGTTGCAGAAATGGAAGGGGTAGAATGGTTATCAAATGTTGAGGGATCATACACTTACATCGGATTCAAACTTGGTTCTTGGAATGCTGATGAAGGTAAAGTAGACTACAAGCCAGAGGAAATGAAGATGGGTGACGTAGAATTACGTCGTGCTATGTGGCACGCTATTGATAATGACACAGTTGGAGAACGTTTCTACAACGGCTTACGTTGGAAAGCATCATCTCTAATTACTCCATATCACGCTAACTGGCATGAAGAAATCGAAGTACCTAGTTATGATCCAGAAGAAGCGAACCGCATCTTGGATGAAGCAGGTTACGAAGATACAGACGGTGACGGTTTACGTGAAGATCCAGACGGTGAGCCATTAGAAATCAAATTTGCCTCTATGTCTGGTGGAGACATCGCTGAACCATTAGCAAACTACTACATCCAATCTTGGAGAGAAGTTGGCTTAAACGTTGTCTTAACAAATGGTCGTCTAATCGAGTTTAACTCATTCTACGACATGGTTGAAAACGATGACCCAGAAATTGATATCTACCAAGGTGCTTGGGGTGTAGGTTCTGACGTCGATCCATCAGGTTTATATGGACCAACTGCTCCATTTAACTACACTAGATATGAATCTGAAGAATCAACTGCTTTATTAGAACAAGGTAACTCAGAAGAAGCACTTGATACTGAGCGTAGAAAAGAAATTTACAATGAATGGGCTGAGTTAATGGCTCAAGATATTCCTGTAATTCCAACGCTTTACCGTGCGTTTGTTGTACCTGTAAACGAAAGAGTAATCAATTACTCTGAAGATTACGAGTACAATGAGGACCTACTTTGGTACCGTGTTGGTGTTGAAGAAACTGAATAAGGCTTATCGTGCACTCACACATCATTTGATGTGTGAGTGTTTTTTACGTATAAATAAATTGAATCACTTGTCAAAATATGATAAATTAGTACCTAGTAATATAATGAGATTATAAGGTGTGAATATAATGACAAATGTAGGCATTCTCGGCATTGGTTCATATGCACCAGAAAAGGTTTTTACGAACTTTGATTTCGAAAAAATTCTTGATACTTCTGATGAATGGATTAGAGAAATGACAGGTATTGAAGAAAGACGTTTCGCTGAAGACATGGAAACGAGTGAAATGGCTTTTTATGCTGCGAAAAATGCAATTGAGGACTCCGGTGTGGACAAGGACGAAATCGATTTTGTTATCGTTGCGACGTCTACAGGAGAACATAGATTTCCCTCTGTAGCAAATATCTTACAAGAAAAATTAGAACTTAAAAACATACCATCAGTCGACCAGCTTGCAGCTTGCTCTGGATTTATTTATGGTCTAGCGACAGCTGAAATGTTCGTTAAATCAGGAAGATATAAAAAAATCCTTGTTGTAGGTGTTGATAAGCTGACTAAAATCACTGATTTTACAGATCGTTCAACAGCAGTCCTATTCGGTGATGGTGCTGGTGCTGCAGTTGTGGGTGAAGTAGATGAAGGACTTGGTATTAAATCATTTGAACTAGGTAGTAAAGGTTCTGGTGGGAAATACTTATACGGCGACCGAGAGGGTGGCTACATACGAATGAATGGTCGTGAAGTGTTTAAATTCGCGGTACGACAAATGGGTGAGTCGAGTGTGAATGTAACAGAACAGGCTGGTCTGAATAAGGATGATATTGACATGTTAATCCCTCATCAGGCAAATATTCGCATAATGAATGCCGCTAGAGAACGCATGAACCTTCCTTATGATAAAATGAGTGTAACTGTAGATAAATACGGAAATACTTCAGCGGCATCCATTCCACTTAGTATCGATTACGAAGTGAAGAGAAATCGTATTAAGCCAGGAGACAATATCGTACTTGTTGGCTTTGGCGGTGGATTAACTTGGGGAGCAGTATGTTTAACATGGGGTAAAAAGAAGGAGGACTCTTAATGAGTAAAAGAAGGGTTGTTATCACTGGACTTGGTGCAGTAACACCGATAGGGAATACAGCTAAAGAAACTTGGACTAATGCTTTAGCTGGTAAAAATGGTATAGCAGAAATAACGAATATTGATACTGAACAATTCAATGTCAATATTGCTGGTGAAGTAAAGAACCTAAATATAGAAGATTTTATCGATAAAAAAGAAGCACGTCGTATGGATAAGTTTACTCAATTTGCAATTATTGCAGCAGATGAAGCTGTGACAGATTCCGGTTTAGTTATCAATGACGACAATAGTGAACGTGTCGGTGTTTGGATTGGTTCAGGTATTGGGGGGATACAGTCACTTGAAGATGGCTTTATTGCCTTAACAACAAAAGGACCAAGACGCGTAAGCCCGTTCTTCGTACCGATGATGATCCCGGATATGGCAAGTGGACAAGTATCAATTCGTCTAGGTGCAAAAGGGCCTAATGGTGCAACTGTTACGGCATGTGCGACAGGTACAAACTCAATCGGCGACGCATTTAAGTTTATAGAACGTGGTCAAGCTGATGTGATGATTACAGGTGGTTCCGAAGCGCCTATTACAAATATGGGTGTCGCAGGGTTCCAAGCGAACCGCGCTTTATCGTCTTCAAATGATCCTAATTACGCGTCACGTCCATTTTCTAAAGATAGAGATGGCTTTGTAATGGCTGAAGGTTCAGGTGTCATTGTGATTGAAGAATTAGAACATGCAATTGCACGTGGTGCAACAATCTACGCTGAGATTGTTGGTTACGGATCTACAGGAGATGCTCACCATATCACAGCACCAGCACCAAATGGAGAAGGTGGTGCGAGAGCCATGAAGGAAGCACTTAAAGATGCAGGTATTGAACCAAATGAAGTTCAATACATTAATGCACACGGTACAAGTACACCTTATAATGATGAATTTGAAACATTAGCGATCCGTACAGTATTTGAAGAACATGCGGATAATTTACTAATCAGCTCAACTAAGTCAATGACAGGACATATGCTTGGTGGTGCAGGTGGCATGGAAGCTATCATTACGGCGATGAGCCTTAAAGAAGGTAAAGTTCACCCGACAATTAATCTAACGAATCCAGCACCTGAATGTGACTTAAACTATGTTCCAAACACTGCCGTAGAAGCGGACCTTAAGTACGCAGTGTCAAACAGCCTAGGGTTTGGTGGACACAACGCTTCCTTAGTATTCAAAAAGTATGAGGCATAATATTATGGACTGAATCCCTTTTAAGGGGTTCAGTCTTTTTTTGTATCGTAGGTTAATGAGCCCAGCTTCGAACAGAAAACGAAGCACACCTTCCATCATCAATCACAAAAAAAGGCTGGATTAAATATCCAGCCCGCTTCATAAATCCTATTATCTTCTTTTTCTTCCTAAGCCCATGGCACGTTCCATTTTTTCGATCATCTTATCCGCTTTAAAGGCAGCTTTGTCACGGCCTGCATCTAAAATGTTATCTAGTTCTTCACTATTTAAATAGTAGTTATATTTTTCTTGGAAGCCTGTTAAGAATTCCTGGACAACTTCACCTAAGTCTTTTTTGAATTCACCATAGCTTGACCCTTCATATTGAGATTCTAGTGCTTCAATACTGCGGTCAGTTAATGAACTATAAATTGTAAGTAAGTTTGAAATACCGGGCTTGTTTTCTTTATCGTACTTAATTTCACTGCCTGAATCTGTTACTGCAGAACGAATCTTCTTAGCCGCTTGAGCAGGGTCATCTAATAAGGTAATGAATGATTTTTGATTATCATCACTCTTACTCATCTTCTTAGTTGGTTCATTTAGGCTCATAATTCTACCGCCGACCTTAGGTAATTTAATGTCGGGTAGGGTAAAGATATCATTGAATTTTGAATTGAAGCGCTCTGCAACGTTTCTTGTATATTCAATGTGCTGTGTTTGGTCTTCACCAACTGGGACGACATCTGCTTTATATAGTAAAATGTCACCAGCCATTAAAGGCGGATATGTGAGTAGACCGACTGATATACCATCACGCTGATTCTGTTTACGTGCCTTATCTTTAAACTGAGTCATTCGTTCTAACTCACCAATATATGATACACATTGTAGCATCCATGCAGCCTTAGCATGGGCTGAGACTTCACTTTGAATGAATAGTGTAATTTTTTCCGGGTCTAATCCACTTGCTAAGTAAATTGCCGCAAGTTTTCTTGAGTTCTCACGAAGTTTTAAGCGATCTTGTGGAACAGTAATAGCATGTTGATCAACAATACAGAAGTAAGAATCATATTGATCTTGTAATTCTACGAATTGTTTATAAGCTCCGATATAGTTACCGATTGTCGGAATTCCACTCGGTTGAACGCCTGAGAATAATGTTTTCATGTCTTCACCTTCATTATTTAGTTAATAATATAATAGTAATACTCTTTTACATCTCTTGCAATTAGTCCACACGATAAAAGTCAATCAAATTACCTATATACTTTGACCATTATTGATGTTACAATAAGTAAGTAAGAGGTAAGCTTAATAAATTAATATTGGTAGGGTTTACAAAAATTAATAAATAATTTTTTAGATTATTACAATATTCTCATTTTATTTTAATGTTCGACCTCTATACTAAGAATTGTCAACAAGAGACGGCAGTACAAGATACATACTTCACTTCACTTAAGTTTAGTATCGACTGTTTATGGGTATAGACTCTTGTTAAAATATAAAATTGGAGTGTGAGTTACATGGTAGTATTATTTACTTCTCCAAGTTGTACGTCATGTCGTAAGGCAAAAGCATGGCTCCAGGAAAATGATATTCCTTATACTGAGCGCAATGTATTTTCTGAGCCTTTAACTTTAGACGAAGTTAAATCTATTTTAAGAATGACTGAGTATGGGACTGAAGAAATTATCTCAACTCGCTCTAAAACTTTCCAAAAATTGAATGTAGATATCGATAGCCTCCCAATGAAAGAACTCTATACTTTGATTATGGAAAACCCTGGATTGCTTAGACGTCCAATTATTATGGATGAGAAACGTCTGCAAGTAGGCTACAATGAAGATGAAATTAGAAGATTTTTACCAAGAAGCATTAGAACGCTTCACTTAATTGAAGCGAAACGCTTAGCAGAACTTTAAGAATAATAGATAAGTAATACAATAATTTGATATATGTACAAAGTCCGATTGACCTGTAGATGATTTGCCATCTACAGGTTTTTTCACTTATAATAGAAAGACAAATCTAAAGTTTGGTAATATGAATGGAACCCTAGTATAATAAGCAGAAATGATGGTAAGGGAGTGAGCAAAATGAGGATTGAAAGAGTGAACGACTCGACCATTAAGTTCTTTCTAACGTATACAGACATTGAGAGTCGAGGTTTTAACAAGGAAGATCTTTGGATGAACCGCCAACGTGGAGAGGAATTCTTTTGGACAATTATGGACGAAGTAAACAGTGAACAGACTGAAGATTTTTCCATGGATGGACCATTATGGATTCAAGTACATGCTTTTGACAAAGGAATAGAAGTCGTTGTATCTAAATCTCAACAAGAGCAAGATTCATACGGTATGGAGTCTTATTCAATGAATTTTGAAAATCGTGATCTCGAATCTTATATTGACAAATCCACCCAGGATAGACCGCCTCAAGTACAACCAAATAGAGAATTAGATGTACCAGTCATTTCAGAGCCATTAACTGTACGTTTTAGAGACTTTGAAGACTTGATTAAATACACGCATGAAACTGAACATGATGAAACAACATATGAAGATCTACTCTATGTGTTGGACGGTAGATATTATTACCAAATGTACTTCGACTACAGAACGCATTTTGATCACATGGAAGGTATTGAGACAAAGCTGCTAGAATATAGCGAGCCTACACAAATTGCAAGTGCATATCTGGAAGAATACGGTAAAATTATAATGAGTAATAATGTTAGAGCTCAAGTTAGACGTTATTTTCAAGAAAAATAATTAACTTGTCTGAAAAAAAGATTTCCCCTCCTTATTTCCTATATATAGGATAAGGAGGTTTTTTTATGTTTTTAGCTCAAGATGAATATGGTAGTCAAGTGTTTGCCCACCAAGCTGTTAAAAATGAATCTTATTTTTGTCCTGTCTGTGAAGCACCGGTAAGGCTGAAGGCGGGTAAAGTCAAAGTTGCACATTTTTCTCACCAACATATTTTACAATGTACACGGTATCTCTATAAAAAAGAATCATTAATGCATTTGAAATTAAAACATGATATTTATACTGAATTAAACAAAATATATGCGACTGCAATGGAATATTACCTAAAAGAAATTGAACAGATTCCAGATGTCCTTGTCAATTATCAACTCGCCATTGAAATACAGTTATCTCGAATTAGTGCGGATTTGGTTACTATAAGGACAAAGGGTTATAACAAATTAGGTATGAAGGTCATCTGGCTGATCAACGACGCTGAAGTGAAGAAAGACGAGTGTTTATTAAGTCTTAATCACTTTCAATATGCGACGACAACTGACCATAAGTTGTTTACGATTAATACTGAGTCTTTATCAGTCAATATATATCACATAGGACATCATGTTGGTAATAACCGGTTCATTTATAGAAGCGAAAAAATACAGGTTAAAGACCTTTATGGATATAGTCAAAGAGTAGACTGGCCGAATGACTATAAGCTAAGTCAAAGCATGGTAAAAAAAATCCTATACCATGAAAAGTCAGCTAAATCTGTGTTAAATCCAACTCTGACTTATCTATATCAATTGGATATCCATCATCAACACATTCCAAAACGGTTTATTATGACGTGTCTGGATGAGCGAGATATCTTGAATTCACCGCTTGAATGGAAGCTATATATTCACTACCACTTAAATAGGGGAACTTTTAATCTTCAAATCTTTATGGATTTTATTAGGTTGAGAACCAATGGGAATATTCTCGAAAAGCATATAATCGTTAAAAATCTAGTTCGATACTACTTAAAAGTTTTTCGGGATTCGGAAGATATTGCTTGAACAAAATTATGATTATTGAGAAAATTGGAGTATTAATCTATGGAGGTTTTAACAATGGGGAAATTAATCACAAGAGAAGAACAACAACTAGAAAACACATGGGATTTAACAACAATCTTCCAATCTGATGAAGAGTTTGACAAGGCTTATCAAGATTTAGAGAATAAGCTAGATCTAGCAGATAAATTTAAAAATGGATTTTCTTCAGCTGATGAGCTAGCGGATGCTTTAGAAACTGAAAGGGAATTAGATGTAGAGCTCGGTAAAGTATTTGTATACGCGCACTTAAAACATGATCAAGATACTTCCAACGATACTTATAGTGCGCTAGAAAGTCGTGCACGTTCTTTAGCTGTTAAATATTCAGCAGCGTGGAGCTTCTTAGTACCAGCCATTATGGAAATACCTGAAGAAACCCTAAAAGAATATGCTCAATCTGAGCGATTAAATGAATTCAAATTTGACTTAGAAAAGTTAAATAAACAACGCCCTTATGTTTTAAGCGACAAAGAAGAACAGCTACTGGCACAAGCTGGTGAAGTAATGCATACGCCAACCCAAGTATACGGTATGTTTAACAATGCTGATATTACTTTTGAGCCTGCTGTAGACAAAGATGGTAACGAACATGAATTAAGCCAAGGTAATTTTATAGAATTACTCAAGTCATCTGACCGTATTTTAAGAGAATCAGCTTATAAGAGCTTATATACAGCCTACGATGCTTTCAAAAATACTTTGAGTCAAACGCTAGCTGGAGTAGTAAATACACACGTCTTTAGCTCGTCAATTAGAGGCTATGAATCAAGTCGTCACCAAGCTCTAGCAAATAATCATATCCCAGAATCAGTATATGATAACTTAGTCGAGACAGTGAATAATAATTTACATCTTTTACATCGTTATACAGAGATTCGTAAAAAATTCTTAGGTCTAGACCAACTTAAAATGTATGATTTATATGTACCATTAGTCGACGATGTTGATTTTGATATGACTTATGAAAATGCAAAAGAGTGGTTAGTCAATGCCCTACACCCACTAGGTGAAGAGTATGTAGACATTATTAAAGAAGGTTTGAACAACCGTTGGGTCGACGTTTATCAGAATAAAGGTAAACGTACAGGCGCATACTCATCAGGTACTTTTGGAACAAATCCATACATCCTAATGAACTGGCAAGATAATGTGAATAATCTATTTACTTTAGCACATGAATTTGGGCATTCAGTACACAGTTACTATTCAAGAAAAAATCAACCTGCCAACATGAGTGGTTATTCAATCTTTGTAGCAGAAGTCGCAAGTACATTTAATGAAGCACTTTTAGCTGACTTTATGTTTAAAAATTTAACTGATGATAAACAAAAGCTTTACTTATTGAATGAGCAGTTAGAAGGGTTTAGAGGGACAGTGTTCCGTCAGACAATGTTTGCAGAATTTGAACACAAGATCCATACATTAAAAGAGTCAGGTGAGCCATTAACAGCAGGTAAGTTAAACGAAGTGTATGGTGATCTCAACAAGAAATACTTCGGTGAAGCTGTAGATTATGATGATTACATTTCAGTAGAGTGGGCGAGAATTCCTCACTTCTATATGAATTATTATGTGTATCAGTATTCAACTGGTTATTCAGCAGCAGCAAGTTTATCTAAACAAGTACTAGAAGGTGATCAAGAAACAGCTGAACGTTACATTAACGAATTCCTGAAAAAAGGGTCATCAAATTATCCAATTGAGATTCTAAAAAATGCAGGAGTCGATATGACGACAGCAGAACCAATTGAAAATGCCCTAGCTGTTTTTGAAGCACAACTTGATCAATTTGAAGAATTACTAGATAAATTAAAACAATAACTATGTGAATTCGTTTACATTATGACAAAAGTGTGAAAAACTGTTCAAAATGTTGTGCGAGCCCAATAACCGTGTTATATTAAACACATGAAAATTTTATCACTGAAAAACATACCCCTTTGTTAACAGTATAAAATTTCTCCCATCCCCTTTGTTTGAGCAGTACATTATAGAAGATGTACTGCTTTTTTGTGTCTAATTTTAAGACGGCCTTGATATGTGGGAGAGGGATATTGAATCGAAGGGTAGCAATTCAAAAAAGACTATAAAATCTTCCATACATACAAAACATACAAAAAATCCCGCCTACCAAGCTCTACTGAGAGCAAAGTAAGCGGGATTTAAATTTAATATTGAATTAAGACTTTGTTTTAATGGATTTAACTGGTGATTTAATCTGGTAATAAGATTGACTGTCTACATTTATTTCTTCGATGAGTCGCTGCAATCTTAATTTTTTCAATTCATTGAGTAACAAACCTGCTCGCCATTCAAAAATTGTTTTTAGTTCTTCAAAACTAACAAGTTCATGCGCACGAATATAATCAATAATACTTGGCAATTGTTTCTTCTCAATCTCAACATCTATCAGTTCATTAATAATATATGTGTAAATATGGTAAGGGTAGGCGCCTTCAATTTTTACACCCTCTGTGTGCTCATCTCCTGAAAAGAATACCATTGAAGGCAAGGATTCGATATCCATTTCTCTGAATACTGCTAAATCATATTTCAACATCGCATCTAGTGTGGGTGAATGCAAATCTTCATGAAAAGTAGATAAATCTATACCGGATAGACGTGCACAATCATCTATCATTTCTTTGCTGCAAATTGTGTTTGATGGATTGATTCGATTAAAGATATAACGTATAAACGCACGCGCTTTAGAGCGTCCTTGGATTTCTGCAGCTTTATAGGCGAGCGCTACATTATCCTCACTAGAAGTCGACTGTGCCTGGCATTTAGTCAACACAGACAGAGACGGGGCGAGAATTTTTTTAATTGTTACGTGACCACGATATTCTATAAGTAATTTGTTAACTATCGGCTCCATCGCAATACATTCATTTGAGAACGGATCGAAAAAGTAAAATATTTCGACCGAGTGATTCGACTGCTCAAATAAGAAGAGCTCATCACTATTATTTTTGCTCACGCTTTTTCACCTCTATATTATATGCACTCAATCAGTCTTCACTATTTACCATGTGGTTTGCTGTTAGTGAATAACGGGCCATTAAATACTCACGTATTTCTTCATCTATACCGACATCTTTAATTGCTTGATTCATATTCTCTAACCAAGCTTCTCTCGCTTTCGGTGTGATTTTAAATGGCATGTGGCGGGCTCTCATCATCGGATGTCCATATGTTTCATTGTAGAGATTGGGTCCCCCTAAAAATTGAGTTTGAAAGAGCTTTTGTTTATATGCTGTTTCTGATAAGTCATCCGGGAAGAGATGATTGATGCGGTCATCTTTACTAACGTAATTATAAAAGACATCAATCATCTCATATAATTTCTCCTGACCGATAATATTATAGACTAAAGGCATTAAATTCCCTCTTTCTGACGTTTTAGTACCTCATAAAAACGTGCACTCTTCACAGATTCTTCTCGTCGTACAATACCATATTTGTTAAGGATATGTGTAATATCTGCTTGGCCACTCGCTGTATCAGGTGCTTCAAATTCCAGCTCATAGTCCGTTTGGCCGAGGTAGTCTGCCTTATCCAAGACGAGTAGGCCACTACGATATGGTTTTTCTAGGCGCTCCGTTCTTAAATTACCTTGAATTCTAAGGCCTTCTAAGCTGATGTTTAAAGCTTCTAGTTTATCTTTTATGTTGGCCGGAATGTCATCTTGATTAAGCGGTGAATCATCTAATAAATTAAAGTTGACGTGCCCAGAATATTCTAAGACAGTATGTGCACTTTCTGGCACTTTTAAAGTCATGACCTGATTATGGTCTTGTGTTCTGATTCTCAGCATTAAATGGCTGTTGATGAGTGTTAATTTATCATTATCTATATAGTAATTATCTAGTATAAGTGGAGTTTCATCGTTAAAATGTGATGCTCTAATTTTATTATATTCTTCTTCTAGAAGTATATTCTTAAACTCTATTTCTTTCTCAAACAAAGTAATCACTCCTTAATCAGTATTATGCTCAATTATATTTAAGGTGTAAAGCAAACAGATTACATATAGAAGAATTCGTTTGATATGGTAAAATTAATACCGTTAGAGTAGAAAAGTATGAATGAACGGGTGTAAGGAGGAAGGTATGAATGGAAGAATGGAGTATTTTTTTAGCGCCCTATAGGCAGGCTGTTGAAGAACTAAAGATTAAGTTAAAAGGAATCAGGAAAGACTATCAGATTACCAGTCAATCTTCACCTGTTGAATTTGTCACTTCACGTGTTAAACCGGTGCAAAGTATTATCGAAAAAGCCAGTACAAGAAACATACCCTATGATAATTTAAGGGCTCAGATGTACGATATCGCAGGTATAAGAATCATGTGTCAGTTTGTAGATGATATTAACGTGATTACCGAACATATTCGCTCGAGAAACGATATGCGCGTTATTGAGGAAAGAGATTATATCGAAAACACTAAGGAAAGCGGTTATCGTTCTTACCATATAATAATTGAATACCCAGTCGAAAGTGTGAATGGACGTATTAAAATATTAGCTGAAATTCAAATTCGTACATTAGCGATGAACTTTTGGGCAACCATAGAACATACATTGAATTACAAATATTCTGGGGAGTATCCTCCTGAAATTAAAAATAGATTGCAGAATGCTGCAGAAGCGGCATACTTACTGGATAAAGAAATGTCTGAAATCAGAGAAGAAGTTCAAGAAGCACAGAAATATTTTTCTAAAAAGCGGAATATCTAATGAAATCAGGTGACCTTATGAAATTTACAATTGTCTCTAAAGGAGATACTAAATCAAACGCACTGACTGATAAGATGATGAATTATATGCTTGGTATGAATATGGTATTCGATGAAGAATCACCAGAAATTGTCATTTCTGTCGGTGGCGATGGCACACTTTTACAAGCTTTCCATCGCTACCAACATATTGTCAGTGATGTATCATTTGTCGGTGTTCATACTGGACATTTAGGTTTTTATGCAGATTGGGGTCAAGATGAAGTAGAGCGCTTAATTGTCGCTTTAAAGAATGATGAGTTTGAAACTGTAGAATATCCACTGGTTGAAGTATTAATCCATTATGAGACAGTCGGTATGGAAACTAAGTACCTCGCTCTAAATGAGGCGACTTTAAGGATGACGAATGGTTCTACTCTAGTCATGGACGTAGAAATTAGAAATCGTCATTTTGAAAGATTTAGAGGCGATGGCTTATGTATTTCCACGCCTTCTGGTTCTACTGCATACAATAAGGCCTTAGGTGGGGCAATTATTCATCCATCTATAGAAGCTGTTCAAATGACTGAGATTGCATCTATTAATAATCGGGTATTCAGAACGGTGGGCTCACCGCTTGTCTTACCAAAACATCATTTTGTCAATGTAAGGCCAGTGAATAGTGAAGAATACCAGATGACGATTGACCATATTAATCTCGTACACCGAGGTGTAAAGTCAATACAATATTCTGTTGCAGAAGAAAAAATAAAATTTGCACGCTTTAGACCATTTCCATTTTGGCAACGTGTGCATGATTCATTTATTTCTTAAAGAATTAATGAGGGTAGGTATAAGAGATGTCTAGAGAAGAAATGGATATTGATTTTGAAGAACTAAGAGAACAAATAGAGGTTTACCTTCGTGAAGAGAACTTAGATGGATTTAGAGAACTTTTTACAGATCTTCACAATTATGAACAAAGTGAAATCTTTCAAACCTTAAGCGAGGAAGAACAGCAAAACCTTTATAAATTCCTAAGCCCTGAAGAAGTGGGGGATTTCTTCGATCACCTGGAGTTAGAACCAGATGAGTATGAAGATTTATTTGACCAAATTGATGCAAGATATGCAGCCCATATCATTGGCGCTATGCAGTACGATAACGCAGTTGATATTTTAAATGAAATCTCTCGTGAGAAAATGACAACCTATCTATCATTGATGAATAAAGATGATGCTAAAGAAATCAGGGGCTTAATGAACTACGAGGAAGATACCGCCGGTGGTATCATGACTACTGAAATCATCAATTTAAATACCTTGATGACAGTAAGAGAAGCTATGAAACACATCAAAGAAATGGCACCCGACAAAGAAATGATTTACTATCTATTCGTAGTCGATCAAGACAATCATTTAGTCGGTATTATCTCCTTAAGGGAATTGATTGTCGCAGATGATGATGATTACATTGGTGATGTCATGACTGAACGTGTCGTTTCCGTTCGTATTTCTGATGACCAAGAAGAAGTTGCTCAAATTGTGAGAGATTATGACTTCCTTGCTGTACCAGTTGTGGATTTCCAAGATCATTTAGTCGGTATCATCACAGCCGATGACATCATGGACGTTATTCACGAAGAAGCTGGAGAAGACTACTCTCGACTTGCCGGTATGAGTGATAATGAAAGTACATCGGACACGGCATTAATGACAGCTAAAAAACGTTTGCCTTGGCTTATAGGACTTACTTTTATGGGTATGATTACAGCTTGGATGCTTTCTTTCTTTGAAGATACGCTCGCTAAGGTTGTACTCCTAAGTGCCTTTATACCTGTAATTTCTGGTATGGCTGGTAACACCGGTACACAATCACTCGCTGTTGCGATACGTGGTATTTCCACAGGGGAAATTAAAGAATCCAGTAAGATGAAGCTCGCCGGACGTGAATTAGGATCAGGTTTTCTTACAGGTTTAGTTTGTGGTGTCGTTATTTTCTTAATTATTATTGTGATGTACCAGGAACCTGTACTGGGGATTATTGTAAGTGGTAGTTTGCTCGCGTCAATGTCAGTCGCGACAATTATCGGTACGATTGTACCGTTGGTAATGAACAAAGCGGGTATTGACCCAGCAATTGCAAGTGGACCATTCATTACCACAGCGAACGATATTATAAGTTTATTGATTTACTTTGCTTTAGCAAATGTCTTTATGGCAAGTTTATTATAGTGATATTTCTTGCATTCCGTACTAATAAAATGTAGATTAGTAGTAGGTACTAATACTAGGGATGAATTAGGAGGAGTTCTTAATGGACTTATCAGGTAAAACATATGTAATCATGGGCGTTGCCAACAAGAGAAGTATTGCTTGGGGTGCTGCACGTGCACTAGACAAAATGGGTGCAAAGTTAGTATTCACTATTTTAGGTGAACGCTTTAGAAAAGAAATTGATAAATTACTTACTGAATTAGAAGGTGACCACGATATCATCGTTGAGTGTGATGTATCAAACGATGAAAACGTCGAACAAGCTTTCAAGGAAATCGGTGAAAAAACAGGTGGAATTGATGGTGTGCTTCACGCTATCGCATTCGCAAATAAAGATGAACTACAAGGTGGCATTAGTGAAACTTCTAGAGAAGGATTCAAACTTGCCTTAGATATCAGTGCATATTCACTATTAAGTGTAGCTAAACACTCTAAAGCTATCCTGAATGAAGGTGGGAGCCTAGTTACAATGACCTATCTTGGTGGAGAGCGTGCAATGCCTAACTATAACGTTATGGGTGTTGCTAAGGCTGCCTTAGATGCTAACGTTCGTTACTTAGCCTATGACCTAGGTGAGTCAGGATTCCGTGTTAACGCGGTATCTGCTGGACCAATACGTACACTCAGCTCATCAGCTGTCGGTGAATTTAAAACAATCCTTAAAGAGATTGAACAACGTGCACCATTACGTCGTAATGTAGATCAACTTGAAGTGGGTAACACGGTTGCCTTCTTACTTAGCGATTTATCTAGTGGTATTACCGGTGAAGTCGTACATGTTGATAGTGGTTACCACATCATGGCATAAAAAATAACCTGGAAATCTTAAATGATTTCCAGGTTATTTTTTATATATAAATTACTCACCAAGTTTGAATGTATCAGTAACATGCCAAATTCCGTTGTCAAGTTGGACACAGAGACTAATCTTATCTAGCACTTCACTGTGCTCAATACCAATCATTTTTAGGTGACTATATACATCTTCGAATTTTTGTGTCGTATCCTCTTGAGCCAATGTGAAATGTGGGACAAATGGGTGAGTTGCTTCACCATAAAAATCTCCATTATTAAAGGCTTCATGGATAGAATTTAGTATTTCGTTAGGCTCGACCTTAAAATAAATTACTTGAGCTGTTGGTGCAAAGCTAGAAACTTTTTTAATCTCGATCTCAGTTGGTTTGTGTTGAGCCGCAACGCTTTTAATAAATGATTCAATCTGCGGTTTCTCATGTTCTTCAGCTTCGAAAGCTTCTTTTACTGTAATATGTGGTGCGATATATGCATATCTAGAATCGTAGCGTTTACGATATTGGTTTACAGTGTCTTGAAGTTTTTTTGAAGGAAAAAGTGCGATTCCAAATTTCATTTAAAATGCCTCCCTAAACGATATGTTTCAAGTATATCACTTTCAGAAAAAAATTGTATACGTTTTCTATTGAAAAAAATATAACAGCACATTTTTTAATTCTGGCTTCCAAGTTTTCCAAATATGCCCACCTTCGAGTTCCTTATACTCGTATTCTAATGGCTCTTCTTCTAGGACTGCCTTTAACTTTCTATTCGGTGTTAAGAAGTCAGCTTGTTCGCCCATAATGGTTGTAAAATCATCTTCTTCTAAACCGATAGTATGATAGATATTTAAATTTATTAAACTCATATTATCTTTGAAACGGTTTATAAATTCGTCATCTACAAATGGACTGAAGGCAAGCACTTGGCCAAAGGTATTCGGATAAGTTAAAGCAGTGGATAAACTAAAGCTACCTGCTAAACTTTCACCCATGAGCAGTCTTGAGTTTGCCATTTTTAAAGTTGAGAAATTATTATCTATAAAACTATTTAATTCTCGCCCAACAAATGTTACAAAATTTTCATGGTGTTCTCCATTAGGATTGAAATAATGTTTTCTCCACTCGACAGAAGGATAGGGTACGCCTACAATAATTGTGCGCTGAATTTCCTCCGTTTTTTCTAGTTTTTCAATCAATCTTTCAATCTGACCATATTTAAAAAAATCTTGTGAATCAAATGTTATAATGACATTATACTTATAAAGGTCAGAGTAAGACTTAGGTAGGTAGTACTGTACATCAAAAGTTTCATTACAAGCACTAGACTCGATAGAAACCGTATGAACTTTTCCCGGTGTTTTATCCATAAAATTTCCTCCTTACTCATGTATATTACCAACTTATGTATTAAGATAACATGTATTTAGTTTAAGCTTTCAATTTAGTAGGAAATATTATATAACAGTGATACAATATGAACACATTCTAAGGTTAGAGGTGCCGCTTTATGACTAAAAAACTTTGGTTCCAAAGTGGTATAGCACTCATAATTACTTTTGTCATTATCTTATTAATTATGCAGGTTCAAGTCATTTTTGAGCCGTTTTTAACAATAATTATGACGATCTTCTTCCCGGTATTAATCGGGGGAATGCTATACTACATCACTGAACCAATACAGCGATTTCTAGAGAAGAGGAAAGCCAATAGGTTGGTAAGCATCCTCTCTATATTCATCATTATTTTAATTGTTATTGCAATAGTAACTCTAACCGTCATTCCGATGGTTACAGAACAAATTCAAAATCTAGTTTCACGTTTACCTATTTTACAACGTGAAGTTGAAAACACAGTAAATTATTTACTCAGTCAACGAGATCGCTTGCCATTTGATATTGATCTACAGTCGATCACTCAAGATGCATTAGATGTTGGTACGAATATGCTAAGTGGTTTTGTATCAAATGCGATTTCAATTGTTTCAAGTACAGTGAGTGTGCTATTGATGCTTGTTCTTGGACCGTTCTTCTTCTTCTTTATGCTGAAGGATCACCAAAAATTTATTCCATCAGTTACTTCACCATTTTCTGGAACATTTAAGCAGTTCTTAATTGAACTTTTATATGACATCGACAGAACATTACGTTCATTCATCCAAGGTCAGATGCTAGTATCATCTATACTCTGTGTAATTTTATATATCGGTTATACACTAATCGGTCTTGATTATGCTTTACTACTAGCAATTTTTGCCTTATTCATGAACATCGTACCGTTCGTTGGTCCTTGGGTTGCATTTATACCAGCTGGTTTACTCGCCTTAATCCAAGATCCGATCATGTTTATTTGGGTATCACTAATTACGCTTGTGGCTCAACAAATTGAAAGTAACTTGATAACACCGAATGTCATGGGACAGTCACTTGCTCTACATCCATTAACTGTAATTACAATTGTCCTTGCAGCAGGTAATATCGCTGGATTCATAGGAATCTTAGTTGCGATTCCAACCTATGCTGTCATTAAAACAATCATTCAAAACATTTGGAGATATCGCCAGAACCTTAAAGATACAATGCTCAGTGACATCTCAAATAAAGCATAACTTAACTAAAAAGCAGGAAGGTCTCTATAGAGATTTTCCTGCTTTTTTGTCTTTTCTATTTGTTCAAACGATATAAGTAATAGAACACATAAGGAGGCAAACAAATGAATCCAATCGCATATCTTATCAATAAGGGTTTTACAGTGACATCTGATCCAAATCGTTATCAAAGTGGTGTTTGGGGGTTGAGAAATTACACTGTGAGGGGCTACAATTACGATCAATTTTGTGGAGGGTACCACAGAGCCTATGATTTAGTTAAATATGACCGAGCACCGATACCCGCAGTCTTTGATGGTGTAGTCACTTCAGGAACGAGTGATTTTGGAAATTTTGGTGGTACCGTAGTGATTGCGAATAAGAACCTTGGCTACCAGGTGATTTATGGTCATCTAAAACGACCACTTTCAGTCAAAATAGGCCAGTCAGTTAAAGAAGGGGACATTATAGGATATCAGAGTAATACGAATTACGATAACGTAGCTATGGCGAGTCACCTTCATATCCAATTTCAAAAATATGGGTTTATAGTGGGGGAAAGAAATTTTGTCTGCACTGGAATTAATCCTCTAGCAATCAATGTCAGTCCAAAAATTTATAAGCAGGCTTGGCTCTGGAGTGGTGGATTTTTAACTAAATATCCAATTAACATAAGAGATTATCCTTCAGTAAAGGCAAAAAGATTAGGAATTACAAGAAAAAATATGAAGTTCTACTTCGATAAATTATACGAGAATGATGGCTACTGGTGGTTACGATGTACTTTAAATAAGAAGACTGTGTTTATTGCAGCAGGTAAAAAAATATCTCAGGTCAATTTTACAGATACCAAGTTATATGGAGAGATTTCACATTTAAATACAGCAAAAGGGAAAGAATAAAATAATCCATGTACAACCTTAGTGTTGTACATGGATTTCTTCATCGTTATCAATTTCATAGAGCACTTTGTTAATTTCGACTTGGTTTACTGCTTCAACAAGGAAGTAGGCAACGATTGTGTAGACAATGATACCGCCAATAAGTAAAACATTCGCTTGAATGACACTAAGTAGAAGTGCAGGCATAAATACGACTAAAGTAAATAATACGAGCATGAGGATTCTATAAGAAGTGATTTTTCTTTGTGCATCCATTAGTCTTGAAGCATACTTTTCATTGACCTTATTCATGTCGATATCACGACCATCCACATATAGCTTGTTAATTTTAATATTTCCATGCAGTTCATCTGTGACGTAACGCAGATCCATATGATTATTTTTCCACGTTAGTAGATTAAAAAATGACATAAATTTTCACCGCCTTCTTTAAGTATAGATAATAATCTATTGATTTAATCTTATTATACATTATTTTTTTAATCAATATGGCTTAAATTGGAATTATTTTATTTTCTTAAAGACTCTAGACTTATCAGTAAATGAGGAGTAGAATTTTGTTAATAAGAAGTATTAAGTGATGTACATGAATTTTGAGGAGGAATTAAAATGGCGAATAAAAAAGGTAGTGAAAAAGAATTCTCTAGACGGGACTTCTTAAAGACAACCGGTGCAGCAACAGGTGGAATTATTGGAGGTTCACTTTTAGGTGGGCTTGTAGGATTTAACTTAAATGATTCCTCAGGTTCTGAGAGTCAAACTTCAGAAGACACAGCCTCGGAAGAATCATCAGGGTCTAACGGTGGAACGACTGACAACGCAAGAATGTTTTTCCACAATGACACTGATTTTGATACAGTCACAGCAGCAATGGAAAGAATCTTCCCGGAAAGTGACGTAGGACCAGGTGCAGAAGAACTAGGTTGTGCTTACTATTTAGATGGACAATTAATGGGTCAATATGGATTTAACTCAAAAGAATACATGCAAGGTCCTTTCGAAGAGGCCCTACCGACTCAAGGCTATCAATCTAATCTAAATCGAAGAGACTATTTCATGCTAGGTATTAGAAAGTTAAATGAAGAAGCAAACAGTAGACATGATGCAAACTTTGCTGATTTAGAAGCTGGACAAATGGATGAAATCTTAACAGACTTCCAAGAAGGTAATGTTGATTTAGATGTACCAAGTCATACAGCAACAAGTAGCTATTTCTTTACTATGCTGCGCTCAGCCACAATCGAAGGTGCTTATGCAGATCCAGTTTATAGAGGAAATAGAGATATGGCAGGCTGGAAGATGAAGCAATTCCCTGGCCATCAAATGTCATATATTCAATATATCGAAGATGATGAATTCCATGAAATTGAACCATTACCTGTATATGGTATGGGACATTAAAAGTTAAGTATATATAGATTTATAGGGGGATAAATTATGGCAACAACTTTAGATAAAGTAGATGTAGTAACGGTCGGTGTAGGCTGGACTGGTGGTATTATTGCAGCAGAAGCGACTAAAGCAGGCTTAAGCGTAGTTGGATTAGAACGTGGAGTTAAACGTGGTACTGAAGACTACCAGCACGTGCATGATGAACTAAAATATGCAGTACGTTATGAGTTAATGCAGGACATTTCTAAAGAAACACTAACATTTAGAAACAGTCCTGATGAAAAAGCACTACCAATGCGTCAACAAGGTTCATTCTTATTAGGAGAAAATCTTGGTGGGGCAGGTACGCACTGGAATGGTCAGACATGGAGATTCTTACCTTATGACTTTGAAATTCGTTCCATGACTGAAGAAAGATACGGTGCAGAAAAACTAAAAGATGAAAGAGGATACCAAATTGAAGACTGGGGTATCACTTACGATGAGTTAGAGCCTTACTTCAATACTTTTGAAAAAACTGCTGGTATCTCAGGTGAAGAAAACCCTCTTGGTGGACATCGCTCTGAACCATATCCAACACCGCCAATGCTTAAGTCTAAGACATTAAAAATGTTTGAAGAAGCGGCTAAAGGATTAGAACTAGATCCAATCATGATGCCTTCAGCAAACTTAAGTGAACAGTATGAAAACCCAGATGGTCAAACAATTAATGCCTGTCAGTATTGTGCCTTCTGTGAACGTTTCGGTTGTGAGTATGGAGCTAAATCTTCTCCTGAAGTTACAGTTATTCCAAAGGCACAAGAGAGTGATGATTTTACCTTACGCTTAAATGCAAATGTTGTTGAAATTATCACTGATGAAGATGATGATAGCAAGGTTTCTGGTGTGAAATTTGTCGATACTATCACTGGGGAAGAATTTATTCAACCTGCAGATGTTGTTGCATTAACAAGTTATGTGTTCAACAATTATAAATTGTTAGCAGTGTCAGACATCGGTGAACAGTATGATCCAGAAACAGGTGAAGGTACACTGGGTCGTAACTACTGTTATCAAATCTTCGGCGGTGCATCTGGATTCTTCGATGAACAGTTCAACACATTTATGGGTGCTGGTTCACTTGGTATGGCTCTAGACAACTACAATGGAGATAACTTTGATCATTCTGATTTAGATTTCTTACATGGTGGTAATATTGCCATTACACAAACAGGTGCGAGACCAATATTGAGTAACACTGTGCCAGAAGGCACTCCATCATGGGGCGAAGAATTTAAAGAAGCTTCAATACACAATTATACTCGTACACTACGTGTTCAAGGACAAGGATGTACACTGCCGCACAGAGATAACTATCTCTCCATGGATGAAGATTACAATGATGCCTACGGTGTACCACTAGTTCGTTTGACTTATAACTTTAAAGAACAAGATAAAAATAACTCAGCATTTTTAGTTGAACGTTGTGCGGAAATTTTAGAAGAAATGGGCGCTAAAGAAATACTTAAAGATGGTGAATTAGGCGATTACGATATTGTCCCTTATCAATCGACACACAACACAGGTGGTACTACTATGGGTGCGAGTCCTGACAACAGTGTTGTAAACAATTATTTACAACATTGGGACCGTGACAATTTATTCGTAGTGGGTGCCGGTAATTTCCAACATAATAGTGGTTATAATCCAACAGCTACTGTTGGGGCATTGGCATATCGTTGTGCAGAAGGTATAATTAGATATGCTGAAGACGGCGGACGCTTAGAATAGAAGTTAGGTGATGTCAAATGGAACCAAAAAACAAGGACAGTCGAAAGAAGCGGGAAGTGACAGAACATACTGAAGAAGAGGTAGTCAGAAAACGCAAAAAGGTAACTAAAGAAGACCCTTATGCACCGCTTACTGACCATCTTGAAGACTTAAGACGTGTGCTCATTAAGTCAGCCTTAGTTATATTTGCTATGTTCTTAATCATATTCTCTACTGTTGGTTGGTGGTTTCCGGTCGTTTCAAAAGGTGCGGATATCGTTGTTTTAGGACCATTTGAAGTAATTCGATTTTATCTTAGAACATCAGGTGCAATCAGTATTGGTTTCTCAATACCATTCATTTGCTGGTTTTTATGGCAGTTTATGAGACCGGGCCTTGTTGATAAGGAAACGCAGTTTCTAAAAGGTTCCTTACCAGTCATGCTTATTTTATTTTGTATTGGTTTAGCCTTTGGATATTTTATTGTACATCCTTTAAGTTACTTTTTCTTAATTGAAATGGGAGAGCAAAACTTTAACGTACTTGTGACTGCTGATGAGTATATGTCGTTTCTACTTATTACAACAATACCGTTTGGACTCGTTTTCCAATTGCCAGTTGTTGCGATGTTCCTTCATCATATTGAACTCTTAAGTGTGGATGTAATGACATCTATGCGTAAATATGCTTATTTTATCTTGATGGTAATTACGGCATTAATTGCACCACCTGATGTCTTTACCCATCTTGTTACCTTAATACCAATGATACTACTCTATGAAGTGAGTATTATTTTGATTCGACGTAAGGAAAGAAGAGACGCGGCAAAAGAGAAAAAGGCACAAAAAAATGCATAATTGAAAACGATCACTGATTGGAATAGGCTAAGCATCTTGCTTAGCCTGTTTTTTGTTAAAATCTATATAATATTGTCTATTAGCGTCAATTTTCATGTATAATAATTTAAGTTGAAAGGTGGTAAGCGGAAATGAAAACAACAATGCTTCTATCTCTAATAAAAGTTAAACAAACACATGGTACTTTTCCTGATATTGTAAGAGATATAACAACAGATTCAAGAGAAGTGGATGAGACCTCAGTCTTTGTTGTGCTAAAGGGGCATGTAACGGACGGTTTATCTTTTGTCGAGGATGCAATTGACAAAGGCTGTCGTTTCATAGTGTCTGATCGCCATATTGAATTACCAGAAAATGTAGGATTATTAATTGTAAAGGATCCAGCTAAAACTGCGGCCTTGTTCTCTGAATATATTTATGACTTCCCGCACGAAACACAGACTATGATAGGTGTGACAGGCACCAACGGTAAGACAACAGTCTCCACGATGATTCATAATTTGAGCATGGCTTTAGGTAAAAAAAGCGCTTATCTTGGAACCAACGGTTTTATGATAAACGATATCCACACGAATTCCGTCAATACTACACCAGAGACAACCAGATTACACAAACGTCTAAAAGATGCAAGTGATAGTGACGCAGAAGTATTTACGATGGAAGTTTCATCTCATGGTTTAAAGCTCGGGCGAACGTTTGGAATCAATTTTGATATCGCAGTGTTTACCAATCTGACTCAAGACCACTTAGATTTTCACCATAGTATGGACGAATATGGCTATGTTAAAGGACTTTTATTCTCACAGCTTGGCCAAGATGTAAAAAAACATAAATATGTCATTTTAAACGATGATGATTCTTGGTCAAATGTCTATAAAGATATGACGCCATTTGAAACAATTACTTACGGTATGCATGACACAGCAGATTTTTACCCTACTGATATAGAGGGGAGTTTAGAAGGGTTTAATTTTACTTTGAATACACCCGAAGGACAGTATCAAGTGAACTCTCCATTTGTCGGTGACTATAATATACAAAATCTGATGTGCGCGATTATTTCTGAATGGTTACAAGGTTATTCTTTTGAACAAATACTACAAGCAGTGCCTGGAATGAAACCTGTTGAAGGTCGCCTTGAAGTGCTAGATCCGACATTACCAATCAATATCATCATTGACTTTGCACATACACCCGATGCCTTAAGAAAAGTGATTAATACAGTTCAACCTTTTGCAAATGGCAAGTTGATCTGTCTGGTGGGTATGACAGGGGAACGAGATTATACAAAAGCTAAGGAAATGGGTGAGATTGCAACCTTAGCAGACTATGCAATCTTTACGCCTGATAATCCAGCTAATGATGATCCAAAAATGCTGGTTAAGCTCTTAGAGGAAGGTGCGACGCATGAAAACTTCGTATCTTATACAGACCGTGAAGCAGGTATTATTCACGCTGTAGATATTGCTAAACCCGGAGATACTATTGTCTTGGCATGTAAAGGAAGAGAACCTTATCAAATTGTCGAAAATTATGTAAAAATGCCTCATAGAGATGATCTTATTGCCCTAGACGCAGCGTATAGAAAATACAAAGGCGATGACTATGAAAAAACACTCGATTAAGATTAATGATGTGACAATGAGTGTATATGTAGCCCTAGATGAAATGAATTATATCGTGAGCATACCGGATCTATCTTTTGCTATGAAAATTGCTAAAGGTATGACGACCAATGAAGTTGAACAAGAAGCGATGTTACATCTTTTTTCTTTTATGGATGAAAGAGAGAGTAGTGAAATTGCCAATGAAATTGGCTTAGCAATCGGTAAGATTTAAGGAGATTAAAATGGATATTAAAACGGAAATTAATAAGAGAAAAACTTTTGCAATCATTTCTCACCCTGATGCGGGGAAAACTACGCTAACAGAAAAGTTATTGCTTTTTGGTGGTGCGATTAGAGAAGCCGGAACTGTAAAAGGTAAAAAGACAGGGAAATTTGCAACAAGTGACTGGATGAAAGTCGAACAAGAGCGTGGTATCAGTGTGACGAGTTCTGTCATGCAATTTGATTTTGATGGTTATAAAATTAATATCCTTGATACACCAGGACACGAAGACTTCTCAGAAGATACGTATCGTACTTTGATGGCAGTAGACTCGGCTGTCATGGTAATCGATGCAGCAAAAGGGATTGAACCTCAAACCTTAAAACTATTTAAGGTTTGTAAAATGCGTGGTATTCCAATTTTCACATTCATCAACAAGCTCGACCGTGTCGGTAAAGAACCTTTTGAGTTGTTAGAAGAAATTGAATCGACATTGGATATAGAAACGTACCCAATGACTTGGCCAATTGGTATGGGTCAAAGCTTTTTTGGTATTATCAACCGTCGGACGAAGACAATCAATCCATTTAGAGAAGAAGGTCAATTAGCACTAAATGAGGATTATGAGTTAACAGAAACACACGATATATCAGAAGACTCAGCCTTTAAAGCCTCACTTGAAGAGTTTATGTTGGTTGAAGAAGCCGGTGATGAATTTGACCCAGCTAAGATATCCAGTGGGGATTTAACACCAGTATTCTTTGGTTCAGCCTTATCAACATTTGGTATTGAAGAGTTTTTAGACACTTATGTAGATTTTGCACCAGCACCTACGGGACGTGAAACGACAGAAGGCCAGATAGTAGAACCTCAAGATGATGAGTTTTCTGGTTTTATCTTCAAAATTCAAGCGAACATGGATCCGAGACACCGTGACCGACTAGCCTTTATGCGAATTGTCTCAGGGAAATTTACCAGAGGTATGGACGGAACGCTTGCACGTACCGGAAAGAAATCTAAAATTACCAGAGCCACAATGTTTATGGCTGATGATAAAGAAACGATTAATGAAGCCTATGCAGGTGACATAATTGGCCTATATGATACTGGTAACTATCAAATTGGTGATACTTTATATAATGGCAAAAAACGTGAGTATGTAGATTTACCACAATTTACGCCTGAAATCTTTATGAAAGTCACTGCTAAAAACGTGATGAAACAAAAGCATTTCTATAAAGGTATTGAACAGCTCGTTCAAGAAGGTGCAATTCAATATTATAAATCAATGCATACAAATCAGCCTATACTTGGTGCTGTTGGTCAGCTTCAGTTTGAAGTTTTCGAACATCGTATGAAGAATGAGTACAATACGGATATAATTATGGAACCAATCGGTAAGAAAATTGCGCGTTGGGTAGAGAATGAAGAAGATATTACAGATGCGATGCATTCACCAAGAGCGAACTTGGTATATGATCGCTATGACAATAAGGTCTTACTCTTTGAAAATGATTTTGCTATGCGTTGGTTCAGCGAGAAGTATCCTGAGATTAAATTATATAGTCTTTTATAAAATAACTTTACTTTTTACAGTAGATAGCATATATTATAAAAGAATTAACAAACACATAAGACGAACCTTCTATAAGGGGAGTAACGAATAGGAAACTATCAGTGCGTCGTCACTACGGAGTAATCCCGGTGTACTGAGCAATATATAATATTGTATCGTGAGACCTTAACAGAGCTTAGGCCAAAGTCTAGGCACTGTTATAGGTCTCTTTTTGTGTTTGAAATATTTAAATATGGGAGGAATTATTTTGGATACAGCGGTTTTATTAGAATACCTGTGGGTTTTAATCGTCTTAGTAGGTTTAGAAGGACTACTTGCTGCGGATAATGCAGTTGTACTTGCAGTAATGGTTAGACATTTAGAGCCTGTAAAACGTAAGAAAGCCTTGTTCTACGGCCTTTTAGGAGCCTTTGTTTTCCGTGTTATTGCTATTTTATTACTTGTTTGGCTCGTACAATGGTGGTGGGTACAAGCTTTAGGTGCGCTTTACTTGTTCTATGTGTCAATTTCACACTTAATCGAAATTAAGAAGAAATCAAATACTTCAACTGAAGAACTTGCAGAGAAACAGAAAGATAAGAAAGAATCTGGTTTCTGGATGACAGTGTTAAAAGTTGAGTTAGCCGATATTGCCTTTGCAGTAGATTCTATATTAGCAGCTGCAGCAATTGCACTTGCTTTACCGGCTGTTGGTGGAGACTTCTTTGGTGTTAATGCGGGTCAGTATACAGTCATGTTAATCGGTGGTTTAATAGGTGTCATTATCATGAGATTCTTCGCGAACTACTTTGTTGAATTACTTGCAAAAAGACCATCACTTGAAGTTGCAGCCTTTGTCATAGTTGGCTGGGTAGGTGTAAAACTTGCGGTCTTAACACTTGCACATGATGCGATTGGTGTTATTCCTCACGACTTCCCACACTCAACAACTTGGAAGATTATCTTCTGGGTAGTAATGTTGATTATTGTTCTAGCAGGTTGGTTCGGTGGTTCTAAAAAAGAACAAAATGTTACAGAACCTAAATCCTAATGGTTTTAATTGGCATGTCATTTTAAAAGGTCTTATAATTATTGATAAGTAATTAGGATGGAGTGATATGAATGTCAGACGAAAGAGAACGTCCGATTGACCGTGATAAGTACAGACGTACAGCGAGAAATTTCACTGATAGAAAAAGTGACGATGCCAGAGATAAGGATCGTTATGAATTCTCTAGACAAAGAGAATACGACAGAGAGTTTGGCGGAAGTGAGGAAGCAGTCACTCACGAAGAAGCTAAAGATGATAGTGTCAATGAAGAATCAGTAAAGATAGAAAATAGAATGAGAGATTCACATGATACTAAAGAAAAGACTAAAGGTAGTTTCGGTTTTAAATCGTTCTTAATACCTTTAATTGCTGGTATTCTCGGTGCTTTACTCGTTTTAGGTGTGTACGCATTATTTACTTCTGACAACGAAGAGAGTGAAGTAAGTACAGACGAGAATACTGCAGCTGACCTCGATTCTAACCAAGATGTTTCTGAAGTGAAAGAACAATTGGAAGCTGATAATGAAGGTAAGGTTATCACAGATACAACTGCAGCAGTCCAAAAAGCAAAACCTGCTGTTGTTTCAGTCATTAATATGCAGAGAATGGAATCTATAATTCCAGGCATGACGACGGACTCTGGTGAAGCGGAAGAAGCGGGTAGTGGTTCTGGTGTTATTTATAAGGTAGATGGCGACCTTGCCTATGTTGTAACGAATCACCACGTTGTCGATGGTGCTGAACAAGTCAAAATCAACTTAGAAAGTGGCGATTCTGTCGATGCCGATATTGTCGGTACTGATATTTGGACGGATTTAGCTGTCCTAAGTATTCCAGCAGATGTTGTAGAGAGTACAATTGAGTTTGGGGATAGTAGTGATTTACTAGTAGGTGAACCAGCAATTGCTATCGGTTCGCCACTCGGTGAAATATTCTCTGGCTCTGTCTCTCAAGGTATTATTTCTGGCTTAGACCGGTCTGTACCAGTAGATTTAGATGGTGATGGCTCTAACGACTGGGAAGCGAGTGTATTACAGACCGATGCAGCCATCAACCCAGGTAACTCTGGTGGAGCCTTAATTGATAGTAATGGTCGACTGATTGGAATTAATTCAATGAAAGTCGGTATTGCTTCTGTTGAAGGAATTGGGTTTGCAATTCCTGTAAATGAGGTACAAGAAGTAACAAGTCAACTAGAAGAAAATGGTGAAGTGATTCGACCATTCTTAGGCATTACCTTACAGGACTTGCTAAATGTTGCATCGTCACAAGTATATGATCAACTGAACTTACCTGAAGATGTTAAAGGTGGCGTCATCGTTACGAGTGTCCAAGATGGCTCCCCTGCTTCAGAAGCAGGTCTTCAACAACTCGATGTCATTACTCAATTAGATGGTGAACCAATTAAGAATATGGTTGAGTTACGTCAGCATCTTTACTATGAAAAACAATCTGGCGAAGAGATGGTTATCGATTTTTATAGAGATGGTCAACAAGAATCATTAACTGTCACTTTAGAATAGTTGAAAAATAGGCTGTAAAAACTTCAATATTTATTAGAAACGGTGATTTCTGTTCATTACAGAAATCACCGTTTTATTTGACGAACTATCGTTATCACTCTTTTCCTAAGAATAATTTCGTGTATAATATGACTGTAATAAAACATTTAGAAATGGATTGGGGATAGTAAATTGTTGAGAGATGCTAAAAAAACTAATGGTTTGAGCCCTCAGCGAGCAATTTTAATGTACTATTTGATTGCCTTAATATTGGCAACAGGGCTATTAAGTATCCCAGTAATTTATTCTGATGGATCAATTCCCTTTATAGATACAGTATTTATAGCTGCTTCCGCCTTGTCAGTGACAGGCTTGAGTACTGTAACTCTAGTTGAAACATTCAACCAAGCAGGTTATATCATCATTATGTTTTTAATGAACCTTGGTGGTATTGGGATTATGGCAGTAGGGACTTTGGTTTGGTTGTTAATCGGTCGTAAGATCAGCGTTAGGGAAAGAAGACAAATTATGACGGATAATGCGCGTCATCAGACTTCTGGAGCAGTTCGTATGGTCTTAGACATCTTTTCCGTCTTGTTACTCGTTGAATTTATAGGCGCGATAATTTATGTTTCTTATTTTTATAATGCAACAGGTGATTTCGCTTATGCACTTTTACATGGTACATTTTTATCTGTTTCAGCGACTACCAATGGTGGGCTTGATTTATACAGTAATTCTCTAGTCCATCAAAGTGGTAACTTTATAATACAGATTCCAGTAATGTGTCAAATCATTCTAGGTGCGATTGGATACCCTGTATTAATAGAGGTGAAGCATTATTTTCGAAAGAAATCACCTGGTTTTAATTTTTCATTATTCACTAAAGTAACAGTGTCCACTCATGCAATACTTTTAGTTATAGGTATGTTTTTTATATTACTGTTAGAATTACCAAGATTTTTTAAAGACAAGAATATCTTAAATTCCATTGTTGACAGTTTGTTTTTATCTACCACGACAAGAAGTGGAGGTATTACGACAGTGCCTGTTGATCAATTGGCTGAACCTACACAAGTTATTATGAGTATGCTCATGTTTATTGGTGCTTCACCTTCTAGTGCGGGTGGTGGTATAAGAACGACTACATTTATAATATTAGTTTTATTTTTGGTTAGCTTTGTAAAAGGAAGACAGGATGTAAATGTCTTTAAGAAACGTATCGCTAAAATAGATATCCATAGAGCTTTTGCAGTATTTATCCTGGCGATGATATTAGTCTTCTTTGGTGTTTTAACAATATTAATTACTGAAGGTGACAAGTTTACGGTCATTCAAATTATTTTTGAAGTGACCTCAGCCTTTGGGACTGTTGGAGTATCAACAGGGATTACACCAGACTTATCAATTTTAAGTAAGGTAATTATTATTCTATTCATGTTCATAGGTAGAATTGGATTTGTGTCATTCCTGTTATCTATTGCTGGTAAGAAAAGAGAATTGACTTACCGCTATCCTGAAGAAAGACTAATGGTTGGATAAGACGAGGAGGAACCCTCTATGGTGTCGGAATTTTTTAATATCAAATTATATATCACACAGCATATGCATGATCGTTTGGGAAAAAAAGAAGGTGTAACCTTTAGTAAAATATCTAGTGCTGTCAACAGTATGAAATTGACTGAGGGTTTAAAACGACCTGTATTTTGTGACTTAGGTGGAACTCTAGGTGGTGCTTCGACTATAAAAGTGCCTCAGGATCCTCACGTCATGAGTATGAATTATTTAAAGTATCGATTTGCAACTTTAAACGATATGGATTTGAACTATTTGGATCGTACAAGTAAGGCGATGCGGGCAACATATTTCCCGTGGGTATGTACGAATGTGGTGCAGAAACATACGCATGAGCCATATTTTGGCCAACCTTACCGCATATTAAATGTTAATAGAATGAAAATAGCTGTACTAGGGGCATACGGTGGGTATGAGGAAGAGAAGACAAAGCAAGTAGCCATTGAAAACTTACAGATTTCCTTGAAAAAGTGGCTGAGATATATACATAGTTTAGAAAATCCGGACTATGTGATCGTCTTTGTTTCCAATCTAATAGACGAGCAACACATCGATGCACTTAAAAATAGTATCGAAGGTGCAGGTATATTAATTACTGGGGCAGACTATGAAAGTGATTATAAAAAGCAAACAGAAAGTATGACCATTAGTCGTAAACATGGTGAAGCTGTTCCATTATTCCATCATGTACACAATGGTCATATTATGGAACTGGACATTAGATTTAAAACTAGAGTAAATACATTTGAATATCTTGGACATAGTTTAGCAATGCGTGATGAAGAGTTTGCGAAGTTAAGAGAAGACATTGAATATTTGGACTTACTTCATCGCTATCTATAAAAAAACTAGGCAATCAATTGATTGCCTAGTTTTTTACTTGCTTATTCAATTCCAAAACCATCTCCGTACTGGTTCTCAGCACCTTCTTCAGCATAAGATGGCGTAGATTCTAATTCATAATTTTCAAGTAAGTCTGTACTGACTTCCGTAACGGGTTGGATTTGTTCACCCAATCTAATGTTAATAAGATCATTTGGTTCAGATGGATCTAATGCAAGCATTTCTCTAATTGAATTAGAGAGTGCAAATAAATGTTCCTCATCTGGCCATGCATAATAGATGCCATTTGATTCACTTGTAAAGCCAGTACCTTGGAGTTGTGTTGATTCAAAAGCTACATCGTTAAATAAGTAATGAGATGCAAGGGAACGAATATCACTTGTTGCAAAGTTGTGACTCGTATTGCTCGTAAAGATTTGAATTAAATCATCAACTTGGGACAGTGAGCTAAGTGATTGTGCTTGTTTAATAACAGCTTCAATCAGTTCCATTTGTCTTACACCACGACCAAGGTCGGAGTCAACACTTCTGTTTCTAATGACAGCAAGTGCTTGTTCACCATCAAGGTGCTGCTCACCTGCTTGTAAACCGTTCATGTCATAAGGCACGTTAAAGTCAACGCCACCAATCGCATCTACGATCTCAACAACTGCGTTCATATCGACTCGAACAAAGTAATCGACAGGCACATTCAATAGGGATTCAACAGAATCCATAGCACCAGTTGGACCTGCAAATGCGTGAGCATGGTTGATTTTATCGAAATAATTTACCGAACTAATATAAGATAAAGTATCACGAGGAACGTTCACCATTTTTACATCGTCATTTTCTCGGTCGAAAGTTGCTAAAATCATACTGTCGGAACGGAAATTATCCGCATTGATTTGTCCATCTTGGGTTCTTTCTGCATCAGCATCAATACCGAGAATGAGTACAGTAAAGCTATCATTCGAAGCATCGACGTCATCTACACGCAGTTCAGAGCGGTCACGGTCAATCTCTTCATATGAATCAGAGACCCCGCTGTTAAACATGTTAAATAGGTAAAGAATATAAATTACAGCAGCTAGGAGGACGACACCTAGAATAATAAATATAGTCCAAAGAATTTTTTTCATTTAATTACCCACTTTAGAATTTTTTCAATGTTAATGTAAATATATATTTATGGTCATTCAATGTCAATCATAGCATGTAGTTAGTATTCAAAAATAGCAATAAAAAAACCAGGATTTGAACGATTCATTCAAACCCTGGTACATTTTGATTTATGCAGTCGTATCGTCTACAATTTCATATCTTCTATGGTTAACTACTGTTTTCTCGAACATTTCATGTTCGTCAAAGTTGTCGTTAATTGTAATATCAACTATTACAGAGTTGTCATTAATCTTTTCAACTTTACCGAGCATACCATCAAATTTAACAATGTTACCTACTTTTACATCTAATTCTTCTTTGTCTTTCTTTTTCGCGTCCATGTCAATTCCTCCACTGTTCTAGAATATAATGTCTGACATTATACCATACTTTGGATAAAAAACCAGTAGGTCGGGTTAAATCGTTGTCGTTTCTTCACAAATAGAATTCCTTTCTAATTTTTTCTCTGGTCGTTCGTCTAATATTTTTAGCAGTAGAAAGGCTGACATTTAATTTTCTTGCAGTGTGAGATAATGGAAAGCCTAATAAACTATCTTCCAACCATTGTTTTTCTTTATTGTTTAAGTTTTTAGTATAGCTGAAAAGAAAATCGTATATATCATTATAAGTCACATTTGTACTTTGGCTCTGAAACGTTTGTACTGCGTGTTGATACCGTGATGTTTTTCTAATCTGATCTATCAGTCTTTGTTTAACAATCGTATAGACAAATTGTGCTTCTGAACAAGATGTACGAGATGAGTCAAACTTCTTTAAAGCCTCAAAAGTTGCAATTCTACCGAGTTGCATATATTCATCCTGCTCGAATTTTATATTAAGTTTGAATATAATACTGTGTATCATTGGTTCATAAGCTAAAATTTTTCCATCAAGCACTTTAAGTCCTATCTGAATCGATTCCTTCTTATTTCCGGATAGCTACAATATATAAATTTTTATAGAAAAAAGATAAGAGCTTAAAGTAAAAAAAGAATGTTAAAACAACCTTATGTTACATTTTGTTAAGTATATTGTTTAATGATGTTAATTAAGCGCTCTGCAGGTTACAATAAGTATGTCTTCTAAATTTGATAACGAGGTGACTATATGCTTACTGTTCCAGAATTGACACCCCAAGTCTTATATATTGAGCCAATTTTAGATGTCCATCATTTATGTCAAGCGGTCTACCAGGATAGGAAAGTTTTAAGTGAAAAATCATCTGAACAATGGATAGATGATATATTAATCTATTTTTATTCTTCTAATCTTAAAGTTAAGCGTAAAAATGTTAAACTAATACATAACATACATAAGTTACAACCTATAGTGATTGATGAAAAGTTTCATTTTGTATTATTTCCTTTAAACAGTAGCCGTTTTAAGAATCCTTTTTGGGTAAATTTAAGACAACTATTAGAGTTTAGACAATCTGGTCATCATTTAGTGATTAAATTTGTATCGGGATTGGAAGTCACAGTGGATTATGACTATAAACGTGCAATGAAGCAATACGATAACACCTTACATATATTAGATAGAACGGTTAAACATAATGATATAATGCGGCAGTATTTCACTGACAAAACAACGGAGTGATAAGATGAGTCTATTGCTGGTAACTGGCTTGTATAAACAAGAAGATGGCCGTTTTGTGGGAGGTTATTCCATAGCTGAATTGTTAAGTCAGTATACTCAAGATGACATTTATCTGCATACAAACTTTAGTACGACTGAGTATGATCAAACGAAAATATTAAAAAAACATTTGAGGCAGCAAGGTATAATGACAGATTATGCAAAATCCGTTGCGGTAGATTACGGCACTTTATATACTGATACTTTTAATGCTGGTTCTAATTTGTTTGAGACTTTTAAGAACAATGAAAAATACTTAAAGAATATTAGCCAAATTATTCTGACCACTGATATCAATGAACGCGACTATAGAGTGATTAGGAATTTTGCGATTAATCATAAGGTGCCTATTACTGTCTTTACATGTAATGAATTTAAAATAAGAAATACTGAAAATATGACGATTGTTGAAGTTGATGGTTCCGGCTTGCCGAATTATCATCTTCACAAAGAAAAAATTATTGAGTACTTACAGCATAAAAATATTATTGATATTAAGCGCGTGAACCAGCGCAACTTGCCACCAACTAAAGTGAATAAGGCAGGGAAAAATATTTTACAGTTAATCTTTATAGGTCTCAGTCTATTTCTCATGGCATATTTAGGATTTTTACTGATGGACCGCTTGAGTGGGACAGAAAGCCATATTGAAAGCAATATAGAGTGGTCACAATCCATTGATCATCCAGACTGCCATACAGTACTTGAATGTAA
Organism: Jeotgalicoccus marinus DSM 19772; assembly: GCF_000425825.1. Taxonomy (GTDB): domain Bacteria; phylum Bacillota; class Bacilli; order Staphylococcales; family Salinicoccaceae; genus Jeotgalicoccus; species Jeotgalicoccus marinus. The sequence continues at coordinate 143,557 of NZ_KE384460.1, forward strand.
AGCGCTCGGGGATTCATATCTAAATGAGCTCAGTACATATATTGATTTTGGTGATGAACCACACATATTCTTTGAAAATCGCTCAAGAACGTATTTTATAGATTATCAGGTTGAAGGTACTGAGTTAACAGATATAACGGTGAAAGGGGACTTACCAGCTGGTAACGAAGGTGAGTTTATAGATCTGTGGCACACATTGACAAGGGTATTTCCCGAGCAATATTTAGACGCTATACATACTTATCGTTTGTTCTCTGACGGTGAAGGAAATACTGCAGCTTTTGTGTCAATTGAAAGAGATGGAACGACCTTAGGCATAGATGTCAGAGATAATTTAGACAAACCATCCACATATAGAAATTTAATCCACGAATTCGGGCACTTGTACTCATTACCAATTGATGATTTCACGAGTGATTGTGATACCACAGATTTAAACTGTCTAAAAGAAAACACAATTCTCGATGACTTTAGAGATCGATTTTGGAGTCAATACGATGAACAGTGGCATGAAAACTCAGGTAAAAGTCAGGCCCAGATTGAAGGATTCTATAATAATAATGTAACTGCATTTTATACACCATACCAAGCGACTAATGTGAAAGAAGACTATGCGATTACTTTTATGCAATTTATTACAGACAAAATTCCTTCTAATAGTTCTCAACTAAGAGATGTTAAAGTACAATCTATGTATGAGAATAATGACTTGGTTGTTATGAGAGTAAATATATTAGAAGCATTTCTGCAGTTGGAGAAGGAGAGAGCATCTTGAAGTTAAAAGTTAAAGTGAAGGATTTTGATCTTGGCGTTTCTATAACTAAGATTGATATCCCCGAAGAATCAACAGTAGACTTTCTGTTAGGAAAGTTGTTACAAGAAGGATTAATCTTTGAATCCTATTTGCCGACTATGAAAGTCAATGGCTATTCATATGGGGAAATGCATAAATTAAAGACAAATAGTTTATTTCACGGTTTTGAAAAAGTTGTAATGGCTTCAGACAGAGTAGAACTAACATTAACACAAAAACGCAATGAGTCGGGACACAAGGCAGGTCAGCTACTCTTAGATTACTCACAGCTCGTCAATGTTATCGATAAATTTAAAGCTGAGGAAAAGGACCCGGAAACATTATATGGAACTGTCTTTTTTATTCAGCAGGAAAAACACCAATACTTGGTTCGTTATGAAGAACATGGCTTTGAGTTCTATCACTTCAAATTACAGTATGAAAATGCATTTAAAGATGAGGACCGTTTTCCTTTCTTAATACTGGAATTGAAAACCAAAGAAGAACTCACCAAAAGTGAATTGAAGTGGATTAGAACGATTATGTTTCCTGCAAAAGATAGAATTAATCCAATCATTCATCTAGAAGTGTCGAAGTTGAATCAAGGTATTATCGATGAATTAACTACACTTGTTCATCGTGTGATGGTTGTTATTGGTAAATTCCAGAGAAATAAGACAGACTTCGTAAAAGAGAATAAGTTGCCATCATATGTGCAGCTTAATGAAAAGAACTCTATAGGTTTTGTAGATATGGGTCAGTTAGAACGTATAGTAGAAAGAAGTACAAAATAAAAATATTGTGGTAGTATAATCCAGGTATCATGAAAAATTTAATTTCTTCGGAGATTAGAGTGTGTAGAGAGTGATTAAGTGAAGAAAGAAAGAATTGAATGGATAGATATTGCTAAGGCAATTAGTATTACACTGGTCGTACTTGGACATGCTGGCCACGCTTTTTTAGATATATATTTGGGCTGGTTTAGAATGCCATTATTCTTTTTCTTATCAGGTATACTGTTTAAAGAAATCGAACTGAAAAAATTTCCTATGTGGGCTGGTAAAAAGACCTATCGTATGATCTTACCTTACTTTGTGTACGGCATCGCGATTTTTCTGTTATTTAACTATGATGATTTAAGTGGATTCTTCCCGCATTTACAAGCACTCATTTATGGGGGAAGTGAGTTACAAGGACCATACGGTATCTTCTGGTTTATAACTGTGCTCTTATTAACTCAACTTTTATTTGGTCTCATCAGTAAATTGAACAACTGGTTGAAGTTTATAATTGTTCTAGGCTTATTCATACTCGGACATAGTGAGGTAATCACCGCATACAATTGGCCTTGGAATGCGAATGTCGTCATGATTTCATTGTTCTTTTATTCATTAGGAACTTTTTGTAAAGATTTTATAAGAAAGTATAAGGACTCTTTAGTGATAGCATTGATTTCCTTAGTATTAGCCGTTGCTGCCATTTATTTGAATGCATCTGGCTATATGGATTTTTACTTAAATTTAAAAATGAGTTCATATAACTATGTTATTCTTGATTTAATTATCCCATTACTGTTCTTTATGCCAGTAATTTATATCAGTCATTTAATTTCCCTGTTCCCGATAAAAGAAGTGTTTAAAACAGTGGGTAGATACTCGATTGTTATTATGTACTTACACCTTCCTGTAAATATATTTATTAGAACAGTGTTAAACTATGATGTCACAGTTTTCGAGTTTACAGCCTTTGGTGTAATGATCACCGTCATACTCGGTTATTTATTTAGCTTAACAAAAACAACAAGGGTATTATTTTTAAGTGCAAAATAATAGGCCATTAATATACTTAATTTTATAACTGCGCTTCGTTTACCCATTTAGTGGTAAGGAGGCGTAGTTTTTACTTTTCCAGGCTAGGGTTTTAAATGACACCTTAGTGGATAACGATTATAATAAACAAGATGTAGAAATATAAACTCATGTATGAGAGGGAAAGCCATGAACCACGTAATAGCATTATTTAGAGAACAATTTCAAAATATTCACCTTATCTGGAAACTATCTATTTATAATGTTAAAAGTGAATATTCTAATCATTACCTAGGCTTATTTTGGAATATATTACAACCGCTAATGCAAGCGGCGATTTACTATTTAATCTTTGGTTTAGGTTTAAGGGGTGCAACTGCACCTGAAGCAGGAATCCCATTTATTGTGTATTTAATTTCAGGTCTGTTCCCTTGGTTATTTATATCACAAGCAATTAGTGGTGGATCTAATGCAATCTATGCTCAGCTAGGATTGGTTACTAAAATGAGGTTTCCATCGAGTGTCCTACTGTCAATTTCATTTACAAATAGTTTGATTAACTTATCCTTTATGACATTTATAATTATGGCAATATCGCTATTTTCAGGATATGTGAATCCACTTTATTTCTTAACTCTAATATATTTTGTAATCGCATCTTTTTTAATCATTTTTGCGATAAACTTAATAATGAGCACCCTTATTATTTTAGTGCGAGATTTTAGAAATGTGCTGCAAAATGTCATTCGGATGGGTTTTTTCCTAACTCCCATTTTTTGGCAGCCAGGAGAACGTGGGGGATTATTACAGATGATTTCTGATTTAAACCCGTTCGCATATCTAGTGATGAACTTTAGAAATGCTTTAATATATGGAGACGGACTTCTATATGGTAGTTTTGAGCAACATATTTATTTCTGGGGCATTACATTGAGTCTCTTAGTCATTGGTGCTTATCTACACATAAAGTTCCGTTACAAACTAATCGATTACTTATAAGGTGGTAAACCATGCATAATTACCTAATGATATGTAACGCCTACCCAACAATGGGCAATCTATATGCGAATAGTTTTTTGCATAGAAGAGTCAAAGCCTATCAACAAAAGGGCTTATTTGTAGACGTCGTTGTCATTACAACAAAAGTAAAAAAAGATGAATTCTACGATGGGGTTCATATTAAATACATGGATGAATATCAAATTGCATCCTACTTACAAGAACATTCATTTAAGACCGTGTTGTTTCACTTTATTAATCCAAAGATGTTTTATGGCATAGATCAATTACCTAGCCATAGAAAACCGAATATTGTTGTCTGGTTACATGGTTTTGAAGCTGAGGCCTGGCACCGACGTTACTATAACTTCTTAAGTGACGTTGGCCAATTAGATGCTCAACTTCAAAGAAAAGAAATAGTGTTTGAACCGCAAAGAGAGTTTTTAAGAGATATCATGACGAGAGAAGAATTAAACATTAAGTTCGTCTATGTCTCTAAGCGTTTCAAAGAACTTTACGTGGATCCTTTTGTTGGTGTCGTACCAGAACGTAATTATGTCATTCATAACATCATTGATGATGCACTATTTACTTACAAGAAGAAAACTAAGGATGACCGCTTAAATATATGCAGCATCCGACCTTACACAGCAAAAAACTATGCGAATGATATAACAGTTGATGTCATTAAGAAGTTAAGTACAAAAAGGTACTTCAACAAGCTAGAATTTAATCTATATGGTGATGGCAAGCTATTTAATGTAATTACTAACCCTTTAAAGATGTTTGATAACGTTCATCTTCATAAAGGTTTTGTAAAACAGGATGACATTCCAGAAATCCATCAGGCACATGGCATATTTTTAGGGCCATCTAGACACGACTCACAAGGTGTCTCACTAGGAGAAGCGATGAGTAGTGGCTTAGTTCCGGTAACGAATGCCATTGGTGGTATACCGGAATTTATCGAACATAAGAAGACAGGTATGTTGGCAGAAAGAGATAATCTAGATGACATGGTCGATGCCATTGACTATCTCTATAAACACACTAAAGAATTTAAGAAGATTAGCCAACAAGCTGCAGCAAGTATCCGTAAACAAGCAGGGGTAGAAACCGTTATAAATCAAGAAATTGAGGTGATTACAGATGGCTGGAGTTAATTGGGAGAAAGCATATCACGATTTAGAAGCGCACATAGAAGGCATCCTAATAGAGACAAGTGAGCTCGTAAATAATGCATCACCAAAGTTAAGGCTTAACGATGTCTATATTGAACAAAGTCACACGCTTGATATCATAATTGATGCAACGGGTGAACAGATGGAATATGCAGTTGATTTAATCGACCGAAAAGGGAAGATTGAAACGATAAAAACCGGCTATCAAAAGTCGAATACCTTTAGCTTCGATATTCCAAAAGGCCGATACACGATTACAGCATATGCTAAGGAAAGTCAAAAAGAAAATTCTCGTGTCTTTGATAAATCCACAGTCAATTTTAAGAAGGTGGCGTCAAATGAGTAGGTTTCTCCTTGAATATGATGACAATGAAACTGCTAAGTCAGCGACTCTAGTCTTAGATACCAAAGAAGGATATCAGACTCTATTGTCAAAACTACAACAATATGACACAACGAGATACCTTGACTTAAGGCCTCTGATGGTGATTGATGTTTGGACGATTATTAATGAATTAAAGACTGATAGTGAACTGCAACTCATCATCAACGATGACCAGCTAAATGACACCTTATTAAGTTCAGCTGTAAACATTGCAGATATAGATTATAAATCTGATGCTTTTGTGTTCACACTTGGTGAGAAAAGTGACCATATACTGAAGAAATATCAGCGTTTAAACATTAACATTCAAGAGAAAAATAAATCATATGAGCTTCAGATTGTTGAAAGCTTGCTAAGAGAACAGGGTAAGAACAATGAGAAAATTGCCCAGTTACAAAGAGAGAAGCAATTACTTGAACAATCATCAGGTGCAATCAATGATGATGAACTTGAAACACGTTATTTAGATCTAATGGAAAAATATAAGCAAGCCTTAAAACGACTTGAACAACTCCGTGAATCTAAGCTCGGCAAACTTCAAGTTGCATACTGGAACAAGAAAAGAGGATATTAATGGAGTTAGTTAATAGAGTCAACGTTCAAGATGCTAATTCTGAATATATTAATAGTGTCATTTCTTCATTGTCTCATAAACATAAACAAGGCCTGACCATCATCCAAGAGGTCGTATCAAATACGAATTTCGCTTTAAAAAATTTAGAACAAGTAGCAGGAAGATCTGACCTTGAGATGATCTTGGTCACTTCAGATGACAGAGTTTACGAGTCTCTAAATAGTCATTGTAAAGCTGATAACCAGCTTGTTTTAAAGGGCAATGTTGAAGATGCAAAAGTCTATATTGGCCTTTCGCATGTACTGATTTTAGATGAATCGTTATCCATTAAACTAGGTGATGAAGCCTTTCGATTAGAAGCGGATAAGTTATATCTCATCGATGTAGATAATAATGAATCAGTCGATGCTAAAATCTATCAGAAATTTTTATCAGACAATCATATTGAAGACTATAAATTTGATGGCTTTACCATCGATAAAATCATTAAAGAGACCAACTGTCTAATACCGAGTGATTTAATTTTCTACCATGAATTTAGTGAGAACTTTACATTTAGATTCAATGTTTGGATGACAAACTTACTTGCTCTAGTAAATCTTAATGGTCATGTTAGAAGAAGTGATTCACTAAAGGTTTCAGGGAAGTTATCTCGTGGGTTAACAAATGACTTAGATGGCATTATCAATCTAATTAAATACGTGGATAACATACTACAAAAACGTTTTGATGATGAAGTTGCAGGCGTATTGAATCACTTCAATAAGATGTTTACGTCTCATTTAAGAAACTACATTGATAAGGGTCTTATTTCAAAGGATGAATTAATTGAGAAATTGAAATCCTATGGTATTAAGAGCATTTATTATGCAGCCTTAAATAAGGGCGATGCTAAAAAATTAGTCTTGGCTTATTGTTTCCCTCCGTTTAACGACACGAGTGGTAATGTGATGGCAAAACGTATTTTTGAAGACAAACAAGTCGTGGATGTGATTTCCAATGACATGAGTAGAATTAGAAAAAAAGACCAAAAACTCATGAACATTATGAGTCACTTATTAGATTCGCAAATTGTTTTAAATGGTGCCCAGGCCTTTAGTAGTTGGCAAAGTATCGAAGATTATATAGATGGTGTGTTACATGCATACAAGATGTACAGTGACAAGTACGATGAAATGTACTCTCGTGTTATGTTTCCACATTCTCACTTCGCAGCATTCGAATTAAAGAAAATTAACCAATCAATTAAATGGGTTGCAGAGTTTTCAGATCCCTTGGTAACAGATGTGTCTTCTAATTTAAGGCATGCACCTATTGAAGATGATGATTATATCGAAGATTTAAAAGCCTTTGTTGGGCCAAAATATAGTGATTTAATTGATGACAATTCATTTAATGTCTGTGAAGTTGTTGCTTTCTTGTATGCTGATGAACTCATCTTTACAAACAAATATCAGCTAGATTATATGCTTTTAAGGTATGATGAAGATATTCAAGAATTGGTCAAATCCAAGGCAATTATTAGTCAGCACCCAACCTTACCTAGAGATATGTATCAACTCGTGAAATCCTTCTATAAGGTTGAACAGGATAAGATCAATATTGCATACTTTGGTAATTTTTACGATACCCGTGGTTTTAGACAAATCGAATTAGTGGCGAAATACCTATACGAAGCCAATATTAATAACTTTACGATTCACGTGTTTACTAACTTAAACCGTAAGACGATGAGATTTTACAATCAAAGCGCCTTTAAGGATTACATTGTGATGAACCAATATGCACCGTACTTCGAGTTTTTAAACTTAACAGACCTAATGGATGCATTATTAATATTTGATGCAGAAACAGTTGGCATTAAACCATATAATCCATATGTGCCTTCAAAACTCAGTGATTATCGTGGTAGTCTTTCAAATATTTGGGCATTTACTGAAAGAGAGAGTATTTTAGACCAGACGTATGAAGAGAAGCTGTATATTACAAGACAACACGATTATCAAAAGTATGCATCGACCTTTAAACAGCTCGCTAACGATATAGATAAAGCGACTTATCAAGTAAAAAACATCAAGTGTTCTAAATAACACTCGAGATGGAAGTGATTAAATGACTTATAAAGTAAAAGTAAATAATGTCTCTAAAGTATTTAATACAACGAGCAAGCAAAGGAAATTATGGAAGATTCTATTTCCATTTTTAAATAAAGAAGAAGCATATTACTATGCTTTAAAAGATGTATCATTTGAAGTCGAACCTGGAGACTCTGTCGGTATTGTTGGACTTAATGGTTCAGGGAAATCGACCTTATCTAACTTACTAGGCGGTGTCACATCACCTTCAACAGGAGATATTTATGTCGATGGTAAACCGTCTTTGATTGCAATTTCTGCGGGCTTAAACTTTGAATTAACAGGTGAAGAAAACATTCATATGAAGTGTTTGATGCACGGTTTGAGTGAGAAAGAAATCGAAGAGCGTTATGATGATATTGTGCAGTTCTCAGAACTTGAGGACTTCCTAGATCAACCGATTAAGAACTATTCAAGCGGGATGATGTCAAGACTGGGCTTTGCTATTGCAGTGCATACTGATCCAGATGTACTTATTGTGGATGAGGCACTGTCAGTCGGTGATGATACTTTTGCTAATAAGTGCATTGAGAAGATGAAAAGCTTTAGAGAAGAAGGCAAAACAATCTTTTTTGTCAGTCACTCTATACCTCAAATACAGAAAATGTGTAATAAGGCAGCATGGATTCATTTTGGAGAACTAAAAGAATATGGAGATTGTATTCCAGTAGTCGGACTATATGCTAGATTTGTCAGAGGATACAACATAAAACCAAAACATGTTCAAAAACGCTATAAGAAAGCAATGGTTGATGGTCAACGTGCCTCACAAGCACCGATGGAGAAAAATGACACAAGGTTTGGTATAGGTAACGGCATGCTTTTAAGCCTTCTATCAGTTATTATAGTGATTATGGGATACTTACAAGCGTTACAATATTTATAAGGTGTATGTGATATGGAAAAATTAACTTATGAAGAATTAAAAAACTTAGCTTTGGAGTCACTTAATAAAGAAGAACGCGCACTAAATGAACTTAAAAATATTGATAGACAAATATCAGTATTAAAAAATGAAAATGACAGGTTAAATCGTCAAATTAAAAAATATCAAAGTTTTTTTCCTATTAAATTAGGTTTGAAGATGAAAAAGTTTGTCGGAAAGTAGTGTATGAGTATGTCTAATTTAAAAATTAGAGAGCGTTTAAAACAAATAAAAAAAATTAAAAACTCCATACTAAATGACCAACAAGTACCTGAGGAACAATCACCTTTCCCTGTAGTTGACCTATCTCATGGTGTCAGTGTAATTATACCTGTCCACCGTGGTGAAGATTTTATAAAAGAATTAATTGAATCCATTACAAAACAATCTCTTGATAGTAGATACTTCGAAGTGTTGTTTATTTTCAATGGAGAATACGAAGCTTCAGAAGAAATATTTAACAGTTTAGATAAGCCTTTTAAACATAAAGTCTTGTATGCAAAACAAGGTGTCGGACGTGCAAGAAATCTCGGAATTAACAATGCATCATTTGCATATATTACTTTTTTAGATGTAGATGATACCTTATCTGTAGACTATTTAAAACATGCCTTAGAAGAAGCGGAACCATATACTATTGTACTTAATCAATTACATGAGATTGTAGATGGCAGAGACGATCATGGTAATAATGTCATCAATAGAGAACTTAAAAATAAAAACCAATATCCAGATCAATATTTTGATGTGGGTAAGAACTTATCTTTAAACGGTGCAAAAGTTGTACCAACAAGTTTCTTATTGAATACACAATTCGATGAAGAATTAAATAATGGCGAAGATGTTGCCCTATATGCTGAAATTGTTACTGTCTTTAAACCGATTGTGAAGATTAATCAAAAAGAGGCAATCTACTATCGATATAAAGGGCAGGGTACTTTATCACGTGCGAAGGTAACCTTCCAATTTAATGTTCTAGATAGAATACATGTCATAGATGCAATGCAAGAATTGTTACGTTATGAAGATGATTTAGATGTTAGAAATCTCTTGATAGATAGAATGCGTTCGCAAGCATTATTTATAAACAAGTATCTAGTGAATAATATGGACGATTATTCTAAGGTGACGGACTTAATTCGTTATAAACAGGATGAATTTTACCCATATCAACAGGTGAATAAGGAGCTTAGTAAAACCTTATATGTATCTTACTGTTTCCCACCATTTGTTGATACAAGTGGTGTGGTGATGGCTAAGCGTATTAATGAAAAAAAACAGCCGGTAGACGTCATCTACAATGATATGACGTCTGTACGCGGTATGGACCCTTCACTTGAATTCATTGCAAATCCATATATTGATTCGAGTCACATGATTAATTCAGTATCGTCATTTTCTAATCCACAGCACATAAAAGCTTTTGTAGAAAAGGCGCTTAACCGAACTGATTTAAACAAATATGATGAAATTTACTCACGGGCACTCTGGCCAGGATCTCATATGGCTGCATTTGATCTAAGAGAAGCGGGGAATAATTTACGCTGGGTTGCTGAATTTTCAGACCCAATTCTCCAAGATATAAAAAATGAAGAAAGAAAAGGGACTTACTTTACATTAAAAGAAGTCAAAAAGCTACAAGCACAGGCACCTGAAGATTACGGTAAGTATTTTGATACTAATCTTTTTAACATGTGCGAAGTTTTACCTTTTGTTTTTGCAGATGAAATTGTATTTACAAACTTGAATCAGCAACAGTCTATGTTAGCGCGTTTTGATGATAATTTTAGAGAAATGGTTGAATCAAAATCGACAATCTCAATACACCCATCATTAGATGAATATTACTATAATATTGAAAAACATTATGTCAATCTAGACCAGAATGAATTTAATATTGGATATTTTGGTAACTTCTACGAAACAAGAAGTGCCAACGATATATTAAGCATCGCCAAACAGATACAAACATTAAATCTAAAAGCAAAACTATACATTTTCACTAATAATACTTCTAAAGTTAGAAGTGAGGTTATTAAAGAAGGTGTATCAGAAATTGTAAATGTTTATACTTACCTAAAGTATTTTGAATTTCTAAATGTAACAAAAGACTTTGATTGTCTGTTATTAAGTGATGCGAACACGAAAGATTATAAGAAAATTAATCCTTACTTGCCATCTAAATATAGTGATTATGTTACCTCAGGTAGTCGCATTTGGGGTTTATATGAAAAAGGTAGCGTACTTCAACAATTGATTGAGGAAGATAATTTATTATTTGGAAGTGAGTTAGGTGATACAGAAAAAATTGAAGAAATATTAAAATCATTTAATATATAAAAAAACAGTTGGAAGTTTATACTTCCAGCTGTTTTTCCATATATTTGTGAGGGATCCCTGCATCGTCAAACTCATCTGATGTAACTTCGTATCCCATTTTTTCATAAAAATTCAAGGCATGAACTTGTGCACCGAGCTTGGTTTTTTTAAATCCATTTTCTTCTGCATGAATATGAGCAAAGTTCATCAGTGCTTGTCCTAGATGAAGGCCACGAGCAATTTTTCTAACTGCCATACGTTCAATTTTAGCGGTATCATCACCAATGTCGCGGTATCTTACAGTACCTAGAGGACGATCGTCCATTAATAGTATGATATTTACGCTTTCTTTTTCGAATTCATCGACTTCAATTTCTAAAGGTACATTTTGTTCGTCTACAAATACTTCTTTTCTAATTTCTAAACAATCATTGTAATATTTGTTGTCATCACTAATTTTTAATTCCATATAATCACCTACATCGCATTTTTTCTTCTTATAATCGTATACTGCCAAAATACTTTTAACTGTTCGATGTTCCAGTACTCTAAGCCGAGTGAAAGGGCAGGGCGAGTATTAAACTTAATGTTACTCGCTTCCGCTGCTGCAAGTGCAATGTATTGAATATGGGGCCTAAGTTTCTTAAAAGGTGCTGATAAACGACCATTGTCTGAAATCCAGTCAATAGGATGAATACATTCAAAGATATCAACAACCTCATAGACTTCAGGCAGGGCTGTTATATAACATGCTGCGTCAACTTCTGTATTGACCTCACTCTCAGAAAAATAACTCCTGAGAGAAAGGTACAATTCCTTATGTCTATGATTTACATAGAAATACTCATTTTCAATTTTTGGTGTTTTACTATCCTTAAGGAGTGTTTCTAAACTATCCATCATTTCTTTAATATTTGTAACTTTGTCATGTGATTTTCTCAAGCGAATCACCTCACATCATGATTTAATAGTAATTCCCGTTTTCATTAGTGTTGTTTTGATCGCCTTCAATGTAGTTGCCGTAGCTATCGTAGTAACCACCAGATTCTTGGCCTTGATTAGGATTATCATAATAACCGTTGTCATTATTCTGACCTTCCTCGTATTGGCCTTCATCGTACTGCCCTTGACCCTGACTATCCTCGTTTTCATCATTTTGTTCAGGTGTATTTTGTTCTTCTTCGGTGTTATTTTCAGGATTTTCTTCTAAATCTGTCTCACCTTCGACATCGGATTCTTCATAGTCGAACTCTTCAGTATCAAAGCCATCGCCATAAGGACTTTCATATCCTTCTTCGACATAATAAGGCAATTCTTGTGGCTCGTATTCTTCCATAGTATAGTCATCAAAATACTCGTAAGGGACGAGATATTCTCTTAGCCTTATATTAATTAAATCATTAGGATCAGAAGGGTCCATTTCTAAGATAGAACGGATTGTGTTCGATAGGACAAATAGGTGTTCTTCATCTGCTTGATAGAAGTAACCACCATTCTGGGCCCAATAATCAGTTCCTCTTAATTGTGTAGAATCAAATGTAATATCATTAAAAGCATAATAAGAAGCGATACTTCTTATTTCACCAGTGGTAAAGCTGTGACGGGTATTATCTGCTACAACTTCAATTAAGTCATCGATTTTATTTAAACCACCGGACGATTTAACTTTATTTAGAACGGCTTCAATTAATTCAATCTGTCTGTTACCACGGCCTAGGTCAGAGTCGACTCGACGGCTTCTTACAACTGCAAGTGCTTCTTCACCATCTAATTCTTGAGTGCCAGCTTCTAGTTTGACACGACCCGTATCGTTTTGGTTTGGTTCATTCATGTCAAATGGAACATCGAACTCCACTCCTCCGACAGAGTCGACAATGTCAACGACACCAGACATATTGAGTCTCACATAGTAATCTACAGGCACGTTCAAGAGATCCTCAACTGATTCCATAGAGCCGCTCGGACCACCGTACATATGAGCATGGTTTATTTTATCGAAATAGCCTTCTGTATCAAGGTACGATAGTGTATCTCTCGGAATATTCACAAGTTTTACATCGTTTTCATTCTTATTGAAGGTCGCTAGAATCATACTATCAGTTCTAAAATTATCACCTTCAAGATTGTCTTTTTCTGCCCTTGATTCGTTTTCATCAGTCCCTAAAATAAGAACTGTAAAGCTATCTTCTACTGAGGCATCTTCCTCTCTTAAATCTGAACGCTCCCTGTCCGTTGGTTCATAAGAATTTGAGACACCTTTATCGAATGTATTATAAAGACTGAAGATGTATATCCCAACGCCAATTAGTATAATTAATAGGACAATGACAATTGTCCAAAAGATTTTTTTAGTCAAAATAAAGTCTCATTTCTGCTTTAGATTTTAAAATAGATTATACTCTATTATAATGTGTTATAAACGTAAGTTAAAATAATATCTTAAAATACTGAGGGAATCAAATGAAAAGTGTAACGATGTTTGTTTGGAATAATTTTATTAATGATGCGCGTGTGCTACGTGAAGCCAAAGCACTCGCTGAGCTTGATTATACTGTAACTATTATAGCAAAAAAAGAATTGAATGAGATGAAACTGAAACCTGCTGAAGAAATTGAAAGGAACATTGTTGTCAACCGGCCGTTAAAGTATGAGTTACCTCAATTTTTAACGTCTAAATTAAAGTCATCTATCCTATCAAAGCATATACCTAATGCACTCTTGATGTTTAAGATGATCATATTAGGTCGACGCTATAAAACTGATGTGTACCATTCCCATGATCTTAATACATTAATTCAAGGTATAGCTTCAGCGAAATTACGTCTTAAGCCAAAGAAACTTATCTACGATTCACATGAAGTACAAACAAGTCGTACACATTATAACTTTAATACGATTTATAAAATCGAAAAATTTCTTTTAAAATTTGTCGACGAAGTTATTGTCGAAAATGAAACACGTCGTGATTATCATTATGATCTTTATAAAGACAAACCACTGGCTATACATAACTATTCTGAACTTTATAATATAGATGACTACGAAACGTACCCTCTAAGGGAAAAGTATCATGTGGCGGATGAGACCAAAATTGTCCTCTACCAAGGTGGTATGCAAGAAGGAAGAGGTCTGTTTAAACTTCTAGAATCCTTCAAAGATATAGAGGGCGCGGTATTATTTATGATTGGTGACGGTAAGGAAAGAAATAATCTTATCTCTAAGATGAAAGCACTCAATTTAGAAGAAAAAGTAATCTTTATCGAGCGCGTACCGTATGCTGATTTAAGAAAGTACACAAAGGCTGCTGATATTGGAATTCAATTTCTAGAGAATACCAATTTTAATCACTATTCAGCATCATCAAACAAGCTCTTTGAGTACTTGATGGCACATGTACCTGTTCTGGGTTCTAAGTTGCCTGAAATAGAACGGGTGATTGAGGGAGAAAGAGTTGGTTTGACTGTTGAAGCAGGTAATATTAAAGCCCTTAGTGAAAACTTACAGAAATTAATCGATGATAACGACTTAAGAACGCATTTTAAAGAAAACACAAAGGCTGCGAAATATAAGTATAACTGGGAAATGGATAAAACTATCTTACAAGACTTATATGAAAAACTTTGATTTTATTAAGGCTTTAGCTTTGTTATAATTAATAGACATAAAAAATTGACGATAGGTGACCTATGAAGATTTTACTAATCACACAAAACTTTTACCCCGAAATCGGGTCGGGTGCCAATAGACTAAAAAATTTATATCGATATCTATCTATAAATAATGAGGTGGAAGTGTTGACAACACATCCCTCATATCCTAATCAAAAAATGTATGATGAGGATAAGTATTGGAATAATGCCCAGATGAATGAGTCAAGTGACATCATGCGCTTGAAAATGCGTACTGATAAGCAAAGTAAATCGATGGCAATGCGCCTATTGTATTATTTCGAGCTTGCCTACAAGGTGAGAGTATACGTCAAGAAGTACCAGCATTTATATGACGTGGTGTACGTTACAACCCCTAATATCTTTATTCCTTGGGCAGCATTCTTCCAAAAGAAAAACAATCAAGTAAAACGAATATTAGAAGTACGTGACCTCTGGCCAGATAGCGTTAAAGATATAGATAAGATGAATATTGATCTATTCTACCCAGTTTTAAAATTTATGGAGAAGATGCTCTATAAAAATTCGGATAAAATCGTCATTAATAATGAAGGGTTTAGGTCCTATATTAGTAATATTTTGCCGAAAAAACCTCAACTGTACTTACCTAATGCATTTACAGAAGAAGAAGTTGCATTCGAAACGGCTCCGGATAATTTCAGAGTCATCTATACAGGAAATATTGGATTTGCACAAAGTTATGAAAAACTTCAGGAGATGGCCCATCAACTTGAAAACGAAAAAATTCACTTTAAAATTATTGGGTATGGTGTAAATGCACATCTTTTTCAATCATATATAGAGTACAATGATTTTAAATATGTGACCTTTGAAGAGGAAAAAACAAGAGAAGAGTGTCTAATTGATATTCGCTCATCTAATGTTCAGCTTTCTATCTTAAAAGAGAGTGATGTCTTTTTAACGGTCTTACCAGGGAAGGTTATCGACGGTATCGCTTCAGGTGTACCAGTTGTGACTAATCTAGGTGGTTATACAAGCACACTCATAAATAGTAATTTGGTCGGTTATGCTAAAGAAAATGCAACGACAAGTGAGCTTGTACAAGCAATTAGACAAATTAAGAATGATAAAGCTCATGAAAATTTACTTAGAACAAATGCGAGAAATCTATTAGAATCAGATTTTATATGGGAAAGAAACATTAAGAAATTAGAGAATTTCTTAGAGAATTAAGAGTTTGAACAACTACTTGTTGTTCAGGCTCTTTTATTAATGTAATGTAAAGATATTTTCATGTAAAATGAACTTATCAATAACAATAGTGTTCATTAATATATAGGAGTTTTAAAAATGAGTTCATTGAAAAATAGATTGAGAACTATGCTACCAAGGAGTATGCGTGAATTAATAATTAAAAAGGTGTCTGTAGAGGGAATCTCTGTGTTTGAAGAGATGATTGTTATCAATTTATCATTAAGGCACTTTTATAATATTAATTCTAGTAAGTCTGTCGTCTTCACTTTGTCTAATGGTGCTTACAATGTGCTCTTAGACTTTGAATTAAATAAAAATACTGTTTCTCTTATTTTGACAAATGATATCTTTGAGCATTTAGAAGGTAACTCAACTATTAAAATGAGTTTTGAAGGAAAAAATATGATTATACGCATGAGTGATAATCTTCAGACAAAAACTTCATTTTTAAAGAACCAACAATACTACAATTTACTTGTTAATGGGACAATCATTCTTGAACAGCTATTTAATGAATACACTTTTAATGAAGAAAGCATAGAAGTCAAAGATATTTCAGTGGCCTATGAGGGACTGTCAGTAACAGTTAAAGAGAAATTCTATAATAATGCTTGCCTTGCACTTTTATACCCCAATAAGATAGTCGAACTCGGTGAAAAATCAAATGGTCAATGTATTACAGCGGACGATTTCACAAATGTAACAATGGGACGAGCGACCCTATGTATTTTAGAAGATTTGGTGCTAACACCAGTCTCTTATACAGGGCCAAAGAAAACTCTTAAAACTAAATCGCATCATTTAGCAGTAGAAAATCACAATGGAGAATCCTTGGTGTTTATCGAGAATCATAGTGTGATATTAACTGACGTTCAAAGTAAGGTATCCAGTGATTATATGCAGCTTATCTTTAAGTGCGATACTAGAGAAGATGTAGATTCTGTTATTCTAAATGACGCTGTTACGAATGACGTCACAACATTTGATGTCAGTGTTGACAACAACGGACTGTATTATACAAACATTCCTTTTGAGGACTTGATGGATGGTTTTTCTAGAAAGAGATTTAGCATTTTAAGTCGAGGCAATGAGCCAGTTATTATGCAACCTGATTTAAGTGATTATGAAGGTTCGAAAATCGGAGAAAGGCACCTAATTTCATATCACTATGAAAATATAAAGATATGGTTATATAGAAGGAAGGATCAAGGTTTAGGTTTTAATTTGACTCGTCCAAGAATTAAGCGACAAGTCACAGAAATAGAAAACTTCCACCTTAAAGGTTATACTAGAGGTAGAGAGAACTTTACTGAATCAAGTATGTTCATGATATTCGAAGATCGATATTCAAAAGAACAAGCGCTTGTTCCAGTCGATGTAGAATTTAATATGGATCTATCCAAGGTAGATTTAAAGGGACTTAAAAGTAAGGATAAGACAATTATAGATATCTTTATTGGTATGGTGCATGAGAACGGGGAAATTATTAGAAAAGAGAAGATTAAATATAAGTACTCAGACTATAAGAAAGATAATTACTATGGTGTAAAAACAGAGAAAGATGAAGAAGGCAGTACACATTATTTCTTAGTGACGACTACACCATTTAATAATCTAAAAGTTGAAAGTTTCGTCATTCCAAAAGGTGTACCATTGCCAATAGAAAAACCTGAAAAAGATTATTCAACTTGGTTAGTGGGTGAGCGTTATGACACAGCTCAAGACAATGGATATGCTTTTTATAAATATTTAAGAGAAAACACAGATATCAATGCTTATTATGTTATTGAAGACACTGCACCTGACTATAGGAGTATTTCATCAGACCCTAATGTATTAGCCTTCGGCTCAAATGAACATTATCAGGTCACATTTAAGGCCGGCGTCTTATTAGGGACACATGATTTAGAAAATCTTTTACCCTACAAACCAGCTAGAGGATTCTTTAACTATGAAGAGACTATAAAAGTGTTTTTACAACATGGTGTATTAGGTCGTAAGAGAGTAGAATATCACAGAAAGTACTATGATCTACCATTTGATTTATTTATTGTTTCAAGTACTCCAGAAAAAGAGCAGGTTGTCATGAAAAAGCTAGGCTATTATGAAGATGAAGTTGCAGTGACAGGACTCGCACGCTTTGATTCATTGCCTAGAGGAAACAAGACGAAAGATATCTTACTCATGCCAACTTGGCGTGACTGGATTAATACAGATGAGCAGTTCCTCTCAAGTCAATATTTTAATAACTACAACAATCTGATTCACAACGAAAGATTGATTAAGCTCTTAGAAGAAAATGATGTAAGATTAAACTTCTACCCGCACTATAGAGCACAGATGTACTTTAACGATGAAATCTTAAATCCAAGTAAAAATATAAACTTCATTCAGTTAGGTTCGAAGACAGTTCAAGACTTGCTGATTGAACATGCCTTATTGATAACAGATTATTCAAGTGTAAGCTTCGACTTTACACTGATGAACAAGCCGGTGATCTACTATCATTTTGATGTGAGAAAGTTCTTTAGACAAGGTAAGTTAAGACCTTTATATCAAACTTTTATTGGTAGTATTGCGAGAACAGAAGATGAATTAGTAGATCTGATTCAACAGCAAATCAATTTAAACTTTAAACCAGGTGACATCGATATATCAGGCATCTTTGATTATCAAGACCATAATAATTCACAGAGAATATATCATAGTGTAGTTGATAAGATTGCTGAATTAGAACGAACTGACGACGAGGTTCACTAAAATAAGGACATGGAGTCATATGACCCCTTGTCCTTATTTATACAGTGTTTGGATAAGTTTTTTTGTTGCCTGACCATCGGCATATTGATTTACTCGATGGTTGAAAATTTTAACATCTTCAAGATTAAATTTGTTTTCTTTTAAAACGGATATTAAATCTGAGTTTGTTTTCACAACTGGTCCTGGCATGTATTTCTCATAATCGAACCAAATGCCTTTTTGTTCTTTATATGTGTCGATGTCATAAACAAAAAACACCATCGGTTTGTTAAGAATAGAATACTCAAAAGGAATGGATGAGTAATCTGTTATGAGTATGTCAGATGTTGCCATCAAGTCTTCTATTTTATATCCATAACTCACATTGGTTACATTATGGGAGTTATGGATATTGCTTTCTTTAACTGCAGGGTGAACCTTCACAAAAAAGTGAAGATCTGGGAAACTTTCGCTTAGCAGTTTAAAGTCTAAAGGTAACTTATATTCTTCTAACTGATTATCTCGATATGTTGGTGCATATAGTACGATCTTTTTCTCTGTAGGTATATTAAATTTTAACCTTAAGTCCTCACGTTTTTGTGATACGAGTGCTTGATTAAAATAATAGTCCGTTCTCGGTAAACCCGTCTTTAAGATATTTTCATCTCTTAAATCAAAGGCTTCTTTAAAGATATAAGCCATATCATCTGAAGATACAACCACCTTATGAAACCTTTTATATACATCTCTAAAACGGTCATGGGCACTTTGTGGTCTTGACTTGATTGTTTTGTCCCTAAGTCCGAAATATTTTACGGCTCCGTTAGCGTGCCACAGTTGTGTGCAGGTGACCTGTGATCTAAAATCACAGGAGGCAAGGACCACTTGATAGTTATCGATAAATATATATTTGCTTGTTGCAAGATAATATATACCTTTTAGAAATTGAATTGGCTGTCTTAAAGAAAAGTTGAGTGACTGATCAGCTTGCTTAAAGCTGAAATGACAAGTTGGATCTTTAAGGACAACGATGTGCTGTTGTGTCTCTTTGTTAAGTTCATTGATGACATGTTGGATATTATCCCCAAACGATGCGAGCAAGACGGTACGATTTTTTAAAGGTCTAGTGTTAAAGATAGAAAAAATAGTTTTAAACACTGTTAGATATACCTTTAAGACAAATTCTTTAATCATTAGAACCCTTTAGTTCTTCTTTAATTTTGGTTGTTGAAATTCCACTTGTTCTTGGTAAGTAAACGACTTCACATTGATCTTTTAAGAAGTCAAATTCACCTTCCCAGTCATTTCCCATGACGAAGACATCGATATTATGTTTTTTAACATCATTTTTCTTTTGATCCCAATTATCTTCTCCAATGACCTCATCAACATAGCGGATGGCTTCTAAGATTTGCTTTCTTTCTTCAAATGAATGATACGCCTCTTTATGTTTAAGCATATTAAATTCATCTGTAGATACAGCAACAGTTAGGTGGTCACCTAATTCCTTTGCTCTTTTTAAAATATTAATGTGACCTGTATGTAGTAGGTCGAATGTTCCATATGTTATGACTTTTTTCATTATAAATTTCCTCCAATTAAGGCAATGTTAATCTATTTTGTAGTATTATGAATTATAGCATAATATTATATTATATTGAATATGATTCAGGTGTGGTGAAAATGAAAAAATTAAAAAGTTTAGGCTTAAAATTATATAAAGCATCATTTTGGTTATGTGGTAAATTATTTAATAAGGATCACTCTTTGATTATCTTTGAGAGTTTTCTCGGCAAGCAGTATAGTGACAACCCAAGAGCGCTGTATGAATATATGTCTATACATCACCCAGAATACAGACTCTTATGGAGCGTTGATAAGCGTTATGCTGAAACATTTGAACGCTATGACCTACCCTACATTAAGAGATTTTCATTGAACTGGATGATCTATATGAATAAGTCGACACTTTGGATTACAAATAGTCGACTACCGCTCTGGATACCTAAACCTAAGACAACGACTTATGTTCAAACTTGGCACGGGACTCCACTAAAAAAATTAGCAACAGACATGGATGAAGTATACATGCCTGGGACAAATACAGAAAAGTATAAGCGTAACTTTACAAAAGAGTCGGCTAAGTGGGACTTTTTAATATCTCCCAATGAATATTCAACGGAAATATTTAGACGCGCCTTTCAATTTGATAAGACAGTATTAGAGACTGGTTATCCAAGAAATGATTTCTTATACACAAATAGTGACGAAGCGGCCGTTAGTAATCTTAAAAAAGAAATTAACTTACCAGAAGATAAGAAAGTTATTCTCTACGCACCGACTTGGAGAGACGATTCCTATCATGCTAAAGGACGTTACAAATTCAATTTAGAATTTGATTTGAAACAAATGTATGAAGCTTTAGGTGAGGAATATGTTATCGTGCTTCGTCTACATTATCTCGTCAGTGAAAACTTAGATATATCAGGATATGAAGACTTTATTTATGACTTTTCTAAGTATGAAGATATCAGAGGACTATATTCCATTTCAGATCTACTGATAACAGATTATTCATCTGTTTTCTTCGATTATGCGAACTTAGAACGTCCGATGATTTTCTATGTTTATGACATTGATAATTATCGTGACAAACTGCGTGGATTCTACTTTGATTTTGAAAATCAAGCACCGGGACCACTCGTAAAAACAACAGATGCTTTAATCGATGTGATTAAAGAAAGCGAATCATCAGATTTTAATGAAATCTATAATACAAAAGCGTTTAGAGACAAGTTCTGTTTATTAGAAGATGGACATGCTTCTGAAAGAGTGGCAGAGGAAGTTATTTGTCATCTAAGAAATAAGATTGTATAATGCACCATTGATGAAAAATTGAGGTTGTGACTAAGATGAAATCCATGCTTAATGTACTAAAAGAACAAATCGCTCATTTCTACTTAGTGAGACGATTATCGACCTATGATGTAAAGAGTAAGAATCAAAACAACTACTTAGGCATTGTCTGGGAAGTTTTAACACCTGTAATTTCAATTATGATTTACTGGTTCGTCTTCGGCACCTTAAGACAAAGAGCGCCGATTGAAATGAACGGAATGGAAGTACCGTTTTTCTATTGGCTGTTCATTGGTTTTATTGTGTGGACATTTTTCTACCAAGCAAGTATTGAGGCATCAAAGTCGATATATACGAGACTTAAGATGCTATCAAAAATGAATTTCCCTTTAAGTGTAATACCGAATATTCCTATATTTTCTAAGTTTTATACGCATATCATTATGTTGGTATTAGCATTTATTGTATTTCAAATTGCTGGCTATTATGTGAGCTTTTACTTTCTGCAGTTGTTCTATTATATCTTTGCAACTTACGTATTAATCTATTCATTTGCATTGATTACATCGACCTTATCGACGTTGATTAGAGACGTACACTTACTTTTGAATTCATTGTTACGTATGGCCCTATATCTATCAGGTGTACTTTGGCCATTATCGATGTTGTCAGATTTTCCGACTTTGATGATTATTATGAAGTTGAATCCATTGGTGTACCTAATTGAAGGTTATCGTGCATCATTCTTTGGAACAGAATGGTTCTTCATTGAAAACTGGGAATACACTATTTATTATTGGGTATTAATGTTCGTAATGCTGCTAATTGGTTCAGTACTGCATATGAAATTCAGACGTAATTTTATTGATTACTTATAATGGGGTCGTACTATGACAAAAGCTATAGTAACAAAAGATGTCGTAAAAAAATATAAATTGTATGAGAGCTCTAAAGAACGCATGTTGGACTTAATTAGTCCAAAAGAACATGGGGATAACTTTTATGCCTTGAATGGTGTATCGTTTGAAGCTGACAAAGGCGATGTCGTTGGTTTTATCGGAATCAATGGTTCTGGTAAATCTACCTTATCCAATATCATTGCTGGTATAGTGCCAGAAACGAGCGGTGATGTACAAGTCAACGGCCAACCTGCCTTAATCGCAGTTGCGGCAGGCTTAAATGATGACTTAACTGGTAGGGACAATATTGAATTAAAATGTCTGATGCTCGGTTTTTCTAAGGAAGAAATTAAGGCGCTTGAGCCAGAAATTATAGAGTTTTCAGAGTTGGAAAACTTTATAGATCAACCTGTAAAATCATATTCTAGTGGAATGAAATCTAGACTGGGTTTTGCTATAAGTGTAAAGGTTGATCCGGATATTTTAATTATTGATGAGGCCTTATCCGTTGGGGATAGAGCATTTGCGGATAAAAGTTTAAAAAAAATGATGGAATTCAAGGATCAAGGAAAGACGATGATTTTTGTCAGCCATTCCATTGGTCAAATGAAGACTTTCTGTGATAAAATATTATGGCTTGAGTTTGGAAGAGTCAAAGCCTACGGTGATGTGAAGGATGTTCTACCTCTGTATGAAGCCTTCTTAAACAAGTGGCAGAACATGCAAAAGGAAGAAAAGGACTTATATCGTTCTAAAGTAATGGCGATGGATCCGAAAAATATCAAATATAAAAAAATGGGCAAGTTAATGGTTTTAGATAATGAAGAAGAATTGGAAGAATCACATACCTATTCCATTCGTCCAGTGAGTAGACTTGCACACTTAAAAGCCTATACTACTTATATTTTTGAAGCACCGAATAGTGATGAAAATAAAAGAGATGCACAAATATTAAAAAATAAAGTGTACTATGTAAAACGAGAAGCGACTTATCAGTTTGAGAACTATTACTTACTGAGCACTGAACCAAGTGGTGTGGACGGCGTTATAGGATGGATTAGAGGAATTGAAACATCCTCACACGTTCACACTGTGGTTGATTTCGACAAAAAGACATTTTATTTACTTGGTCGTGGCTTTGCGTCAACTGAGCCATGGGGTGGTAAAAAACAATATGTCCATGAAACTTTAGAACATCATGCGGGATTAGAATTTAACGTTGTTGAGACGGTACTGGTCGGAAACAATACTTGGTATAGAGGGACGATTGACAAGGGTTCAGACTTAGTTTGGATCCATAGTAATAATGTTGTAACCTCGACAGAAGAACTAGATACACTTTAAAAAAGAGGTGCCCTAGGTACCTCTTCTTTTCTTAATAATAGTCTGTTGTAGAAGTAAAAAAGCCATCGACACCGAGATCAGTTAGTCGGGTGTAGTCAGTTTCATCTTTTACAGTGTATGGATATATTTTGTAACCATATTGTTTACATTCTTGAATAAATGTTTCATTGACTATATTTTTATTAGGATGAATGCTGACAGCATTTAAGCCCGTGCTATGAACGTATTGACCTGGATTAATCATTGGATAGTGAATTAAAAAGCCGAGCTTCAAATTTGGATTAATTTTACTGATTGTCTTTAGAGCAATATGATCAAATGAAGATACGATTGTATTATCGATCGCACGGTATTCTGAGATTAAATCAGCAACTTTTTTTTCAATGCCCTGATGTCTTTTAGGAGTATTTTTAATCTCGATATTTAATAAGACATTTTGTGGTATGATTTCTAAGATTGAGGATAAGGTTGGTACTCTTGAATAACTATAATTAGTTGAAAAATACGAACCTACATCAATTTGGCTTAATGCCTCATATGTATAATTATCTACTGGTAGTGTGTAATCTTTATTATAACGCGTTAAGGTATAATCATGAATGACAACAGGTACATTATCCTTAGTCAGTTGAACATCGAGTTCGATTGCCTTAGCACCAAGTTCTAAGGCGTATAAAAAAGCATCTTTAGTGTTTTCAGGTCGACTGGACTCAGCACCTCTATGGGCAAATACTTTAATCATACAACACACTCCAAACAAATATTAATTCTAAAAATAGTGTAACATTTTAATGTATATAAATTGTAAAGATTTCTTTTGAAAAGGAGGTAACGACATGGGAGAGATAAAGAAAACAGTGACACTAATGGATATAGAATTTATTAATATTTCCAGGTATTCTTTGCTAAAGAAAATCGTCTATCCAGCAATAGAAGAAAATAAAAAATGTTTCATAGTGACTGCAAACCCAGAAGTCGTTATCGAAACAAGAGATGATCCTGATTTTAAAGCAATTGTTCAAAGTGCGGATTACGTTGTCGCTGACGGAATTGGTGTAGTGAATGCATCGAAGTTTAAAGGTACACCGTTAAAAGAACGTGTGACTGGTGTAGACATCATGTATGACTTGTTGCAATACGCGAATGACTATAAAAAACGTGTATTCTTTTTAGGGGCAAGTGAACTTGTAAACAAAGATGTCGTTAAAATTGTTGAAAGGGATTTTCCAGGTGTTGTTATCGCGGGTAGAAGAGATGGCTATTTTAACCGTTTTGATGAAGAGGTTTCAAAGTTAGTGCTGGACTCAAATCCAGATATCGTTTTTGTTGCACTTGGTGCCAAACGTCAAGAAGGATGGATATACCATAATATAGAGTCGTTCGATAAGGGCATTTTTATAGGTGTAGGGGGTAGCTTTGATGTTTTAAGTGGTCACATCAAAAGAGCACCAGAAATTTGGATAAAGTTTCAACTCGAATGGCTATACCGATTATTAAAAGAACCCAATCGTTTGAAACGAGATATGAAAGTGTTGGAGTTTATGTTATTACACACACCCGGTATTAAATGGATTATGAAAAAATTAGGTTTTTCTAAAACAAAATCAAGATCATCACGAGATGGCATACGTTAACTACAAATATAGTAGGAGCATATTCGATGAAAGTAAAGATAGTTTTAATGATGATTGGCATGATGGTTTTAGTGCTTCAAGCCTGTAGCACTGAAGAAAATGAACCAAGAGGTAATGAAGAAGCGCTCGGAATGCTAGAAAATGGGCAATATGAAAAGAAAGACAAAGATGCACCTGCTAACGATAAACAATTGACGGAATCAGATGAAGAGGGTTTAAAAATAGTAACTGAGGCTGATGAAGACGACAATAAAATTGTGTCTGTGGAATACCCAAAGTTTGAAATAGCGTCTATTGATGAGAGTATAAATAATTTTAATAACGAACAAATAGAAGTGTTCAATAATCTTATCAGTGCAGATGAGGGTGATGAAGAATTTAAGGCAAGTTTAAACATTCAAGTTACACCGACTCAGTTAAATGAGGATGTGTTTGCCTTGAGATTTAATATAAACAGTAAGTTGAATCAAACCAACGATATTAACCGTGTAGCCTTTATGTTCGTCGATATCAAAGAAACGTCGACCTTAATTGAAGATCGTTTGTTCGATCAATCTTCAGAAAAAAGAGATTACCTATTTGAAGTGTTGAACCGAAACTTAGCTGAAATGGAAATATACAGTGCGTATATCGACCGAGACAAGTTATCTGACTGGGTACACAATGAAGCCAATACCTTTAGTAATGTAGACATATCGAAGGAAAGTGTTATTTTTAATTTTGACCAAGAAGAAATCGCAAGTCCGGCTGCTGGTGAGCCTCGTCTCGAATTACTACTTGAAGAAGTGACCCCAGCTATGTCAGATGAGCTGGTGAATTTTATATCTGAAAATTAAAGAGCAGTTTATATGCTCTTTTTTTATATAGAGATATCTGTAAATATGATAAGATACCTTTAAGATTTAGAAAATATTGATAGGGGGTGACGACTTTGACTGGAGAGATGATTTTTGTTGCTATCATCATCGTATTGATGTTGCTTGGTTTGTTATTTGAAGTGATGAGAGCGGACTTTTTGATATTTCTCACCTTAGTTGTATTTCTATTAAGTGGAGTCATTTCCAATACAGAGGCGCTTAATGGCTTTGCAAACGAAGGGATGCTCACTATACTCCTGTTATTTATAGTTGCTGGTGCAATCCAGAAGCACGGTATTATAGAACTTGTAGTATATCGTCTTTTAGGTAAAGGTAAAAATATCAAAGCAAGTATGTTAAAAGTATTATTACCTTTAGGGCTATCGTCTGGTTTTTTAAACAATACTCCAATTGTCGTTGCCTTAACCCCAATCTTGAAAAACTGGGCAATAGATAATAATTACAGCCCTTCAAAATTTTTAATGCCCTTATCTTATATGACAATTCTCGGTGGGACCATTACCATGATTGGTACATCGACGAATCTAGTTGTACATGGCTTATTACTAAGTGCAGGTCTTGAGGGTTTTAGTTTCTTTACACTCTCAGTTGTCGGAATACCCATTACTATAGTGGGGCTAATTTTCTTATTAACCATTGGTTACCGTTTATTACCCGAACACTTAGGAGCCAAACAGCAAATTAGCCAAGAAACAAAAGAATTTTTAGCTGAAGCGGTTATAGAAGATGAATTTGAACTTGCAGGGAACACGGTGACAGAGCTAGGAAAAGAAGTATTTGATGGCATTTATATAATCGAGATTCTAAGAAATAATAAGAGAGTATTTCCTATAAATGGTCTGACAGTAGTAGAAGAAGGAGACCATATTATTTTTTCTGGTTCCTTAAATACCATTGCCAAGATTCAAAAGGAAAAGGGAGTCACTGTTAAAACGGGTACAGAACTTACTTTAGAAGATCTTAAAAATGATGATAATGTGTTAGTTGAAACAGTCGTTTCTCATAATTCATCACTTTTAAATAGAACAATTAAGCAAGTGAATTTTAAAAATAGGTACAATGCTGGAGTTATTGCTATACATAGAAATAATCAGCGCATCAAAAGTCGTGTTGGCGATATCGTATTAAAGACAGGTGACACCTTACTACTTATTGCAGATCAAACCTTTATAGATAGAAACAAACATTCGTCAGATTTTTATGTCATTACGCCTGTGCAACCGCCTGAGAAACTAAAACAAGATATGACTAAAGGTTGGATTGGGCTGGTTGCCCTCTTGCTGATGATTTTAGTTGTCACTATGGGCTGGTTATCAATGCTAGAAGCAATGTTAGTACTTGTTGTCTTATTGGTTGGGTTTAGATTTATTAACCCGACAGAGATAACAAGTTTCATTCAGTTTGATGTCATTCTACTCATTGCCAGCGCCTTTGGTGTTGGTGCAGCGATGACTGAGTCGGGTCTTGCACAATATGTTGCAAGTGGTTTAACGTACTTGGCTACCCCTTTTGGTGTTCTTGGTGTTATCTTTATTATATATTTTGTTACGAATACTTTTACAGAAGTGATTACAAATAGTGCAGCATCAGTGTTAATGTTTCCAATTGCTTTAGAGATGGCAAATGCGATTAATGTCGATTATATGGGCTTAGTTGTTACAATTGCCATCGCAGCATCTGCAAGTTTCATGACACCGATTGGTTACCAAACCAACCTAATAGTATACGGACCAGGTGGTTACAAATTTAGTGATTATCTAAAAGTCGGTACACCATTGTCGTTAATTGTTATGGTAGTTGCTTGTTTTATCATTTATTTTGTATGGTATTAATAGATTTTTAATGAGATGTTTCAATTAAATTACAGCTGTGTTACAATACGAAAGAGAATCAACCAAAACTTTAATTTGTGAGGTCCTTTCTTTGAAACAAATACTTTTAATAGTATTTGTCATACTTCTAACAGGGTGCAGTACAACAGACAAATTATCAAGAATTGAAAATTTGCCACTTGTCACTAAGTCGCACACCACGATTAATCATCTCGTTATTGATCCAGTGGGAGAAGATGCAAATACAGACATAGTTGATCGTAAAGATGTCTTTACCGTCGATGGATTGTCAGATATCGAATTACAAAATATTCAGATGCCATCTTTGAAGTATGTCAGCGCGCAACTTTATGAGACAGGTGCGAGTATATCATCGATTTGGAATGAAAATTTTATTCCGATGTATACTGAATATAACTACAATTTATTAGAAATTGATGAAGCTGCAGAAATGATAACAGATTTAAACGAACGTTATAGTGAATTAGAAACTGAGATTTCAAAAATATCAATTCCTACAGAACTCGCTGATAATGAAAGAGAACACCTATCGAAGATGAAAGAAGATCTCTTGCTCGCAATATCGAATCGAACACTTGCTATCTTAGAATTTAAATCAATGATTGCCAACAAAAAAGAAGCACATAAGGCATTCATGGATGTTCATATTTCAAATAGTGACAGATACATAAAGCATGTCGAAGAAGTTAATAATGAGTTACAAAGTAGTGATGATTCACTTGTCACTTATAGTGAATAGAGTAAATACCCTAAAAGTTTATCTTAAATTTTTAGGGTATTTTGATACTTATAAAGATGTTTAAAAATATTGTCTACGGGAATATTATCTAATGCAAGAAATCATAACGGAGGAATGTTACAATGACTAAAAATATTGCTGTAATTATGACAGACTTAGTAGAAGATATTGAATATACTAGCCCTAAAGAAACGATGGAACAGGAAGGACATAAGGTTGATCTTATCTCTCCAGAGGGTAAAACAGTCGAAGGTAAAAAGGGTGGTCAATTTGAATCAGATCACGCTATTGGAGATGTATCAGCGAGTGATTATGATGCGCTTCTTATCCCAGGCGGATTCTCACCTGATAGCTTAAGAGGGGACAAAGAAGACCGTTTTGGTAAATTTGCAGCACATTTCTTAGAAAATGACAAACCCGTATTCGCGATTTGCCATGGTCCACAATTATTAGTAGATACGAATCTATTAAAAGATAGACATGTAACAAGCGTGAAAAATGTAAAAAACGATTTAATTAATGCTGGTGCAAACTGGGACGATAAGGCACTTGAGGTTTGCGGTAATTTAGTAACAAGCCGTACACCTGCTGACTTAGATGAATTCAATGGTGAAGTCAAACGTCAATTAGCCCAGTAAGTAAAAAGACTGCAGATTATCTGCAGTCTTTTATTATTGTACTGTAACTGTACGTCCGACAGCATTTGGGTTGCCAAAGATGTCAAAAACAGCATAGGCAATTGTATATTCACCCGGTGTTTGTGTGTCAACTTCGCCTGATATATAGAGCTGATCACTAATATCAGTACCATCGACATCAGTGACTCTAACACCACTTTTAGCATCAAATTCTTCTCCTGCTGTTATCGTGAGGTCATCTACACCTTCAAATAGGACTTCAGCATTATTGCTTTCATTGGAATTTTCATTATCTGATTCACTTGAATCATCACTTGGTGGTACTTGTGGTAAACTATCAGATGGAGCCTCGGAAACTGTAATCACACGAACATAGGTGTAATAGCCACCATTTGAGTTTTCTACTCTGTAAGATACATTATACGTACCATTTTGTGAGGTGTTTACATTGTTTTCAGTAATCTCAATTTCCTCAGTCAGGTTACCGTCTGTATTATCGACAGCGTAGACACCTTGTAACGGATCAAAATCATCACCGTTTTGTACATTAACATTTTCAACATTTTTAATGGCAGGTAAATTACCTGTATGATTATTTATTTCTTCTTCCATGGTTGGCCCGTTGTAATCTTCAGGCGTTTCTTCGGAAGTGTTTTGTTCAGTATCTTGATCTAGGTATGTATTTACTGCTGGAGCAAGTGGTAAGATACCGATCATGAATTTTATAAGATTTTTAGAGTTCATATATTATACCTCCAGAGCTAGTAATAGAATTGTTTTAATTTTATCATAATGGTATAGGGACGACCAAGAATAACAAAAAAGGAGTGAAGTATATGGAATGGATTTTATTAGTTATTGGCTTTTTACTTTTGATAAAAGGTGCTGACTTTTTTGTCGATGGCGCCTCTTCTATAGCAGAAAAGCTACATATCTCACCAATGGTAGTTGGTTTAACCATTGTTGCATTTGGCACTAGTGCACCTGAGGCTGTAGTAAGTATCATTGCAGCATTAGAAGGAAATGGAGATATGGTATTAGGGAATATAATTGGAAGTAACATCATCAATATCACACTTTTACTCGGCATCACTGCCTTAGTGTCTACTTTAATTATTGATAGACAGACAAGTACAAGAGAGTTACCTTACTCTTTAATCGCGGCAGGTCTATTATTGATTCTAATGTCAGATGCCATTCTATTTTCTAGTGCCACAAACGTTGTCAGTAGAGTAGATGGTATTATTCTACTAGTTGGTATTGTACTATTTATTTTTTATATTCTTATTAAGACAAAACGCTCCAAACATTTAAAAGAAGAAAGTAGTACGGATGATAGTAAGAATATGTCTTGGCTAAAAAGCATCGTCTTATTTGTTATTGGTTTAATAGGAATTGTGCTTGGTGGGGAAATGGTTGTATCTAATGCGTCATCTATCGCAATCAGTCTAGGTATGAGTCAAGCTCTCGTTGGTTTAACTATAGTAGCAATCGGTACGTCACTTCCAGAACTTGTGACATCGATTACTGCAGCACTAAAGGGCGAGGCATCTATGGCAATAGGTAACATTGTCGGAAGTAATATCTTCAATATATTCTTCGTTACTGGACTTACAGCAACGATTGAACCACTAAATGTTAGTGGTGACTTTATCATCGATGGATGGATACTAATAGCAGCAACAGTCTTACTCCTAGTTTTAGCTTTGTGGAGAAAGAAACTTACAAAGATAGAGGGCGTAATTTTACTAGTATTCTACTTAGTATATCTCACTTACATTATTTTAAGAGGTTAGTGAATTAAGGAGCTGACTTTGATGCAAAGAGAAATTGCAGAGAAATTTTCAACAGGTAGATTTAAAGAGATTAATACTTAAAAAGTTAGTATTTATATGAGTCGTTTTAAAATAATAACGCCCGAGTGTTAGGCAAATGCCTAACACTCGGGTGATTTATTTATATTATTCAAATCCGTTGTGCCATTTAGCCGCAAGAAGTGTGTTATTTAATACCATTGTGATTGTTAATGGGCCCACACCACCTGGAACTGGAGTAATGTAACTTGCAACTTCTTTTGCACTTTCAAAGTCAACATCACCAACAAGCTTATCGTCAACGACTGTGTTACCAACGTCGATGACAATCGCTCCTTCTTTAAGGTCTTTACCTGAAATTAATCCTGGTTTACCTACGGCACTTACAACAACGTCGAAGTTTTTAAGTTGTGCGACCATATCTTTGGTACGTGAGTGCATTAAAGTAACCGTTGCGTTTTCATTTGTAAGTAATTTAGCAACTGGTTGCCCAACGATGTGTGACCGACCCACTACTGCCACGGTTTTACCTTCTAATGATCCTGTGTGTTTTAATAATTCCATGATACCAAGTGGCGTACATGGTACGAATGTACGTTGACCAGTATAAAGTCTACCAATATTAACAGGACTAAATCCGTCAACATCTTTATGTGGTGCAATTGCTTCAAGTACTTTGTTTTCATCAACCTGTTCAGGTAGGGGTACTTGGACTAAGATGCCACTCACACTGTCATCATTATTTAACTCATCAATTTTTTGTAGTACTTCATCCTCCGAAGTTTCTTCTGGTAGATGTACAATTGCAGATTCCATACCAATTTTTTCAGCCGCTTTATTTTTAGAACGGACATAACTTAATGAAGCACCGTCATTCCCTACGATGACGACCGTAAGATTAGGTACAACACCTTGTGTTTTTAATTTTTCTACTTCTTCTTGCAATCCGGCACGATAATCTTTAGCGATTTCACGTCCGTTTAGTAATTCTGCAGTCATTCTTAAACCCTCCTAAAAAGTTTCTCTATCTTATTATCTCTAAAGTCATAAGAAAAAGCTATGAAAATACTAATTGTTTTATGACAAGAAATTAGTAGAGTGCAAAGATTTAAGATATACTGATGTAAAGTTCATATTAAGAGTCTGTAACAGAATTGAAAGGGGAATCACTATGAACGTTGCAGTAATTGGCAAGGGCGGGAGAGAACATGCCATTGTCAAAATGTTGAGTAAATCAGACAGTGTCGATCAAATTTTTGCGATTCCAGGTAATGCTGGCATGAGAGAAATTTGTGAAGTCATGTACAGAGTATCTGAAGATGATTTTGATGCGATTGCCGGTATCTGCATAGAAAAACAAGTGGATTGGGTCATCATAGGGGATGCTAAACCATTATCATTAGGACTTGCTGATTTTTTAATTGATGAATATGGTTTGACAGTGTTTGGTCCGAGAAAGTCAGAAGCTAGAATGGAAACCAGTAAAAGCTTCACTAAAAACTTGTTAAAAAAATACAATATACCGACTGCGGATTATGAAATATTTACAAGTTATGAAAAAGTAAAAGCTCATATAGAATCGAGAGAAACACCGTTTGTAATAAAAAAGGATGGTCTATCTGAAGGTAAGGGTGTCATGATTGTTAAGAACACTCAAGATGGTTTAGAAGCGTTAGAAATGTTGACTTCTGAAGATAGCGAGCAATTCGAACCACTTATTATTGAGGAGTATTTAGAAGGTGAAGAATTCTCATTAATGGTATTTGTAAATGAAGACTTTTCACATGCCTTTGAAATTATTGCCCAAGACCATAAAAAAGCTTTCGGTAAGGATAAAGGACCGAATACTGGAGGTATGGGTGCCTATGCACCTGTCACACATATTAGTGAAACGGTAAGAGAAGAAACTGTCAAAACGATAATCGAACCAACAGTTGATGCTATGGTAAAAGAGGGATTAAGCTATTTCGGAGTGTTATATCTAGGTGCTATGATTACCGATGATGGCGTTAAAGTTTTAGAATATAATGCAAGATTTGGAGATCCTGAGGCTCAAGTGCTTCTTAATATGATCGAGAGTGATTTTGCATCACTACTTGAGGACTTAAAGGCTAAACGGCCCTTTACAATAAAATGGAAGTCTGGATACACTGTTGGAGTCATGCTTGCAACTGAAGGTTATCCATACGAGTATAAGGAAGGCTTAGCCATTCAGTTTGACGATAGCATTATGGAACGAAGCTATGTTAGTGGTATTGCCCAAACAGAAGAGGGTGACTATATTTCAAAAGGTGGGCGTATCATGCTTGTTACTGGAACAGGGGATACGATTGAAGATGCTTTCAAGTCTGCCTATGACAGTATTAAAGAAATAAAATTTAATGAGGGTGAGGTCTTTTATCGTACCGATATTGCACATCGTGCATTATTATCAAATTAGGACCTGATTTTAAGGCATGTTTTCTAGTCAAAGGGAACATGCTTTTTTTGTTAAAAAAAGCATCCCTATAAATTATAGGAATGCTAGGTAAATTCAGTTTCTTTTTACATGAGTATAGAGTACAAAAATGGTATAATGACACATTGTAATCATTATAGCTCATATTTTCTTGCAAAACTTTTTGGATATGTAGATATCAATTATATTATTTTCTGTTAATTAATATATATCCAGTTTTATAGCTTTTAAACACTAATATTGCATTAAATGAAATTTATGTTGATATTTTATATACTGTAAGTCTAGAGGTGACCACATGATAAGTAAATTAAGAAATAGTAGTGAAGTATTAATCAGCTATGTATTAGGTGTATTTTTTATAGTTTTAGGTATTTTTATTTTGTTTAACACTGGTGCACTACGCGGTGAGGAGCAAGAAGTCAATGAGAATAGCATAGAGACAGTCTTCGATTTAATCAATGCCTTCTTCCTTGAAGTGTTAAACATGCTTTCAACAATGATTGGAGGCTTTCCAATTATCGGAGGAATATTAATTATTGGCTTTGGTATTTTTATGTTTAAGGTCGCTTCCTGGATAAAATCAACGACAAAATACGATGTTGTTCTGACATTTTTCTATTTAGGATTATCTCTAGGATTATTTATCATTACAACTATATTGATGACAGAAGTATATGGCTTATGGGCCTTTTTATTCTTATTTGCTTTTATTATTCATCTATTATTTAGTATTTTTAATGAGTACTTAAATCCAGCACACCGTAAGGAACATTACATGATTATCTTGTTCTTCTATGGTATTGCATATTTCTTTACACAAAACTCAGTGTACTCAAATATAGAATCGACTATCACGCCAACCGATGTCTTATCGATAAATGTATTCTTCGCCTTAGTTTGGGTGTCATCTTATATGGCCTTATGGGTCGGAGTGTTTTTATTGAAGTCCACGAACATACTAAAAAAGCCTGGTATAGAAAAAGAAGACCAGCTATCACGCTTAAATAAAAATCGTAAATCGCTTAACACGTCTAAAGTCGATAAGTACTTAGGCTTCTCTAAGAAATTATATGATTTTAGAAATCGACTACTCGATAAATTGAAACAATTCTTTGAAACAGATCTACCTTCATGGTTTAAGGTGTCTTACTTAGAATTACTTCTTGGTTTCGTGTCCTTATTCTTTATTTTCTTAGAGTTCAACAATCGTAACGGTGTTTTTGTTGAAGGGTATTTCAAACTAAGTGATATGCAGACAATTTACGAATGGGTAAATCTCTTAATCTCACTTGTTTTGATTGTGCTATATATCTACTTTACGGTCTTGGTTTTACTGAGAAATTCTCATTACCATAGACAGATGATCACCATCTTCATACTTTGGTTAAATGTGACAGTCAGTCTCTACATTACATTATTTAAAGACGTAGAACTTTCACTCTTTATTTTACCGTTCAATGTATTCTTGGTATTGATTCTGACACCGTTGTTAATCATTAGTATTTTTAAAGAATTTAAGGGAGGTCGAAATGATGCACGAGATAAGGAAGTATAAATATTCTGGCCGTGTTGACACGGAAGACTTAAATGAGCGTATTCACCAACAAATTCAGGATTTTAATGGTCAAACTAAGGCGCCCGTCATTATTGGTTTTAGTTCTGAAGAAGGTATAAAAAGAAACAAAGGTCGCCTTGGTGCAAAAGAAGCACCGTTTAAAGTGAGAGAAAAACTATCATCATATGCTTATAACGATACACTCTATGATGCAGGTACAATTATTGGGGATGAAGATTTAGAAGCCTCTCAAAAATCTCTTGCTGAGAAATTAGCTGAGATCTACGAGGTGAGTAGTCGCCCGATTATCATCGGTGGTGGACATGAAACCTTGTACGGACACTATCTCGGTATAAGGCAGATATTTGATGGTAAACTTGCCATCTTAAATTTCGATGCCCATTTTGATTTACGAGATGAAAGACCGTCATCCGGTACAATGTTTCATCAAATACTAACTGCTGATAATGATGTGGATTATTATGTATTAGGGCTTCAGAAACAAGGAAACACAAAAACTTTATATGATACTGCTGACCGCTTTAATGTTAACTACTATTCTATTGATGAGGTCAGAGAAACGGCGGCAGCTGATACTGTATTTAAACAACTTCGAGATTACGATACAGTGATCATGACCTTATGTATGGATTCAGTAGAAGCGGCAACTGCACCAGGTGTAAGTGCAATGACGCCAAATGGTTATACAGCCATCGAAATTCATAATTTGATTGCAAAATTCTCAAAGCTAGACAACTTGAAAAGCTTTGATATATCTGAAGTTTCTCCACCACTAGATGAAAATGATCGAACGAGTGCACTCGCGGCAAGTATTATTTATAAATTTTTGTCTGTGAATCCGTTCAATTAAGTTCAAACTTTTATAAAGTGGGTATAGTACTTAATAGAACTTTTAAAGGAGAAGATAAGTATGTCTACGACGTTAACTAAAGAAGAAATAAATAATAGTGCAGAAGAAGCAAGAGAATTAGTTAGATCTAAGGCTAGATATTCTGCACTTGCTGCTGCTTTACCGATACCATTACTTGATGTAGGTACGGATATGAAGATGATGAATGAAATCAATGATAATATTGAAGAAATTTTTGGTATAGAACATGAAGATATCACAAAATATACAGACGATATGAAGACACGTGCAGCTGTTATGGCTTCGAGTGTAGTCGGTGAATTTGTCGCAAGGAAATCCATCGGTTTTGCTGTGAATAAAATCAGCAAGAAACAACGAAAATCCAACGGCCAGTTTGGTATTATTCCAATTGCTACACAAGGAACGACTGCTTTAATTTCTTATTTCCTAATGAAAAAACTCGGTGATGATCACATTGAGAAATGCGTTTCGTATTTAAATGCACAAATTGTTGATGGTTCAATGCAAGAATCTTAAAAATATTGTAAAATGAATGTAATCAACAGATAAAATATCACCTAAAGGAGAAAAGTCAATGGAGAGCAGGTCTTTTTTAATTATAGATGAAACAGGTATTCATGCACGTCCAGCTACAATCCTGGTCCAGACAGCAACTAAATTTGAGTCGGACATCGAACTCGAATATAACAGTAAGAAAGTTAATTTAAAATCAATTATGGGTGTCATGTCATTAGGGGTAGGTAAAGGTGCAGAAGTGACTATTTATACTGATGGCAAAGATGAAGAAGAAGCAATTGAAGCAATTTCAGAAACTTTATCAAGTGAAGGACTGACTGAATAATGCCCGAAATTATTACAGGGAATCAATTGAGTGAAGGAATCGGCTTTGGAAGCATAATTATTTCAAATAAAGTTGATGTTGAAATTACTAGAGAGAAAATAGCAAGTAATCAGGTTGAAACTGAAATAAAAGCATACAAAGATAGTGTTCAAAAAGCTCACGTCCAGCTAAGAAAGTTGAGAGAAAATGTAGGAGAAAATCTCGACGAAGATAGTGCCGCCATTTTTGATGCGCACATTATGATGTTGGATGACCCGGGATTCAATGAACAAATAATCGAACATATCAATGCACTGAATAATGCTGAAAGTGCAATTGAGGCAGCAGGAAAAGTATATGTCGAGAAATTTGAAACCCTTGAATCAGAATATATGCGTGCTAGGGCACTCGATGTTAAAGATATATGTCTCAGACTGATCAATAACATTCGAGGTGTTGAAGTAACAGATTTGACGCATATGACAGAACCTGTAGTAATCATCGCTGAAGAGCTAACACCTTCAGCTTCCGCTCAACTAGATAGTAAATATGTAAATGGTATCGTAACTGCAAAAGGCGGTATGACGAGTCATGCTGCTATTATTGCTAGAAGTCTAAATATCCCACTCGTCTCAGGGATTGAAGATATAGTAGAGAAGGTTACTGAAGGTGACGACATTATTGTAGATGGCTTCAGTGGAGATGTTGTACTCTCTCCGACAGAAGTTGAGTTCGCTGCCTACAGTGAAAAGCAAAAAGCTGAAGAAAGAAAGATTAAAGAATTACAGAGGTTAGTGGGTAAGGAAACAACAACATTAGATGGTATTAAAGTGAATTTATTTGCCAATATTAAAGGACCAGAGGATGTCGTTGATGTAAGTAACAACGATGCTGAAGGTGTCGGACTTTATCGTACAGAATTCTTGTACATGAACCGTATGAACCTACCCACCGAAGAAGAACAATACACTGCTTATAAGACGGTTTTAGAAGCTTCAGAAGATAAGCCAGTTATCATAAGAACACTAGACATCGGTGGAGACAAGGAGCTAGCCTACTTAAACCTACCTAAAGAAGCAAATCCATTTTTAGGTGAGCGTTCTATTCGCTTCCTGTTAAAAAATGAAGACATTTTTAGAACACAGTTACGTGCTTTAGTGCGTGCCAGTGTTCATGGGGATTTAAAAGTTATGTTTCCAATGATTACAACTTTAGACGAATTTAATCGTGCGAAGGCCTTGTTAATAGAAGAGAAAGAACGATTTGAGAAGGAAACAGATGAAACACTAAAGTCAATATCTACTGGGATTATGGTCGAAACACCATCTGCTTCTATGATCAGTGACCAACTTGCAAAACATGTTGATTTCTTTAGCATAGGATCAAATGACTTAATTCAATATACGATGGCAGCTGACCGTCTCAATCACCAAGTGAGTGATTTGTATCAAACTTATCACCCAAGTGTTTTAGGCTTAATTAAAAAGGTGATTGATAGTGGTCAGAAGTATGATAAATGGGTTGGTCTTTGTGGTGAAATGGCATCAGACTATAAGTCCATAGCATTATTAATTGGTTTTGGTATTGATGAATTATCCGTTCCTTCAAAAAAAATATTATCGATTCGTGAGTATATTTCAGGTGTCAAAAAAACTGACATGGAGCATTTAGC
Organism: Jeotgalicoccus marinus DSM 19772; assembly: GCF_000425825.1. Lineage (GTDB taxonomy): Bacteria > Bacillota > Bacilli > Staphylococcales > Salinicoccaceae > Jeotgalicoccus > Jeotgalicoccus marinus. Next base: position 182,353 of record NZ_KE384460.1, read on the forward strand.
TGAACGTGTATTAAACGTAGATAGCGGTGAGGATGTACTTTATTTAATAGAAGAATATACAAACTTAACTTAAAATTAAATATTATATTGTAAACTGGACATGCAGAGGAGACTGCATGTCTTTTTTAAAACATAAAAATTTATACAACGAGGTGCGATATGCAAGAACGAAATAGAAAACCAATCGCTTTATTTCTTTCAATGCCAATATTGGCATGGGCACTTTATGACTTTGCCAATACTATTTTTTCAGCGAATATCGTGACGCTTTTCTTCCCGCAATACATTACAGAAATCGTTGGGACTAATGCACGATTAGAACAGATATCTTCTACGGTTATTGCCTATGCAAATGCAGCATCTGCAATTCTCTTAATCATATTCTCACCGCTGTTTGGTGTGTTGATGGACCGAACAAAGAAAAGACAAAAATATGTTGTTATATTTACTATTCTTACAGTAATTGCTTCAATTCTTATGGGGTTCTTTGGTGGTATAAATAGTGGCACAATTTTTGGAATACCAAATGGCCTATTCTTAACAATCTTATTCTTTGTATTTGCTAAGTTTACATATGGATCAGGTAATGTTTTTTACGATGGTATGTTGTCCTCCTTAGGGAGTAAAAAGGAAGTGCCATTAATTTCTGGTTTCGGTGTTGCCTTAGGTTATTTAGGGACACTTGTTGGTATTTTCTCCGTCTTAATCATCGTTGGTGATGCACCGATTCATAATGCATTTTGGTTAAGTGGAATCTTATTCTTGTTATTTTCACTGCCATTGTTCTTTGTAAATAAAGACCGTGTTAAAAAGCAAGCTAAAACAAAAGCGTCGTTTTTAACAGGCTATAAAGAAATTTATCAATCATTTAAAGAGGCAAAAAAACATCCATCTATTTTCTTTTTCATGATTGCTTACTTCTTTATAAATGATGCACTGGCTACAGCAATTGCTATGATGCAGCCTTATGCAACGACTGTTGTCGGTTTTGAATCATCAGCTTTCTTAATTGTATTCATGGTTGCAACTTTATTTTCTATTATCGGTGCCTTAGTATTTGGCTTTATAAATCAAAAGTACGGCTCTAAACCAACCTTTAGTATTATCGGTATTATTTTAGCAACAGCCATATTAATTGCAGCGTTGCCTTTACCGATGTGGACTTTCTGGATTGCTGCCAGTATGTTTGGTATCGCCATGGGTTCTGTCTGGGTCGTATCAAGAACGGTTATTATAGAACTAGCGCCAAATGGACATGAAGGACAATTTTTTGGTCTTTTCGCTTTTAGTGCCAAGATGAGTGCTATCGTTGGACCATTTATTTACGGAAGTATCACTTTAGTACTAAGTGATTTCGGGACCATTGCATCAAGAATAGCAATCACGAGTCTATTACTCATGGTACTAGTTGGACTTTATTTCCATAGTAAAGTAAAATTACCCACTCCTAAAGTATAGTTGAAGTTAAATGTTAATAATTTCACAAATATGTCAATGTTTCTTTTCGCTTTCCATTTAAGTTAATAAGGAAAAGCGTTTATAATGGAGAGTATGAATACGGGGTGAAAATTATGGATGATGTTTTAATTGGTCGCTTACTCACGGGAATGACGTTAAGTTTTCATATTATATTTGCCACCATCGGTGTAGGTGTACCAATTGTATTTATGGTTCTCGAATTTTTGGGAATTAGAAATAGAGATGCACATTATTTAACCATGTCAAGAAGAATTGCCAAAGGTTATACAGTAACAGTGGCTGTTGGTGTTGTGACAGGTACGATTATAGGTTTGCAACTGTCATTAATATGGCCTGATTTTATGAGACTTGGTGGTCAGATTATCGCGCTACCATTATTCATGGAAACATTTGCCTTTTTCTTTGAAGCAATATTTTTAGGCATATACTTATATACATGGGATCGTTTTAAGAATCAGTGGTACCATTGGTTATTAACTATACCGATCGTGCTCGGATCGAGTTTATCTGCAGTGTTTATTACGACGGTGAATTCATTTATGAATACGCCTGCCGGTTTTGATTTTGTCGACGGAGAATTTCTAAATATTGATCCGCTTGCTGCAATGTTCAACCCATCAACATGGGTAAGAGTATTCCACGTTGTAGTGACAGCATATATGACAATTGCTTTCTTACTCGCAACTATTAGTGCAGTTAAATTACTAAAAGCTAAATTTACAGAGGATAAAACCTATCATAAAAAAGGTCTAAAAGTCATGATGTCAATCGGTGTTGTGATGGCTTTACTAACTATGCTTGCAGGAGATTTATCTGCGAAATTCTTACACGAAGAACAACCAGAAAAACTAGCAGCTTTTGAATGGCATTTTGAAACAGAGGAAAGAGCAGACTTAGTATTATTCGGTATTTTAGATGAAGAGACCCAAGAGGTAAAATATGAGCTAAGGATTCCATGGGTGCTTAGCTTCCTAGCAGGTAACTCTTTTGATACTGAAGTCAAAGGTCTAAACGATATACCAGAAGATGAACACCCACCTCTAATCATTCACTACTTCTTCGACTTAATGGTGTTCTTCGGTATGTACGGACTTGGCGTTGCGATCGTTTACTTCTTAGTAAAATGGACGAAACGATGGACTAAAATTAATGAACACCACCCGCTCTTACTCTATCTCTACGCTTTAACTGGACCACTTAGTTTCTTAGCGATTGAAGCAGGCTGGTTCCTAGCGGAAATGGGACGTCAGCCATGGATTGTTAGAGGATATATGAGAGTATCAGACGCGGTGACACAAGCAGACGGTCTCGGTATTACACTTATTGCATTCGCAGTGCTGTATGTCATCTTAGGTATTACGTCAATCTACGTGTTAATTAAGATGTTTAAAGATAAGTCCGCTGAAGAAGAGAAGCTAAATTGGTACGGTGAAACTGGCATCGAGTCTGAAGATGTGACGGGAGGTCGTTTACCATGATGAGTTTAGATTATGAAATTATTGGTATTACGGTGCTCTGGAGCTTTTTATATTTATATGTAATCATTGCTTCCATAGATTTTGGTGCGGGGTTCTTTAACTTTTATTCTAAACTAACTGGTGATGACAATATCATTAGCCCGATAATCTCAAGGTATTTGAACCCAGTGTGGGAAACAACCAACGTTTTCTTTGTCTTCTTTTTCGTTGGAATCGTCGGTTTTTATCCTGATACTGCTTATTATTTAGGAACTTCCTTATTAATACCAGGATCCTTAGCACTCATACTGTTATCGATCAGGGGGGCATATTATGCCTTTAACTCTTATAATACTGAGAGTAAATTGAGTTGGGATGCATTATATGGTCTAACAGGACTTTTAATTCCTGCCTCATTGTCAATTGCACTTGTAATTTCAGAGGGTGGCTATATTGAAGAAACTGCTGAAGGTCTCACGTTAAATGTAGAAGAACTTCTATTTTCAACTTATGGTTGGTCAGTTGTTTTCTTAGCGATTATTTCAGTATTATATATTTCAAGTGGTTTCCTAACATTCTATGCCAACAAGGCAGAAGATGAAAAGGCGAGCGAGCTTACAAGAACTTGGTTCTTAATATGGAGTTTACCTACCTTGGTCATCACACAGTTTGTATTCTTAGGCTTAAGAGACCACAACCAGGTACACTTTGAAAATGCACAAAACTATTGGTATCTATTTGGTTTAAGTTTACTATCAATGATCCTAGCGGTCTTCTTAGTATGGAGACGTCGTAATTACGGCACAGCGTTTATTTTAATCATGCTGCAATTTGCCTTTGCATTTTTCGGTTACGGCATAAGTAAGTTACCTTATATCCTGTATCCTTACATCAATATAAACGATGCAGTCGTAAATGAAAACATGGCTTTTGCATTGACAATCGTCTTTGTTTTAGGTTTACTAATATTGATTCCTTCACTTGTTCTCTTAGCGAAATTATTCTTATTCGATAAAGACTACGTTAAAGGAAATAAAAAATACTAGTAAATAGAGTAGGTTGAAAGCATGAAAAAAGAAATTGCGGTAATTGGTCTAGGAAGATTTGGCGGAAGTATTGTTATGGAACTTCACGATATGGATGTTGATGTATTAGTAATTGACTCAGACGAGAATAGGGTCAATGAGTATCAAGAATTCTCTACTGAAGGTATTATCGGAGATTCAACAGATGAGGCAATGCTAAAAAATATTGGTATTGATAATTATGATAATGTCATTGTAGCAATTGGTGACAATATCCAGGCAAGTATTTTAACGACCTTAATTTTAAAAGACTTGGGTGTAAAGAAAGTAACATCTAAAGCACAAACTGCCCATCACGGTAGAGTGTTAGAAAAAATTGGTGCCGACTCCGTGATTCATCCGGAGAGAGATATGGGGAGACGTGTTGCTCATAGGTTGGTCTCATCATCTGTTGTAGAGTATCTAGAAGTTTCTCACAACCATTCAATAATTGAATTTAGTGCAAATCAAAAATTTGAAAACAAACAAATTTCGGATTTAACATTAAGAGAGAAGTTTGGGATTTCAATCATTGCTATAAAGAGAGACCACGACATTATCGTCAGCCCCGATGCAAATACAACGATACTAGATGGTGACATATTAATATTAATCGGTACAGATGAACAATTAGGTCTATTTGAAGATAAGATGGATCGGTTGAAATAAACAAAAACCTGCGAATATTATTCGCAGGTTTTTTACTATTTATCGTCATTTACACGCATAATGACTGGTAAGATCATTGGACGACGTTTCGTTTTGTTGTATAAGAAGCCACTTAATTCTTCAATGATTAGTTGTTTGACATTATACCATTCCACATTGTCTTTGGTACTAAGTAATTTATTGACTTCATCTTTAATTTTCTTCTCTGCACTTCTAATTAAACCGTAAGACTCTCTCATATATACAAATCCACGTGAGATGATGTCTGGTCCACTTAATAAATCGCCGGTAGAGAAGTCAATTGTTAAGACAACAACAGCCAGGCCTTCTTCGGAAAGTGATTTACGGTCACGTAAGACGATGTTTCCAATATCTCCGATACCATTTCCATCCACGAAAACAGTACCTGCCTGAACGCGGTGAGAAAATCTTGCGCTATCTTTAGTGAGTGCGAGTACATCTCCGATTTCAAAGACGAAGATGTTATCTTCTTTAACTCCAGTTGAAATAGCAAGTTGTCTGTGGAGATCCAACATTCGGTATTCACCGTGGATTGGCATAAAGAACTTCGGCTGCATTAGACGCAACATTAATTTCTGTTCTTCTTGTGAACCATGGCCTGATGTATGAATGTTAGAAAGTTTGCCATGAATTACATCAGCACCAGCCTTATAAAGTGCATTAATTGTTCTATTCACACTTAAGGTATTACCTGGAATTGGTGAAGAACTAAATACTACAGTATCTTCTGGAATAATACTAATCTGTCTATGTGTACCGTTAGCAATTCGTGATAGGGCAGCCATTGGTTCACCTTGTGAACCCGTACACAAAATCATCACCTTATGCTTATCAATCTTATTAATCATTTTTGCTTCTATAAAAGTTTCAGGTGGTGCAGTGATATAGCCGAGTTCTTGACCGATTTTGATGTTATTTTCCATGCTACGACCAAAGACGCAAATTTTACGGTCAAATTTCACGGCAGCTTCAATTGCTTGTTGTACACGGTAAATATTAGATGCGAATGTCGCGAAAATGATACGCCCTTTACATTTTCTGAAGATGTCTTCGACGTTCTGACCTACTTCCTTTTCACTAATGGTGAAGTTAGGCACTGTTGCGTTGGTAGAATCGGAAAGTAAGCATAGTACCCCTTCTTCACCTAACTGTGCCATCTTAGATAAGTTGGCAGGTTCACCAACAGGAGTAAAGTCAAATTTGAAATCACCTGTGTGCACAATGTTACCTTCAGGTGTACGGATAATAACACCGTAAGCCTCTGGTATAGAGTGTGTCGTTAAATAAAATTCAACATCCATATGTTCAAACTTAAGTACACTGTCTTCATCAATAGGAATAAGCTCTGTACGACTTAGTAAGTTATGTTCTTCCAATTTATTTCTGATTAAGCCTAAAGCGAGTGGGCCTGAGTAGATGGGTACTGAAATTTGGCGCAGTAGGAAAGGAATGCCACCAATGTGGTCTTCGTGACCGTGCGTTACGATTAATGCGCTAATTTTGTGTTCGTTCTCTTTTAAGTAAGTGTAATCAGGAATGACATAGTCTACGCCAAGTTCGTCATCTGTAGGGAACTTAACACCCGCATCGATGATGATAATTTCATCTTTGTATTCGATACAGTAAGTATTCTTCCCGATTTCTCCGAGTCCCCCGAGAGAAAATACACCAACTTCATTTGTTTCTAATGACATTAGTCGATAGACTCTACTTTGAAGTCTTCATTATTGTTTTTTTCATATTCCAGATGCGCGGGACTAAGTGCCTGGACAAATTCTATGTTGCTGTTAGTGTCTTTAAGTGACTTTCTAACTTGTTCTTCTGTTTCAGCTTCGACATATAAGATCTGAGTATCTTCTCTAATGATACGCGTATCTTTGTCTTCTTGATATAATACTTTAAATACTGTCATAAATGATGACTCCTTTATAAATTAGATAATTGTATATTTTATGTCGTCTACACAATAAAAATATGTGCCTTTTTATATGTTTTAAGGCACATTATTTCATATATTCATTGTGCAATAAACCCTTCCTGCCTAGGATGCCTTTCAACTTTTTCTTAAGCCTATCGAGTAACTTTTTCAGCATACGATCACACCCTTATATACTTAATTTCATTTTACCTTATAGACCGAGTACTTGCAAAGACTTTATAATGGACTCAAAAGGAGGATGAAAGATGAATGCAGAACAGATTATGATAGGGGTAGAAAGGCAACAAGAACGTACAGATAAGGTTTTTACTGGTGTGGAGTTTAACGTAAGGGACAACACTATTGTAATGAACTATGTATACGATCAAGATCAAAATACAGAGCAGGGAAGTGGTGATGACCTCATCATCCCACATGATAGTGATCCGGTCTTTATGAACGAAGATGAAATGAATGAACTTCTAGATAAATTAAAAGATAAAAATATTTTTTATACGATTAGAAAAGATGAATTTATATAATTGGCCAAAATTAAACCGTCCGTTTTCCCTAAAGGGAATTAACGGACGGTTTTAAATTAAGTACTTTGTTATTCGAGTGGTTGAGCACCATTTTTCGCTTCAAACGGTGCATCATCGTCTATGTGGTCATAGAACATAACGCCATTTAGATGATCAAGTTCGTGTTGGAGCACGACTGCTAAAAAGCCTTTTGCTTTAATCTCAATTTTTTCACCTTCAATAGTTTGTGCTTCTACTCTTATGCGTTTTTTTCGTTGCACAATGCCTTCAATTTCCTTATCAACACTCAGGCAACCTTCACCATTTGGTAGAAAAGTTTCTGTAACTGAATGGCTTTTTACTTTTGGATTGATTAGCATATAATCATATTCCGGTTTACCATCTTCACCCTCAACATAAATTGCCAACATTCTCTTATTTAAACCGATTTGAGGTGCTGCAAGACCAACACCAGGTCTGAGTGAATATTTTTCACTCATCTCAGGATCTTGTGAGTTAACCAGGTACTCTCTCATACTTTTTAACTCGGCAATTGTTTCATCATCTATGATTTCAATCGGTTCTGTTTTAGTGCGGAGTATCGGCGCTCCGTCTTTTACAATGTCTGCCATTGTCAGCATGATATAACCTCCTCAATTCAAACACTTGTTTATTATACAATATATTTAAGTTAAAATGATATTGTCAGATTTAATATATTTTAAATGATACTAACATTGGAGGTATATAGTCAGTGAAAAAATTCAGTATATTACTATTAGGCGCTTTGCTATTTTTATCGGCATGTAGCAACGCAGAATCAGAATTAAATGATTTCTACGATGATTTTACTCAGAGTTTAACTGAAGAAAAAGACTTAGCAGATATTAACGAGGAATATAATACGCTTGAAAGTGAAAAGTCAGAGCTTCAAGAACAATTAAATGATGCAAACTTAGAAGAAATTAATAATATTAGTCCAGACTTGATTGAGAACACTGAACAACGTCTCGAATTATTAGATGAGGAATCAGAGATGATGGCAAGTGCTAAAGAGGCTTTTGAAGAGGCAAAAACATCTGTAGAAGAAATATCTGATGAATCATATAAACAAGAAGCAGAATCACTTGTTCAGTCTATGGCGGCACGTTTTGAAGCTCATGAAACGCTAAATAATACATACAAAGAAGCTTTAGCTAGCGAGATGGAATTATTTGAATACCTTGGTGAAGAAGAAGTGACACAAGATGTGATCGATGAACACCTAAATCAGATTGCAGAGTACAGCGAACCGATTAACGAAGCATCGTCTACATTTACGGAGGAAACAGAGAAAGTAAATCAGATTAAAACAGAAATTGAGCAAATTTTAGAAGCGCAATAAGGCTAATTCCAGAGTGTTACTATAACAGATTTAACTGTTACATTATTACAACCCTTGATATATAAGACCTGTATCATTCTGTTATAGTTATATAAGTTTTACTGTTATAACAGCCTTATGTTAGAATGAAATTAATTAATCATATCAAGAAGGGATTGTGAACACACATGGCAGCAAATGAAAAGTTTAACCCGGTGGATGTTCTATCAGATATTGAAGCTAAATTTGAAACATTTCAAGTTCTGAATGAAAAAGGGGAAGTCGTTAACGAAGATTTAGTTCCAGATTTATCTGACGATCAACTCGTTGAGCTAATGACTAGAATGGTTTGGACGCGTGTATTGGATGCACGTTCTACTGCTTTAAACCGCCAAGGTCGCCTTGGATTCTTCGCACCAACAGCTGGTCAAGAAGCATCACAAATTGCAAGTCAGTACGCATTATCTGAAGGGGATTATATATTACCAGGCTATCGTGACGTGCCACAGTTAATCTGGCATGGATTACCGTTGACAAAAGCTTTCTTGTTCTCACGTGGACACTATAAAGGTAACCAGTTCCCTGAAGGCGTGAACGCCTTAAGCCCACAGATTATTATCGGTGCTCAGTTTGTGCAAACGACAGGTGTTGCACTTGGCCTTAAAAAACGTGGTAAAGAAAATGTAGCGATTACTTACACTGGTGACGGTGGTTCTTCACAAGGTGATTTCTACGAAGGTATCAACTTTGCAGGTGCCTATAATGTACCAGCAATATTCGTAATACAAAATAATAATTATGCGATTTCTACACCAAGAGAATTACAGTCTAAAGCAAAAACACTTGCTCAAAAATCAGTAGCAGCAGGTATCCCTGGAGTCTTAGTAGACGGTATGGATGCGCTTGCAGTCTATTCAGTGGTTAAGGAAGCACGTGACCGAGCGGTTAACGGTGAAGGCCCGACATTAATTGAAATGTTAACTTACCGTTATGGTCCACATACTATGGCTGGTGATGATCCAACTAAATATAGAACTTCAGACGAAGATTCTGAATGGGAGAAGAAAGACCCATTAGTAAGATTCCGTACCTATCTTGAAGGTAAAGATTTATGGACTAAAGAAAAAGAAGACGAAGTTATCGAACGTGCGAAAGAAGAAATTAAAGCTGCTATTAAAGAAGCAGACGCAACAGAAAAACAAACTGTTACAGGATTAATGGAATTAATGTACGATGAAATGCCATCTAACCTAAGTGAACAGTACGAGTACTACAAAGGGAAGGAGTCAAAATAATATGGCACAAATGACAATGATTCAAGCGATCACTAATGCTATGGCAACAGAGTTAAAAAACGATGAAAATGTTTTGGTTTTCGGTGAGGACATTGGTGTTAACGGTGGTGTATTCCGAGCTACAGAAGGCTTACAAAAAGAGTTCGGAGAAGATAGAGTATTTGACACACCATTAGCAGAGAGTGCAATCGTGTCACTCGGTCTTGGTTTGACTCTAGAAAACTATCGTCCAGTCATTGAAATTCAATTCTTCGGATTCCTATTCGAAGCAATGGATGGTATTGCTGGTCAAATTGCACGTCACAGAATTCGTTCTGGTGCATCAAAAACAACACCTATCGTAGTACGTGCACCATTTGGTGGCGGTGTTAACACACCTGAATTACACGCTGACTCACTAGAAGGTTTAATGGCACAAACACCAGGATTAAAAGTTGTTATTCCATCTAATCCAATTGACGCAAAAGGGCTTTTAATTTCAGCTATTCGCTCAGAAGATCCAGTCATCTTTTTAGAGCACATGAAACTTTATCGTTCATTCCGTGAAGAAGTACCTGATGAGGAGTATGAAGTTGAAATTGGTAAGGCGAGCGTAAAACGTGAAGGTGAAGACGTAACATTAATCGCCTACGGTGCAATGGTTCAAGAAGCAATTAAGGCAGCGGACGAACTTGCTGAGGAAAATATCAGTGCTGAGGTAATTGATTTACGTACGGTTTCTCCTGTTGACTATGAAACTTTAGTTGAATCAGTGAAGAAAACAAACCGTGCTGTAATGATCCAAGAAGCACAACGTCAAGCTGGTGTTGCAGCAAATGTTGTCTCTGAGTTATCAGAGCGTGCGATATTACACTTAGAATCACCAATATTACGTGTGACAGCACCGGATACGGTATATCCATTTACTCAGGCAGAAAGTGTATGGCTTCCAAATAAAGATCTTATTATCGAACGTGCAAAAGAAGTTCTAGATTTCTAAACTCTATTAAACAGGAGGAATTACTATGGCATATGAATTTAAATTGCCGGATATCGGTGAAGGTATTCACGAAGGCGAAATTGCTAAGTGGTTAGTAGCTGAAGGCGATTCAATTAGTGAAGATGATGTATTAGCTGAAATACAAAATGATAAAGCTGTGGTTGAAATCCCATCTCCTGTAGATGGCACAATTTCAAAAATCCATGTTGCTGAAGGTGAAGTAACGACTGTTGGTACAACTATTGTAACCATTGATGACGGTTCAGAAGACAGTGGAGATGCTTCTGATGAAAGCGAATCTTCTAAAGAAGAAACTAAAGAGAGTACAGAAGTCACTGACGATGCAAACAAACCTGCTGATGAAGACAAGGTAACAGAAGAATCACCGAACGAAGTAGAAACTCAGACAGCTTCAAAAGCTAGTTCAGACAAAGATGATACCGTTGTTATTGCTATGCCTGCTGTAAGAAAATTTGCACGTGAACAAGGTGTGAATATCAAGGAAGTTTCAGGTAGTGGTAAAAATGGCCGTATCTTAAAAGAAGACATTGAGAATTTCGGTAGTGAAGAAAGTACTGCTGTTGACCAAGCTTCTGAAACTAAAGAAGAGAGCAAGGTTTCAGCTCCAGTTCAAAATACTGGTGATTTAGAGTCTAGAGAGAAAATGTCAGGAATGAGAAAAGCGATTGCTAAAGCAATGGTGAATTCTAAGCAAACTTCTCCACATGTGACGCACATTGATGAAGTTGTAGTGGATGACTTATGGGCACACCGTAAGAAATTCAAAGAGATCGCAGCTGAACAAAATGTTAAATTAACGTTCTTACCATATGTGGTTAAAGCACTCGTTTCTGCACTTAAAAAATACCCAGTACTTAATACTTCTATTGACAATGAAACATTTGAAGTCATTCAGAAATATTACTATAATGTAGGTATTGCAGCAGATACTGAAAGAGGATTAGTTGTGCCAGTTGTTAAAGATGCAGATAAGTTATCTATGTTTGAGATTTCAGATGAAATCAACGACTTAGCAACAAAAGCACGTGACGGTAAACTGACGTCTGAAGAAATGAAAGGCGGTTCAGTTACTATTTCCAATCTTGGTTCTGCGGGTGGTAAATGGTTCACACCTGTCATCAACCAGCCTGAAGTTGCGATTTTAGGTATCGGACGTATTGAAGAGCAAGCAATTGTTAAAGATGGTGAAGTTGTACCAGCGCGTGTACTTGCCTTATCGTTAAGTTACGACCATAGACAAATTGACGGGGCAACTGCTCAAAATGCATTGAATCACATTAAGCGCCTGCTTAATAATCCGGATTTATTACTTATGGAGGGATAGTAAAATGGTAGTTGGAGATTTTCCTATTGAAACAGACACAATTGTAATCGGTGGCGGACCAGGTGGGTATGTCGCTGCAATTAGAGCAGCACAGCTTGGCCAAAACGTAACATTAGTAGAAAAAAATAAAGTAGGTGGTGTTTGTTTAAACGTTGGATGTATTCCATCTAAAGCAATGATTTCATCAGCACACCGTTACCACGAAACACAACATTCAGAAGATATGGGTGTCATTACAGAAGGTGTAAAATTAGATTTCTCTAAAGTGCAATCATTCAAGGAAAGCGTAGTTAACAAACTTGTTGGTGGCGTTGAAATGTTACTTAAAGGTAATAAGGTAAACGTTGTTAATGGGGAAGCTTACTTTGTAGACAGCAATAAACTTAAAGTAATGGATGAAAAACAATCTCAAACTTACGAATTTAAAAATGCTATCATTGCAACAGGATCACGTCCAATTGAAATCCCTGGATTCAAATTTGGTGGAAGAGTATTAGATTCTACAGGTGCATTAGCACTTGAAGAAGCACCAGAGAAACTTATCGTTATCGGTGGCGGTTACATCGGTACTGAGTTAGGTTCGGCTTATGCGAACTTCGGTACAGAGGTAACAATCCTTGAAGGTACTGCAGATATTCTTGGTGGCTTTGAAAAACAAATGACACAGTTAGTTAAGAAAAATCTTAAATCTAAAAATGCGACTATCGTTACTAAAGCCATGGCTAAATCAGCAGAAGAAACTGACAATGGCGTTAAAGTAACATATGAAGCTAAAGATGAAACTCATGAAGTTGAAGCCGACTACGTATTAGTTACAGTAGGACGTCGTCCGAATACAGATGAAATTGGTCTTGAAGAACTTGGAATAAAGATGACTGATCGTGGAATCATTGAGGTAGATGAGCAATCACGTACAAGTATTCCAAACATCTACGCAATTGGTGATATCGTTGATGGATTACCACTTGCACACAAAGCAAGCTATGAAGGTAAAGTTGCTGCAGAAGCGATTGCTGGAGAAAAATCAGCAGTGGACTATATTGCGATGCCAGCTGTATGCTTTACAGAACCTGAATTAGCAACTGTTGGACTTAACGAATCACAAGCTAAAGACAAAGGTTTCGAAGTCTCTACAGGTAAATTCCCGTTCCAAGCAAACGGTCGTGCTTTAGGACTTAACAAAACAGACGGTTTCGTTAAAGTTGTTGCCCGTAAAGAAGACGGTTTAGTACTTGGTGCACAAGTTGCAGGAAACGGTGCTTCAGATATCATTTCTGAACTTGGTTTAGCAGTTGAAACAGGAATGACACTGGAAGATATTGCATTGACAATTCATGCTCACCCAACACTAGGTGAAGTACCTATGGAAGCAGCTGAAGTTGCACTAGGTCGTCCAGTTCACTCTATGTAATATATAAACATTAAAGATCAGGGTATTTACTCTGATCTTTATTTTTTTAGGAGAGGTTAGATGGAAAATAAAGAATACACATATCCCTTAGACTATGATTGGTCGACTGAAGAAATTCTTCACGTTATGTCTTTCTACCAGGCTGTTGAGATTGCTTATACAGAAGGTGTTCTTGCTGGTAAATTTCAAGAAGCCTATGATGATTTCAAAGAAATTGTACCGTCGAAAGCTGAAGAGAAAACACTATTTAAAGATTTTGAAAAAGCGAGTGGCATGGTGCCATTTAAAATTATTAAACAGCTAAAAGATAGTGAGCCTAAAGACATTTTAAAACCATAAAAATTTGATTGTCATATCTATACCTTCTCGCATATAATGAATTGTACTAATTTTAACGAGGAGGTATACATGACAACAATTAAACTAGAAAACGTCGCTTATACATATGGAGATACACAAGTTCTTAAACATATAAATTATACATTTGAAGATAATAAATTTTATACAATTCTCGGGCCTTCTGGTTGTGGTAAAACGACGATACTAAAACTTATTGGGGGTTTTATCGAACCGAACAGTGGGGAAGTGCGTTTTGATGATAAGGTGATGAACAAGATTCCAGCTAATCAAAGAAAGGTGAATACGGTCTTTCAAGACTATGCGCTTTTTCCACATCTAAATGTTTTAGAGAACATTATTTTTGGCCTGAAAATTAAAAAGACTTCAAAAAAAGAAATGGATAAAAAACTCGATGAAGTCTTGAGATTAACCAATTTAGAAGAATTTAAAAATAGAAATATCGGTGATTTATCTGGCGGTCAGAGACAGCGTGTTGCAATCGCGCGTGCGGTGATTAATGAGCCAGATATTTTACTGCTCGACGAACCACTGAGTGCTCTGGATTACAACTTGAGAGTAGATATGCAGTATGAGTTAAAAGAAATGCAAAAGCGACTCGGTATTATCTTTATTTTTGTAACACATGATCAAGAAGAAGCCCTTGGACTAAGTGATGAAATTATCGTCATGGACCGAGGGAATATCGTCCAAACAGGCTCACCTAAAGATATATATGATGAACCACTCAACCGTTATGTTGCAGATTTTATTGGGGAATCCAATATTGTAAGAGGTACGATGGTCAAGGATAGAGTGGTCAGTATTTATGGACGCTCATATGACTGCATTGATGGTGGGATTATGCCTAATACAAGTGTAGATGTCATGATTAGACCTGAGGATATTTACTTTGGTGAACACAATAAAGATAAACTTAATGTCACGGTTGACTCAGTACTTTTTAAAGGTGTCCACTATGAGATCTGTTGCCTTGACGAAGATGGTTATGAGTGGGTGATGCACTCCACGAAGAATGCTTTATTAGGGAGTAAGATTTCTTTAAATTTTGCTAAGGAAGATATCCATATTATGATTCCAGGTGAAGATGAAGAGAACTTTATAGAGAGACTGGAATCTTTTCAAGGTGAGGACGAATGAAAAAGTTATTGCTGATTCCATATGCGCTATGGATGCTAATTTTTGTTGTCTTTCCCTTGTTGCTCATGGCTGCTTATAGTTTTATAGATTTATCCGGCAATATCACTTTGAACAACTATGCATCCTTTTTTTCAAGTAATTATATACAGATGACCTTATCGTCATTTTGGTATGCATTTTTAATCACGTTATTCACCCTGATCGTAAGTTATCCACTTGCACTAGCTTTAAATGCAACAAAACGTAAGACAATATGGCTGCTGATCATTATCTTACCTACCTGGATAAACCTACTGCTAAAGACCTATGCATTCATCGGGATTTTTGGGAAAAACGGTATCTTAAATGACATTTTTGCTGTATTTAATATCGATGAAATACAGTTACTATTTAGCGACACAGCATTTATTATTGTCAGTGTTTATATTTTCTTACCCTTTATGCTTCTACCATTATTCAATGCAATAAGTGGTATCGATAATAATTTATTAAATGCCGCTAAAGACCTCGGTGCAACACGTGTACAAGTATTTAGTAAAATTATCCTACCGTTAACAGCTGATGGCATAAAAGCAGGCATACAAGTTGTGTTTATACCTTCTTTGAGTCTGTTTATGATTACAAGGCTAATTACAGGTAACAAGGTAATTACTTTAGGAACTGCAATTGAACAACAATTCTTAACAAATGAGAATTGGGGAATGGGTTCCACAATCGGTATATTTCTAGTGATATTTATGCTCTTAATCATGGTGATAACGAGTGGAAAGTCTGATAATCGGGTGATGAAACTATGAAAAAGATTGCGAATATTTTCTTGCTTGTCTCGATATTATTATTGTACTTTCCGATATTCTACCTGATGTTTTACTCATTTAATAGTGCAGGTAATATGAGTCACTTTGACGGCTTTACGCTTAATTATTATAAATCAGTACTCACAGATTCGAGGATGCTTGTCATCATACTAAATACGATTGCTGTTGCCTTAATCTCTAGTAGTATAGCGACTTTAATCGGACTATGTGGTGCTTTGTACCTGTACAATATAAAAGAAAAAAGTAGGAAAATGCTACTTGCTGTTAATAATGTCATGATTGTATCGCCTGACGTTATTATTGGTGCGTCATTGTTAATTCTTTTTACATTAGCTGGGATGAGTTTAGGTTCAGTGAGTGTAATTTTAGCGCATATTGCATTTTCAGTACCGATAACAGTTATATTAATTCTCCCGAAATTATATAGCATGAATCCATCTTTAGTTGATGCAGCAAAAGACCTTGGTGCAGATACAAAGACGACGATTATAAAGGTTATCATTCCATATATTAAACCCGGTATTATTGCAGGATTTTTTATGGCACTGACTTATTCCTTAGATGATTTTGCAGTTACATTTTTTGTAACGGGTAGTGGATTTTCACTCTTATCAGTTGAGGTATACTCAATGGCACGTAGAGGTATTACGCTTGAAATTAATGCAATCTCTACTATTGTATTTGTCGTTGTTTTCACATGTGTCTTTATCTATTATTTAATCAGTAAAAGACAAGAAAAGTTGAGAGGTAGGGTCTAATGAAAACATTTATAACGCTAATAATCTTACCGCTTGCAATAGGGCTATTACTTTTAGTGTCAACGAACTTTACAGATGATGCCGATAGTTCATCAAATAATACTATTCATGTTTACAACTGGGGTGAGTACATCGACCCTGAACTATTAGATAAATTTTATGAAGAGACAGGTATAAAGGTAATCTATGAAACATTTGATTCCAACGAAGCGATGATGGTGAAGGTCAATCAAGGTGGTACAAATTACGATGTGGTATTTCCAAGTGAATACGCAGTAGAGAAAATGATTAAAGATGATATGTTGATGCCGATAGATTACGAACAGCTAAATAACGATGACAATATTGACCCAGATATTATTGAACGATTAGCGCCCGGTCTAAGTGATTATACTGTTCCTTATTTTTATGGCACTGTAGGTATTCTATATAACGAAGAAGCTGTGTCTGATTTAGATTTAACCACTTGGAACACATTATGGGATGATGATTTAGAAAATGACATACTCATGATAGATGGGGCTCGTGAAGCGATTGGTATGTCTTTAAATAGTATGGGGCAGTCTTTAAATGAAACTGACCGAGATGTTCTTAACTCGGCACAGCAAAAACTTTTTGAATTAGCACCAAACATTCGAGGTGTTGTTGGTGATGAAATTTCATCTATGATGGCTGAAGATGAAGCAAGTTTAGCAGTTGTATGGAGTGGTATGGCTAAAGATACCATGGCCGAAAATGAGAATTTAAATTATATAGTACCCGACGAGGGTTCTAATCTGTGGTTTGATGGTATGGCAATTCCTAAAAATGCTAATAATCCTGAAGGTGCACATCGTTTTATCGATTTTCTTTTAGAAGAAGAAATTGCGGCAACTAATACAGAGTGGGTGGGCTACTCCACGCCTAATGAAGCTGCTTTAGCAATGATGGATGATGACACACAAAATGATGAGCGCTTTTATCCGGATGAAGCAGCCCTAGACTCATTAGAGATGTACAGAGATTTAGGCTCTGAAATGATTAGTTATTATAATGAACTTTTTTTAGAATTTAAAATGAAGCTTGATTAACTTTAGTCTTTAGTGGGTATGAACAATACAAAGACATTTTAGGAGGATTACTATGGCAAAGGAGTATGTACAAACTGTAAAACCAGCTAGCCGTATCGCTGAAAGAATTTTTGGATGGCTAGGATGGCTTATCTTACTTGCTATTGCAGCAGGACTACTGTTTTTTTCTTTAGTTTATATGAACGATCAGGCAACAATTGATCAATTTACATCACAGATGGAAACTGAGTTAGCGAATTATGATTTACAAGGGACTGATCCACAAGCATTAATTGATGCTACTGTTGATACCCTAGGTAATTTCTGGGCGATTGCTTTATATCTAGCCTTACCTTTAATAGTCGCTATTCTTGGTCTAGTGAATATGAAACGTAGAATTCTAGCTGGTATTCTCTTACTTATTGCAGCAATATTAGCAGCACCATTATTTGTTACATTAATTTCATCACTATTCTTTGTAATTGCAGCTATTCTATTGTTCGCTAGAAAAGATACTGTAATCAAACATGAAGCTACTCCAGAGAGAGAAAGTGCGCTAGATAATAACTACCGAGATCGTCAAGCTGTCAGACATGAAGATGAAGATGTTAAACGCTATGAGAATGAATCGGATAACTCAGGTTATGTCGATGAGACAACCTCAAATGATGATATTGAAAGTACTCGTAAATTCGATCGTATAGATGAGTCAGATTATCAACAAAATGACACAAGAGAACATCCAACGACAGATAAAGAGTATGATTATAATAATGAAAGTAAGTTAGATGATTTTGATGATATCGATAGGGAAGACCCGTCACAAACAAGACGAAATAATGTAGATCGAAGAAATAGAGAATAGAATTTTACAGAAAACCAATCCTAGTATGTGCTGGGATTGGTTATTTTTATGTGTAAATTTATACTTAAAGTTAAGAGGTTTGTAAACGATAACAATGCTATAAAATCAAATGATTTAAAAATAAAAGTGTAAATATAGTTATCAGAATTTAATAAATAATCAATTATTATCATTCTAAAACTCATAATTTTCTGATATGATACCTTTTATAACTAAATCACAACGCCATGGAGGTCATCATTTGAATGCATTAATTCGTTTTAGCACATTTATAGGAAATACTTTTGCAGTTTGGGTCATCATTTTTGCAGTCCTAGCATTTGTAGTACCTGGTGGTTTTCAATGGATTTCACCATACATAAATATCCTACTAGGTATCATTATGTTTGGTATGGGATTAACATTAAAATTTAAAGATTTTAAACAGGTCATTACAGCACCTAAAGAGGTAATTACTTTAGTAATTGCTCAATATACAATCATGCCACTCATTGCTGTTGGACTTGTCTTTTTATTCCAATTACCAGCTGAAATTGCGATTGGAGTCATTCTTGTTGGTTGTTCACCAGGTGGGACATCATCAAATGTAATGACATATCTTGCCAAAGGAAATATGGCTTTATCGGTAACTGCAACAGCTGTTTCTACCTTGTTAGCACCGATTATAACACCATCATTGATACTTTTACTCGCTAGTGCATGGTTACCAGTGTCATTTTCCTCAATGTTTGTTTCTATAATACAAATTGTCTTATTACCCATTGCCCTAGGTATATTAGTGCAGTATCTACTTGGTAATAAAGTAGAAAAAGCAATAGGAATACTCCCACTGATTTCTGTTATCGGTATTATTGGAGTGTTATCAGCAGTGGTGTCTAACAATGTAGAAAACATTATCAGTTCAGGCTTATTAATTTTTGGCGTTGTAATCTTGCATAATTTATTAGGCTATTTAGTTGGTTTTCTACTAGGTAGAGTTTTACGTTTTGACTTAAGTGATACTAAAACAGTATCTATAGAAGTTGGCATGCAAAACTCAGGATTAGCAGCGACACTTGCAACAACACACTTCTCTCCAATTGCAGCAGTACCAGGTGCACTATTTAGCGTATGGCACAATATATCAGGTTCACTCGTAGCAAACTGGATGAGTAAGATGAAGCAGAATTCACAAGATAGTAAACAGGAGAATAATATGTCAGAAGAAAACTTAAATAATATTAAGAATTAATAAGGTGGGGCTAATATGACAGAGAAGAAAGATATCAGAATCAGATCACATGTTTATTCAGAAAGTAATGTAAAAGCACCGAACAGAGCAATGTTAAGAGCTGTTGGTTTTACTGATGAAAGCTTTGAAAAACCACAAATTGGTGTCGTTAGTAACTGGGCAGAGACGACACCGTGTAACATTCACTTGAATGATCTTGCGAAATTCGCGAAAGAGGGTGTTGCAGAAGCCGGCGGTGTGCCAATTCAATTTAATACGATTACAGTCGCAGATGGTATTGCAATGGGGACACCAGGTATGCGTTTCTCCCTACCGTCCCGTGACATTATTGCTGATTCAATTGAAACAATGGTTCAGGGTCAGAACTTTGATTCTTTTGTTGCTATCGGAGGGTGCGATAAAAATATGCCGGGCTGTGCAATAGCAATTGCGAATACTAATATCCCAGCAGTCTTTGTCTACGGTGGTACGATCGCACCTGGACGTCATGAAGGTAAAGATATAGACTTAGTATCTGTGTTTGAAGGTGTCGGTAAATGGAACAATGGTGACGTCACAGATGATCAATTAAAACGTGTAGAGTGTTCAGCTTGTCCTGGACCAGGAGCTTGTGGTGGGATGTACACTGCAAACACAATGGCAGCTGCTATTGAAGCTATGGGGTTAAGTTTACCAGGGTCTGCATCTAATCCTGCGGTAACAAAGGAAAAGGAACAAGATGTATATGAAGCTGGTAAGGCGGTAATGAATTTGCTTGAAAAAGGTATTTACCCTAGAGATATCTTAACTCGTGAGGCTTTTGAAAATGCGATTACTGTCGTTTTAGCACTTGGTGGTTCTACAAATGCTATTCTACACTTACTGGCGATTGCACATGCAGCTGAAGTAGATTTAACAATTGAAGATTTCAATACTTTCCAAGAAAAAGTTCCCCATCTTGCTGACTTAAAACCATCTGGCAAATATGTTTTCCAAGATTTATTTAAAGTCGGTGGTGTTCATGGTGTTATGAAATATCTTTATGATAGAGGATATATCCACGGTGACTGCTTAACAGTAACTGGTAAGACAGTTGCTGAAAATCTTAATGAAGTAGAAGATTTAACACCTGGTCAAGATGTTATCATGCCATTAGAGAATCCTAAGCGTAAAGACGGTCCGCTTATCGTACTTAAAGGTAACTTAGCAACTGAAGGTGCTGTTGCCAAAGTATCAGGGGTTAAAGTACGACGTCATGTGGGCCCTGCAAAAGTTTACGATACAGAACAAGAGGCGATTGAAGCTGTTATGGCCAATGAAGTCGTTAAAGGTGACGTTGTAATCGTCCGCTATGTTGGTCCTAAAGGTGGTCCAGGTATGCCAGAAATGCTTTCATTATCTAGCTTAATCGTTGGTAAGGGACTCGGCGAAGATGTCGCGCTCCTAACTGACGGACGTTTTAGTGGTGGAACCCACGGCTTAGTTGTCGGACATATTGCACCAGAAGCACAAGATGGAGGGAATGTCGCTTTAATTAAAACCGGTGACATTGTAACAATCGATCAGGATAAAAAAGAACTGTCCTTCGATGTATCTGATGAAGAACTGAGTCAACGTCGTGCAGATTTAATTTTACCACCGTTGTTCTCTAAAGGTGTGCTTGGTAAATATGCACATATCGTATCGTCGTCATCTAAGGGTGCGATTACTGACTTCTTTAATAGAGATGATCTAGCAGGTAAAAACTAAATTATAAAAATTAAAAATATCACTGCTACTAGACGTTTGTTGTCTAGTAGCAGCTTTTTTATAGCCAATCGATCATAAGAATTTGATGTAAATATACACAAAAACTTTTAAAATTTTAAAATATTGATATAACAATGTTGTAAACGATTTCATTTTCAGAAATGTTAGATAATTTAAAATTATTTGGATTTAGCTGTTGATTTTACTAATTTAACGGGTTATTATACATTCATTAAGAAATTTAAATAGTCTAATAATTCAAAATTAAAAACAAAGCGTTGAAGGGAACGTCGAAGCTGAAGTGTACTTCACAGAGATCGGATGGTTGGTGGAAATCCGAAATACCGCAGCATTGATTCTCATCCCTGAGTGCCCGGCTGAAAAGTAGTAGGCTGGGACGGGTTAAAACTCGTTATTTATTTTAACTAGTCGTTTTGGCTAGTTTCTAAGGCATATATCTTAAGGTATATGTAAAGTTGGGTGGTACCGTGGAAATCTCTTTTCTCCCCAAGATTGTCATTATGACACTCTTAGGAGAAAAGAGATTTTTTATTTTAAGTTTATGCTATAAGGAGGAAAACAATATGAAAGTTGAAGTTGAACGTGCCGAAGAAGTGATGACGAATATAAAAACAGGGGCAGACCTACTTGTCGAAGCACTCGCTGAACAGAATGTTGATACAGTGTTTGGTTACCCTGGTGGTGCTGTTTTACCAATCTACGATGCTTTATATCGCCAGGAGCGTTCATTTAAACACATTCTTTGTAGACATGAACAAGGCTTAATACATGCAGCGGAAGGTTATGCAAGGGTAAGCGGAGAACCTGGTGTTGTTATCGCAACAAGTGGACCAGGCGCTACTAACCTTATAACAGGTATTACGGATGCCATGATGGACTCTCTACCAATAGTCGTTTTTACTGGTCAAGTGTCAACGAAAGTAATCGGTACAGATGCCTTTCAAGAAGCAGATATCATCGGCTTAACGACACCAATTACTAAACACAACTACCAAGTAACTGATGTAAAAGACTTAAAACGTACAGTAAAAGAAGCCTTTCACATCGCATCAACTGGTAGACCAGGTCCTGTCGTAGTAGACATACCGAAAAATATTTCAGAAGCAACTGTAGAAAGTGATTATCCAAGTGACCTCCGTCTACCAGGTTATCAACCAACAACAAAACCGAACCCTTTACAGATTAACCGTTTGATGGATGCCTTAGAAAAGGCAGAAAGGCCAGTGGTCCTAACTGGTGCAGGTGTTCAATTTGCTAAAGCTTCAGATGAATTGAAACGATTCGTTAAGCAGTACAACTTACCAGTGGTATCGACTTTACTCGGTCTGGGTGTGTTTGAAGCAGATGATGAGCACTTCCTTGGAATGGCAGGGATGCATGGCACCTACACTGCTAATATGGCAATCCATGAATCGGATTTACTCATCAATATCGGAGCCCGTTTCGATGACAGGTTGACTGGTAAGATTTCAGACTTTGCACCCCATGCCAAGGTCGCACATATTGATATAGACCCAGCTGAAATCGGTAAAAACATTGAAACACAAATACCAGTTGTTGCAGATGCTAAGGAAGCTTTGGAGATGATGAACAAAGAATCCTTTGAAATGAAAAACACAGATGCTTGGATGCAGTTAATCGCCAGAAATAAGAGTGAGTATCCACTTTGGTATGACGAAGATAGAGATTTACTATCACCGCAAAAATTTATCGAAGATATCTATAAGGCGACGGAAGGTCAAGCAATTGTGACAACAGATGTTGGACAACATCAAATGTGGAGTGCACAGTTTTATCAGTTTAATCAACCAAATCACTTTGTTACATCTGGTGGTCTTGGAACGATGGGCTTCGGTTTACCCGCAGCAATTGGTGCACAGCTTGCGCGTCCAGATAAGAAAGTAGTCGCAATCGTTGGTGACGGTGGTTTTCAGATGACGATGCAAGAATTAGCAACTTTAAAACAATACAATTTACCAGTTAAAGTTGTCATTGTTAATAATGAAGCGCTAGGAATGGTTAGACAGTGGCAAGAAGCGTTCTATGATGAGCGTTATTCTGAGTCATTGATGCAGACTAATCCTGACTTTGTAAAACTCGGTGAAAGCTTCTCAATAAAGTCTTATCGATTTACTAAGAGTGATGAAGTATCAAATGAATTATATGCGGCTCTAAACTCTGATGAACCTGTATTAATCGATGCAAGAGTAGAAAAGCTGGATCTCGTTTGTCCGATGGTACCTGCAGGTAAAGGGAATCATGAAATGATAGGAGTGAAAAAATGAGAAGAGTAATCACTTTAACCGTTCAAAACTCCAGTGGGGTCTTAAACAGAATTACAGGCATGTTATCAAAAAGAGGATTTAACATCGAAAGCATCACTGTAGGTGCATCAGAAATTGAAGGTATATCTAAGATGACAATTGTCGTCGATATGCTAAATGATAAAAGTGCAGAGCAATTAACAAAACAATTGCACAAGCAAATTGATGTACTGAAAGTTGATGACATAACTGAATCGAAAATAGTTGCGAGAGAACTTGCCTTAATCAAGGTGGGTGCAAATAATACTTCAAGGGCAGAGATTCAAAGCATTATTGAGCCTTTTAGGGCCAGGGTACTTGATGTCTCGAAAAACTCATTAATCATCGAAGTCACCGGGAAGCCTGATAAGGTGGATGCTTTAATTGAACTCTTAACACCATATGGATTAAAAGATTTATCACGTACAGGTGTCACGGCCTTCAGACGTGGGCAGCAAAAGCATATTCAGGATTTAAAAACACTTAGTGTTTAATCAAATAAATTATATATATAAAAGGGAGTTATTATTATGACTAAAGTTTACTATGACAAAGATATCAACAATGAAGTATTACAAGGAAAAACAGTAGCGATAGTGGGCTATGGATCACAAGGACATGCTCACGCTCAAAACCTTAGAGACAGTGGTCATAATGTAATTATCGGACTTCGTCAGGGTAAATCATTTGAAAGAGCTAAGGAAGATGGTTTCGACGTAAAAGCTGTTAGCGAAGCAGTTAAAGAAGCAGATATCACAATGGTACTTTTACCAGATGAGGGTCAACCAAAAGTATATGAAGATGAAATTAAAGATAACTTAAAAGAAAATAGTGCCTTGGCATTTGCCCATGGATTCAATATTCATTTTAACCAAATCGTACCTCCAGACAATATCGATGTATTCTTAGTTGCACCGAAAGGACCAGGTCACTTAGTCCGCCGTACATTCCAAGAAGAAGCGGGTGTGCCAGCTTTATACGGTGTATTCCAGGATGTGACAGGTCAGGCGAGTGAAGTTGCTAAGGCTTATGCAAGTGGTATCGGTGCCGCTAGAGCCGGTGTATTAGAAACTTCTTTCCAAGAGGAAACTGAGACAGATCTATTCGGAGAACAAGCTGTATTATGTGGAGGATTAACATCATTAGTAAAAGCGGGTTTTGAAACTCTAACCGAAGCGGGCTATCAGCCTGAAGTTGCTTACTTTGAATGTCTTCATGAATTAAAGCTAATTGTTGACCTTATGTATGAAGGTGGTCTTGAAAATATGCGTTATTCAATTTCTGATACAGCGCAGTGGGGTGACTTCGTAAGTGGACCTAGAGTAATCAATGAAGAAACGAAAGAACGTATGGGTGAAGTGCTTAAAGAAATTCAAAATGGACAATTTGCTAAAGGTTGGATCTTAGAAAACCAAGCAGGCAGACCACAATATAACGCAATCAACAATAGTGAATACAAGCACCCAATTACAGAAGTAGGGCAAAACCTAAGAGAACTTATGCCATTTGTCCAAAATCCAATTAGATAAAAAACACTGAAGAGAGGAAGTTCGTTATGACTGATATTACTGACATTAAAATTTTTGATACTACACTTAGAGACGGAGAACAATCTCCTGGAGTGAACTTAAATAAAGAAGAAAAACTGGAGATTGCAAAACAATTAGAACGACTCGGAGTTGATGTCATAGAAGCGGGTTTTCCTGCCTCTTCAGTAGGTGATTTTCAAGCAGTGAAACTCATAGCCGACACAGTAAAAAATTCTACTGTAACCGCACTTGCAAGAGCAAAGAAAAGTGACATCGACCGAGCTTATGAGGCATTGAAGAATGCTGAGAGATCAAAGCTTCATGTATTCTTGGCTACAAGCCCCATTCACAGGGAATTCAAACTCAAAAAAACACAACAAGAAGTGCTTGAGACCTCTGTAGAGATGGTAAAATATGCGAAGACATTATTTGATGAAGTGGAGTGGTCTGCAGAAGATGCTTCAAGAACAGAACTCCCGTTCCTCGCTGAAATTATAGAAGCTGTAATTGATGCGGGTGCGACAATCATTAACTTACCAGATACAGTTGGGTATTCGACTCCAAAAGAATACGGCGAAATGTTTAAATACGTGAGTGAAAATGTACCGAACATAGAAAAGGCTATTTTATCTACGCATTGTCATAACGATTTAGGTATGGCAGTTGCAAATTCTATTGCAGGCATCGAAAACGGTGCACGTCAGATTGAAGTTTCAATTAATGGTATTGGTGAAAGAGCAGGCAATGCAGCATTAGAGGAAATTGCAGTCGCACTTCATATTCGATCGGATGCATACAATTTTAAGACGAATCTTGTATTAAATGAGATTAAACGTTCCAGCGATATTGTTGCTAAATTAACTGGTATGTCAGTTCAGCCAAATAAAGCAATCATCGGTCGAAATGCTTATGCACATGAGGCTGGAATACACCAAGATGGTATGTTAAAGAATTCGGAAACATATGAAATTATTTCACCAGCTCTAGTGGGTGTGTCAGCAGAATCTGCAAACACGCTCTTCCTAGGTAAACATTCTGGACGCCATGCTTTTAAAGATAAAGTGAAGTCGTTCAAAATTGAATTGACTGAAGATGAACTTACTGAAGCTTTTAATAACTTCAAGGTTCTAACGGACCATAAAAAAGAAGTAACAGATGATGATATCTATGCAATTATAATGGAGATTAAAACTGATGCAGCAAATCTTGAACGCTACACGTTAAATAATTTTCAAGTTAACTATGAACAGGATGGACAGACGAGAGCGAGTATAGTCGTTACGACACCTAAAAATGAAGAAACGACACATGAAGTTACAGGAAAAGGTAGCGTTGAAGTGCTTTATGAAGCAATACAAGGCATTTTAAGTGAACAGACTAACCTCCTAGATTATCAATTGTCTTCAGTAGGTGGAGGCAAAGATGCACTCGCCGAGGCAAGAGTTCAGATTAATGTTAATGGTAACCGATTCTCTGGTCGAGGGACTGCTCAAGATGTGTTAGAAGCATCAGCAAATGCTTACTTTAATGCAGTAAATCGCTATTTAATGAGTGAAAAAGCAAATAATCAAATTGAGACGGTTCAATCGTAGAAGGAGCGTATAAAGTGAAAAAACATATAGCACTACTTCCTGGCGATGGTATTGGACCAGAAATAATGGCAGCTGCGAAAAAGGTCATAACTGCAATATCAGAGAGAGAACAAATTCAATTAACAACGTCAGAACATGACATAGGAGGCAGCGCCATAGATAATCATGGCGCGCCACTACCAGAATCAACAATTAATGCTTGTGAACAAAGTGACGCAATCGTACTCGGTGCGGTTGGTGGACCTAAATGGGCCGACAGTACTTTAAGGCCGGAACAAGGTCTTTTACAAATCAGAAAACATTTTAATCTCTATGCAAATCTCAGACCCGTTGCAATTTTTGATGCACTATTACATGCCTCACCACTAAAAGAAAGCATTGTGACTAATAGTGATTTGATGATAGTTAGAGAACTTACTGGTGGATTGTACTTTGGTCAACCTAGTGAACGTCGCGATGGTGGAAATAGTGTCGTGGATTCTCTAACGTACACCAGACAAGAGATGGTTAGAATTATAGATACCGCCTTTAAAACTGCTTTGGCAAGATCAAAAAAACTAACATCCGTGGATAAGGCGAATGTTTTAGAATCTAGTAGAATGTGGAGAGAAATTGTTGAAGAAGTCAGTCAGAACTATCCTGAAGTGGATGTTCATCATGAACTTGTTGATGCAGCAGCAATGAAATTAATCACTAATCCAACATCCTTTGATGTGATTGTTACAGAAAATTTATTTGGTGATATTTTAAGTGATGAAGCCTCTGTCATTACAGGTTCTCTAGGGGTTTTACCATCGGCGAGTTTAAATGAAAATGACTTTGGTCTTTACGAACCGATTCATGGTTCAGCGCCGGATATTGCAGGTACAAATAAGGCAAATCCGATCGGCATGATTCTTTCTGTTGCTATGATGCTTAAATATTCTTTTGGCTTACATGAGCAGGCTAAAAATATAGAAGACGCAGTAGATAGAGTGCTGAACGATGGTTATGTAACGACAGATTTGAAAATTGAAGATTCGACAGTTTTATCCACTACGGAAATGACAGAAAAAATAATTAGCTACCTAAAATAAAGTAAAGGAGAAGGTTAACATGGCAAAACAGAAAACAATCATCGAAAAAATCTGGGAAAGACATATCGTTCATGAAGAAGAAGGAAAGCCGGATTTATTATATATTGATCAACATCTCATCCATGAAGTGACTTCACCTCAAGCTTTTGAAGGGTTAAGGCTAAATAATAGGAAAGTACGACGTCCGGACCTTACTTTTGCAACTATGGATCACAACGTGCCTACAAAAGATAGAGAGAATCCCCAAGATGAAATCGCTCAAAAGCAAATGGATGCTTTAAAGAAAAACTGTGCTGATTTTGGTATTAAATTGGCGGATATGTATCACCCAGATCAAGGGATTGTTCATGTCATTGGGCCACAACTCGGTTTAACACAACCAGGGAAAACGATCGTTTGTGGAGACTCTCATACGTCAACACATGGTGCCTTTGGTGCCTTAGCCTTTGGTATTGGTACAAGTGAAGTAGAGCACGTATTTGCTACCCAAACATTAAATCAATCAAAACCAAAAACGATGAATGTTAAAGTCGTTGGCGATCTTGGGGTAGGCGTAACTGCTAAGGATTTAATTCTAGCAATCATCTCTAAATTTGGTGTCGATTTTGGTAATGGTCATGTTGTTGAGTATACTGGCCAAGCGGTTCGTAACCTCACAATGGAAGGTCGTATGACTGTATGTAATATGTCCATTGAAGGTGGGGCAAGAGCGGGTCTGATTTCACCAGATCAGACGACAATTGACTTTTTAAGAGGGCGTCGCTACGTACCGAGAGATGAAGCCGAGTACAACGAGCTTGCCAAAGACTGGTTAAGTCTAGCGACTGATGAAGGCGCAGAGTATGATACCACACTTGAAATAGATGCCAGTCAAATCGAACCCCAAGTCTCATGGGGAACAAACCCAAGCATGGTTGTACCGATTAGTGCAACCACACCGTCAATTAGTGAGTCAAAAGATCGAGATGGTACTAAGCGTGCACTGGAGTATATGGGACTTGAAGAAAACACACCGATTACTGACATAGAAATCGACCACGTCTTCATCGGTTCTTGTACTAACTCTAGAGTGCTTGACCTACAACGTGCAGCAGACATCATCAAAGGAAACAAAGTTAAAGAAGGTGTCAAAGCGATTGTGGTACCAGGATCCTTCCTTGTTAAACAAGAAGCAGAGGCACTTGGTATTGATAAGGTATTTATTGAAGCGGGATTTGAATGGAGAAATGCAGGATGTAGTGCTTGCCTTGGTATGAATGATGACCAAGTCCCAGCTGGTGGTCGTTGTGCTTCTAGTTCAAATCGTAACTTTGAAGGCCGTCAGGGTAATGGTGCAAGAACACATCTTGTCAGCCCTGAAATGGCAGCAGCAGCAGCGATTAACGGACGCTTTGTAGATGTCAGACGATATCAACATAAAGTAATGGCGTAAGGAGGAGGAGAATAATGGAGGCAATTTCATATCATAGTGGGAAAGTGTATCCTCTAAATCGTTCGAATGTCGATACCGATCAAATTATTCCAAAGCAGTTTTTAAAACGTATTGAACGTACAGGTTTTGGAGAATTTGTATTTCATAATTGGCGATTCCACGATGACGGTACTAAAAGAACTGATTTCAATATGGATGACCCAGAGTTTGACGGTGCTTCTGTACTAATTGCAGGAGATAATTTTGGATGTGGTTCTTCAAGAGAACATGCACCTTGGGCATTGTTGGACTATGGCTATAAAGTCATTATTGCACCGAGTTTTGCTGATATCTTTTATTCAAACGCTTTTAAAAACGGCATGATATTAATAAAGCTAGGGGAAGAAAAAGTAAACGAATGGCAAGGTAAAGCTTTAGATGGAACATTTACTTTAGATGTAGATTTAGAAAATCAAACAATTAAAACTTCAGATAGTGAAGTAATTGAATTCGACATACCAGCCTATCATAAAGAAAAATTAATTAATGGTTGCGATGATATTTCACTTACTTTACTAAATGAAGATAAAATAAATCAATATGAGGAGCGTGGTTCTTTGGGAATTCGTTAAATGGTGACTTAGTCAGAGATGCTATGGAATACTTGCGAGGAAGTGTGCACAAAACACCTGTTATTACGTCACAAACGACAAATAGAATGACAGGTAAAAACGTATATATGAAGTTAGAGAATCATCAAAAAACGGGAGCGTTTAAGTTCCGCGGCGCATCTTATAAGATATCTAAACTAAACTTAGCTGAAATTGAAGCTGGTGTAGTAACTGCCTCAGCAGGAAACCATGCCCAAGGTGTTGCATTAGCGGCTAAAAAAGTCGGTGCCAAAGCGACAATCTTTATGCCAGAAGGCACGCCAAGTGCTAAAGTAGTGGCGACAAAAGGTTACGGTGCAGATGTTAACCTAGTTGGTCAAAGTTTCCAAGAGGCCTACACAGCTTCTTTAGAGCATAAAAAATTAACGGGTGCGACCTATATACACCCTTTCGATGATTATGACATTATGGCGGGGCAAGGCACAATTGGTTTTGAATTCTTAGAAGATATACCAGAACTCGATACTATCGTTGTTCCGATTGGTGGTGGTGGTTTAATCAGTGGGATTGCTGTAGCGGCAAAAGCGATTAAGCCATCTATTAAAATCATTGGTGTACAAGCAGCAAATGCACCTTCAATGTTTAAGTCTTATTACACAAAAGATGATCATGTCATGCTTTCCTCAGCTTCAACTATTGCAGAAGGAATTGCAGTTAAAGCCCCAGGAATGCTTACCCAACAAGTTGTAAGAGACTATGTTGATGAAATATACTGCGTTTCTGAAAGTCAGATTGCGAATGCGATGATTTATCTCTTAGAGCGTACGAAATCATTGGTTGAAGGTGCAGGTGCATCTGCACTCGCAGCGCTCTTAGCATATGGAGACAAGATTGACTCAACACACACTGGTGTAATCGTGAGTGGTGGAAATTTAGACCTAGCTAAAATGGCTGAAATTCAAACTTTAGCAGCTTCATGTGATCACACATCAGTAGAAAAAGAACGAATCTCATTGACCTAAATTATGAATCTATTAAAAAGGGACAATCTCGATATCGAGATTGTCCCTTTTTAAGCTTTAATATGTCTAAAATGAAAACTATAAAGATTAATCTACATTATAAAAAGGTAGTAAATGCTTCATTACCTTTTCAAGGTCTTTAATGAAGGACTCATCAGTTTCAAATGCTTTGTCACCGGGTTTATATACTTTACCGACTAAGAATTCGCCTTTTTTAACGTCTCTTAGACGAATGAGTCCTGCTTCTAATTCTTCTTCGCTAAGCTTATTTAGTGGCGTTTTTTCTGGCTTCATATGATCGAGTGATATCTGGTATGTTCTAGGAAGTTTGTCGAATTTATCTATATTTTTCAACCAATTTTTAGCCAGCCTTTCCTTATCTTTAGATTCATATATAATACCGTACATACAAAATGCATGATCTTGATAAAGTCCGATTTGAAAATGTGGCATCATTTTATATCCTCTTGGATTGGTACTAAATGCAACCCAAGTGTCATCTGGTGGGTTTGTCGTTCTCCGTGCATGTTTTGCGACGTGAGCGATTGTTTCATCACCAGTTAATTCAGTTAAATAATTTTCAAAATACTCACCTAAATTTTCTAATTTAGGTCGTGTCTGTTCGATTAGTTCTCCCATTCGATTATCGAGGCCATCGATTTTAAATACATCAAAGTCAGCTTGTGTAAATGCGTATTTCATCTATATGTGTTCTCCTTTCAAAAGGTCTCTCTTATGATAAAATAAAGATGCACGGCAATCAAATAATTGAGGTGTCTTTCATGGATATATATGACTTTGGTAAAGGCTTAATTGTAGAAGCTGGTAGTTTTATCGAAAAACGTATGTTGGAAAGCTTTCATATAGATAGTAAATCGAATCCAAATGACCTAGTAACCGATGTTGATAAAGAAACTGAGAACTTTATATATAATCAAATTTTAGAAAATTTCCCAGAACACAGAATAGTAGGTGAAGAGGGACATGGTGAAGATATTAACGATGATGAAGGGGTTGTTTGGATTGTCGATCCGATCGACGGCACTTTAAATTTCGTTCATCAAGCTGAGCATTTTGCCATTTCAATTGGTGTATTCATTGATGGTAAACCTTATTGTGGATTGATCTATGATTGCATGAAACACGACTTATATCATGCTAAATTCGGTGAAGGTGCTTATTTAAATGATGAACCATTACACCGAGCAAAAAATGAACCATTAAACAGTTCTTTGATAGCAGTAAATCCTAAACGAATCTTAGGAGAGGCAACAAGAGACTCATTTTTCAATATTATGGCGGAGTCAAGAAGTGTACGATCATACGGTTCTGCAGCTCTAGAATTTGCGATGTTAGCCAAAGGACAAATCTCAGCGCTCTTGTTCTTTAGATTGTACCCTTGGGATTATGCAGGCGGCATTATTCTTACTAATGAACTAGGCTATATCTCAAGTGATATTTACGGCGCATCATTACCGCTATTTAATTCAACAAGTGTAATCAGTGGTAACCCTAAAATTCACGAGGAAATTTTACAGTATTTCAAAGACGATAAGGCCCTCCATGAGTATCACGATAACTTTCATAACTTATAGTGATAGTGTTGTCCATATTTTGATTCCTTATAAAACAAGGACGTAATGTATTTTAAGAGCGTGTATTTACTGAGTGGTAATCCGATATGAGTCTTTACCTCCTTTTTTGAAAAAGAGAGTGAGATGTTTGTTGTGGAAAGCGTAGTGAAATAGTCAACGATGAGTGCTTTAAGGTTATGAATTGTATGGCAAGCTGAACAGATTACTAGTTTGCTACTGAGCGTCGAGAGATTAAAGTTGTGGCAATCTGTACATTTTAAACCATGTTTGAATTCTCTATAGCGTGCAGCCGGTAGATTAAGGGGAGTCTTTACTTTGTTAAATCCGGCTGCAAGTGCTTTTTTCTAATGACTGCACTATGTTCTATGGCTCTTAAATAGAAGGGTAAGTTTTTTAAGGAAAGGAAGTTCTCACTAGGGCGTCTGTTTAACTTAAATGTTTCATTTAATACGACATGTTTAACGATGATAGGACGCTGATAATTGCCTTCATCAATTAAGGTTTCCTTAAATTTCTCATAGATTGATATAGATCTGTTAAGATCATAGACTGGCTCGTGGGCTTGATTAACTAATATATTGAATGGATTAATATAATGTTCACCAGAGAAATCATGGAGTATAAATAAGTAATAGCAGTATTCTGTTGCGAGTAGCACATTTATAAGTTCATGTTGTGAACCAATGTAGATTTCAGAGTGCCAGTGAACCTCAATATTTGTTAAATCAATCTTTCTTAAATACAAATCGAAGTGTTCTTCAAGAAGTTCCATTTTTTGCAAGGCTTCGTACTCTTCAGTTTCGTCGTTGTTAAAGGGTAGTCTGTTATAAAGAAATTCGTAAACCTTCAATTTTTCATTTTTGGGTTTCATAGATAGTCTCCTTATTGATGATAAGGCCATTATTAATTTTTTAGAAATTGTCGTCAAAAGACAATAATTTAAAAAATGCAAAAAAATATAACAGTTTTAGCAGAATTTCGGTATAAATTCTTAAAACTGTTATGTTTTGAACACAATTTTATAAAATTAGTATTAAAACCAACCATTTTCACGATATTTCTTTTTTAATGTAAAGCCGACGCCAAAAATACCAATGAAAATTAGCACTGACAAGATTGCCATTATAACCATTTCTTCAGCTATAAAAACAGAAAATGCAACCATGGTTGCCACTGCTAAGCAGGCAAGTATAAAAAATATAGATTTAGATTTCTTTTTCTCCATTTGAAACGTAGCCCCTAAATTTTTGTCTTATTTAAAATTATATCATAAAAAAATTGCATGAGAATATATTCAGATATGTAAATTATATGATATAATGTTACGGTTATAAAGTAACTCTATATACGAAGGGAAAATCCTCTTGATGAACCTGAGAGAAAATGTAAGAAATATTGCAATTATCGCACACGTAGACCACGGAAAAACGACTCTAGTAGATCAGCTATTAAAACAATCAGGAATCTTCCGTGAAAATGAACATGTAGAAGAACGCGCTATGGACTCAAATGATATTGAGCGTGAGCGTGGAATCACAATACTTGCTAAGAATACAGCAATTGACTATAACGGTACACGTATCAACATCTTAGATACCCCAGGACACGCCGATTTCGGTGGTGAAGTTGAACGTATTATGAAGATGGTTGATGGTGTCATTTTAGTTGTAGATGCTTATGAAGGTACAATGCCTCAGACGCGTTTCGTACTTAAAAAAGCTTTAGAACAAAACTTAAAACCAGTTGTTGTAGTAAATAAAATTGATAAACCGAGTGCACGTCCGAATGAAGTCGTTGACGATGTGTTAGAACTATTTATCGAGCTTGATGCAAATGACGACCAGTTGGAGTTCCCAGTTGTATATGCATCAGCTATGAACGGGACTGCAAGTCTTGAATCTGATAAGCAAGATGAAAACATGCAATCTATCTATGACACAATTATCGATTATGTACCAGCGCCTATAGACAATAGTGATGAACCCTTACAATTCCAAGTTGCGCTACTGGACTATAACGAATATGTTGGACGTATTGGTGTAGGTAGAGTTTTCAGGGGAACAATTGAGGTCGGCCAAACCGTATCACTACTTAAAATCGATGGTTCTATTAAGAACTTCCGTGTCACTAAGATCTTTGGCTTCTTAGGTTTAAACCGTGTAGAGGTTAACAGTGCCAAAGCTGGTGATTTAATTGCAATCAGTGGAATGGAAGACATCAACGTTGGTGAAACAATTACACCTGTAGATGCCCAAGAAGCATTGCCGGTCTTAAGAATTGATGAACCGACTTTGCAAATGACTTTCTCTGTAAATAACTCACCATTTGCAGGTAGAGAAGGTAAACATGTTACAGCTAGAAAAATTGAAGAACGTCTTGAACTTGAATTAGAAACTGACGTTTCACTACGCGTTGATCCAACTGATCGTCCAGATTCATGGAGAGTTTCGGGACGTGGTGAACTACACTTATCCATTTTAGTTGAGAATCTTCGCCGTGAAGGCTATGAATTACAAGTGTCTAAACCTGAAGTCATTCACCGTGAAATAGATGGGGTAACATGTGAACCGTTTGAACGTGTACAAATAGATGTGCCAGATTCAAATACAGGTAGCATTATTGAGTCCATGGGTGAAAGAAAAGGTGAAATGTTAGACATGGCGTCAACTGGTAACGGCCAGACACGCTTAGTATTTATGATTCCTGCTCGTGGTTTAATTGGTTACAGAACTGAATTTATGTCTATGACAAGTGGATATGGTATAATGAACCATACATTTGAGGATTACCGTCCAGCAGTTAAAGGACGCATCGGTGGTAGAAGAAATGGTGTACTTGTATCAATAGATAAAGGTGCAGCAAGTACTTATGCAATCTTAGCTTTAGAAGGTCGAGGTACAAACTTTACTGAACCTGGAACTGAAGTTTATGAAGGTATGATCGTAGGGGAAAACTCTCGTGAAAATGATCTTGCAGTAAACATTACTAAAGTTAAAGCAGCGAATAACATTCGTTCAGCGACTAAAGAACAAACTTCAACAATGAAGAAACCAAGAACTTTAACGCTTGAGGAAGCACTAGAATATATTAACGACGATGAGCTTGTTGAAGTTACACCAGAATCAATCCGTATGCGTAAAAAAATTCTTGAAAAAAATGCACGTGAAAAAGCGAATAAGAAGAGTAATTAATTATCTGAAGTGGAGTGAGGCAGTTGTTAAACCAACTCATTCTCCTAAACGCATCGGATGTTAGTAACGTCCAAGAGAGATTAACGTTTTTCGGGAGATTATATGGTCTGGATTCAAATCCTGATACTGGAATGTGGTACTTGTTAATCACAATATTTGTACTTTGTGCGATTGTTTATCACTTAGGCTTCGCACGTAAAGTAAAATGGTGGCAAACCATTGTGATCTATATTTTGATGTTTATTGGTGTCATCTTTTTAACATTCTTCGGTGCCTTTTACCCGGTAGCGGAATGTCTGATTGTGATTGCAATCATTCTAGCGGGTTATCGTTACAGACTGCATAAGGAAAGAAAAGCAGGTAAAATTGCATCGCCAAAAAACCCGCCAGGGCAATAAAAGAAGCTCGGACATTTGTCCGAGCTTCTTTTATTATTCGAATTCGATGCCTGTAACATGTGATAGTTTTGCCTGTTGGTTACCATTAGTTACAACTAGTAGGTCAAACATACTGTCGTCATAAAGTCGTTTCCCCTCGTTTGAAAAATGAGCATAGAAGCTATGACGATCCTTGTAGTCTAACTGCGTCGTGCCGTCTTTATGTATGAAGTTGATTTTTGCATCTTCTCCATTGTGCGGTTCAGTGTATTCAAGGAAAGGCTGAAGACAAATGACGAAAGAACTATCCAATAATTCTCTTTTTTTATATTTTTTCTCTGATTTTAAAGTTGGGGGTTTCGTTTCACCTTCAATAATTTGTCGGTTCCATTCTGTCTGATCCTGAAAGGTGATTTCTTCACTATCCGCATCATTTTTAAGTAGTTCTTCTAACTTAATCTTTCTATCATCAAAAATCCACGTTGATGGATCTAGTGTAATTTGAAACTTAATATTTCCCTTTAATTGAATAATCATAATTAATCGCTCCCTCTATAAAAAAAGTATAGCAAAGATTGTAGAAAAATTATAGAATGAATAGTATACATCATGATACTCGCTTACATATCTGCTTGATTTTTTTAAGGTCTTGAGATAAACTTTTATGAAGAGTAATTGAGGGGGGAACCGCGTGTCTGAAGTAAAACAAATGAGCAAAAATGCTTATGACCAGTTAGATAAGGACGCCGACAGAATTCTTCAGCTGATTGAAGTTCAGATGGAAAACTTAACGATGCCTCAGTGTCCTGTGTTTGAAGAAGTTCTTGACACTCAGATGTTTGGCCTATCGAAAGAAATAAACTTTGCTGTTAGATTAGGCTTAGTTGACGCACAAGACGGACGTGCTATTTTAGATCACCTAGAAGTAGAAGTATCTAAGGTACACGAAGCATATATGGAAAGAGAAAAAAACCAAGTCTAAAGAAAATTTCTTTAGACTTTTTTAAATGAGGGACCAGCCCAGATGAAGTACATAAAAAACTTTATCAACTACGTGAAGTCATATTCTAAGTATGTTGATTTTTTAATAATAATCGCTTATGTTGCCCTATCTTTAATTGGTCTGGTGATGGTCTATAGCGCAAGCATGGTACCTGCTGAGATGAATGAAGGTAGTTCAACTTTTTACTATTATAGGCACCTCGCATTTTTAATACTCGGTTTTATTATTGTATTTTTCATGACGTATTTTATGAGTGGAAATTTCTTTAAAATGAAGGGTGTCCAAATACTCATGATAACAATAATTGTTATACTTCTACTTCTAACTATGGTTATTGGTACTGAGGTAAATGGACAGCGAAATTGGATACGATTTGGACCATTCGGTTTACAGTCATCTGAGTTCTTTAAAGTAATTTCTATTTTATATCTCGCGTATATATATTCAAGACGTGAAAAACGCTTAGGCAGTGCGAATGAATCTAGTACTGGCCCCTTAATTTTTATATTAGCAATTTCTGGACTTGTCATCATCAATGATACGGGAACATGGTTGGTTATTGCAGCCATTATTATCAGTACATTTATGTATTTAAGAATACCGTTTAAATTTATTTTTAGAGCTGGACTTGCAATCGGCGGTGCCTTATTAGTTGGTGGTGGGATAATGTATTTGATTAACGGGCAAATTCTGTCTAATTATCAAATGCAGAGAATCGAAACATTTTTACATCCATTTAGTGATCCAGCAGGTAGTGGCTATCAGCTGACAAATTCATTGATGGCAATATCTAACGGTGGCATTTTTGGGACAGGTATCGGTAGCGGTGTTATTAAACTTGGTTATTTACCTGAACCACACACAGACTTCATAATGGCTGTAATTGCTGAAGAGTTAGGATTGGTCGGTGTACTGCTGATTGTCGGTCTATATCTAGTAATCATTATTAAAGCGATGTCCTATGCTAGACGGTCAACTGACACATTTTACCAAATTGTATGTGTTGGGGTCGCGATGTATATTACCATGCAAGTGTTTATAAACGTCGGTGGTATTTCTAAGATTATTCCACTGACGGGTGTCCCATTACCATTGTTAAGTTACGGTGGGTCATCATTCTTAAGTGTATCTATAGCAATTGGCCTATTAGTCATTGCAGCAAAACATGTAAAATCTGCTGAAATTGAATTAAAAGGTCGTTAAATATAAAAGAACTTTTAACCGGATGTTGCTCAATTTGAGTGACATCCGGTTTTTTGTTTAGAATTAGTGACAAAAAAACAGGAATCTTATTATAAGATTCCTGTACTAATTTCATACTAGCCCTTATTTCTTGATAGTAACATGATGAAGTAACATAATACTCCAAATAACAAGGTGATAAACAAGGCATGGAATAAGGCAATAAATATATTGACATGAGTGATGACTGAAAGCATACCTGTAATGACTTGTAAAATCAGTAAGGTAAATGCGATAAGCCAACCATTTCTGATGATTTTTGAATCACTGTAATTTCTTAGTACATGGATGACGATTATAACCATCCAAATGAAGAGAATTCCAACGAGGAACCTGTGTCCCATTTGTACGGCTTGGTAAAAATTTCCTGGCATGACTTGACCTGGCATACAATGTGGCCATTCTGTACATGCTAATGATGAGTCAGTGTGTCTAACAAGTGCACCGCTATAAATAACAAAATAAATATAGATCGTTATCAGTATAGTGTTATATCTTAAGAATGGTCTGACAAAAATTTTACGGTCCTCATGACCATAAGATGTTTCGAAAATTAATAAGGTTAATAACAAGACAGCTGAAAAACATATTAATGATATACCAAAGTGTGCTGCTAGGACAAAGTCTCCTTCCCAGATGCCAATTACCGCTGCCGCACCAATTAAAGATTGGATGAGTATGAAGCTTAAAGAAACGTAGATAAGAAATTTAGCTTCTCTAACATGACCAATTTGTTTCCAAGCCATGTATGCAAGTAATATCAGAAATATGATCGCTATACCTGAGACACCACGGTGCGCAAGTTCAATAATTGTGTCGATGGGCCAATCTCGTGGGATAAGCTTACCATGACACAAGGGCCAGGTTTCACCACAGCCATCTTCTGAACCTGTTTTTGTAACCAGTGCGCCTCCGATTTGAACGAAGACCATTATCAGTGTAGTGATCACGGCTACAATTTTTAAATTTTTATACAAATAAAACACCTCAAAACAATCGTGTATCTGTCTCTAGTACAGTTACTAAATATATATCAGAATTGCACTCTTTGCAATCCGCAAAGTTGTGAAATACCCTTAACAATTCCGTAAACTGTGGTAAAATTTAATAGTGTAGGGAAACACTTATACTATTTGAGTATAAA
The DNA here is from genome assembly GCF_000425825.1 of Jeotgalicoccus marinus DSM 19772. GTDB lineage: Bacteria > Bacillota > Bacilli > Staphylococcales > Salinicoccaceae > Jeotgalicoccus > Jeotgalicoccus marinus. The sequence continues at coordinate 221,938 of NZ_KE384460.1, forward strand.
ACAGTTTAGGGCATTTATTCATACATATTGATGAATAATTCTTGAACAATGCAAAATGTAACAATTTTATTTCAAATATGTATAGAAAATATGTCCCGGATAATCTATTATTAAATATAAATGTGTTTGTTAATGAAAGGGGGCGAATAGATGCACAGTGATGTATACCAAGAGGAGATACATCAGTCAGCACGCAGTAAAAAATTTAAGGCAATTAAAGCACTCATCAAGGATGGCATAATCAAAGCGAATTTAATTCCAGCTTTTGCTGCAGGGTTTTTAGCGGTTATGTATTATAACATTTCATTTTTTGATGCAATTCCAGTCATGCTGCTGATGTTAGTAGGTACAGCGCTGGTCATCGGAGGTGTTTGTGCCCTAAATAATTATTATGACAGAGATATTGATGTGCTAATGAAATCAAAGAGTAAAAGACCGAGTATTGATGGCACTTTTTCCGGTAAGGAAATATTAATCATCGGCTTTTCTATGTTAGCAATTGGGCTTGTCATGTTATTTTTCATTAATACTGCTGCTGGTGTACTCGGATTAATTGCAGCCTTCGGATACGCAGTTGTGTACTCGATCTTTGCCAAGAGACATCTTGTGGCAAACACAGTTATAGGAGCAATACCTGGAGCAATGCCACCGCTTATCGGCTGGGCGATTTTCGATCAAGAGCTACATATTTTAGCGGTTGCGATGTTTATTGTAATGTTCATCTGGCAAATGCCTCACTTCTATGCACTTGCCATTAAGAGAAGTGAAGAATACAGTCATGCAGGTATACCGATGCTCCCTTCTGTAAAAGGAAATAATCGAACTAAGCACTCGATTATTTTCTGGGTGACACTTCTTTTGTTCACACCACTAATGATGTTTGAGCTGGGGACTTGGTTTGTTCTATTAGTAACAGCATTAAATCTCGTCTGGTTCTATTTGGGTGTTAACCAGTTCAAACAGATTACAGACTATAATCGCTATGCCGGGCGAATATTTGTCTTTTCACTCAACTACGTTGTGATTTTCTTTGTCATGGTTATCGTAGCCGGCTTACTTGTGAATGTTTAGTAAAGTAAATGAATGAAAGAGGGGTCTAACACAATGAACTTTAGTTTTCTTAAAGGGAAAGGGCTATTATTAGCGTCTGTATTAACACTTTTCCTTGCAGGTTGTGGAACAAATGAATTAAGTACACTACGTCCTGCAGGTGAAGTTGGACAAGAACAGTTCAACTTGATGTTAATTTCTATCATCATTATGATTTTAGTTATTGTTGTTGTAACAGTATTATTTACTATTTCGGTATTGAAGAGTCGCAGAAGTAAAAAAGGTGAAGATTTCGAACCGAAAGATGTTTCAGGTAATCATACCTTAGAAATTATTTGGACTTCTATACCAATCCTGTTACTACTTGTCTTAGCTGTTCCAACAGTTTATTTCGTGTTTAAACAAGCAGATACCGAAGCGAGCACAGATGCCGAGGGTAACGTTAACGCGGAAGAAACAGTGATTAACGTAAGAGCTTACCAATACTGGTGGGAATTTGAATATCCTAATGAGCAAGTCGTAACATCACAAGAACTTGTTGTTCCTACTGATAAGAAAGTTTACTTCAACTTACAAGGTGCAGACGTAAAACACTCATTCTGGGTGCCAGCTGCTGGTGGTAAGATGGATACCAATATCGATGGGATCAATAGTTTCTACTTAGTATTTGATGATGAAGCATCACAAGATGCGGATCGATTATTCTATGGTAAATGTGCGGAATTATGTGGACCATCACACGCATTGATGGACTTTAAGGTTAAAGCATTACCTGAAGAAGAGTATGATCAGTGGTTAGCGGACATGAAAGCAATTGAAGAGCCAGTTCAAGCATCTTCTGAAGACGCACAACGTGGTGAAGAAATCTTTAATAACTCATGTATGGGCTGTCACGCAACTACTCCAACAGGATCTGGCGCAATGGGTCCTAACTTAACTAACTTTGGAGACCGTGAATTAATTGCTGGTTTCTTAGAACACAACCAAGAAAATCTTGAAGCTTGGATTTCTGATCCAGAATCATTCAAGCCAGGAAACAAGATGACAGGACAATATGAATTATCTGATGATGAAATCGAAGCAGTTGCATCTTACTTGATGGAACTGAATGTTGAAGAAGGTTCTGGAGACGTTTCTACATTAAGAGAACCTGCTGAAGAAGAAGCCGCTGAAGGTGAAGAAACTTCAGATGAAGAAGCTTCTGAAGAGTCAGAAGAGGGGGGTAACTAGTAATGTCTGAAGCAACAGCGAAAAAAACTGGTTTTTGGGCAACAATTTGGGAATACTTAACTACTGTTGACCATAAGAAAATTGCTATACTTTACTTGATTGCCGGTGGATTTTTCTTCGCACTCGGTGGTATTGAAGCAATGCTTATTCGTTTGCAACTTGCAGTACCAAACAATGATTTTCTATCTGCAGGGTTGTTCAACGAAGTAATTACAATGCACGGTACAACGATGATTTTCCTAGCAGCGATGCCACTCTTGTTCGCATTTATGAATGCAACAGTGCCGCTGCAAATCGGTGCTCGTGACGTAGCATTCCCATTCCTAAACGCTCTAGGTGTATGGTTATTTATCTTTGGTGGTATCTTCCTAAACCTTTCATGGTTCTTAGGTGGTGCACCTGATGCAGGGTGGACAAGTTATGCGTCACTCTCTATATCATCACCTGGACATGGTATTGATTTCTATGCACTTGGTCTACAGGTATCTGGTGCAGGTACTTTAATTTCAGGTATTAACTTTGTAACAACAATTATTACAATGAGAGCGCCTGGTATGACATACATGAGAATGCCACTAATGACATGGACTACACTAGTAGCATCTGTTCTTATCGTATTCGCATTCCCGCCGCTTACAATTGGATTATTCTTATTAATCTTTGACCGTATGTTTGGTTCTAGCTTCTTCATCGTAGAAGCTGGGGGTAACACAATTATCTGGGAGCATTTATTCTGGATCTTCGGTCACCCGGAAGTTTATATATTAATTCTTCCAGCATTCGGTATTTTCTCTGAAATATTTGCAACATTTGCACGTAAGAGATTGTTTGGATACTCTGCCATGGTATTCGCTACTGTATTGATCGGTTTCTTCGGGTTCATGGTTTGGGCTCACCACATGTTTACAGTAGGCCTTGGGCCAACAGCTAATGCTATTTTTGCACTTGCTACTATGGCAATTGCAGTTCCGACTGGTATTAAGATATTCAACTGGATCTTTACTATTTGGGGCGGTAGTATTGAATTTACAACACCAATGATGTATGCACTCGCGTTTATTCCATCATTCGTAATGGGTGGGGTAACTGGTGTCATGCAGGCAGTAGCGCCAGCTGACTATCAGTACCATGACTCTTACTTCATCGTTGCTCACTTCCACTACGTTATCGTTGGTGGGGTAGTATTCGCATTGCTCGCCGGCTTACATTATTACTGGCCATTGATGTTTGCAACAATGCTCAGTGAAAAACTTGGTAAGGTTACGTTCTGGTTATTCTTCATTGGATTCCACTTAACATTCCTTATCCAACACTTCTTAGGTCTATGGGGAATGCCAAGACGTGTATTCACATACCTAGACGGGCAAGGTTATAATGTAGCGAACATGACATCAACAGTGGGTGCCTTATTGATGGCCCTAGCAGTTATTATTTTACTGATAAATATTGTAATGACAGTTGTCAAAAACCAAAAGGTTGGACGTGACCCATGGGGTGACGGACGTACACTTGAGTGGTCATTACCACTTCCAGTGCCGTATTACAACTTTGCACAGATTCCACTTGTTCGTGGTTTAGATGCATTCTGGTTAGAGAAAAAAGAAGGTAATGGAGAAATGCTTCCAGCTGAATCATTGGACGACTTCCATATGCCAAACAACTCAATCATTCCATTTATTATGTCACTTGGTTTATTCATTGCATCATTTGGTGCATTGTACTTTGCCGCAGGTAAAGATTGGGCAATTGATGCAGTATCAGGATTACCAGAAAAACCTTGGGCAGTATGGGTATTAATCATCGGTTTAGCGATTACCGTAATATCAATGATTGTACGTTCATTCAAAGATGACCTTGGTTACTATGTGAAGAAAGAAGAAGTATTAAAAGACCTTGAAGAGCTTGAAAGGGGTGCAAAATAATGGCGGAAATGAAATATAATGTACCTAATGAACAATGGCCTGAGCACCCGGAGACAGCAACGCAAGAAGGTAAGAATAAATTCGTTGGATTTTGGACTTTCCTTGGTGGAGAAACTGTACTATTCGCATCACTATTTGCGACGTACTTAGCACTTAAAGATAGCGTGCCAAGTGAGGATCACTTACTGGCAGCTGATCTTTTCCAACTAGAACTTGCTTTTGTTATGACAATGTTACTTTTAACATCTTCATTAACAAGTGTATATGCAATCTATCATATGCGTAATAACAACTTTACTAAGATGCAATTATGGTTAGCCATTACAGTATTACTCGGTGCAGGATTCTTAGCTTTAGAGATATATGAGTTCTATGAATATGTACATTTAGGACACACATTTAGATCTAGTGCTTTTGGTAGTGCCTTTTATATTCTAATAGGTACACATGGCTTCCACGTTATAATTGGTCTAGTATGGATTACAAGTTTAATTATCCGTAACGCGACTCGAGGTTTATCAGTGTACACAGCAGCTAAAGTTAATACTGCTGCCTTATACTGGCACTTCATCGATGTTGTGTGGGTATTCATCTTCACAATTGTTTACTTGTTAGGAGTGTTATAGATGGCTGAACTAAATAACAAACCAATGAGCGATATTAAACTTAGAAATATACGACGTCAAAGAACGAAAGAAATGCGTTTACAGCTTACCGGCTTTGCCTTTATGATTTTCTTAACATTTATGGCATTTGGTATGGTTGCTCTAGACTTTAATGCAACTTTCATAACTGGATCTGTAATTCTATTTGCATTCATTCAGGTAATTTTACAGTTCTACTACTTTATGCACATTAAGGATGAGGGGCATGAATTTGTAAAATTATTTATGATAGTTGGTATGTACTTTGCAATAGCATTCTGTGTAACATTTATTTTTATAGTATGGATTGGACAACCAATCTAAAGAATGACCCCAACAGGGGTCATTTTTTTATTCATTACTTTGTCACTTTGTTACTTTTTAGCGCCTTGTCTTATAAAGTCAATGAATTTATACTAGGTATATAGGTTAAACTCGAGGTGGTATGTATGGAGAACATAACTTCTATAAAGATTTTCGGTTTCATGGCAAACTGGAGTCCATTCTTTATGGCCTTTGTTATTATGCTTACAGTTGTGTATTTTCTTGTTACTGTAAGGTGGTATAAAGACTTTGAAGGTGGTCGTCCACTGACTCCAAAAGAAGGGTCACTATTTGTCGTAAACATGATTCTTTTATACTTAATGTACGGTGGACCAGTAGATATTCTGAGTCATATATTATTTACATTCCACATGATTCAAATGGCCTTTGTGCTATTTTTAATTGCACCGTTACTATACTTTTCAATACCAGAGTACTTACAAAAATATATAGTGAGTCTTCCAGTTATTGGACCTGTATTACGTTTAGGTGCAAAGAAACCATTATTTTCATTGATGCTACTTATTGCAGCATTTTCTATCTACCATCTTCCAGTGGTTATGGATAACTTAAAAATGAGTGCGACTTTACATACTTTAGTACTCGCAATAATGTTTTTAACTGCAGTAATGGCATTTTACCCAATGTTTAATAAGGTAGAGCCTGAAGAAACACACATGGGTGGCTTGTTTAAATTATTGTATATATTTGGTATAGGTGCCTTTGTTACACCAGCATGTGCGTTAATTATCTTCTCTAGTGAACCGTTATATGCAACGTTTACAGAAGGCGAAGCTTGGTTAAGTGCCATGGAGTTATGTGTACCAGCAGGTGTGTTAGATAGCATTGCAGGATCAGGGATGATATCAGGACCTGAATATTTCACAAATTCAACACCACTCAATGATCAACAAACTGGCGGAATTATTATGAAAGTATTACAGGAAATAATATTTGGTGTTATGCTAGGTTTTATCTTCTCTAAGTGGTATAAAGATGAACATAGAGATGAAGACAAAATTACTGAGCAGGCACTCATTAAAGCACAACAACAAAAAGAGCTATACAATAGCCACAGAGTTTAGGAGGAAGTTAAGTGGATATACATTTTATCCTACCTACAATTAGTACATCATTTATAATATTGAGTGCGATTTTGATGGGTGTAGGTGTTTATCATATTAAAAAAGGCAATGTCCAAACACATGAAAAAGTCATGACTATAGCAGCTTGGTCAGCCTTAGCATTCTTCGTTATTTACGTATCGAAGACGATCTTTTTAGGTAACACTCAATTTGGAGGACCAGCATCATTAGAACCTTATTATGTGACATTCTTAATCAGTCACATTTGCTTAGCTACAATTGGTGGTATTCTAGGTGGAATACAAGTCTTCACTGGTAAGAAAAACAAATTAAAAACCCATAGAAAAATGGGGATGACAGCTGCGACTATATGGTTCTTTACGGCCATAACTGGTGTCATGGTTTATGTCATCTTATATATCTTATACCCAGGTGGAGAAACTACTGGTCTTTGGGATGCTATCTTCCATTAATATAAAACAACGATGAATCTATTTTTAGATTCATCGTTGTTTTTATGTATATGAGCGAATACATAGAAAAAAATAACGACACCTTGTTATTTAGAAAAAGTGCCGTTATTAAAGTATTAAGCTTCAGCAAGTGCTGTAAGTTCAGTAGAAATTGTTCTGATTTTATTAATTGCATGTTCAACAATACGCTCTGGGAATACTTCATCACTACCGTATTCGATACCTGTTGGATAGTAATGTTTACCCATGTAAGGATCCATTAATTGAAGTGTGGCATTGTTCGCACCAACGTCACCATCAATTGCGTAACCAGGAAAACGCAAGTAATAAATTCCTTCAGGAATTTCATATTTATAGTCGAAAGTCATACGTTCATAGTCCCAGCTGCCTCCGAGTACACAACCATTGTGGTTCATGACTTCTTGCAGTGAGCCCTGTGGAATGACTACTTTTTCAATACCTGAGTTTTCAAAAACCATCATTTTGCCCCCTATCATTTTTCCATTACCCTAATTTTAATCTATTCCCTATGGACTTGCAAATGGTATTTCTAATATAGTAACAAATGTAACGGTATGATAGAATAGTTTTTGAGAGGTGATTAAATGCAAACAATGGTAGATTTTGAAATAATGGATTTGCTCGACTCTCTTAATGAAATGGTCACTGACACTGAGGAATATAATAATTATTGCTACTATAAGAATCTTCTTGAGACAGACAGTGAAGTCTCACAAATGATTAAAGACTTTGTCATCCTAAAAGAGGATTTTGAAGAAGTGGAACGCTTCGGTAAATATCATCCTGACTTTAGTACAAAGCGTAGGGAAATTAACCAATTTAAGAAGAATTTAGATATGAACCCTATCGTAATGGAATATCGTCGTGCAGAGTTTCAACTTCAATCTTTACTTGATGAAGTATTGTTCCATATCGGGCAAGCTGTAAGTCCTCATGCAAATATTGTCAGCAGCAATCCGTTTTTCGCAAATAGTTCTAATAGTGGGTGTGCAACCGGCGGAAATTGTAGTTGTGCAAGCTAAATATATAAATGATCCCCGTGGAATTTATTTTCCACGGGGATCACTCTTTTTAATATCTGTCTTTCATTAAGTGGTAACTAATATCTGGGTAATCAGTCACAATAGTATGTGCACCTTTTTGAATAAGTTCATCCATCTTGTCCATCTTGTTAATATTCCAGAAACCAACAGCGATATTTAAACTAGTTAAAAACTCAATGAATTTCTCAGTATCTAGTGGGATACCATTATATTCAGTTGGCAGTTGGAAGGTATCTGCTTTTGGTGTATACATATGACCAAAACCTAGTTTTTGTAAGAAGTAGGCTTTCGATACTTGATCAACACCTGCTCCTAGAGCAATTTTATTGTCTGCGTATAAGTTAAATTGTTTAATTTGAGAATCATAGAAACTTGTCACAAGAATACGGTCCTCTGCACCAAGCTCCGTAATTAATCGGTAGAGTAGGCTAGGTACCAAACTACCAGCATATGTTTCTGGATCATCTTTAATATCTAGGTTAATCAATTTGTCAGGATATTCTTCGATGAGTTCTTTCAATGTTACAATTTTTGCTTTCTCATGATTTCTGTATGGGTGGTTGCCTTCGACATCTGTGAAATGATATCCGAAATCTAAAGCACGTAAGTCTTCAAGTGTTAGATTGCTGACTTTACCAGCGCCATTAGATGTTCTATCAACATATGCATCGTGGAAGACAACGATTTCTTCATCTTTAGTCAGACGAATGTCTATTTCAAAACCTTCGACATTAAATTCTGATGCCTTATCAAAAGCGAGTCTAGTATGTTCAGGTCTTAACCCCATACCACCTCGGTGTGCAAAGACATAAGGTGAACGTTTTTTGAAGTATGGTTTGATATCGCGTACTGTCACATCAGCAGTCAATTTAGTACTTGCCCATACTCCTAATGTTACCCCAGCTACAACACCAGCAGCTGTCATTAATTTCTTAAAGCAATTTGCCATGATATAACCTCCATGAGATATTCATTTAAAAAACTCTTGTATAATGTGTTATTATAACCATAAAGATTCAGATAGGTGGTCAGCCAATGATAGTAAAACGTATCGGAATATATGTTTATTTTAAACAAAATAAATTCATTCGACAATTGAAACGACACGGACATTTAATATATGTTAACAAAGATAAGAAATACGCCTTAATTTACGTCAATGAAGATAAGCTTGAAAACACCCTAATCGAACTCGGTAAATTAAAATTTGTTACAGATATTACAACATCCGAATATCATAATATTAGCCGAGAATACAGCAGTGAAGACTATGAAGAGAAAGATTATCGAGTCATTTAAGTCATCGGTAAGAGTAAATGATTGAGCCTCAATAGACCAGTTAAATACTGATAAAATTGTTCTTGTTCATAGAAATCTTCAGGTGATTGTGTTTTTATCTCAATCACATTGATGTTATTATCATCACACCATGATTTTATAAGTTCATATTTTTTACCTGCACCTGCTTCATATTTGATGCCATTGTAAATTGTGTAGACTGCTTGCACATTTTGTTCTACAGGTTTCATAATGAGTAAAAAACTTGCAGGTGATTTGTCATTGTAGCAAAATACTGCATGTTCTACACGTTGGTGATTATATTCGATGAGGGCATGTAACTCAAATATTTCACGGTAGCCTTCTCCCATCGTTATAAATTTTTGCATATCATCAACTCCTATCAAGTATTTTATATGAGTAGGCTAGTAATTGAAAGGGCAGACAGATGAGAATAATAAGCGGTAAATATAAGTCAAAAAAAATAAACACACTTAAGTCTAGTGATACACGACCAACAAGTGACAAGGTTAGAGAAAGTATTTTTAGTATGCTTGGAGTAGTAGAAGGAGATGTTTTAGACCTATTCGGTGGTACTGGTGCACTAGCAATTGAAGCAATAAGCCGCGGAGGAACCTCTGCAATGATTATAGACGGTGCAAAGGATGCAATTCGTATAATCAGAGAAAACACCGATAGTATTGAGGAACCTATTGAAATATATAGAAATGACTATAGAAGAGCACTGAAGGCGATGAGTAAAAGAGAGAAAAGTTTTAATCTAATATTTCTAGATCCACCATATAGAAAGAAATTAGTGGATAAGAGCTTAGAGATAATTAAGTCAGAAAGTTTACTCAAACCCAACGGTAGAATTGTCGTTGAAACTTCTGCTGACGAAACTGTGAATATTGATGGCTTCAAACAAATTAAAACACACACTTACGGCACCATAAAAGTACAATTACTCGAATTGGACAATCATTAGGAGGATATTATGGCGAGAAATAAAGTTGCAGTTGTACCTGGTAGTTTTGACCCGATTACATATGGGCATTTAGATATCATTGAAAGAGCATGTAAAATTTTTGATAAAGTCTATGTATCAGTTTTAAGGAATTCATCAAAACAAGGTCTATTCTCACCGACAGAACGTATCGAACTAATTAAAGGTGTAACAAAACATCTTGATAATGTTGAAATCATCCAGTTTGATGGACTGCTAATCGAATTCTGTCAGCAAGTTCAAGCAGATGCGATTATTAGAGGTTTAAGAGCTGTCAGTGACTTTGAGTATGAGATGCAGTTGACCAGTATGAATAGAAAACTAGATAGTAAAATCGAAACGATGTATATAATGACAAATAATAACTATTCATTCATATCCTCATCTATTGTCAAAGAAGTTGCAAAATACGGCGGCAAAGTCGAAGACATTGTACCGCCGTTAATTGAAGATGCCTTAAAAGAAAAGTTCAAGACTCAATAATTACAGGTGTATTGAAATCATTTTTAGTACCACCTGTAAAAGTGTTATATACTTCCGTAGCTGTCACTTCATGTGATACTAAGCTACGGTTGTTTTTATTTACGTTGGTAATGATTTCAACTTCATCTAACAATTTTAAATGGGCTTGACCGGTCTTATTCATACCAAGCACACGGACACTGTTAGATAACCGATGTTCTTCCATTATTTTGTTTGTAATATTCATGAGGATAGCGATCATTAATCTACTTAGGCGAGTCCATGTATATCGCTTCGTTTTTACTTGACTGATGAAATCACTGTAGCTATGTGATGTTTTAATCTTATCCTTAAGTCGATATTCTAAGCCCTCTGTCATCATGTAAATTTCTCTAAGCTCACTTAAACTTTTAGTTAAAATGATTGTTTTTAACGTTGTAAATACATCTTCGTTTGATGCGAGGTGACTAGACATTATTTCATCAACTAAAGCTGAAGGCATAAATTGTTTTGCATCGTCGATATCATGATTAAATAATGTGCGTCTTATACTTGTGGCACTAGAAAAAGCCTGATTTGATAGTTCTTGATCACTATAATGATTTCCGGTTCTCTTTGTCGTATCAACTTTAATTTTTAAGCCCATTTCTTCTACCGTTTTAATATAAGCGATCCCCAAAGTATTATTCGGTGAGGATAGAAAATCTGACTGACTTAATTCATCCATAGCCCTCGGATAGCTTTTACCAGCTCTTAATAAGTCATGGAATGCTTCAGACTCACTTAAATCGTTGGATTCTTTAGCAGCTTTACTCAAGCCGATGATGTCACCTGACTCACTGCCAAACACCAAATCTGTAGCGCCCATCAAACTGGCTATATGAACACCACCTCTGGCAAAATCATCGGCAAAACTTACCGCATTTAAAAATGGTAGCTCACAGACGAGGTCTACATGTTTTAAACATGCTTTAGTACGGGTGAACTTATCTGTAATTGCTAGCTCACCTCGCTGAGTGAAATTTCCTGACATTATCGCAATAGTTACATCAGGATTTACGAGTGCCTTGGCACTTTCTATATGATAAATGTGACCATTATGAAATGGATTATATTCTGTAATTAATGCTAAAATTCGCATACAAAACCCCCCGGAAAATGTTATACTTAGTGTACCAAAATATTGAGCATTTAATAGTGATTTGTTAAGAAATAAACTTGACACTTTTTCTTTATAATTGTACAATATCTGTTGTGCTCATAAGAGGTGGAATTATATGAAATGGTCACTTTCCCAGTTAAGAAAGTATACCAATGACAAATTCACTTTTAATGAAACTGTCCAAATAGACAAGTTGTATGATCGAGAAGACATATTAGCGATTGAAGATATAAATGTATCTGCTAGTATGCTTATAGGGACTCAACGTATAAACGTTGATTTACTTATATCTGCCACTGTTAAGATGATCGACAGTCGGACTGGTAAAGTAGTAGATTACCCGCTTGAAGTACAATCCGTTGAAGTGTTCGATGAGAACCTTGATGATGAGGAAATTGAAGATGACAATCTACACGCAGTCGATCATACGATTGACTTAGAACCGATTGTTAGAGAATTAATTATCGTCAATTTACCGACAGTTTATACTGAGAGTGATGAACTACCCGGGTCATCAGGCGCAAGTGGTTGGACAGTACTAGAGGAAGCGGAGGCTGACAGTGAAAAACCTGCAGTTGATCCGAGATTACAAAAACTAGAAGCTTTAAAGCTGAACGATGAGGAGGAATAATAATGGCAGTACCTAAAAGAAGAACTTCTAAAACACGTAAAAATAAACGCCGTTCACACATGAGAATTTCAATGCCAGGTATGGTAGAATGTCCAAACTGTGGTGAGGCTAAATTAGCACACCGCGTATGTAAAGAGTGTGGCAGCTACAAAGGTGAAGAAGTCGTAGCTAACTAAGATAAGTTAAAAAAAGACCTGGAAATCAATTAAGATTTCCAGGTCTTTTTTTATTGTGGGTACCACATTAGAGATTCGTCTGCTAGATCACGTTCAATATCGTAATCGTGCCCTTGAAAGTTATGTTTTTCGAAGAACTTTCTAGAGTTTTCAAAACGACTAATTGCTTTAATTGGTAAATTAAAAGACTTAGCGTAGTCAATCATAGCACTTCCAAAACCACGACCCTGGTATTTTTCAAGAACCTCTAATTTCCAAATTACCAGGTAGTCACTCGTATCTTCATCTATTGGATGATCAGTATCTTCACGGCGATATAAACACATAAGCGCTGCTAGCTCATCACCCTGGTAAATACCGTAGAATGGTGAGTCGATATTCGCGTCGATTACATTAGCTTCAAGCTCATTCATCATATGTAATTCCTGAGAACCATATTCTCTAAATTTCTTAAACTCTTCCGCTGTTTTGTAGTTGATTGCTAAATTATTTACTTTTACCATTTTTAAAACGCCCCTTTTCTCTTAAGTATATTCATAATTTTTAAGCCGTTCAATTGTTTTATATTTAAATAAATTTTATACTTTTAATAACGATATGTTGAGGAGAAATATATATGCGATTTGAGACTGTAGATCAAGCTGTAAAAGCAGCTGGTAATAAAGACAAGAAACAATTTTATAGTAGTTTATCGTACAATAAAAATGATATAGATACCATTTTTGATAGCCCCAACCATGCACACACAGAAGCACTAGCTGATCTTATTGAAGCCGATATGGCACAGTACGGTTTAAGCGATGCTCAAAGGGGTAACCTAAAGCGCCTTAGAGAAGGCAGAAAAGTTGTTATCGGTGGTCAACAGGCTGGTTTATTTATGAGTCCATCATATATCATACATAAAATTATTTCACTCTTAATTGTAACTAATGAGTTAAACACAGTGCATAACAAAGAAGCTGTACCCGTTTTTTGGGTTGCTGGTGAAGACCATGATTTTGAAGAAGTGAATCATACTTTTGTTTACGACAGTTACTACAGAAGACGGGTTAAAATTTCCTATAAACCAAACTTGAGTGTACCGATGAGTGTGGGTTTCTATGAGTATGATAAGAATGCGATGAAGGAAAGTTTGAATAAACTAGTGGCTTACCTAGGTGATTCGACTTATGTAACTGAATTAAAAGAGTCGGTCAGTCATCAAATAGAGCGATGTACAAGCTGGACTGAACTTTTTCATTCACTGGTACATGAAACCTTTAAATCGCATGGACTTATCATTTTTAATTCACATCTAAAAGCAGTAAGAGAATTGGAGAAACCGATTCTTAAAAAGATGTTTAAAAATCATCAAGCGATAGATTTAGCATTTAAAGATGGGCAGAAGCAGTATAATGAAGCAATGAAAACGGCGCCGGTTATTAATACAGAAACGACAGTTCATTTGTTTGGTAATGCAGATACTGAACGTGAATTACTCCTCTATAAAGACGGGTCTTATCACTTAGGTGGTAAGACATATAGCCATGATGAGGTACTCGCTTTAATCGAAGAGAAACCTGAAAGTTTTTCCAACAATGTCGTCACTCGACCACTAATGCAAGAAGCATTGTTTAATACTGCTGTGTTTTTAGGCGGGGGAGCAGAGGTTAAGTACTGGGGTGAAATTCACAAAACCTTTGAGGTCATGGATTTACAGATGCCCATAGTTCTAAAACGTATGGAATTTGTTTACCTGGATGAACGGATTCAAAAGTTACTAAATAAGTATGAACTCAACTTTGACGATGCACTCGTTCAGAACATCAATGAATTAAAACGTACTTTAATTGATAATCACACTGATGAAGCACTTTTAAAAGAAGTAGATCATATTAAAGAAACGATAGACGAAGCTTTTGAAGTCTTATACAAAAAGAAGGATGAGTATTTCAATAGTCAGTTAATCGACAGCAATAAGAAACAACATCAACTACAGCTGGATTACTTAAAGAACAGATATAATATTGAAATTAAACGTTCATTAAGGCAAGATCTCCACAATCTTGAAGAATTGAGTGAAAAATTATTCCCAAATGATGTGCTTCAAGAACGTATCTACCACCCATGGCAATTATCTGCTGAATTATGGGATTACTCCCCACTTTCTTACACGGAAAATTTAGTCATAATAAAAAAATAAAAAGGCTCTATATCAAGCGATTTCTTTTAATAAGGGAATCGCTTTTTAATTTTGCAATATTTTTTTGGATTCTTTTTTATAAATTGTGGAGGATTGTGGGGAGATGTGGTAAATTAAATGTATAGCGGGGTGAGATATATGTTCATGGGTGAATATAAACATAATTTAGATACTAAGGGACGCATCATTGTGCCGAGTAAATTCAGAGATTTGCTCAGTGAACAATTCGTCATTACCCGCGGTTTGGACCGTTGTCTTTTCGCATATACGATGGATGAATGGAGCCGAATCGAAGAAAAACTAAAAACTCTACCACTCACTAAAAAAGACGCTAGAAAATTTACGAGATTATTCTTCTCAGGTGCCACAAACGTAGAAATCGACAAGCAAGGACGTATTAATATACCGCAGAATCTAAGAGACTATGCTGGTCTTTCGAAGGATTGCACGGTTATTGGCGTATCGAGTCGCATTGAAATTTGGGACACGGAATCTTGGGAAGATTTTTATACAGAATCTGAAGATAACTTTGAAGAAATAGCAGAAGACTTAATCGATTTTGACCTTTAGGATGTGACACTTTGTTTAATCATACTTCAGTTTTACTAAAAGAAACGGTCGACGGTTTAAATATTAAACCGGACGGTATATATGTGGATGCCACACTTGGTGGGGGCGGACATACTGCTTATCTTATGTCCCAACTGGACACTGGACACATTTATGCTTTTGACCAAGACATTACAGCAATTGAAAATGCGAGTAAGAAATTTGAAGGGTCAAACAAGGTGACTTTAATACACACAAACTTTGAAAATCTAACTTCAGCACTAAAGGAATATGGTGTCACAACGGTCGATGGTATTTTGTACGATCTAGGCGTATCTAGTCCACAACTTGATGTCACAGAACGTGGCTTTAGCCATTCAAAAACAGCACGTTTAGATATGCGGATGGATCAATCACAAGACCTCGATGCCTATGAAATTGTCAATCACTATTCTTACCAAGAATTAGTCAGCATATTCTTTCGCTATGGTGAAGAAAAGTTTTCAAAAAAAATTGCTAGAGAAATAGAACGCCTTAGAGAGATTCAACCTATAGAAACAACGACAGAATTATCAGAGATTATAAAATCTCAAATTCCAGCGAAGTTTAGACGAACAGGCGGGCACCCAGCAAAAAGAATATTCCAAGCTTTAAGAATTGCTGTCAATGATGAACTTGGAGTATTTGAACGTTCTCTTGAACAGGCGATTGACTTATTAAAAAAAGGCGGACGTGTCTCGGTAATAACCTTCCACTCATTGGAAGATAGAATTTGTAAACAAATGTTTGTCGAATATGAAAAAGGCCCAGAACTTCCAAAGAATATGCCGATTATTCCTGAAGGATACGTGCCTTCCTTAAAAAGAGTGAATAGAAAGCCGATTACTGCACAAGGTGAAGGTTTAGAAAATAATCCACGCGCACGCAGTGCAAAACTTCGGATTGCTGAGAAACAAGTATAGGAAGTGTTGACATGGTAGTAGAAAGATATACTGAAGTCCATCCATCCCCTAAGACGACCAGACGCCAGGAGAGCCAAACACATATAAGAAAAAAGGCTAAAGTCGTCGGCATAAAACGATTTGAAATGGCAGTATACATAACGCTAGTTGTTCTGATTGCAGCAGCCTCAGTGTATGTGCTATCTTTAAAAATGGAAGCTCACAACTACCAAAATGAAAAATCATCAATAGAACAATCCATCTCTGTAAAAGATGGTGAAATTAGTGAATTACAAACTGAAGTCACTTATCTTGCTTCCTACGATCGCATATATGAAAAAGCTCAAGAATTGGGCTTAGATCTGAACAATAGCAATGTAAAGGTTGTAGAAAAGTATGGTCAAGAATAAAAGAAAAATCAGCCTGAAGAATATAAAGACCACACCTGGTGCACTCCTGATATATATCGGTATAGGAGTGCTTTTTCTATTGATAATCGGTCAATTTATTAGATTGATGGTGTTTCAAACAATAGATGACGAAGACCTAATCGCACGCGGTGAGGATAAGTATGCTGTTTCTTCAGTCACTGAAGCAGAGAGAGGGGATATTACAGACCGCTCAGGTAATGTCCTTGCGTCAGACATGGAAGCTTATAGACTAGTGTTGATAACGGATGATAATTATCCAAACCATGTATCTAACCCAGAAGAGACAGCATCACTTGTCGCAGAAGTCATAGATACGGAAAAAGAAGAAATACAAGAGCAAATTGAAAAGAGTGTAAAAGAAGGACGATTCCAAATGGAACTTGGACAAGCCGGGCGAAATATTTCTTACAATGATAAGAAGTTTCTAGAGGAGTCTGAAGCAACGGGTCTTGTCTTTGAACCAGAAACAAGAAGGTTTTACCCGAATGGTCAATTTGCTTCTCATTTAATTGGCATGGCGGAATTAAATGAAGAGACGAACGAACTACAAGGTCAGCTAGGTATAGAAAAAATTTACGATGACCTACTAGCTGGAGAAGATGGATCGATTGACTATAACCAAGATGTTTGGGGTTCTATAGTGCCAAATTCTGATAATGTTCAACCGCCGGTTAATGGTAATGACGTTAAATTAACAATTGACTCAAACATTCAACTTTACCTAGAAGATTCATTAAATGATATGGAAGAACACTTTAAACCTGAAGAATTAATGGCAGTTGTCGCTGACGCAGACACTGGTGAAATTTTAGCAAGTGGTCAAAGACCGTCATTTAACCCTGAAACGAGAGAAGGCTTTGGTAACTCTTGGTTGAACATGCTCTATGAATATTCATTCGAACCTGGTTCAACATTTAAAGTATTTGGTTTGGCTGCCGCTATTGAAGAGGGCGTCTATGATCCCAATGAAGTTTATACATCCGGTTCTATGGATGTAATGGGTTCAACTATTTACGACTGGGAAACAAGTGGATGGGGAGACATTACATACAACGAGGGAATGCAGTACTCATCAAACGTATTAATGATGATTTTACAAAATAAAGTTGGCGCCGATAAAATGTTGGAATATTATCAAAAATTTGGCTTTGGTCAAACGACAGGTTCTGAGTTACCAACAGAATCTCCTGGTCAACTTGCATGGGATAATGAACTTCAACAAAAGACCACATCTTTCGGACAAACTTCAACGGTGACTCCAATACAAATGATTCAAGGTATGACTGCTTTATTAAATGAAGGTCAGATGAAGAAACCTTATGTTGTTGACGAGATAACTGATGAAGATGGCGAAGTGGTTTATGATGGCAAGGAAGAAAATGTGAGACAAGTGATTTCCAAAGAAGCTGCGAATAAAACAGTTGAAGAAATGAATACTTTAATCGATGGGTCCTTAGATCATAACTCACAGTACAAATTAGATGATTACGAAGTGACAGGTAAATCAGGTACGGCTCAGGTATATGATCCAGAAACTGGTGGCTACTTAGACGGAGATTATGAATTTTTCACCTCCTTCCTTGGTTACGCGCCAAAGGATGACCCTGAGGTGATCATCTATTATGGTATTAAGCTAGCGAGTGAAAATAAAAGCGAAACTTGGGACAACGGTGTTGCAAGAGGATTTAATCCACTTATGGAAAGAACTTTAAAATATTTAGAAGTATCAAATGCTGATGTATCGGAAGAGCACAGTGTCATTGAAATCGGTGATTATACAGGTAGTGAAATCGATACTCTAGAAGAAGAATTAAATGATACAATTGAAGTAAAAATAGTCGGTGAAGGCACTGAGATTACTGACCAGTATCCTAAGGATGACACACTATTACCATATGACACTTTATTTATTAAAACAGACGGTGAAGCTACTGTTCCGGATATGTCCGGTATGTCTAAGAGAGAAGTATTACTACTTGGTGACTTTATGGGAATCGATGTCTCGGTAAGTGGAGAAGGATATTCCAATGAACAGTCTGTAGAACCAGGAACAGTCATAACTGAGGATACTGCAATAGAAGTAACTCTATCGTCAAATGACCCGAATGATTAAGGAGGACCTATGAATTATATATTTCTTATAGCAGCTTTTGTATTGACTGCTATACTCATCCCATTGTTAATTCCCTTATTAAAAAGAATGAAGTTTGGGCAAACGATACGTGAAGAAGGACCAGAGAGTCACCTGGTTAAAACGGGCACACCGACAATGGGTGGTCTATCATTTATTTCAGTGACTGTAGTACTTTCAATTATTGGGCTTTTCTTTGTAGATGATGTCTACAAATTACTTGTCTTGATTATTGTTACTTTGGGATTTGGTTTAATTGGTTTTGTTGATGACTATATCATTGTAGTTAAGAAGAACAATGCAGGCCTATCCTCTAAGCAAAAATTTATTTTCCAAATTCTTGTTGCGATAATAATTTACATTATAATGATTAACTGGATTCCTGATATTGATGCTGGCATAAGAATTCCAGGAACAGATTTCTTAATCCCACTCGGAGTATTTTTCGTTGTGTGGATTGTCTTCTGGCTAGTTGGTTTCTCAAATGCTGTTAATTTAACTGATGGTTTGGATGGTTTATCGACAGGTACATCCATTATCGCCTTTGGTTCATTCTTGGTCATTAGTTTAATTTTAGGTGAAATGGAAATTGCCCTGTTCCTATTTATATTAATCGGTGGATTAATTGGCTTCCTAATCTACAATAAGTACCCTGCCAAATTGTTCATGGGTGACACAGGGTCATTAGCACTCGGTGGGATTATAGCTATCGTATCAATCATGTTGAATAACAGTCTCTTGTTACTTTTAATTGGCCTAGTGTTTGTCATTGAAACACTGAGTGTCATGATGCAAGTGACATCCTATAAACTGACTGGTAAGAGAATCTTCAAAATGACACCGATCCATCATCATTTTGAATTATCGGGATGGAACGAATGGAAGATTGTTATTGTGTTTTGGTCATTTGGGCTAATTTGTGGTGTTATCGGTGTTATTTTAGGAGTGATGTAAGGTGAAAGATTATAAAGGTTTTGAAAATAAAAGTGTCGTTGTCCTAGGTTACGGTAAAAGTGGTAAGAGCGCTGTTAATGCTCTGGTTACTTTAGGTGCCAATGTAACACTGACTACAAATGAAGTTTTTTCTGATGAAGAGAGCGAACAAAAAATGAATGGATGGGGTGTAGAAATTGTAGATGGGCACCACCCCATACATCTATTAAATGATGCTGATTTCATCGTTAAAAACCCAGGTATACCCTACTCAATTCCATTTTTAGTAGAAGCGACAGAGAGAAATATACCGATTGTTACAGAAGTTGAAATTGCGCATCTGTTAAGTGAAGCACCAATCTACGCCTTAACAGGTACGAATGGTAAGACAACTTGTACTCATCTTTTGGGTGAGATGCTTGAAAACGGCGGATCTCACCCAATTCTGTGTGGTAACATAGGCTATCCAGCAACAGATGCTGCCATGGAAGCAACACCAGATGATACTTTAGTAATGGAACTATCATCATTTCAGCTCCTCGGGACAGAAACGTTCCGACCTAATATCGCAGTGATTACAAATATTTATGAGGCCCATTTAGATTATCATGGTTCAAAAGAAGAATATAAAAAAGCTAAACTTAGAATATTTGAAAACATGACAGCAGATGATCTATTAATCTTTAACAACAACCAAAAAGAATTACTCGAAGGCCAAGATATTTCCTGTCAGGTTCAATACTTTGATATTAAAAACAAGGCAGATGCATACTCAGATGGTGAGTATTTAATTGTACACGATGAGAAAATCATGCCTATAGACGAATTGGTGTTAAAAGGGAATCACAATATTGAAAATATACTCGCTACCTTGCTGGTTGCAAAAGCACATGGAGTGAGTGATGAGGCAATTATTAAAACCTTGCAATCTTTTGGTGGTATACCTCATCGTCTTGAGCGTTTAGGAACGGTCAACGATGTCACGTATTATAATGATTCAAAAGCGACCAATAACTTAGCGACTTCCTTTGGACTCCAAAGCTTTACAACACCAGTGATATGGATTGCAGGCGGATTAGACCGTGGACAATCACTGGAGGATTTAAAGCCTTTTACGGCTCATGTTAAGGAAATTATCACCTTCGGTGAGACTCAAAGAAAATTTGTTGAACTTGCCAATGAACTAGGTATTCAGGTAGAAACAACAATTAATCCAAATTCAGCAATCGCCTTAGCACAAGCACATGCTGTAGCTGGAGATACTGTACTCTTCTCACCAGCTTGTGCAAGTTGGGATCAATATAAGGATTATGAAAGAAGAGGCGATCACTTCAAAGAAGGCTTTAGCCAATTAAAATGATAGGGGGATAGCCGATGTCAGAGAAAGACAACAATGTTGATGATATAAAAGAAAAACTGAAGAAAAAACGTCAAAACACCGAGTACACCGGCTATACCCCGAGGTCATTAAGAAATAAGGATAAGTCTGGTGAAGAAAACAAAGATGTTGAAGTTAAAGTCCCAAAAGATAGTGGGTTAAAAAAAGAGGCTAAAGCGAATCAGTCAGAGAAAGACATAAAATCAACACCGTCTGATGACTTGAAAGTCGAACACTATAAAGATTTTGACAATGATGAGAATGCAAAATCACCGGATACAAAAGAAAAAAGTAATGCTAAAGATCAAGAGAAAAAAACTAAGAAAAAAGAGAAGACGAACAAGATTAAGTCTGACAAGAAAGATAAACCTCCGAGAGAGAAGTTTCAGTTTAAAAGAGTGCATGCTTATATCATTGGTATTGTGGTCTTGGTAATTCTCTTAGGGACTTTGTTATGGTATGTCTTTTCAAGTGCAAGTGATGTAAAAGAAATTACCTTCACTGGTAATAGTATTGTTTCTGAAAGTGAGCTTGAGGAAAGAATTGGTTTTCAAGAAGGTGATAAGATGTTCAGTATCTCATTAGGTAAGGCAAGTGAGAACATCGAACTATTGCCTGTTATTAAAGAAGTCAATGCGAGTCGCGATTGGCCGAACGGCGTTACCATTGATATCGAAGAATATAAAGCAGTAGCCTATATAAATAGTGAAGATCTTTATTTCCCAGTACTTGAAAACAGTAGAATTCAAAGAGGATATCCAAGTGCACCAAGAAATGCGCCCATCATTTACAACTTTGAAGGTGAAGAATTTGATGCTTTAGTAGAGGCATTGAATAATATAGAAGGCGATATTCTAGAAAATATTTCAGAAATTTACTTTAGACCGACAGATAATTCAAGAAGACGGATTCATGTCTTTATGAATGACGGCCAGGAAATTGTTGCTGATTATGAGACCTTTAGTGAAAAGATGAACTACTATATTGGAATTCGTCAAGAAATTGGTGAAGATGCTGAAGGCATTATTGATATGGAGGTCGGTACTAGCTTCTTACCTTACGATAGTGCGGATGCTAGAGAAATAAAAGAAAATATTTATAATGAACCGACAAGTGCAACTTACATTGAAGACATCAATGAATCACTTAATGGCGTACGTGATACACTTTCTGGAATGGACCAAGAAGAAGAATCAGAAACTGCTGAAGAAGCTGAAACAGAATCTTCTGAAGGTGAAGAATCAGCAGAATAATGGATAAAAGTAAACAAATTTTTTGAAATAGTTCACATTAATCAGAGTATAATGTAAACTAGTATTAGTATTATGAAAATGGCTGTGTAGGAGGCAATAAGGTGAAGGAACATTATTATGTTGCCCTTGATATCGGCTCATCCAGTGTCAAAGTAGTTGTCGGAGAAAAATTTCACAATGGTGTGAATGTAATCGGTACCGGCCAAACCTTCACTGATGGAGTTTCTAAAGGGATGATCAATGATTTTGATCAGGCTAAAAATGCAATTATTGATACAATTAAAAAAGCTAAAATTGCTTCTGGTATAGATATCGATGAAGTATTTGTAAAAGTTCCAGTTGCTGATACACGTATCAGATTTACTGAAGATGTCATTCGATTTGGTGGACAGGCGACTGAAATAACCGGTGAACATATTGAAGAGTTACTTGAAAATGTACGTCAAAGTGGTTTTGAGAGTAATGAAGAGGTTGTCAGTGTTTACCCTGTTTCATTTATCGTAGATAGTTTACATGAAGTAAGCGATCCAAAAGATATGGTTGTAGAGGAAAGCCTAGCTGTAAAAGCAGGGGTGGTTACAGCAAATCGTTCATTATTAATCAATCTTGTGAAATGTGTAGAAGCAGCTGGACTGACGATTTTAGATGTTTATTCAGACGCTCTAAACTATCAACACATATTAACTGATGCAGAAATTGAGCTCGGCGCGGTTGTTATTGATATTGGAATGGATCTCACACAATTTGCTTACTATGAACGAGGCGCACTTAAATATGCAAATAGTGTAGCGCTCGGCGGTAGAGATATTACCTTAGATATTGTCGATGAGTTTAACACTTCATATGATGAAGCGGACCAAGCAAAAGAACAATATGGTCACGCATTCTTTGATCACGCGAGTGATGATGAGAAAGTTACACTCAGTCAGTCTGACTCAGATCAACCACTTCAAGTGACATCTAAAGACTTAGCTGATGTAATTGAGCTAGTGATTGAAGATACCTTTATGAGCGTCTTTGAGAACATAGCAGCTAATGGCATTAACAAAGTTCAAGGTGGATTTGTAATCACTGGTGGTACGGCAAACATCAGAGGGGTTAAAGAGCTTGCTCAAGATTTGGTTGCTGAAAAAGTAAGAATTCATATACCAAATCAAATGGGTGCTAGAAAACCCGAATTTTCTAGTGCGATATCCACTTTATCGAGCGGAATTATGTTTGATGAGTTGCTGGATTATGTTACAATTGATAATTATGATGACTATCCTGAAGCATCATCGGATAATGAAGAAAATGAAGTACAGGAGGAGCAGTCAACGAACTTCTTTACTAGCCTTTTCAATAAGCGTAAAGAAGAGAATGAACTGCAAGTCAATCGTGATGAAGAAGCAGCAGTTGAAGTAGAGCGTCAAAGAGACGAAGATGACTATGACTACCCTGAAGAAGAAAATTCTTACGATAGGGAAGATGATTACATCGCTGATGATGATTATGAAGATTACGAAGATGACCAAGAGGAATCAAGGCGATCTTCAGAGTCAAAAGAAGCCAAAGAAGAAGGCAATATTGGCGGTAAAATGAAAAAAATACTGAAAAACTTATTTGAGTAGAAGTACATTTGGGAGGAAAGATTAATGTTAGAATTTGAACAAGGTTTCAACCACATGGCAACGTTAAAAGTTATCGGTGTTGGCGGCGGCGGTAATAACGCTGTTAACCGTATGATCGATGATGGCATGTCCAATGTTGAATTCATTGCAATCAATACTGACGGACAAGCATTGAATTTATCTAAAGCTGAATCAAAAATCCAAATCGGGGATAAATTAACACGCGGACTTGGTGCCGGTGCAAACCCTGATATAGGTAAGAAAGCTGCTGAAGAATCACGTGAACAAATTGAAGACGCAATCCAAGGTGCGGATATGGTCTTCGTAACGGCAGGTATGGGCGGTGGAACAGGTACTGGTGCTGCACCAGTAGTTGCAAAAATCGCTAAAGAAATGGGTGCCTTAACAGTGGGTGTTGTAACTCGCCCATTCTCATTCGAAGGACGCAAGAGACAAACGCAAGCTGCTGCTGGTGTTGAACAAATGAAAGCTGCAGTCGATACGTTAATTGTCATCCCAAATGACCGTCTATTAGATATCGTTGATAAATCTACTCCAATGATGGAAGCATTTAAAGAAGCAGATAACGTTCTTCGTCAAGGTGTACAAGGTATTTCAGACCTTATCGCTGTAAGCGGGGAAGTCAACTTAGACTTTGCTGACGTTAAGACAATCATGCAAAACCAAGGTTCTGCATTGATGGGTATCGGTATTTCATCAGGAGAAAACCGTGCGGTAGAAGCTGCTAAAAAAGCAATTTCAAGTCCATTACTTGAAACTTCAATCGTTGGTGCACAAGGTGTCCTAATGAATATCACTGGTGGAGAATCACTATCACTCTTTGAAGCACAAGAAGCTGCAGACATCGTTCAAGATGCTGCTGACGAAGATGTAAATATGATTTTTGGTACAGTGATTAACCCAGAACTTGAAGATGAAGTGGTCATTACTGTAATTGCAACAGGATTTAATGAAAAATCAATTCAGCGTTCAAGTGAACGTCCTGAAGTATCTGAAAACAATACTCAAACACGTGGTGGAGGTTCAAACTTCAGTCAGGGTACTTCATACAATCAAAGAGACATCGTAGAAGAAGATACACTTTCACAATCTAACGATCGATTTGATGATAGAGGCAAAGATGAGCCAGATGTTCCAACTTTCTTAAAAGGTAATAGTTCTAGAAGAGAAAGACGCAGAAGATAAGCGAATTTTGATAGATTTTAAAGGAGATATTGGCAGCCCAATGTCTCCTTTCTTTATAGGTGGGGTTTACTGTGATTGATAATTTTTCTTTTAGACATTTCGATAATTTTGTTGGCTATGTAACTGACGAACTCACACTGGGTTATACAAAACGTGTGGATGGTTTCAGTGAATATCCTGAAAAAAGTTTTAATATGGCACTTTACATCGATGATGAAGAGAATAATGTCCACCGCCATCAGGATATATTAGGTGAAAAAATTGATTTCCCTGTAGAAAATTGGGTCTTACCTATTCAACGTCACGGCGGTAACATTAGAGAAGTTAAGTTAGTTGACCGAGGAACCAATATTAGATCACTCAGTGAGTCATTTTATGATGTAGACGGTGTCTATACTTATGATAGAGATGTTCTGTTAACGATGAACTATGCGGACTGTATTCCAGTCTATGTATGGAGTGAATTGGATGACTTTATTGGTTTAGCTCACGCGGGTTGGCGTGGGACACAAGCCCATATTACTAAAAAGCTAATCGAAGCTTATAAAGGTAATATAGAGAACCTTAGAGTTGTAATTGGTCCAGGTATTAACAAGGACAATTACGAAGTGGACGACAAAGTTATCGATGCACTTAGCCCCTTATCAACCGAGTCATATAGCCAGACATCTACAGGTTATTTATTAGATTTAAAAAATGTGAATAGTGAACAAGCTCAGCATGCAGGAATTGATTCAAACCATATTCACGTGACTGATTTTGGCACAGAAGAAGCGGACTTTTTCTCCTATCGGTTAGAAAAAGGGAAAACTGGTCGTGCACTTGCTTTTATTGGAAGGAAGCGTAAAGATGATTAAGGAAAATTACGAACAGATTAGAAATGAAGTTGGCGATGGTGTGAATATCATTGCCGTGACGAAATATCATAGTGTAGAGGAAACACTTGAAGCTTATAATAGTGGGGTGCGTCATTTTGGTGAAAATAGGGTAGAGGGCTTTATAGAGAAAAGAAAAGCCTTACCTGAAGACGCTGAAGTTCATTTCATAGGTACGATGCAATCCAGAAAAGTTAAAGATGTGATTGAAAATTTAAACTATCTCCATTCACTTGAGAGAGAAAGTGTTGCAAAAAAAATTGAACAGGCAGCACATCATGTTGTAAACTGTTTTATACAGGTAAATGTGTCCAATGAATCTTCTAAGCACGGGATCGCACCTGAAGCTCTTGAGGATTTTTTAGAGACCCTACAAGCCTATGAGTATGTCAATGTCATCGGATTGATGACGATGGCGCCAGCAACAGAAGACCAAGCTGTAATTGATGATACATTTAAAGGTTTAAGAGACTTAAGAGATCAAGTTCAAGTTAAATATCCAACTGTCACTGAGTTGAGTATGGGTATGAGTAACGACTATCCTAGCGCTGTAAGTTTTGGTGCGACTTTTATACGCATTGGGAGTAAAATAATGGGGAACTAGGTGATTATATGGCTATTACAAAGTTTATAAAGGACTTATTTGTCGTCGATGTTGAAGAAGAGGTACCAGTTCAAAAAGAACAATCTTCAGTATCGAAAGTTACTAATCTTAAGACTGATAAACAGAACAATAGTCGTCACAAAGCGGCGGCAGAGAAGAGAAAACCTGAAACCAAATCTAAGTTGATTGATGTCAAAGACAGCGATAAGAAAGAAAAAATGATTCAATCGAAAAGAAAGCAAAGTCATCAAGGAAAATTTGAAGATAGGTCACAATCGAACCGCGGGGAGAATCGTGCAATGTCAGCAAATAATCAAAGTACAAAAGTCTGCTTATTTGAACCAAGAGTGTTTGCAGAAACACAAGATATTGCAGACGAATTAAAAAGTAACCGAGCAGCACTTGTGAATTTAACGAAGATTGATAGTGTGGCTAAGAAGCGAATTGTGGACTTTCTAAGTGGTACGGTATATGCTTTGGAAGGTGATATTCAAAGAGTCGGCACTGATATCTTTTTATGTACACCAGACAGCTTTGGTGTTGAGGGAGAAATCTCCGACAAAGAAGCACTTTTCGATGAAATGTAAGGAGAATATATTTGGATAATTCATTACTAATACAAATACTTATTTATATCGTCCAGTTTTTTAATTTTGTTTGGCCGATATTCACCTGGGGACTTATTATTTATATATTATCCTCATGGTTTCCAGCTTTACGAGAGTCTGCATTTGGAGAATTTCTAGGTAAGGTCTATGAGCCACTCTTAGAACCATTTAGAAAACTTATTCCACCACTTGCTGGCATGATTGACCTATCTCCAATAATTTTAATTATCATTTTGAATTTATTCGGACGAGGCATGAATGAAATATTCCAAGTCATCTTTTCTTGGCTTGCTTAAGAGTGTAATAGAATGTAGGACTTGTACCCGCGCTTGTTTATAAATCTAAGCGCGGGTCATTATATTTAAGGTGTGATCTGATTGAAAGGCATAATGCAACATTTTAGAAAGGACGAGCATGAAATGCTCTCACTTTTAAATAGTAAATTTGAGACAGCTGACCGTAATTATTATGCTGTTGTCACGGATTTTTTAAATCCGAGAGAAAGAAAGATGGTCGAGAGCTTAAGTGGTTCATTTCCTGATATAAAAGTAGAATATTACGGAGGGGGTAATAATGAGGAACGCGAAAGAATGCGCGCCTTGTTATCACCAGAGTTTATAGAAATCACTTTAGACGACTTTGAAATTATGGTGTTTGAAGTCTCCTATCCAGAAAAATTTGTAACTTTAAGTCATAGAAATATATTGGGTGCAGTGATGAATTTAGGATTGGATAGAGGGATTATTGGCGACATCATAGTTGGTGAAAAAATACAATTTGCGGTATCATCACCATATAAGGACTTATTTATTAACGAGTTAACAAAAATAAAAAATGCACCAATATCCTTAAAAGTTATACCGCATCAGTTGTTTCAAGATAACAGATTGACTGTTAAACATGTATCTATAATGTCTAGTTCATATCGGCTTGATACTATCGTTTCACATGTTTTAAAAGAGGGAAGAGCAAAGTCTAAAGAAAGAGTACAAAAGGAAAAGGTGAAAGTGAATCATTCGATTGTCGATGAACCATCCTTTATAATAGAATCTGGTGACATCATATCAGTTAGAGGTTTCGGACGTTTTATAGTCTCTGAGCAACTCGCTGAAACTAAAAAAGGAAAGTATAAAGTTGATGTTAAGATTGTCACTGATAATTGAGGTGTAAAAATGAACAAAGATGAAATTGTTAATAAAAAATTCACCACGGTCTACCGTGGACTTGATGAACAAGCTGTCAGACAACATTTATCAGAAGTACAAAAGTTCATAGATAGTAAAGATGAACGTATCAGACAACTCGAAGAGATGTTAAATGATAGACAGGAAAATTTAAACAGCTTTAAGAGCGTTGAATCTTCAATAAATGAAGCGATTCTGAGCGCAACAAAAGCAGGTGATGATATTAAACTAAGAGCACAAAATCTTGGGGATAGTATCGTAGAAAAAGCACATAATGAAGCGGCTCAGATTAAAGAAAGAGCAGAACGTGAAGCAACTGAAGCAAGGTCTTATACTGATAACTTAAGAAGAGAAGCAAAAGTATTCAGAGCGCGATATAAAATGCTGATTCAAGCACAACTAGATTTGATCGAAACAGACGATTGGGAGCAAATGTTGAAACTTAATGATGAGAACCTTGACAAACAGTAAATTTACATTGACGAATGAAGAGAAATTTAGCATAATTAGTATGTATTATTAGACACGGAAAGTGTTCATAAGATGTTCAGCGAGCGAGGGAAGGTGAGAGCCTCGACAAACATGAACGCAGTCTATCACTAATGATTTATAATGAATATATATAAAGAGGACTCTAAGCAGTCAAAAAGGGTGGTACCGCGGTTATTCGTCCCTTGTTTTGCTTAGAGTCCTTTTAATTTATAAAAGGAGAATTTACATGGATTATAAAGATACCCTGTTAATGCCAAAAACAGCTTTTAAAATGCGTGGCGGTTTAGTCAATAAAGAACCAAAAATGCAAGATCATTGGCGTGATATTGACCTCTATAACAAAAAGCTTAAATTGAATGAAGGTAACACACCATTTGTATTACATGATGGTCCACCGTATGCGAACGGTAATCTTCATATGGGGCATGCCTTGAACAAGATCATCAAAGACTTCATCATCCGTAATAAACAAATGCAAGGTTATTATTCACCTTACGTACCTGGTTGGGATACACACGGTCTGCCAATAGAACAAGCCTTAACAAACAAAGGTGTCGACAGAAAATCGATGTCGATTGAAGAATTTAGAAATAAATGTATTGAGTTTGCAAACTCTCAAATTGATATCCAACGTGAAGGATTTAAACGTATGGGTGTTGATGGTGAGTGGGACAACCCTTATTTAACTTACAAACCTGAATTTGAAGCATCTCAAGTCCGTGTCTTAAAAGATATGGTAGAAAAAGGTCTTATTTATAAAGGGAAAAAACCAATCTACTGGTCTCCTACAAGTGAGTCATCTCTTGCAGAAGCTGAATTAGAATACAAGGATAAAAAATCACCATCTATCTATGTTGCATTTGAAGTCACTGATGGTAAAGGTATTGTCGATAACGGTGTGAAATTTGTCATATGGACAACAACACCATGGACAATTCCATCAAACTTAGCACTGGCTGTTCATAAGAATTTAAACTATGTTCAGTTTAACTATCAAGGTGAAGAATACATCGTCGCTGAAGACCTATTAGATTTCTTCTGTGAAGAAGTAGAATTCGATAAGGAACAAGTAACCCGTACAAAAGAATTTAAAGGTGAGTCACTTGACCGTCTTGTTGCGCGTCACCCATTAATCGACCGTGACAGCTTAGTGGTTTTAGGTGATCATGTAACTACTGAAGCAGGTACTGGGGTAGTTCATACTGCACCTGGTCACGGAGATGATGACTTTAAAGTTGGCCAACAGTATGGTTTAGACGTCTTGAGTCCAGTAGATGACAAAGGTGTATTTACGAGTGAGGCTGGTAAATATGAAGGACTCTTCTATGATGAAGCTAATAAGGTGATCACTGAAGATCTAGAAGCTGCTGGCGCACTCTTAAAACTGTCATTCTATACACACTCATATCCACATGACTGGCGTACGAAAAAACCGGTTATATTCCGTGCCACACCACAGTGGTTTGCATCAATCGATGGTGTACGTCAAGACATCTTA
Source organism: Jeotgalicoccus marinus DSM 19772 (assembly GCF_000425825.1). Taxonomy (GTDB): domain Bacteria; phylum Bacillota; class Bacilli; order Staphylococcales; family Salinicoccaceae; genus Jeotgalicoccus; species Jeotgalicoccus marinus. The sequence continues at coordinate 252,320 of NZ_KE384460.1, forward strand.
GATGCCTTAATGGATACTAAATTCCAAGTAGAATGGAACCGTAAGCGCATGTACAACATGATTAAGAACAGAGGAGACTGGGTCATTTCTCGTCAGCGTGTCTGGGGTGTGCCACTACCGTTCTTCTATGCAGAAGATGGTCAGGAAATCATCGATGCAGATGTCATTGAGCACATTGCTACACTCTTTGAAAAACACGGTTCAAACATCTGGTTTGAATGGGATGCAAAAGATCTTCTACCTGAAGGCTTTAGCCATGAAGGCTCACCAAATGGTGAATTCACTAAAGAAACAGATATTATGGATGTATGGTTTGATTCTGGGTCAACACACCGCGGTGTCTTAGACTATAGAGATTATCTGACTTATCCTGCTGATCTTTACTTTGAAGGTTCAGACCAATATCGTGGTTGGTTTAACTCATCACTGATAACGAGTGTGGCAACAAAAGGGCACTCACCATACAAAGAACTACTTTCTCACGGTTTCGTTATGGACGGCCAAGGTAAGAAAATGTCTAAATCACTAGGCAATGTTATCCTACCGACTAAAGTAATGCAGCAAATGGGTGCAGATATTATCCGTTTATGGGTTATGTCATCTGACTTCCAAGAAGATGTTAGAGTGTCTGACGATATTCTTAAACAAGTATCTGAAGTTTACCGCAAAATCCGTAACACATTTAGATTTTTACTAGGTAACGTCAATGACTTTAATCCAAATGTTGATGCAGTGGCTTACGATGATTTATTTGAAGTGGATAAGTATATGTACAATCGCTTTAATAAATTAAAAACATTCATGCTAGATTCATATGATAAGTATGACTATGTAACGATGTATCAAACCGTACAGAACTTTATCAATGTAGATCTTTCTAACTTCTACTTAGATTATGGTAAAGACATTCTTTACATTGAAAAAGCGGATGCACCAATCAGACGTAGTTTACAGACAGTATTGTATAAGATTCTTAAAGAATTGAACTTATTACTAACACCGGTTCTTGTTCATACAACTGAGGAAATCTACGAGCACACACCGTTTACAGAAAAAGAAAGTGTGCACTTAGAACACTATCCAGAGCGTGAAGACATAGATCAAGCACTCGTTGAAAAATGGCAGAAATTCATGGCAGTTAGAGATGACGTGTATAAAGCTTTAGAAGTTGCAAGAAACGAAAAAGTCATCGGTAAATCATTAGATGCTAAAGTGACTATCAGTCAACCAGAAAACTTAGACTTAGACGATATACGTGGTAGCTTAGCACAGTTCTTCATCGTGTCTCAGGTTGAAGTAGTTGATGAACTCACTGACGGTACAGCTTATGACAACGTTAAGGTCAAAGTTGAGCATGCAGAAGGTGAACGTTGTAACCGTTGCTGGAACTATTCAACGGCAGATTCAATAGTGAGCGGTGAGGATGATATTTGCCCACGTTGCCGTGAAGTTGTGGATGCACTTTAAGTTATGAAAAAATATAGAATTGGTCCTATGTTAATCTTAGCCATTGGCATTCTCATCTTTGACCAGGTCACTAAATTCTTAGTCGCGACACAGATGTCGCTCGGAGAATCTATACCGGTTTTTGGAGAAACGCTACAGATTACTTCACATAGAAATAGTGGCGCTGCCTGGGGCATGTTTGAAGGTCGTATGATATTCTTTTACATCATCACAGTTATTGTGATTGGATTCTTAATTTATCTTTATAAAACAGAGGCAAACAACAATCTGATGATGCAAATCGGTATTGCTATGTTGTTAGCAGGTGCTATCGGTAACTTTATAGACCGATTACTGTTTCAAGAGGTGGTCGACTTTGTCGATGTGTTGATTATCAATTATGATTTTCCAATATTTAATGTAGCAGATAGTGCCTTAACAGTCGGCGTCATTATTCTATTAATCGAAGTATTTATAACGGGGAAAGGTAAGGAAACGAAATGACATTAATTATTGAAAGTTCCAATCAAGGCGATCGTCTAGATACGTTGCTCTCTAAAACCGAACCCGATACGTCACGAACAGACATTCAAAATAGAATTAAATCTGGCCATATTAAAGTCAATGGTCAAACTGTAAAATCAAATTATAAGGTGAAAACAGGCGATGAAATTGAGTTTCTAGAGAGAGAAACGATAGTGTCTGATATCACGCCTGAGAATTTAAATTTGAATATAATCTATGAAGATGAAGATGTAGCCGTTGTGGATAAACCTCGCGGTATGGTTGTTCACCCTGCTGCTGGTCATGCAACTGGAACACTCGTCAATGGACTGATGTATCAATTGGATAATCTTTCTGGTATTAACGGAGAACTCCGTCCTGGTATTGTCCATCGTATAGATAAGGATACGTCCGGCTTATTGATGGTTGCTAAAAATGATGTGGCACATAGAGCCTTGGTTGAACAACTTATGGATAAGACAGTGACGAGAAAGTATACAGCCCTTGTTCACGGTGTGATACCGCATAATTTAGGTACAGTTGAAGCGCCAATTGGGCGCAATCCTAAGGAACGACAGGATATGGCCGTTGTCGATGACGGTAAGGATGCTGTTACGCACTTCAATGTTATTGACCGCTTTAAAGATTTTACCCTTGTTGAATGTATCCTAGAAACAGGTCGTACACACCAGATTAGGGTACACATGAAGTATATTGGTTATCCTTTAGCTGGAGATCCTAAGTACGGACCGAGAAAAACAATAGACACTGATGGTCAGTTACTTCATGCAGGTGTGATCGGTTTTAATCATCCTAAAACAGGTGAGTATTTAGAGTTTAAACAGCCATTACCTGAGTACTTCACAAATGAACTGGATGAATTAAAACGAACAGAAAGTTAAAAGTTTTGTTGACTTAATATAAGTCGATTGTTATGATAGTTTCAATCAAATGAATACGAGGTCTTTAAATTTTAGTCCTGTGAGGCTAAGAAGACGTGACGCGCACATGGAAAACTACCTAGGATAGGTGTGTCTTTTCCATGTGATAATAGAGCATATCTATATACTCATGTCTTCGGACATGAGTATTTTTTTTTGTAAAAATGGAGGGAATTAAATGTCAGTCAAGATAATAATGGATGAAGCACAAATTAATCGGGCAGTTACACGCATGTCACATGAAATTTTAGAAAAACATAAAGGGCCTGAGAACATCGTCATCCTTGGTGTAAAAACACGAGGCGAGCACTTAGCGAAACGCATCACGGAAAAAATAGAGTCTATAGAAGGCGTAAAAATCCCATCAGGAACAATCGACATTAGCGGTTATCGAGATGATCGACCAGAAGATGCAAAGTCAAGTGATGCAGTGATCACTGAAGCAGATTACACAGATAAAAATGTAGTGATTGTCGATGATGTATTAGAAACAGGACGTACCATTAGAGCAGCTATCGATGCGATTTTAAATTTAGCTCGACCAAAGACCATTTCACTGTCCATATTAGTTGATAGAGGACATAGAGAACTACCTATTCGTCCTGACTATATCGGTAAAAATATACCGACATCTAAAAGTGAGAAGGTCATTGTAAAGGTTCACGAAGTTGACGGGGAAACGAGCGTCACAATCCAATAGTAAAAGGAGATGTACACATGTCAGGTAAAACGTCCGAAGATGCCTTATTTGAAAGAACGGTGGAACCAAAGTTAGATGTTCATGAAAGGCCGAAACTACTACAAGGGCTATTGCTCAGTTCACAGCACCTCTTCGCTATGTTCGGTGCCACAGTACTAGTACCCTTCTTAACTGGGTTACCAGTCAGCGCGGCACTGATTGCAAGTGGATTCGGGACACTGATTTATATTCTGGTCACCAAGGGACAGATACCAGCTTACCTCGGTTCAAGTTTTGCTTTTATACTTCCGATTACGATTGCACTTGGAGCGAATAGCCTTGGTGAAGTATTGACCGCACTATTCTTTAGTGGTGTGCTCTATGTATTAATTGGCTTCATAATTAAGCTCGCTGGTACTGATTGGATCATGAAAATGTTACCACCGATAGTTGTTGGACCGGTCATTATGGTAATTGGACTTGGCCTAGCACCAGTTGCAGTGGATATGGCCATGTACACGGACTCAGGGAATCAAGAAGGTTACAGTATAACTTATATTACAGTCGCTTTAATTACCTTGGTGATTACAATATTAGCTTCTATATTCTTAAAAGGTGTACTCGGTTTGATACCGATACTAATCGGTATCGTCGGAGGGTACATTACAGCCTTAATCTTCGGCATCGTCGACTTGAGTATTATCAGAGACACGGGTTGGTTTGTTTTACCTGACTTGTACGTTCCGTTTGTAGATTACACACCGGCGATGAATATAGGACTCTTCATCGTCATGCTACCGATCGTCTTTGTAACGATTTCAGAGCACATTGGACACCAGGTAGTCATCAATAAGATTGTCGGAAGGAACTTCTTTAAAAAGCCTGGTCTTCACCGTTCGCTCCTAGGTGATGGCCTTGCGACCATGTTTTCGAGCACGATTGGTGGCCCACCAACAACGACTTACGGTGAAAATATCGGAGTCTTGGCCATTACGAGAATTTTTTCGATCTGGGTTATCGGCGGGGCGGCTGTACTTGCAATTATCCTCGGTTTTGTTGGTAAATTTACAGCCGTAGTTCAAAGTATCCCTTCACCAGTCATGGGTGGGGTATCCATCCTGCTATTCGGGATCATCGCAGCTAGTGGTTTACGCATGCTCATCGATGCGAAAACTGACCTTGATAACAAGAGAAATCTCGTCATCGCTTCGGTCATACTGGTCATCGGCATCGGTAAGGCGCATCTAGATTTCACTATAGGAAACATTCCTTTTAACTTAGAAGGTATGGCACTCGCAGCACTTGCAGGCATATTATTAAATCTAATTTTACCTAACAAGGAGATGGACTAAATGAAAAACTTATTATCAATGGAAGAAGTTAACGTAAATGAAATTGAAGCTTTAATTACAAGGGCATTAGAGATTAAATACGGTAAGCCAGTGATGAAGTTAAACGATAAAACAGTCGTCAACTTGTTCTATGAAAACTCTACGCGTACAAAAGTGAGCTTTGAAATGGCAGAGAAAAACTTAAACCTAACCCAGCTACCTTTTGATATTGCAACGAGTTCAGTGTCTAAGGGTGAATCGCTCTACGATACATGTAAAACACTAGAAGCAATTGGAGCGGATGCACTGATCATTAGACATCCTGATAATAAGTACTATCAAGAATTAGAAAATATTAATATTCCCATCATCAACGGCGGTGACGGCAGTGGTTCACACCCAACACAGTCACTATTAGATATGATGACTATATATGAAAACTTAGGTAGAATTGCAGGATTAAAAATTGCGATTGTCGGTGATATCAAGCACTCAAGAGTTGCTAAATCTAATGCACAGGCGCTATCTAAAATGGGTGCAGATGTCTATTTCTCAGGGCCAGAAGTCCTACAAGAAGCGACACTCAATGTGCCTTATATCGATTTAGACGAAGCAGTTAAAACATGTGATGTTGTTATGTTATTAAGAGTACAGCATGAACGACATGAATCTTTTGAAGAAATGGATAAGTCAGAGTACAACCGCTTATACGGCATGAATGAGGAACGCTTAAAAGAAATGAAAAGTCATGCTATTATTATGCACCCTGCACCAATGAATAGAGGTGTTGAAATAACAGATAGCCTGGTTGAATGCGAAAAAAGTGTCATCTTTGAACAGATGTCAAACGGTGTTTTCATGCGTATGAGTATTTTAGAACGTGTACTGGAAGGAGAAGAATCATATGTCAATGCTACTAAAGCACGCTACGCTCTTATATAAAGGGTCTGAAATTACGAGAGATGTTCGTATAGAAGAGGGTATTGTCACTGAAATTGGTGAATCATTAACTGGCGGTGACAAAGAGATTGATTGTTCAGGGAAACTATTATCTGCAGGATTTGTCGATGTCCATGTTCATCTAAGAGAACCAGGTTTTGAACATAAAGAAACGGTTGCAACAGGATCAAAAGCAGCTGCTCGGGGTGGCTTTACAACCATCTGTCCAATGCCAAACACATCCCCAATCATTGATTCTATCGAAGAACTTAATAAGCTTAATGCAATTATAGAAAGAGATGCAGTGATTGAGGTATTGCCTTATGTTTCGATTACAAAAAGGTTAAAAGGAGATAAGCTTGTTGATTTCCCTGCCTTAAAGAAAGCTGGCGCATTTGCATTTACCGACGATGGTGTCGGTGTCCAAAGTGCGGATATGATGTACCGTGCCATGCAAAAGGCTGGTGAAATTGATATGCCGATTGTAGCGCATACAGAAGAGAATTCTCTTATATACGGTGGTGTCATTCATCAGGGTGAGACAAGTGAAAAATTAGATATTCCTGGTATCCCATCGATTACAGAAACAGTCCAAATTGCGAGGGACGTGCTCTTAGCTGAAGCGGCAGATTGTCATTATCATGTCTGTCACGTTTCAACGAAGGAAAGTGTGCGAGTGATTAGAGATGCGAAACGTGCAGGAATTAAAGTGACTGCAGAGGTCACACCGCACCACTTAGTATTAGACGAAAATGATATTACAACGCGAGACCCTAACTTTAAGATGAACCCACCACTTAGATCATCAACAGACAAACAAGCTTTAATTGAAGGGCTCTTAGACGGGACGATTGATTTTATTGCCACTGACCATGCACCCCATCATGAAGATGAGAAGAATGTAGGCATATTAAAAGCACCATTTGGCATTACTGGAAGTGAAAATGCCTTCCAGTTACTATACACGAGACTAGTACAAACAGACGTATTTACACTCGAACAACTGCTTGATTGGTTGACAGTAAAACCTGCCGAAGTTTTCAACTTAGATCGCGGGAAGTTAGAGGTTGGTCAACGTGCAGACTTAACTTTAATTGATTTAGAAAAGACCTATACGTTAAATAAAAAAGATTTTTTATCGAAATCACAGAACACACCTTTTGATGGTGTGGAACTAAACAGTGATATTGTCTTAACTATATCTCAAGGTCGTATCGTCTACGAAAATATGTGAAACAGGGGTGCCTCATGCTTAGAGAAGGTAAAGTGGTTGCTAAAAGTTACATAGCAAGAGATGTGTTTGAGTTTGTTATTGCAGTCGACCTCAAAAATATAGAAATTAGACCTGGTCAGTTTGTCCATGTACGGGTCTCGGAATCGACAGAACACGTCTTAAGACGACCGATTTCAATTTCTTCTGTCGATACAATCAATCATACAATCACACTTGTTTTTAGAGCTGGTGACCAATCGAGCGGTACTAATAAAATAGCACTAACTGCTGTCGGTGAGCATCTTGACCTATTGCTACCTCTAGGAAATGGCTATAAGTTAGATGATGTCAACCAAGGAGATAGTGTCCTCATTATCGGTGGAGGCATTGGTGTACCGCCACTCTACGAATTGGCTAAAAGATTGGATGATAGAGGGGTAAGGACGACACATATTCTCGGCTTTAACAGTGAAAAAGATGTGTTTTACGAAGATAAGTTTAAAGCGCTTGGGGAAACTTATATTGCCACTGCTGATGGCTCTTATGGCAATCCTGGATTCGTCACAGATGTCATTGAAGAAATTGGTGACGCTTTTGATAAGTTTTACGCTTGTGGTCCAAAGGTAATGTTAAAAGTCCTAGATGAAACCTTAGATATCGATGGCTATATTTCCCTAGAAGAACGAATGGGTTGTGGCATCGGTGTTTGTTATGCCTGTGTTTGTCAAAGTAGGAAACAAGGGCAGCTTAAAATATGTACAGATGGACCAGTATTTGAAAAGGGAGCGATTATTCTATGAATCACAAATTAAACGTCTCTTTACCTGGTCTAGACTTAAAAAATCCTGTCATGCCTGCTTCTGGTTGCTTTAGTTTTGGACAGGAATTCAGTAAACTATACAATTTATCTGAGCTTGGTGCAATTATGATTAAGGCAGCGACAGAAGAAGAACGAGAGGGTAATTTAACGCCTCGTGTAGCAGAAACATCAAGTGGTATGTTGAATGCAATTGGTCTACAAAACCCCGGTGTCGATCATATTATCGAAAATGAATTAAAGTTTCTAAATACATACGATGTACCTGTCATTGCTAATGTTGCCGGCACTACAATTGAAGATTATGTTGAGGTCGCAAGAAAAATTTCAGCTTCACCTACAGTAAAGGCTTTGGAATTAAATATATCTTGTCCAAATGTTAAAGAAGGTGGCATCCAATTTGGAACTGATCCAAAGACGGCAAAAGAATTAACACGGGCTGTTAAAGAAGTTAGTGAAAAACCAGTTTATGTTAAGCTTTCACCTAATGTAACGAGTATTGTTGACATGGCGAAAAGTGTGAGTGAGTATGCTGATGGCCTAACGATGATCAATACCTTAGTGGGTATGAAGCTCGATAGTAATGGAAAACCATTGCTCAATAATAAGACTGGCGGGCTCAGTGGGCCAGCTATAAAACCTGTTGCAATCAATATGGTCTATCAAGTCCGTCAAGCATTACCTGATATACCGATTATTGCTATGGGTGGGATTAGTAACGTTGATGATATCATTGATTTCATCAGTGTAGGCGCAGATGCCGTTGCAATAGGGACAATGAATTTTACAAATCCCTTTATTTGTAAAGAGCTAATCGAGCTTTTATCAAAAAAAGTGAGTGATATGAATTTAAACCACATACACGATATTAAAGGACGCGCATTTGTCTAAGAGGAGAAATATAATGACGAATTCACTAATTATCGCTTTAGATTATCCAAACTTAAAAGAAGCAAAAAAATTTTTAAAACATTTTGATGAGCCACTCTATGTCAAAGTCGGCATGGAATTATACATGCAAGAAGGTGCGAATGTTATTTCTTACTTAAAGGATGCGGGCCATCAAGTGTTTTTAGATTTAAAACTACATGATATTCCGACAACTGTAGAGAGAACGATGGCTGTCTTAGGTCATTTAGATGTTGATATGATCAATGTGCATGCCCAAGGTGGCTTCGACATGATGTACAGGGCAAGTATAGCTTTTAAAGCTGCTAATCAAAATGGCAAGATTATTGCAGTGACGCAATTGACATCTTTTGATGAAAAAACGATGCAAAAAGAACAGCAAACATCACTTTCTATGACAGACAGCGTCTTACATTATGCCAAGCTTGCCTATAAAGCTGGTTTGGATGGGGTGGTGTCATCACCATTAGAAAGTCGCTTGATTCATAATGAGATTACTGAAGATTTTTTAACAGTCACACCAGGCATACGCTTGACTGACAATAGATCGGACGATCAAGTACGTGTTGTCACGCCAGAACGTGCGCGACTGTTAACTTCAGATTATATTGTCGTCGGTCGACCAATTACTGAAAGTGATAATCCAAGAAGTGCATATCATCATATTAAACAACTATGGGAGGGTAAGTAAATTGTCTAAAAAAATTGCCAACATATTACTAAAACTCGGTGCGGTTAAGCTATCGACACTTGAACCCTTTACCTGGGCAAGCGGGATAAAGTCTCCAATCTATTGTGATAACAGACAGATTTTAGGAGATGTTAAGTCGCATAGAGCAGTTATTGAGAATTTTAAAAGTTTGGCCGGAAGATACGGCGCTATTGATGTAGTAGCCGGAACAGCAACAGCGGGCATACCACATGCAACCTTGCTAGCAGATCGATTAGATTTACCCTCCGCATATGTGAGAAGCAGTAAAAAATCACATGGTACAGGACGTCAAATAGAAGGGTCGCCGGTCGATGGTAAAAATGTATTATTAATTGAAGATTTGATTTCGACCGGCGGCTCTAGTCTAAACGCAGTTGAAGCTTTAAAAGAAGAAGGTGCCAATGTTGTCGGCGTACTTGCTATATTTTCTTACGGTATTGCAGGTGTAGAAGAAAAATTCTCCAGAGCAGATTGTAAATTAGAGGTGCTGACTAATTTAGATACGATTTTAAGTGAAGCGGTTGATTGTGGCGTCATAAATTCAGATGAGCATGTTCAGATTTTAGAATTTAGAGATGGTTTGTAAGGTATCGGCTCAATGTGAGGCCGACAGCGGTCCGGTAGAAGAATACCGGCTCAATGTGAACCTGACAGCGGGCCGCAAAACAAAAATCGGCTCACTGTAAAACACACAGTGAGCCGGCCTAAAATAAAATCTATATTTATTTTTCCATTGCTTTAACTTTGTCGCTATCTGGAGTCACATTGACTGTCGTCTGTTCTGAATAGCTAACAAAGCCTGGTTTCGTGCCAGGTATGTTTTTAACATGTTTGATTTCTGTATAGTCAACCGGTACTCCAGCAGATTGACCTGCCTTAGAGTAATATGCAGCTAACATTGCTGCCTCTAATATATCTGCTTCTTCTATATCATTTGCATTATGTGCAATAACGACGTGTGAACCTGGAATATCTTTAGTGTGGAACCACAGATGGTTGTTCTGAGCTTGACGGTTAGTCAAATAGTCATTTTGTTTATTATTTTTACCGACAAAGACAGGTAGGCCGTTTGAAGTCACAAATTCATGTAGCTGAATCTTTTTCTGTTTCTTTTTCTTCTTAGATTTCTGTGCTTTTATAATTCGCTCTTCAACAAGCTCTTGTCTAACTTCCTCTACTTCATCTTCTGTCGTAATATTCTCCATCTGATGCAGTAAATTATTAAAGTATTCAACATCCATATGCGCAATTCTTAGCTGTTCTTCAGCAATCTTTTCCCTATTTTTCAACTTATTATATCGGTTGTAAAAGTACTGTGCATTTTCAGACGGTGACCGTTGTTGATCTAAAGGAATATCAATTTCTTCATTTGTGTAATAGTCGAGTACCTTAACACTATCTTGAAATGGTTTAATCGTGTGCATATAGGCCGTTATCAATTCACCATACTTTTGATATTTGTCTTTTTCTTTTGCTTCTATTAAATCATCTTTAAGCTTATCAATCTTCCTAAGTGTCTTATCGTGCTCACGTTCAATAACTTGATAGTAGTCAGATGCTTTTTGTTTAATCATACTTTTTTGAGCTCTCTGATGGTAAAAGTCATCCATAAGTTCACTTAAACTATCGTAAGTTTTAGTTGGATTTCCAAGATGGTGGAGCCTAGTAAAGTAAAATACAGGTTTGTCTTGATCGTAAAATACTGGTTCCACTTTTTGACTGTCATCTAAGGCATCTTTAATCGCGTCGACGATGTTATCCTTATTAAAGTAGGTCACCTTAGACTCAACTTCTTTTACAAAGAGTGGGCTGAAGCCCTCAATATGATTTAAAATTTGCTTGTTGACCTTACCCTTATTCCAATCGATAAACTTCGGTAGCTCATTGATTTCAGAAGTTCTCGGATTTAATTTCTTACCTGTCGGCGGTTTTTCATAACTAAAGCCCGGCATGATGGTTCGGACATTGTTGTTTGGTGTGAGGTGTTTGATGCTTTCAATAATTTTATATGTTTGATCAGTTAAAATGATATTGGAATGACGTCCCATGATTTCTAAAATTAAAATTCGTTCGATATCATCACCAATATCATTTATAGCACGTATATGAATATGAACAATTCTATCGTTACCTTGTTGTTCTACTGAAGTGATGATGCCACCCTCGATGTGTTTTCTTAATACTCGAGTAAACATTGGGGGTTCAAATGGAAATTCATATTTTTCCCCTGTAATATGAAATCTTGAGAACATCGGATGACTACTGATTAATAATTGATGATTTTTACCAGCCGCGCGCATTTTAAAGAGAAGGGTAGTCTGGTCCATTTGATGTATTTTATTAATTTTACCACTCACTAGAAATTGTAATTCGTCTACAAGTGCATGTGTAAAATTTCCGTCTAAAGCCATGTGTATTCCTCCTCAAAATGATTACATATTATTTTATCATGAATGTCGGGTCAATGTCGGCAATATTGATGAAATTTCAGATGATCTATGATACATTAAGAAGTAATCAAAATTAGAAAGGTTACATTCCATGGTATCTGATAAAGGATTGCTCATCGTACTCTCAGGACCGTCTGGTGTCGGAAAAGGCACAGTTCGTAAAGCTATTTTCGATCATCCTGAGACTAACTTTAAATATTCAATTTCAATGACAACAAGAAACAAAAGAGAAGGCGAAGTTGATGGTGTCGATTACTTCTTTAAAACTAGGGAAGAATTTGAAACATTAATTCGTCAAGATAAGTTTATCGAGTACGCAGAATACGTCGGTAATTATTACGGTACTCCAGTGGATTATGTAAAAGAAACGACTGCCAATGGTCATGATGTCTTTTTAGAAATTGAAGTGGAAGGTGCCAAACAAGTCAGAGAAAAATTCCCTGAGGCCTTGTTTATCTTCTTAGCACCACCAACACTTAGTCAATTAGAACAACGACTCATCGGCCGTGGAACAGATTCACAAGAAGTCATCGACCACCGCATAAGAGAAGCGAAACGTGAGTTGAACATGATGAATCTTTACGATTATGTCGTTATTAATGATGATGTTACAAAAGCAAGAGAGAGTGTACAATGCATTGTTGAAGCGAGTCATCTGGAGCGGTCACGTGTAGAGAATAAGTTAAGAAAATTATTATTGGAGGCTGACAATTAATGTTATACCCAGCAGGTCACGAATTAAAAAAACATGTTGATTCAAAATATCTAGTAGTATCTATGGCAGCGAAACGCGCCAGAGATTTACAGGAGCATCCTGATCGTAAGCTTTTAGATTCATATCGTTCTAAGAAAAATGTTGGCTTTGCTTTAGAAGAAATTGCAGCCGGCAAAGTGACAGTAGATAAATAGTTCAAAAAATAACGCTGACAATTCATTGTCAGCTTTTTTTAAAGAGGTGGGAAATTTGGCAAATATCGTAATCGGTGTTACAGGCGGCATTGCCAGTTACAAGGCGATTGATTTAACGAGCAAACTCGTTCAAAGAGGCCATGCTGTTCGAGTCGTTTTAACAGATAACACACAAGAATTCGTTACACCACTCGCTTTTCAAGCTATCAGTCGTAACCATGTCTATACCAATACTTTTTTAGAAGAGGACCCAGCCTCCATTGCACATATTAAAATTGGTGAGTGGGCTGATGTAATTGCAGTTGTTCCAGTGACTGCAAATACTATAGGGAAATTTGCGAATGGTATCTATGACAACATGTTACTCAATGTACTCGCAGCGAATACTAAGCCGGTATTAATGGCGCCAGCAATGAATGTACACATGCTACATCAGCCTTCAGTACAAAACAATATCGATAAACTGCGTGCACAAGGCGTAACGTTCATTGACTCAGAATCAGGCTTTTTAGCATGTGGCTATAATGCTAAAGGACGTTTGGCAGACGTATTTAAGATCGTGGAAAAGCTTGAAGAAATGGTGACAGCAAAACAAGATTTTCTAGGTAAGAAAGTGTTAATTACGGCGGGCCCAACGCGTGAAAAACTCGACCCAATACGTTTCTTATCTAATTTTTCAAGTGGCAAGATGGGTTATAGTATCGCTGAAGCCTTTCAAGCACAGGGAGCAGATGTCACTTTAATTAGTGGACCGGTCAATCTACCGACACCTACTGGAGTCAGAAGAATTGATGTGGAATCAACAGAAGAGATGTTTGAGGCTGTAAAAGCACACATGAATAACGATATAGGTGTTTTCACTGCGGCAGTTTCTGACTATACAGTAAAAGATGTAAGTAGTAATAAGATGAAGAAGGTCAATGGCAAGTTACCTTCAATTGAACTTATCGAAACACAAGATATATTAAAATATGTGGGTCACAATTCAAAGAATATGTATGTTGTCGGTTTTGCAGCAGAGACACATGACGTTGAATCATATGCGCTTGGTAAGCTTGAAAATAAAAAGGCTGACGCAATTATTATGAATGATGTGTCGAATCCTGAAATTGGCATGAATTCGGATGACAATGAAGTAACAATGCTATTTAAAGATGGTACAAAACACCCATTACAAAAGATGAGTAAACGTCAATTAGCCAATCAAATAATAGAAGCTTTAAAAGAACGGGTGAAGGATTAATGTATGCATCTGTCATCGTGAGTGTGACTTCAAAAGATGTTAATCGTTTGTTTGACTATAAAGTACCTGATCATTTAAAAGATGTAATAAAAGTCGGGCACAGGGTCTTTGTCCCCTTTGGCCCGAGACATATTCAAGCATATGTCATGGCGTTAAATGAATATAGTGATGTTCCTGAAAATAAAGTCAAAGAAATTGTTAAAGTCATGGATGTCGAGCCGGTTCTAACAACAGAATTAGTCGCCTTATCAAAAAAGCTTGCGAACTATTATATAGAACCCTATATATCAGTGATTGAAACGATATTACCAGCAGCCTTGAAGACCAAAGCAAAAAAAGTCTTACATTTAAATGATAATGCGACAGCAGAAGCTCGGTTCATGTATGAATCCTTAAACAATGGTCAACTTATAGAGACGAAAAGTTTATCAACGAAAGAACTTGCATCACTTTTACCCTATATAAATCAGGGTGAGGTTTATGAGGATATTCAACTGAGTCAACATACGAGAAAGAAAACCCAAAAAGCGGTGGAGTCACTCTACCTAAATAAATCAACATTGGAACGTGCACCCAAGCAACTTGAAGCGCTCTATGCTGTTGAACAAGCTGAGGAACCTGTATTATTAAGCGATCTTAAGGACCAAGGATATTCTGAAGCAATTGTTAGAGAATTAGAGAAAAAAGGTTTTGTTAGAAAGTTAGACGTTGTCGTTGAAAGAGACCCGTTTGATGGGAAGGTTTTTGAAGCAGACCAGAAGAAAACCTTAACCAAAGAACAAGATGAAGCATTTAAGTCGATTAACCAAGCAGTTATAGAGGGCCAAATTAACACCTATCTCTTACACGGTGTGACCGGTAGTGGGAAGACTGAGGTATATTTACAACTCATTGAAACAACACTAAAAGAAGGAAAAGAAGCGTTAATGCTCGTACCTGAAATTGCTTTAACACCGCAGATGGTTAACCGTTTTAAGGCGCGTTTTGGTGATGATGTTGCTGTACTGCATTCCGCCTTAAGCCATGGTGAAAAATACGATGAGTGGAGAAAGATTAGTGATGGACGTGCGCGTGTTTCAGTAGGTGCACGTTCTTCCATATTTGCACCTTTTAAAAATATAGGGTTAATTATCATCGATGAAGAGCACGAAACGACCTATAAGCAATCTGAAAGACCGATGTATCATGCTGCTGAAGTGGCAAAATTAAGAGCGGAATTCCATAGTTGTCCAGTCGTCTTAGGCTCAGCGACACCGTCATTAGAAAGTTTTGCTCGTGCACAAAAAGGTGTGTATGATTTATTTACTTTAAGCGAACGTCCAAATATGAATCCATTGCCGACCGCAGAAATTGTCGATATGGCTGAGGAACATAAAGAAGGTAATGCTGGAATTTTATCGGCACGTTTAAAAGAAGCGATTCATTCGAGAATAGACAAAGGTGAACAGACCGTGCTCTTGTTAAACCGACGCGGTTTTGCAAACTTTCAAATCTGCCAAAATTGTGGTCACGTACCACAGTGTCCTAACTGTGATATTTCCCTAACTTATCATAAGACGAATCAGAGTTTGATGTGTCACTATTGTGGTTATGAGGAAGCGGTCAAGAAGCAGTGTCAAGACTGTGGCGCGAGTGATGTAACCTTTAGAGGGACTGGGACACAAAAAGTTGAAGAAATTTTAAGAGATACTTTTGGTGTCGATATCGTCAGAATGGATGTTGATACTACCCAAAATAAAGGAGCACATGAACAATTACTGAAAACTTTCGAAGAACAAAAAGTTCCCATTCTCCTTGGGACTCAGATGATTGCTAAAGGTTTAGACTATCCCAATGTGACCTTAGTCGGCGTCCTAAACGCAGATACGATGTTAAATTTGCCAGACTTTAGGGCGAATGAACGCACCTTTCAATTGCTCACTCAGGTTGCAGGGCGTGCAGGGCGCCACAGTCTACCTGGAGAGGTCATTTATCAGACGTACAATCCAACGCATTATACAATCACTATGGCTAAGGACAATAACTATATTGATTTTTATAGCAAAGAGATGGACTTTAGAAAGTTTGCGCGTTATTCACCGTATTATTTTCATGTCCTATTCACCATATCTAGTGAGCAGATTAAGGATTGTTTAAATGCAACGACAGATATTCATCAAACGCTTGTTGATAGTGTATCCACTTCTGCTTATATTATCGGACCGTCACCAAGCCCAATTGAAAGGATTAAGAACAAGCATCGCTTTCAAATCCTGTTAAAATATAAGAGAGAGCCTGCCCTGATGGATGTATTAAATCAGCTTGATTTAAAATATACTGAGTTATATAAGAAAAGTGGTATATCATTAAAAATTGATGTCGATCCACAATTCATAATGTAGGAGTTTAATTATGACAAAAATAATATTTATGGGTACACCTGATTTTTCGGTGCCAATTTTAAAAGAACTTCAAAAAGAATACGGTGTTGATTTAGTTATCTCTCAACCTGCTAGACCAGTCGGCAGAAAAAAAGTGCTGACAGATCCACCCGTTGCAGTTGCAGCTAAATTGCTCGGTATAGAGGTGTATCAACCAGAAACAATGCAGACTGATGAAGCCCTTCAAAAGGTAAGTGACATTGAGCCAGACCTAATTATCACCGCTGCATTTGGGCAATTATTACCTGAAAGCGTTCTAGAAGTACCAAGATACGGTGCCTTAAATGTGCATGCTTCACTCCTACCTAAACATAGAGGGGGTGCACCCATTCACCGTGCGATCATGAGCGGTGACTCACATACTGGTGTGACGATTATGTATATGGCGAAAAAACTAGATGCAGGGGATATTATTAGTAGCGAGCGTATTGAAATCAAAGATGAAGATGATACGGGTACCTTATTTAATAAATTAAGTTATGTCGGTGCATCTTTATTGATGAAAACTTTACCTTCAGTTTTAAGTGGAGAAAATGAGAGAACAGAACAAGATCATGACGCAGCAACTTTCAGTGCTAACATTTCTAAAAAGGATGAAATCATTGACTTTACTAAAGACGCAAGAGATGTCTTTAATACAATTAGAGGCTTAAATCCATGGCCTGTTGGACATACGACCTTAGATGATAAACGCTTAAAAATATTTAGTGCGTCCTTAACAAATGAAACAACAAACAAGCCTGCTGGAACAATTGTCAAACTGTCTGACGATGGCTTTTTAGTAGCGACAGGAGATGGTTTACTCATCAATTTAACAGAAGTACAACTCGCTGGTAAAAAGCGTGTAAAAGCCTTAGATTTTATAAATAATCAAAAGAACCTAATAGGGGAAAGACTAGGGGTGGATCATGACAGTTAGAGCAATTGCACTCGACTTATTCGAGGCTGTAATAACGGATAAGGCCTATAGTAATATCGCCTTAAATGAAGCCTTAAGATATGAAGACCTATCAACTGAAGATAAGGGACTTTTGACTGAAATACTATATGGTACCTTACAAAGAAAGTTGACTTTAGAGCACTTTATTAAGCCATTTGTTAGGACTAAGTTAAAACGTTGGCAAAGACACTTACTCCTTATAAGTGTCTATCAATTAGAATATCTAGATAGAGTACCGGATTATGCGGTTATCAATGAAGCGGTGGAAATCGCTAAAGATGAAGGTGGTCCGGGCTCAGCTAAACAAATTAACGGGATATTAAGAGCTTACTTAAGAAGTGAACGTCCTGGTTTTACAAATATTAAAGACGATGCACACAGGTTATCATTAATGTATAGCATGCCTAAATGGATTATTAGACATTGGTTTAAACATTATAGTTATGATGAAACTGAAAAGATTTTAGATGCATTGAATGAGCGTCCACAAATGTATTTAAGAACGAATAAGAAATTAATTGATAGAGATGATTTAATCAAAACATTAACCGCTGAAGGATACATGGTGGCACCATCAGACTTGCATCCCGATGCGATTCGTTTCAATGGACAAAATATTACTTTATCCCAAAGTTATAAAGATGGACTGTTTGCAATACAAGATGTTTCTTCGATGTTTGTAGCTATGGCGCTAAAACCAGAAGATAATGATGTAATATTAGATGCATGTAGTGCACCAGGCGGTAAAGGCATGCATGCTTTAGAGTCGATGCATGGTGGAGAAGTCGTTTTCGCTGACTTACATGACCACAAAATTACATTGATTAACAATGAAGCAACACGTCTAAAACATACCAATTATCAAGCGTTATCAGCAGATGCGAAAAGTTTTGATTACGGTAGACAGTTTGACCGCATTATTGTTGATGCACCGTGTTCAGGACTCGGTGTAATTAAGCGAAAACCTGAAATTAAATATGAACGATCTTCTGACAGTATAGAAGAACTCGTTGAATTACAATTAGAAATACTGGATAATGTAAAAAAACACTTAAAACCTGGTGGGATTTTAATCTATTCAACGTGTACCATTCATCAGTTGGAGAATGAAAATGTTGCTTTTACCTTCAAAAAGAAACACGACGACATAGAGTTTGATGATTTCTCCATTCCAGCTTTTGATTTTACCGGACCGTACCGACAAATCTTACCCTATGAACATGATACAGATGGCTTTTTTATAGCAAGATTTAAGAAGTCACAAAGTTGATCAACGGAAGTGAGGGTTTACCTTGGAAGTAACTTCGAAAAGTATATGTGGACAATTCAGAGAAATAAATGAAGATATGACAGGTTTTTTTACCAACCAAACCGGCCAACAACTGCTGTTAATAGCTGATGGTATGGGCGGGCACCAATATGGTGAAGTGGCGAGTCAATTCGTACATGATAAAATTAAGCACGCTTGGGAAGAGAAGAATTTATTTAATATAGATGAGGCTGAAGCATTTTTAAGAGACCTCGTCGTAAAGACCAACCGTGAACTGTATGACTATCAGGAAGAAAACACTAAGTATAAAGGTATGGGCACGACCTTGGTATTAGTTGCTGTTATAGATACGAGTATGCTCGTCTTGAATGTTGGTGATTCGAGGGCTTATGTTATGAACAATCGTAAGATTGATCAGATTACAGAAGATCATACTTTCGTTAATGTACTTGTTGCCAGTGGTGAGATTACTAAAGAAGAAGCTTTATCGCACCCGAGACGTAATTTGATTACGCGTGCTATGGGTACTGAACCGATGATTCAAGCCGATGTCTTCCGATTAAGAGCACGTCAGTATGACTATGCCTTACTTGCGACAGATGGATTAACGGATATTTTACGACCGGACGAAATTCATAAGTTGATGTACAGTGCTAAGCTCAACTTAGAAGAAAAGGCAGAACACCTAGTTCAATCAGCAGAGGACAATCAATCTCGAGATAATATTAGTATTGTCGTTGCTGACTTGAGACGAGGTGACGGGAATTGATCGGAAAAGTAGTGTCAGAGCGTTATAAAATAGAAAAATATCTCGGCGGCGGCATGAGTTCAGTCTATCAGGCTAAAGATATAATTTTAGATAGAGACGTCGTTGTTAAAATGATTAAATCTGATCCGTTAGACAAAGAGAAGTCAGTAAGAAGATTTCAAAGAGAAGTGGAGAGTACAATCCAGCTTTCTCATCCGAATATTGTGAGCGTAATCGATGTGGATGACACTGAAGAATATCATATTCTTGTGACTGAAGTCGTCCACGGGCCAAACTTAAAAGCGTACATTATGAAAAACAATCCTTTAGATATCGATGAAATAGTCAGTATTGCAATGATGACTTTAAAGGGTATAGAACATGCTCATGATAGAGGGATTATTCACCGAGATATCAAACCTCAAAATTTACTTTTAGATGAAAAAGGCAGAATCAAAATTACTGATTTTGGTATTGCTAAAGCACTGAGTGAGACGCGCATGACTGAAACCAATCAAGTCATAGGGTCGGTACAATATATTTCACCTGAACAAGCGAAAGGGCAAAATACTGATGAACGTACGGATATATATTCTTTTGGCATTATGCTATTTGAATTGTTAACAGGACGTTTACCATATGAAGCTGAGACAGCTGTTTCCGTTGCTTTAAAACACATCTCAGATCCTTTTCCGGACATCAATGATTACAGAGAAATTCCAATCGGTTTAAAAAATATTGTTATGAAGTGTACAGAGAAAGATCCAAGAGATCGTTATCGTCACGCAAATGACGTACTTTCTGCACTCGTACATTATAAAGATATGACAGAACCATATCAGCCGGTTAAAAAAATCACCCAAGACAAGACGGTCGTAACTCCGCCGGTTGTCCCAGTTAAGAAAGAAGAGAAAACAGCGCCTAAACAACAAATGGCAAACTCTCAAGTTGTGAATGAACCAAAAGAAGAAAAACTAAAAAAGAAAAGGCGTAAGTGGCCTTGGATTGCTTTACTTATCTTCTTGTTGTTAGCAAGTTCAGCAAGTGCAGCCTTCTTCTTATGGGATAGAATACCGCCGACTGTAGAGATTGAGAACCTACAAAATATGACAGTCGAAGAAGCTGAATCTTACCTTGAATCGGAGTCTCTGGTCTTAGGTGAGATAGAGGAGACCTATGACGATAACTTTGAAGAGGGTACAATTATAGAAACGACGCCAGTTTCTGGATCCGAAGTTGAAAGAGAAAGTGAAATCGATTTTCTAGTAAGTTTAGGAAAACAACCATTTACAGTTGAAGATTATACAGGTGCGAACTTTGAAGAAACCAAAGCAGCTTTAGAAGAAGCTGGTTTTTCAAATGTGGTCGCTGAGTATGAATATTCTGATCAAGAAGTGGGTACAGTGCTTAGTCAATCTATCGAACAAGATGAAGAAGTTTATCCAGAAGAAGAGACGATGACTTTGACAGTTTCAGAAGGACATGAACCAATACCAATCACTAACTATACAGGTACGGACTTTGACACTGCTAAGTCAGAATTAGAAGCTCAAGGTTTCATCGTAAATGTGACAACAGAAGTTTACAGTGATTCAGTAGCAGAAGGTGCGATAGTTTCTCAAGACCCTTCTTATGGAGATTTTTTACCTGGATCACAAATTAATGTTATCGTGTCATTAGGAGAAGCACCGCCAGAAGAAACGACCTATCAAATTTCACTAAATCTACCATATCCTGAATCATCAATATCTGGTTCTGAAAGTTCAGATTCAAAATCAGAATCAGAGAGTGACTCTGAAGAAGAGGAATCTGAACCTGTGGATGCAAAAATTTATATTGACGATAAGGATAATGATATAGGTGAAGTAGCAGAGACGATAGAAATTACCGAAGATACGAATCACACAATTTCTCTAGTCCTTGAAGAAGGACAGGATGGATCATACAAAGTAGAAGTTGATGGTGAAGAAGTTATAAATGAAACAGTTGAAAATTAAGTAAATATTGGCATTGGCTTTACTGTTTATATATAATGGTGGAGTACATTCGAATTGGAGGAATGAAATTATGGCAACACTTAAGAGGGATAAGGGCCTAGATAATACTTTGAAAGTATTAAAGCAAGGTTATCTTTACACAACAAATCAGAGAAATCGTCTAAACACATCAGTTTTCCAAACTAAAGCACTCGGTGGTAAACCATTCGTAGTTGTGACTGGTAAGGAAGGCGCTGAAATGTTCTACAACAATGATGTTGTTCAACGTGAAGGCATGTTACCTAAACGTATCGTTAATACGCTTTTTGGTAAAGGTGCAATCCATACGGTAGATGGTAAAAAACACGTAGACAGAAAAGCATTGTTCATGAGCTTGATGACTGAAGGTAACTTGAATTATGTACGAGAATTAACGCGTACATTATGGCATGCGAACACACAACGTATGGAAAGTATGGATGAGGTAAATATTTACCGTGAATCTATCGTACTACTTACAAAAGTAGGAACACGTTGGGCAGGCGTTCAAGCACCACCTGAAGATATCGAAAGAATCGCAACAGACATGGACATCATGATCGATTCATTTAGAGCACTTGGTGGTGTCTTTAAAGGTTACAAGGCATCAAAAGAAGCACGTCGTCGTGTTGAAGATTGGTTAGAAGAACAAATTATTGAGACTCGTAAAGGGAATATTCATCCACCAGAAGGTACAGCACTTTACGAATTTGCACATTGGGAAGACTACTTAGGTAACCCAATGGACTCAAGAACTTGTGCGATTGACTTAATGAACACATTCCGCCCATTAATCGCAATCAACAGATTCGTTTCATTCGGTTTACACGCGATGAACGAAAACCCAATCACACGTGAAAAAATTAAATCAGAACCTGACTATGCATATAAATTCGCTCAAGAAGTTCGTCGTTACTATCCATTCGTTCCATTCCTTCCAGGTAAAGCGAAAGTAGACATCGACTTCCAAGGCGTTACAATTCCTGCAGGTGTAGGTCTTGCATTAGATGTTTATGGTACAACGCATGATGAATCACTTTGGGACGATCCAAATGAATTCCGCCCAGAAAGATTCGAAACTTGGGACGGATCACCATTTGACCTTATTCCACAAGGTGGTGGAGATTACTGGACAAATCACCGTTGTGCAGGTGAATGGATCACAGTAATCATCATGGAAGAAACAATGAAATACTTTGCAGAAAAAATAACTTATGATGTTCCAGAACAAGATTTAGAAGTGGACTTAAACAGTATCCCAGGATACGTTAAGAGTGGCTTTGTAATCAAAAATGTTCGCGAAGTTGTAGACAGAACATAATAATTATAGAAAAAGTGGCAAGCCCCTTTGGGAGCTTGCCACTTTTTTTATGATTATATAGTTTTTGATTGGTTGTGTGCTTCGGATGATGATGAAGATTGCACATCACCCCTTCTGTATCTAAAAATAACTTCTCACACCATGGTATTTACTCATACCGCCTTCTATATTGTTAGCATTGTAACCATGTAGAAGCATGTGGTCCTGAACACGTTTTGATCGGCCACCTGATTTACATACTAAGTAATATTCTTTACTCTTATCCAACGTGAGTTCATCTAGATTAAAGGTACTTAATGGGTAGTGTACTGCTCCAGGAAGAAATCCTGTTTCTTTTAATTCTTCAGTTTCTCTGACATCAATGACAACTTTCCCATCTTTACCGAGTACTGTATTAATTTCATTAATATTAATATCCATTTTAAACCTCCATAATCATTATCCATTTACATATACCAATCATTTTATCATACATAATAAATTGATATAATAGACTAGTACTTATAATAAACTGAGGTGTTGTATGCAAAAAGGGAAAATTGTAAAAGCTTTAAGTGGTTTTTATTATGTATTATCAGATGACAAGATATATTCGACTAGAGCACGTGGTCTCTTTAGAAAGAATGATGAAAGTCCCTTAGTGGGCGATGAAGTTAAATTTCAAATCGAAAATGAAGATGAAGGCTATATTACCGAAATTTTGCCTCGTAGAAATGCTTTAGTTCGTCCACCGGTTGCAAACATCGATCAGCTCTTGGTGACGGCAAGCTTGAAGTCTCCGGATTTTAGCTACTATTTACTCGATCGTTTCATTGCCTATAGTGAAGCGAATGACATTGATCCTGTCATCATTGTGACAAAGAACGACCTTAACGATGACAAGGAATTGATTCATGAAATTGAGGAAACTTACGGTCATATTTATGAAGTTCACTTTACGGATAAAACACATATCAGAGATGATTTACAGGACCTTTTCTCAGGGAAAACAAGTGTGCTCGCTGGGCAATCTGGTGCGGGAAAATCAACCTTACTTAACACACTACTCCCTGAACTTGAACTCAAGACAGATGAGATTTCCAATGCTTTAAACCGTGGTAAGCATACGACCCGTCATGTAGAACTAATTGATCATGATGGTGGATATATTGCGGATACACCGGGATTCTCAACGATTGAATTTATGAACATCGACAAATATAATATCAAATTTTGCTTTATAGATTTTAATCAATATAGCTGTAAATTCCGAGAATGTCTCCACATTAATGAACCTAAATGTGGTGTCAAACAAGCGGTTGAAGATGGTGAACTTAAACAGAGTCGCTACGACAGTTATGTCAAAATTTATAATGAAATTGACAATAGAAAAGAGAGGTACTAAATATGGCAAAGGTATTACCGTCACTTTTAGCAAGTGATTTTTCAAAGTTAGCTACAGAGATAAAAGAAATGGAAGATGCAGGCGCTGATATTTTTCATTTAGATATAATGGATGGTCAGTTTGTTCCTAATATTTCTTATGGTATTCCTGTGTGCCAAGCAATCGCACAGCATGCTAGTATACCATTGGATGTCCATTTGATGACCTATGATCCCACTCAGTTTGTAGAAGAATTTAAAAACATGGGTGTAGACATGTTGTCGTTTCATATAGAGGCGACACCACATGCGCATAGAGCAATACAGTTGATTAAGTCTTCAGGAATGAAGGCAGGGATTGCACTAAATCCACAAACACCAGTTGAAGCTGTAAAACATTTACTAAAGGATCTTGATTTCGTTTTAATCATGACAGTGAATCCAGGCTTTGGTGGACAGGCCTTTATTGACATGTGCTTAGATAAGTTGGACGAACTTACAACCATAAAGCATAATTCTAACTTAGACTTTGATATTGAAGTAGACGGTGGTATTAATGATAAGACTGGCGCACTTTGTAAAGCGCACGGTGCAAACCTACTAGTGAGTGGGTCATATTTATTTAAAGCAGAAGACAAACAACAAACGATTAGGAACCTAAAGGAATGATCATATGCCTCACATCAATGTGCTCTTACGGGATATAAAGGTTAAACCCTTATTAGAAGGCCCATGGTCTGGAGTCGATGCTGGTGTTTTGGGTCTACATAATAATAATTTTGACATCATGCATCTCTATGGTGACTTTGATAGTGTTTCAGAGCTTGAACTTGAAAAGTTACAAGAAAAGCTAGACTTTGAAATTTCACCAGCGGAAAAAGATTTTACAGATTCTGAAATTGCTTTAAAGGCACTTGCTGAAGCGGGTTATACGAGTATTGATGTTTACGGTGCACTCGGTGGACGAATCGATCATGAGTTAATTAACATTCAACTGTTAAAAAACCCGCAACTTAGAGAATTAAATATTAGACTTATCGATGACAAAAACATCATAAGTCTGTTACCATCAGGTAGGCACAATCTGTCAAAGACGTCGTTGACATATGTCTCATTTGTTCCGTTTTACGATGAGACTTGTTTAACCTTGTCAGGTTTTAAATATAACTTAACGGATAAATATATTAGTATTGGTGAAACATTGACCGTCTCAAATGAGTTTCAAAACGATGAAGCCTTTGTTGAAACGAGTCATGATTTATTAATGATAAATTCTTCAGATTAGAGGTGGATGAATGATATTTGCAGGTGCAATTGTCAACGCATTAGCGATCATCGTTGGTGGGTTACTCGGTATGGTATTAACCTTTATACCTGAGCACATTAAAGATGCAATAATGAAAATACAGGGTGTTTTTATTATTGCCATGGGTATACAAATGGTTGTCGGTGCGACCGACATTTTGACAACGCTTATATCACTCATTATTGGTGTAGTTGTTGGTGAAGTGATTCAATTGGAAAAACAATTAAACCGCATGGGTCACCTACTAGAGTATAAACTTGGTGACAAGCATGGGGGTAATATCTCTCAAGGTTTAATTTCAGGGATGTTAATCTTTATAGTCGGTGCGATGGGCATTGTCGGTGGTTTGGATGCAGGTCTACGCGGGAACAATGATGTCCTGTATACAAAATCAGCGATGGACTTCTTCATTGCCTTAGTTATGACAGCGGCCTACGGTCGTGGCGTTATTTTTTCAGGTATTCCTACATTTATTTATACAGCACTGATCATTATTAGTGCACGTCTAATTGCTGCTTTTATACCTGAAGGGACACTCAATTTGATGATAGATCAAGTGAGTGCAACTGGAGGGGTAATTCTACTTGCTATCGGTTTAAATATGTTAAATGTGACCACAATGCGAGTAGGGAATATGATTCCAGCAATCTTTATTGGTATGATTTTAGTTTGGATGATTTCATTCTTCTAAATAAAAAAGCCGTCAGATCAATTGATCTGACGGCTTTTTTAATATTAAACGCGTTCTACTTTACCAGATTTTAGTGCACGAGCTGAAACCCAAACTTTTTTAGGCTTACCGTCAACTAAAATTCTTACTTTTTGTAGGTTAGCTCCAAAAGTTCTCTTATTAGCGTTTAGCGCGTGAGAACGGTTGTTACCACTTCTAGATCTACGTCCAGTTACATAACATTCTTTGACCATGTGTCCCACTCCTCTACTTAAAATTACATAATCATGTTCTTTTATACTTTATGCATACTCTAATATGGTACACTAAGACAAATGATAAGACAATAGAAATTTTTAGAAAATGTTTAGAAAAACTGTAATAACACTTGTATTTGACTAGTGGTTTTGCTTATAATTATATGATGTATTGGAGGCGAATTAAATGGCGCTAGAAATTGTAAATGATTTAGGTAAAATTGAAATTTCAACGGATGTAATTGCGAATATCGCTGGTGGTACTGTCGTAGAATCTTACGGTGTTGTTGGGATGGCATCTAAGAACCAAGTCCGCGATGGTTTTGCTGAACTCCTAGGTAAAGAAAACTATTCACGTGGAGTAATCGTTGAAAATAATGAAGGTAAGTTGACAATCGAGTTATATATAATTGCCGGTTACGGTGTGAAAATATCAGAAGTTGCTTCAAATGTACAAACTTCAGTAAAATATAAATTAGAAAAAACATTGGGCTTAAATATAGAAGCTGTGAATATACACGTTCAAGGCGTGCGTATTATCTCAACAGATGAGTAACCAGGGAGGATTTACAAGATAATGAACAAAATAGATGGCGTAATGTTCCGACAAATGATTAAAAACGGAGCACAAAACCTAAAAAAGAATGCAGATTATGTTGATTCATTAAACGTATTTCCGGTCCCAGACGGCGACACAGGTACGAACATGAATCTTTCGATGTCTTCAGGTGCGAGTGAAGTCGAACCGGTAGACGATAAGCATATTGGTACAGTAGGTAAGCACTTTTCAAAAGGCTTACTTATGGGCGCACGTGGAAACTCAGGTGTCATACTATCTCAATTATTTAGAGGCTTCTCTAAGGCGATTGAAGATAAGGATACGGTCGATACAGATCAGTTTATTGCAGCGTTTAAACAGGGTGTTAAAACTGCATATAAAGCAGTGATGAAACCAGTTGAAGGTACAATATTAACTGTCGCAAAGGACGCATCTAAAAAAGCTGCTGAATTTGAAGGCCAAGATAAGTCAATTATCGAAGTGATGCAAGCGACTTTAGAAGAGGCAAAAGCTTCATTGAAGCGTACGCCTGAATTGTTACCAGTCTTAAAAGAGGTTGGTGTGGTCGATTCTGGTGGACAAGGTTTAGTCTATGTTTATGAAGGTTTCTTAAGTGCTTTAACAGGTCAAGAAATCGAAGAGGACGAAGATCAATTAAACAATGAGTTATTAGTGGATTCTCATGACCACGACAATGATTTCGATGACTTTATGAGTGTCGATGATATCGAGTTTGGTTATTGTACTGAATTCATGGTGCGTTTCGAAGATGGTAAACGTGCCTTTGATGAAGATGAATTCCGTCAAGAGATGAGTGACTTTGGTGATTCTTTACTCGTCATTTCTGATGATGAAATTGTAAAAGTTCACGTCCACACTGAAACACCTGGTGAGGCGTTCACATATGGTCAAACATACGGTGAATTAATTAAACTTAAAGTTGAAAACATGCGTGAGCAGTTCAGAACAGTTCACGGCAATAAAAATGATAAAGTAGCTGAGAAACAATCATACGATACTGCCATAATCACAGTATCAAGTGGAGAAGGCATAAACGAGTTGTTTAAGAGTATCGGAGTGACTCATGTCATCAACGGTGGCCAAACAATGAATCCTTCTACTGAGGACATTGTCAATGTCATTAAAGATGAAGATGTAAAAGAAGTCTTGATACTACCTAATAATAAGAATATTGTGATGGCAGCAGAACAAGCCACGTACATGCTCGATATTCCTTCAGCAGTGGTTTCGACAACATCAATCCCTGAAGGTTTAGCTGCAATGCTTAGCTTTAACCCAGAAGCAGAATTATCAGAGAATAAAGCGCAGATGACTAAAGCATTTGAATTTGTCCAAACAGGACAAGTGACATATTCAGTCAGAGATACTAAAATAGATGGCATAGAGATTAAAAAAGACCAGCATATGGGTATCGCAAATGGTAAAATCATTACTGCTAGTGACTCAAAACATACGACGCTAAAAGATCTAATTAACAATATGATTGATGAGGATACTGAAATCATCACTGTACTTATCGGTGAAGAAGGTACTGAAGAAGAAGTTGAATCAGTGATTGAATCAATAGAAGCAGAAAATGAAGATGTAGAATTTGAAGTTCATAACGGTGCACAGCCCGTATACAGCTACTTAATTTCTGTTGAATAAAGAAGACTGGCCGCATCGGTTAACCCGATGCGGCTTTTTGAACAAGGAGGGATTGTATGAAATTTAAAAGTGTCTTTGACATAATCGGCCCGGTCATGGTCGGCCCATCATCATCACATACAGCAGGTGCGGCGAGAATTGGCTTACTTGCAAGAAGTCTCTTCGGCGGACAGCCAGATAAGGCAGACATTTATTTATATGGTTCCTTTAGGGATACATATCAAGGCCATGCGACAGATGTTGCTTTACTTGGTGGTCTCCTTGGTTACGACACGGATGATGAACGTATTATCAATGCAAAAAAAGACGCAGAATCACACAATATGACTTATAATTTTATAGAAATGAACGAAGAACGTTCACACCCGAATACTGCAGTCTTACACTTATTTAAAGGTGAGGAAGAGCTTGTGATCGAGGGCGTCTCCATCGGTGGCGGTAAGATTGAACTCGTTAGCATAAATGGTTACAACATTAATATATCAGGTAACTATCATGCTTTACTTGTCTTTCACAAGGATGAGTTCGGTACGATTGCACGTGTGACAACTAAGCTGGGTGAAGAAAAACTCAATATTTCTCAGATGAGCGTTTCACGTAAGGAAAAAGGCCAAGTAGCCCTAATGACTGTTGAACTTGATGACACAATTTCACAAACCGCAATAGATGAAATTCGTGCTGTAAAAGGTGTCGACAGAGTCATAGAAATGATTGGAGGATAAGAAATGTTTAATAGTATAAATCAATTAGTAGAACGTGCCTTATCTGAAGGTATTTCTCTTTCAGAAGTGATGATTCAACAAGAGATGGAACAGACAGGTCAATCGTATTTAGATGTTTATAATTTGATGAAAATTAATTATGAAACGATGGAAAATGCGGTTCAAGAAGGTATTGCTGGTGTGAATTCTACAACAGGATTAACCGGTATGGACGCTGTGAAGATGCAGAAATATATAGATTCAGGTAAGGGACTGAGCGGTGAACTTAATCTCCTTGCAATTGCCAATGCAATTTCAACAAATGAAGTTAATGCGGCTATGGGTAAAATTTGTGCGACACCGACAGCTGGTTCTGCAGGTGTTGTCCCTGGTGTTTTATTTGCTATGGTAAAAAAAGATCCGACGATTACTGAGGAACAAAAGATTCGCTTCTTGTTCACTTCAGGTGCCTTTGGTTTTGTCGTTGCGAATAATGCGAGTATCTCAGGTGCAGCAGGCGGCTGCCAAGCAGAAGTGGGTAGTGCCAGTGCGATGGCTGCAGCCGCACTTGTAGAATTAGCAGGTGGTACACCAGAAATGAGTGCGAACGCCTTCGCCATCGCTATGAAAAATATGCTCGGGCTTGTATGTGACCCAGTTGCTGGTTTAGTAGAGGTACCATGTGTCAAACGTAATGCAGCAGGTGCATCTAATGCTTTAACAGCAGCAGATATGGCATTAGCAGGAATTGAATCAAGAATTCCAGCAGATGAGGTCATTGAAGCGATGTACAAGATAGGGTTAACAATGCCATCAGCGCTCCGTGAAACTGGTCGTGGTGGTTTAGCGGCTACACCAACAGGAGAACGTCTTAAAGCAGAACTATTCGGTGCAAAATAATGACGCGCATTCATCAGGTACAGACACCAGATCAAAGTATAACGGGTTTAAAAGGTGTCGGGGATAAGGTCAAAGAAAAACTTTTTAGTATTGGAATAGAAGGTGTGAATGATGTATTATTTCACCTTCCTTCATCCTATACAGATCAAAGTGTGGTTAATTTAAATGAAGCTATAGACGGCGCAAATATTACCGTAGAAGGTACAGTGAAAACTGAACCTCAATTAGCTTTCTTTAGAAAAGGTAAGAGCCGTCTTAC
The DNA here is from genome assembly GCF_000425825.1 of Jeotgalicoccus marinus DSM 19772. Taxonomy (GTDB): domain Bacteria; phylum Bacillota; class Bacilli; order Staphylococcales; family Salinicoccaceae; genus Jeotgalicoccus; species Jeotgalicoccus marinus. Next base: position 282,809 of record NZ_KE384460.1, read on the forward strand.
TTTTTTTATGGATGCAGATGGTATTTATGTTAAGGTAACTTTCTTTAATCAACCCTATCTTAAAAGTAAAATTATTAATGGTGAATTTGTTAGGCTCTTCGGGAAATTTAACCGTAATAAGCTTGAGATTAACGGTAGTAAATTAATCTTTGAAGCTAGTGGAGGCATGTCGGTAAAATATCCACTCGGTGGCGTGATACAGTCGAAAACCTTTCAAAAAATAGTGAGAAGTGCCTTTGACACTGCTATTTTTAACTTAGATTTACCACAACACTTAAAAGCAAAATATAAGTTGATGGCTGTACGTGACGCCTTGTTCGAACTTCATTTTCCAACGAGTCAGGTTATGACAGATCAAGCGAGACGTACAATTAAATTCTTTGAGTTGTATAATTTCCAACTTAAGATAATGGATAAACGACAAAAAGAACGCGTGAGAAGCGAGCGTTTTATAGTCGATTATAATATAGATGAATTAAAGCAGTTTATAGAAACCTTACCCTTTGAATTAACAGGAGATCAAAAGCGTAGCGTCAATGATATTTGCCGTGATTTTAAGCAGAATATTTCCATGCACAGGCTACTACAAGGTGATGTGGGTAGTGGGAAGACGATTGTTGCTGGAATTGCTGTTTACGCCGTGAAGACCATCGGTGAACAAAGTGCAGTAATGGTCCCAACAGAAGTGCTTGCTAACCAGCATTATCAGAGTTTTAAAGATACTTTTGGTGATAAGCTAGTGATTGAAAAACTCACAGGGACGACCAAACCTAGAGAAAAAAGAGAAATTTTGGATCGACTGAGTAGTGGTGAAATTGATCTCTTAGTAGGAACGCATGCGATCTTTGAAGACGACGTGGTTTTTGACCGTTTAAGTTTTACAATTATAGATGAGCAACACCGCTTTGGTGTAAGACAAAGGCAACGCTTAAACGATAAGGCTTATAGAAAAAATGTGTTGTACATGACAGCGACTCCGATTCCAAGAACTTTATCGATTACTGCTTATGGTGATATGGATGTCTCTCTAATAAGAGAAATGCCAGCAGGACGTTTGCCAATTACAACAGAATGGCGACGCTTTAATGAGTTAGATCAAGTGTTAAGCTCAGTAAAAAATGAAATAGATAAAGGCCATAGTGCCTATATTGTCGCACCGTTAATTGAAGAGTCGGAAACCTTAGACTTAAAAAATGTCTACGAGATTTATAGTATTTTTGAAGATTACTTTGGACATGAAGACGTCGTACTTGTACACGGGCGAATGAAGCCTGAAGAGAAAAATGATGCAATGAAGGCTTTTGAATCTCTGAATAAAAAACTTTTAGTATCGACAACAGTGATTGAAGTAGGTATTAATGTGCCTAATGCGACATCCATAGTGATCTTTAATGCAGAACGATTCGGGTTATCTACTTTACATCAGCTTAGAGGAAGAGTCGGTCGGAATAATAAACAAAGTGCATGTATTTTAGTCAGTGATGCGGCGACAGATAATGCCAAATTACGAATGGAAATCATGACCTCTACGACAGATGGCTTTATTTTGAGTGAACGCGATTTAGAAATGCGTGGACCAGGTGATTACTTTGGTGTCAGACAAAGTGGTTTACCACAATTTAAAGTTGCTGACATTACAGAAGATTATCGTATACTAGAAGTAGCGAGAGAGGAAGCAGCAAAAGCCTATCTTCAAGATCAGTTTTAATCGGAGGAAACCATGAGAATTTTATTGAGAACACTCGGGGTGTTGATGATTGTTGCCGCACTAGTCTTATTTTTCTGGCAGGAGATTAGAGAATACTTTACAGATCAAGTCAATGATAAAGTCATTACTGCCTACCAAGACGGTGATGATGTAAAGATAAATCCTTTAGAGTCCTTTGTTTCTGGTGTTGAAGCAACTGAAGATACATCACTTAATATTTCAGATAATATGGCTGGTGTGCTGGAAATTGAAAGTGCTGAAATCTTTGAACCATTATATAAAGGCGCGCTGACTGAAGAGAAACTTCGTAATGGTGTCAGTTTACTTGAAGAAACGGATAATCTAGAGATGCAGAATATCCCGATTGCTGGTCATAGAGTTGAAGGTGCAGGCATCAGATTTAACTACATCGACCGTGCAGAAGTTGGGGATGAAGTCAAAATCATTACCCATGATGATACGAAAGTGTATAAGATTACTGAAATGTTTGAAGTTGAACCTACAGAAGTCAATGTCCTCGACCAAAAAGAGGGCGAGCCACAAGAACTGACATTGATTACATGTGAGGATTACAATCCAGACACGTTACTCTTTGAGAAGCGGTTAATCGTTAGAGCTGAAATAGTTCAATAATAGCGCACTTCCTCCCATGGAGGAAGTGTTTTTATGTGCCGTCGACCTTATAACGAAGGCGAGTATTTTGATTTACGTGCCGTCGTCACCCGTAATAAATGCACTTTTTTATCATTGAAACTAATTGAAAAAATGGTAAGGGTTTAATATACTAAGTTTAGTGTTATGTTTAGATATTAATACCAACTACTAAAGTATAGAAGATTAGAGGAATCGACATGGGGAAATTAAAGAAAGTGGAACGACAATCAAATCTAGAAGCACATCTAGAAGAAGATCCATTTTTAACTGATGACCAGTTAGCAAAGATTTTTGACGTGTCTATCCAAACGATTCGTTTGGACCGTCTCGAATTGAATATACCTGAATTAAGAACGAGAGTTCAACACGTTGCTCGTGAAGGGGCAGATAAGATTCGTGCGTTATCTGTTCAAGATGTAGTCGGGGAAATAATCGATATCGAACTCAATGACAATGCAATTTCTCTGTTTATCATTGAAAGCGGGCATGTCTTTGAAAAAAACGAAATTGCCCGAGGGCATTTTTTGTTTGCACAAGCAAATTCTCTTTGTGTCGCTTTAATCGATGAGCCACTAGCATTAACTTCAAAAGCAGAAGTAGATTTTAAACGACCTGTTATGTTAAATGATAAGGTTATCGCCAAAGCAAAGGTGATCTCGATGGATAAGAATAGGGCACAAATTGAAGTGGAATCAAAAGTGAATGGTAAAGTGATTTTTACTGGAAAATTTGAAATGTATTATAAAGATGAAGATGGAGCTGAGTAGAACATGGCTAAAATTGCGATTGATTTAATGGGTGGAGACAATGCCCCTAGAGCGATAGAAGAAGGTGTACTCGAAGCGGTAGAGACATACCCAGATGTAGAAATCCTAGCATTTGGAACAAAAGGTAGCTACACACAGTCCCATCCAAAAGTGACGTTTATTGAAGTAACAGAAGTGATTGAATCAGATGATGATCCAGTCAAAGCGGTCAGAAAGAAAAAAGATAGTTCACTGGTTCGTGCAATTAAAGCGGTCAGTGATGGTGAGGCGGATGCGATTGTATCTGCAGGAAATACAGGTGCCTTGATGAGTGCAGGACTCTTTGGAGTCAAGCGCATAAACGGTATCGAACGTCCGGCGATTACTTCGATGATTCCGACCACTTCAGGTGAAGGTATGATGTTACTTGATATGGGTGCGAATTCTGAGAATAAGCCGAACCATTTACTGCAATTTGCACAAATGGCAAGTGTCTATATGGAAAATATAGAGGGCAGAGAGAATCCTTCAATCGGGCTCATTAACAACGGTTCAGAAGAAATTAAAGGTACTGAGCTGACTAAAGAAACCTATCAGCTGCTCAAAAATAGCGGCTTAAACTTTGCAGGTTTTTTTGAGACGAGAGATATTTTATCTGGAAAAGTTGATATTGCAGTAACAGATGGTTTTACAGGTAATATCGTCTTAAAAACCATTGAGGGTACTGCCAGTGCGCTCATGAGTGAGCTAAAGAAAATTATGTATAAAAGCACGTTAAATAAAGGTGCAGCCCTAGTCTTGAAAAACGATTTAGGCGACCTTAAAGATATGTTGGACTACCGACAGTTTGGTGGTGCGCCATTAATGGGCTTACGTGGAAACGTGCTTAAGGCACATGGCTCTTCTGACTCGACAGCGATCGTTAATGCTATAAAACAAGCAAAAATTATGGCGGATTCTGGTACGATTGAAAAAATTCAAGAATTGATAGGTGAATCAAATGAGTAGATTACTAATCTTTCCTGGCCAAGGCGCACAGTACGGCGGTATGGCTAAGGATCTATACGAAAATAACGACAAGGCAAAAGCCATTCTCGATAAAATTTTCGACTTATCAAACTACGACTTAAAAGAAATTATGTTTAGTGAAGATGATGACAGATTGAACGACACTAAGTATACACAGCCAGCTCTTTTTGCTCATAGTCTAGCAGTCGTTGAAGCAACAGGTATAACAGGCGATTACTTACTTGGGCACTCACTAGGTGAGCTTCCAGCATTGGTACATGCTGGTGTTGTTTCATTGGCAGATGGTGTTCGTCTTGTAGAAAAACGTGGGGAACTAATGAGTCAAACTGAAGATGGCGCAATGGCTGCCATCATTGGTATGGACTATGATGCGCTTAAAGAAACTTGTGAGGCAGCCTCAACGGATGAGGAAAGCGTTGCACCTGCAAATATTAATGCGCCAGACCAAGTTGTCGTTTCAGGTGACAAGGCTGCTGTGGAATGTTTTAGAGCACTCGCGAAGGATGCTGGTGCGAGACGCATCATACCATTAAAGGTATCAGGCGCTTTTCACTCGCACTTAATGGCACCTGCGAAAGATCAGTTCAAAGCTTTTGTTAAAGATATTACTTTCAACGATGCAAAAACACCTGTCATTCAAAATGTGTCTGCTAAAGCTGAAACGGATAGTGAAACAATTAAGGCAAATTTTGTTGAACAAATCACGCATCCAGTCCGTTTTGTAGAATGTGTGGAAACTGCAGCGGCACATGGTGTAACAGAATCTGTAGAGGTTGGACCGAAGAAAGTTCAGTCTGGCTTAGTACGTAAGATCACTAAGGAAATCTCAACATCAAATATTGATACGATCGAACACGTGGAGGTGTTTTTAAATGAGTAAAGTTGCATTAGTCACTGGCGCATCTCGAGGAATTGGTCGTGCGATTGCATTGACATTAGCTGAAGAAGGGCACACTGTAGTCGTCAATTACTCTGGTTCAAAAGACAAAGCAGAAGAAGTTGTTAAAGAGATTGAAGACAAGGGTGGGAAAGCGACAGCCTATCAGTGCCAAGTCCAAAATGCTAATGAAGTGAAAGAAATGGTTAAATATATCACGGATACTTATAGTTCTATCGATGTTGTTGTAAACAACGCAGGTATTACGAAAGATAATCTATTGATGCGCATGAAAGAGGAAGAGTTTGACGCAGTTGTGGATGTTAACTTAAAAGGTGCATTCAATGTCATTAAGAGTGTATCAAGACCGATGATCCGCCAAAAATCAGGGCGTATTATTAATATTTCAAGTATCGTTGGATCACTTGGGAATGCAGGGCAAACAAACTATGTTGCAACGAAGGCAGCGATCGATGGCATGACGAAGTCAACTGCGAGAGAACTTGCAGCTAAAAACATTACAGTGAATGCTGTGGCACCTGGATTTATTAAAAGTGATATGACAGATGTTTTAAGTGATGACATCAAAGATGGTATGTTACAACAAATTCCTTTAAAACATTTCGGTGACACGAAAGATATCGCAGATGCAGTGAGTTTCTTAGCAAGTGACCGTGCATCGTACATTACAGGCCAAGTATTACACGTCAACGGCGGTATGTACATGGGGTAGAGCTTATGATATTATTTAAGGGAGGTGAATTGAATAATGGCTAACATTGACAAAATTAAAGATATCATCGTTGACAAACTTGGAATCGATGAAGAAAAAGTAACTAGAGAAGCTTCTTTTAAAGATGATCTAGGTGCTGACTCACTTGACATTGCTGAATTAGTAATGGAACTTGAAGACGAGTTTGATATGGAAATTCCTGATGAGGAAGCTGAAAAGATTAACACAGTAGGCGACGCATTAGATTTCATTGATAAAATCGAAAAAGAGCAATAATAAGCTTCGAAAAATCCACTCCGGAGAGTGGATTTTTCTTTGTAATTAAAAACTAAGAAAGTAAAATATAAGAGGTGATTAAATGGACTTTAACGTTGTCTTAAACAAGGTGAAAACTGAAGACAGTGCTAGGGAAAAGCTAAGAGACTTTAACCAACTATTTAAAGCATTTACAAGTCAGTTGAATATAACAGTAGAAAATTTAATGCTCTACCAACAAGCCTTTATGCATAGTTCATATATCAATGATTTAGGCTTAGATAAACGCTATAATAATGAGCGTTTAGAATTTCTAGGAGATGCGGTACTAGAATTGATGGTTTCAGATCATATTTTTAATAAATACGAAGCTTTACCTGAGGGCAGATTAACAAAACTTCGTGCCAATATCGTATGTGAACCTTCACTTGTAGTATTTGCCTCAAAAATTAACATGGAACAACTCATCTTACTGGGTAGAGGTGAGGAGAAAACAGGGGGTAGACATAGACCGTCTATTGTTAGTGATGCCTTTGAAGCCTTCTTAGGCGCCTTATACTTAGATCAGGGGACCAAGGGTGTCTTTCAATTTTTAAGCCAGGTTGTCTTTCCAGAAATACAGACGAGTGATTATAATGCAGTGGTGGATTACAAGACAAAGTTACAAGAATATGCACATAGTGCTTATAAAGATAGTGTAACTTATACACTGGTTAGTGCATCTGGACCGAGCCACCATAGACAATTTGAGACCACTGCAAACCTAGGTAATAAAGTCCTCGGCCATGGTCAAGGTCTAACTAAAAAAGAATCAGAACAACAAGCAGCTAAAAGTGCATTGCTGGCACTTGGCCAAGAGGTGTAAATGAATGGTATTTTTAAAGCGAATCGAAGCTCAAGGTTTTAAATCTTTTGCAGATAAAGTAAATATTAAATTCGATAGCGGAGTCACAGCAGTTGTCGGGCCTAACGGTAGTGGTAAAAGTAACATCACTGATGCTATACGCTGGGTGCTTGGAGAGCAGTCTGCACGTGTCATGCGCGGTGCCAAGATGGAAGATGTCATCTTTGATGGAACTGAAAACCGTAACCCTATGAATAGTGCTTCTGTTAGTTTAATATTAGACAACAGTAAAAAAGTACTTGGTGATGAAGCGGAAGTCGTTATATCTAGGAAATTATATAGAAATGGTGACAGTGAGTACTTCATTAATAAGGAAAAGGTTAAGTTAAAAAATATTACCGAACTCTTTATGGATTCAGGACTTGGCAAAAATGCTTATAATATTATCAGCCAGGGTCAGGTCGATGAAATACTTAATGCAAAACCATTAGAACGTCGTAAGATTATCGAAGAAGCTGCAGGTGTCATGAAGTATAAAAGTCGTAAAATCGAGTCTGAGAAACGTCTCGAAGAGACCAAGCAAAACTTACTTCGCGTTCATGATATTATCGAAGAAATTTCTTCACGTGTCGAACGTTTAGAAAGAGAAAGTGCTGTCGCTGAAGAGTACTTGGCATTAAAAGAAGAAATGACTGAAAGCGATATTGAAGTAACAGTCTATGATGCGAAATTACTCGCTAGTGAACTCAAAGACTTAAAGACAGCTATAAACAAAGAAGAAACGACGTTAAAGACTTCTCGTGAAAAATTAGAGTCAGTTTTAAATGAACAAACAGAGTTAAATAATGAACGTGATGAATTAGAGGCAAAATCAAAGTCATTAAACAACCAATTATTAGAAGATGCACGTACCCTTGAGCAAATTGAGGGCCGCATCGCCTTGTATGCTGAAAGAGAGACAAATAAGGAAACCTTAAGAGAAGATTTAAACAGTCGTCTTGAAAAAAATAAGGCTGAAATTACTACACTAAAAGAGCAGTTGCAAGAAGAAACAACTAAAAAAGATGAATTAGCATATGCTTGCACTGAACTTGCTACAAAGATTAAAAATAAGGAAAGAGAAATCAGTGTCATAAGAGAAGGCAATGATACTGATATAGAAGAGTTAAAAGATCAGTATTACCAGCTCATGGTAGAAAAGACAACCTTAGAAAATGATAAACGACGCAATCATGATGAGCAGTCTAAAATCGAAAATAATATCCGCTATAAATCCGAACGTTTAGAAACGCTCTTAAATGAAGTGAGTGAAGCTGAGTCGAAACTTAAAGATTTAAAAGCAGGAGCTGAAACGACAGGGCAGAATCTAAATAGAGCGAGACAAGCATATAAGGATACTAAATCAAAGCTTGATTCCTTAAATGAAAATTACGACCAGGCAAAAAGTGATTATAACCGAGCCGAAAACTTCATCCAAAACCAGCAATCAAAGCTGGATATGCTTAGAAATATGGAAGAGAATTACCAGGGGTATTACCCTGGTGTTCGGGCAATTTTGAAAAATAAAAAGAGTATTCCTGGTGTTGTCGGTCCAGTGGGTGAATTGATTAGTGCTAATCCAGAGTACATGACTGCTTTAGATACTGCACTTGGTCAAGCGAGCCAGAATATTGTTATGGATGTAGAGTATAATGCAAGAACTGCGATTCAATTTTTAAAACAAAAGAAACTCGGTTTCGCAACTTTCTTACCACTTGATACCATTAAGGAGCGCCACCTATCGGTGGATATAGAAAATGCACTACAGTCTTCAGGTGTGGAATATCAAATATTATCAGAAGTGACAGATATTGACCGTGCCTATAGAAAAGTGATTCTACATTTATTAAATACGACGATTGTCGTGAAAAACTTAGAAGATGCTTCTCGTATATCTCGAGCGAGTAATCAAAGAGTTAGAATTATTACCTTAGACGGCGACATTATCATGCCTGGTGGGGCAATGAGTGGTGGTTCTAAAAACCGTAAGGGATCCATCATGGAAACTAAAAAAGAAATCGCTGATATCACTGAAAAAATAAATGCTTATAAATCACAGACAGCGGAGCTTGAAAATAAGGTCAATCGCTATAGGGAGCAAATCTTACAAGCGACTGCAGAATTAAAAACACAAGAAAACAGTGGCCTACAGCTCGCAGAAGTGTACGATGAAGCAGGAAGAGAAATTGCTAAACTTGAATATGCGCTTCAGTCAAAAAATGAAAATGTTAAAGAGATTCAAAAGGAAGTCGATGGTTTATCAGCAAGTACTAACGAAGAAAACCTCGATCAGCAAATTGAAAACTTAACGTCTAAAATGGCTGATATTGAAACTTCAATTAACATGATGAGTCGCTCTAATGATGAAAAAGATAAGGAAATAGAAACATTATCACACGAGATTCAACAGCTAAATAATGATAAAATAAGTAAAGACGGTGATGTGCGTTACACACGTGCATCGATTAGCAGAATTGAAGCGTCAATTGAAGATCTTGAAAATCAAGTTGCGAATATTGAAAGTGAAATCAGCATGGTGGATGATGACTTATCTGCTATGAATATTGAAGAATTAGAGACGAACAAAACCGAGTTAACACAGACTGTCGCGACCATTAAATCTTCTCAACAAGAAAATGATGAAAAACTGGTCACTGTTAAGGACGCACTAAAATCTATCGCAAGTAAAGAAACAGCGCTTCGTGCAGAAATTGATGACTGTCAATCCAGACTCCGTGGACAGTCAGCAGAATTAGAAGGTGTCGATACTAAATTAGAGAACAAACTGACTTATATTAGTGATAACTACAAGATGACTTATGAGTTAGCACTCAGTAAGTTCGATAGTTTTGAAAACATTGAAGAAAAACGTCAAAAAATCACTTTAAACAAGAAGAGTATTGAAGAACTCGGACCGGTTAACTTGGGTTCAATCGAAGAGTTTAAGACAGTTAATGAACGCTTTACCTTCTTAAAAGAACAAGAAGCGGACTTAATTGATGCAAGACAAACCTTATTAGATGTTATTGCTGAAATGGATGAAGAAGTTTCGGTTCGTTTTAAGGATACTTTCATTCAAGTCAATGTTTACTTCCAAGATGTCTTTAGTGAGATGTTTGGCGGTGGGCGTGCTGAACTCAGATTACAAGAACCCGACAATTACTTAGATTCTGGTATAGAGATTTTTGCGGAGCCACCTGGCAAGAAGTTATCCTCCCTATCTTTATTATCCGGTGGGGAACGTGCTTTGACAGCAATCAGCTTACTCTTTAGTGTGCTGAAAGTTAAGGTAAGTCCGTTTATAATTTTAGATGAAGTTGAAGCGGCACTCGATGAAGCAAACGTGATAAGATATGCAAGATACTTGAAAAAACTATCTCACGATACGCAGTTTATCGTTATTACTCATAGAAAAGGCACTATGGAAGAATCAGACCGCTTGTTTGGTGTAACCATGCAAGAAAAAGGTGTGACGAAGTTAATCAGTGTCGATTTGAAAAACTATGTTGACCCTGGAGTTAATGAAGAGAAAGGAAGAGTTTAATGGGTATTTTTGATCGTTTCAGACGTAAGAAAAAAACAAGTGAAGAAACCCCAGAAAATTTAGAAACACAGACAGACAAGCTTGATGATGGGCTGATTAGTTTAGATGAATTTGAAGAGTGGGAACAAGAACAGCTCAGCTATAAATTTGAACAAGGGCTTAAAAAGAGCCGTGATAAGTTCCAAGCAGATATCAATGCTTTGATGTCACGTTACCGTAAAGTCGATGAAGACTTCTTTGAAGCATTAGAAGAAGTACTTATCTCAGCGGATGTCGGTTTTAATACTGTACTTGAATTAACTGAAGAACTACGCCGTGAAGCACAGTTGAAAAATATCACAGAGACGGCTGATCTTCGAGAGACCATCGTTGAAAAAATGGTAGAAATCTATGAGCGTAACGGTGACTTATCTGAAGAGATGAACATTCAAAATGATGAGTTGACCGTTGTATTAATGGTCGGTGTAAATGGTGTAGGTAAGACAACTTCAATCGGTAAACTTGCCTATAAATACCAACAAGAAGGCAAAAAAGTAATGCTCGCTGCGGGTGATACTTTCCGTGCCGGTGCAATCAACCAACTGCAAGTTTGGGGTGATAGAGTCGGTGTAGATGTCATTAAACAGGCAGAAGGCTCTGACCCTGCAGCAGTCATGTTCGATGCAGTAAGTGCTGCAAAAAAACGCGGTGCAGACATCCTTTTATGTGATACTGCAGGCCGTCTACAGAACAAAGGAAACTTGATGAATGAGCTCGGTAAGATTAAGAAAGTCATTCAAAAAGTTGTCCCAGAAGCACCTCATGAAGTCCTCTTAGTACTCGATGCAACAACTGGGCAAAATGCACTGAGCCAGGCCAAAGCCTTTAAAGAAGTCACTGACGTTACCGGCATTATTCTTTCCAAATTAGACGGGACGGCCAAAGGTGGGATCGTTCTAGCGATTAAGAATGAACTCGGAATACCAGTTAAGTTTGTAGGACTCGGTGAAAAACTGGATGATCTTCAGCCTTTTGATGCAGAAAACTATGTTTATGGTCTATTTGCTGATATGATTGAAGACTCAGAAACGCTCGAAGAAAAATTAGAGGAAGATGCTGATGACTAATGATTTAGAGCGCACGATGCGCATGAATTATCTCTATGATTTTTATCAGACCTTACTCACAGAAAAACAACAAAAATATATAGAATTATATTATCTTGAAGACTTTCAGTTTTCGGAAATTGCAGAAGCAATGGATGTTACACGTCAAGCAGTCTACGATAACTTAAAGCGGTCGAGAGATCTTTTAGAACACTATGAAGAGACACTCAGTATGTATAAGAACTTTAATAAGCGACTTGAACTCTACAAGGATTTAAAAGAAGCGCTTGGTGATGATACGAGTACAGAAGTAAAGGACATATTAAATCGTCTAGAAAACCTAGATTAAGGAGGCCACATACATGGCATTTGAAGGACTTGGAGAACGACTGCAGTCCACAATGGACCGTATTAAGGGTAAAGGTAAAGTAACCGAATCCGACGTCAAAGTAATGATGCGTGAAGTAAGACTGGCTTTACTTGAAGCAGATGTTAACTTCAAAGTAGTCAAACAGTTCATCAATGATGTTAAAGAACGTGCCTTAGGCTCAGATGTTATGCAGAGCTTAACACCTGGCCAACAGGTCATTAAAATTGTACAAGAAGAATTGACAGCGTTGATGGGTGGAGAAAACCAACGGATTAACATGGCCAACAAACCACCAACAGTTATCATGATGGTCGGCTTACAAGGGGCAGGTAAAACAACAACGGCTGGTAAGCTCGCACTTCATTTACGTAAAAAACATAACAAAAAGCCACTCTTAGTTGCTGGTGATATTTACAGACCAGCTGCTATAGACCAGTTAGAAACTGTAGGGAAGCAGATTGATATCCCAGTCTTTTCACTTGGTGATCAAGTCAAACCTGAAGAAATTACAGAACGTGCCTTGGCTCATGCTAAAGAAGAACACTTAGATACAGTCATCATTGATACTGCGGGTCGTCTGCATATTGATGAAGCACTGATGAATGAATTGAAAAATGTTAAGGAAATTGCTAATCCGAACGAAATCATGCTCGTCGTCGACTCAATGACCGGTCAAGATGCGGTCAATGTTGCCGAGAGCTTTAACGATTTACTGGACATTACAGGTGTAACTTTAACTAAACTCGACGGCGACACACGTGGTGGTGCCGCACTTTCCATTCGTTCAGTCACAGAAAAACCAATTAAATTCATCGGTGTCTCTGAGAAGATGGACGGCTTAGAAGCCTTCCACCCTGAACGTATGGCATCTCGTATTCTCGGCATGGGTGACGTACTGTCAATCATCGAAAAAGCACAGGATAATATCAATGAAGATGAACAAAAAGCACTTGAGAAAAAGTTGAAAGATTCATCATTCACACTCGATGACTTCCTTGGACAAATGGATCAGGTGAAAACACTTGGACCATTAGATGAACTATTGAAGATGATGCCTGGTGCCAACAAGATAAAAGGACTAGATAAAATGCAGTTCAGCGGCAAGGAAATCGATCACGTACAAGCGATTATACGTTCGATGACTCTAGAAGAAAGAGAGCACCCTGAAAAGCTGAATGCGAGTCGTAAAAAACGTATATCTAGAGGTTCTGGACGTTCCTTACAGGAAATTAACCGCCTCTTAAAACAGTTTAACGACATGAAGAAAATGATGAAACAAATGACAAGTGGCAAGAAAAAAGGTAAGAATCCGTTTGGTAATATGGGCTTACCATTCTAATAAAATAAATGTGTAAAGAAAAAACTCTTTACACATTTATTTTGATTTGTTATGATATATAAGTCGAAAAGATAGTAAAGAGAGGAGTTTTCACACATGGCAGTAAAAATTAGATTAACTCGTATGGGTTCTAAAAGAAATCCTTTCTACCGTATCGTTGTTGCAGATGCACGCAGCCCAAGAGATGGTAGAATCATCGAGCAAATCGGTTCATACAACCCGGTTTCAAAATCTGAAGATAACGTTGTTTTAGACAACGACAAAGCGCTTGATTGGTTACAAAAAGGTGCTAAACCAAGCGACACTGTAAGAAATATCTTCAGTGACAAAGGCATTATGGAACAGTTCCACAACGCTAAATTCGGGAAATAATTCCTATGGACAAATTACTTCAAACAATTCTTGAACCGATGCTAGATTATCCGGAGGCGCTCGTTATTACAACGGAAGATGCGCCAGCGAAGATTTCGTACAAAATCAGTGTTCATGAAGCCGATGCAGGTCGTGTAATCGGTCGAGGCGGTCGTACAATTAAGGCGATTCGAGTCATCATGTCAAATGCTGAAAGAGATGCATCAAAGAAAGTGTTTGTTGATTTGCATTAAGAGACACACTTTTCTAGTGTGTCTTTTATTTTTTACTAAGAGGTGTATATCTTGAGTATTAAAATTGGTAAATTAGTCAGTTTTCACGGCGTTAAAGGTGAAGTTAAAATCATGAGTGATTCTGACTTTTTAGAAGACCGTTTCATAAGCGGTGAAACAGTTGAGATTAAAGGTGAGACCTACACAATAAAATCTTACCGTAAACATAAAAATTTTCACTTACTAACCTTTGAAGGTGTGAGTAATATGAATGATATTCTGCACTTAAAGGGTGAAACGGTTTTTATCGATGAAAATGCAGATGACTTAACACTAGACGAACACGAGTTCCACGTAAAAGATATCATCGGATTAAAGGTCATTAACTTGGATGATAATCAGACGCTTGGGACGGTTAAAGATGTCATGTTCACTGGAGCAAATGATGTTTGGGTGATAGAGGGCGATAAGGAATATTTGATTCCTTATATCGAGCAAGTTGTTCAGACAGTAGACCTCGATAAAGGTATTATTGAAATTACACCACTTGAAGGATTGTTAGACTAATGGATATTTATTATTTAACCTTGTTTCCTGAAATGTACCAAGGGGTCCTAGGAACATCTATTTTAAAACGTGCTGAGGACAAAGGCATTGTGAATTATCACCTCATTAACTTTAGAGATTTCTCAAATGATAAACATAACAAAGTCGATGATTATCCGTACGGCGGTGGTGCAGGTATGGTTTTAAAACCAGAGCCTGTCTTCAATGCCATGGACAGTTTAGAGCTAGAAAACAAGCGCGTGATTTTAATGTGTCCTCAAGGTAAACCCTTTGATCAAAAATTAGCGGAAGAGCTGGCTCATGAAGAGAATATTGTTTTCATCAATGGCCATTACGAAGGCTATGATGAACGCATACGCTCACTTGTTACAGACGAAGTGTCAATCGGTGACTACGTATTAACCGGAGGCGAACTTGCTTCTATGACGATGACAGATGCAATCGTACGTCTAATTCCAGATGTATTAAGTAATGAAAAAAGTCATCAAGAAGATTCGTTCTCTACAGGAATGCTTGAACATCCGCATTACACTAGACCTAGAGAGTACCGCGGTATGAAGGTACCCGATGTTCTATTAAGCGGTAATCACAAGTTGATTGAAGAGTGGCGACAAGCTGAAAGTTTAAAACGCACGAGAGAAAGACGCCCTGATTTACTAGGGGAGTAAAAAGTTAATTTTATTTCTAAAAGTGATTGAATGGTCACCACTTGTATGGTAATATAATACGAGTGTAAATACACGTAAATATCACAGTCATCCGCTGCCAAAGTTCGTCGGCAAGATAACTGGAAGAATGGAGAAGATATAATATGTCACAAGAATTATTAAATTCTATTGTCAAAGATCAGTTAAAAACTGATATTCCTGATTTCAAACCAGGAGACACAGTAAAAGTTCACGTACGTATCGTTGAGGGAGATCGCGAAAGAATCCAGCTATTCGAAGGTGTTGTAATCAAACGCCGCGGTGGTGGAATCTCAGAAACATTCACAGTCCGTAAAGTATCTTACGGTGTTGGTGTTGAGCGTACATTCCCAATTCACACGCCAAAAATCGAAAAAATCGAAGTTTCACGTCGCGGACGCGTTCGTCGTGCTAAACTTTACTACCTACGTAACCTACGTGGTAAAGCTGCACGTATTAGAGAAATCCGCTAATAATGCTTTAAGAAAACCAAACCTCAGCCGAGGTTTGGTTTTTTTGTTGGGAAAATTTCTGTTTTTAAGCGAAAGAGGAAATGCCTCTAATACATATGGTCAAACGTTAAATAATGTTGTATAAATGATATGTAAATGAAAAATGGAGGTTAAGTATTGTTCATAACAGAACGTCATCGTCCCTCTGAACTTTTGCACATGGAAGCTATGTTTAGCCGCTCAAAATTAGATGATAAAAACCACAATCAGTTAGAAAATCTTCGGAGAGGTTATGAAGGTGAATGTATCTATGACAATATCTTTAATGAAGTTGGTCATGATAATTCATATATTTATAGAGATGTCTATTTGAACATTGAAGACAGCACCACTCAGTACGATAGTTTAATCGTTACCGAAGAAGGTGTCGTCGTCAACGAAATTAAAAACTTTAGCGGGACCTATACCGTAAGTGATGACAGCTGGGCAAAAGGAAATTTTGAGTTACCCGACGATCCATTCGCACAGCTGCGTCGTGCTATTGGTAAGATGAGACGATTATCTTTATCGTCCGATTTACAATTTAAAGTCAGTGGCAAGTTAATATTTCCTAATGAAGAATGTACTTTAATTATTGCCGATGAGTTATTGAAACAAAATATTATAATTAGAAGTAATTTGAGACGATACTTAGCTCGTTTTAAGAACAACTTTAGTATTAGTAGCGGGTTCGCTCGGGAAATTTGTGAAGTGATCACTGAACATATCGTTGTCAATCCCTACTTCAAATCAGCAGTCGACTTTGATGACGTCCGTCACGGTATCTACTGTAGTGAATGCGGCGGGTTTGAGGTCGATTCTGAGCGATTTCATTTTAGGTGTTCATCCTGTGGCTCATATGAAACCAAAGAAACTCATTTTGTCCGTGCAATTAGTGACTATAAATACTTGTTCGGAAAATTGCCGATGACAACAAATCGTATGATGGAATTTACAAATTATAAGTTCAGCAAGCGTTCTGTTCAAAGATTGTTGGCTAAGTATTGTGATCGAGAGGGAATTTATAAATCGACGAGTTATAAATTTAAATACTACGATTTCGAAGATGCGATGTCGAAACAACCTAGAAATATACGATATAAGGATAGAATAGATTAGGTGATCTACGATGTGCGCCAATGAGAGAGCACCGTTGGGGCGCAAACGGAAATACTCTCGAGCGCCCAATCAATCAAGGCGCGTAAGCTAAAAAAATGATAAAATAAAGGACATGAAATGAAGAAAACGGAGGGAAATGTATGTCGATTAATTGGTTCCCTGGACATATGGCAAAAGCACGTAGGCAAATCGAGGAAAGTTTAAAAAAAGTAGATGTTGTCATCGAAATTTTAGATGCGAGGATTCCATATGCATCACAAAACCCGATGCTGGACCAAGTTATTGGTGAAAAGCCGAGAGTCATTATTTTAAATAAGAAAGATATGGCGAGTCAAAGTGAAACAGACCGCTGGATGAATCACTATAAGGCAGAGGGACTTTATCCTGTTGCAATAAATGGTAAGGAGCCTAATATTTTAAAGAAAATTGAAGGTGTCGTCGTAGAAGCGACTAAAGAAATTTTTGAGAGAATGGAACGTAAGGGCATCAATCCACGCGCCATTCGTGCAATGATCGTCGGGATCCCGAATGTTGGAAAGTCAACGATTATCAACAATATTGCAAAGAAAAAAGTTGCGAAAACAGGAAATACACCAGGTGTGACAAAGGCTCAACAATGGATCAAAGCTGGAGGTAAGATGGAACTCTTAGATACCCCAGGCGTACTTTGGCCAAAGTTTGAAGATGAGACGGTAGGCTTAAAATTATCACTTACAGGTGCGATCAAAGACAATGTGGTTAACCTAGATGAAGTGGCAATCTTCGCCTTAAAATTTATGCAAGCACACCATCTAAAGGCTCTGAACAAATTTTATAATATCAATATAGACGAAGACTCAGAAATCGTCGAAATTTTCGATGCTATCGGACAGTCTCGCGGTTTCAAAATGAGCGGAAACGAAATCGACTATGAGCGCGTCACAGAACGTGTCATTTACGATACACGAGACGCTAAGATTGACCTCATGACGTTCGACTTCCCGGAGGATAACTAATCTAATGAAGATTTCAGATATAAAATTAGCCCTCAACAAGATAAAAACCCTGGACGATTTAGCGGCCTCTGAATTTCATTTAGATGAAAGAAAAGGGGTTCAAAACGCGCTTAAATCAAGGGCTCGCACACTTCAAAAAGAAGTCGAATTAATTGAAAAGTATAAAAGAATGATGCGATACGAAAACCAGCACTACGGCAAGATCATTGCAGGCATTGATGAAGCGGGGCGAGGTCCACTTGCAGGGGAGGTTGTTGCAGCAGCAGTGATTCTCCCTTTAGAACATGATTTCTTAGGCCTTGATGATTCAAAGAAAATTCCAGCAAAAAAACGTGCAGCGCTACGTGAAGAGATTATGAAATATGCGGACTATGGTATCGGTGTAGCAACTGTTGAGGAGATTGATACGTTCAACATTTACGAAGCGACCAAACTCGCAATGGACAGGGCTGTAAAAAATTTGAAACACACCCCAGAGCATCTTCTCATCGATGCGATGACCCTGGATAATGGTATTGAACAAACATCACTCATTAAAGGGGATGCGATTTCTAATTCTATTGCAGCAGCTTCTATTATTGCCAAAACGACGCGTGATGAAATGATGATTCAGCATGCAAAAAGATATCCTGATTACGCCTTTGAAAAGAATATGGGATACGGGACGAAAGACCATCTCGAAGGGCTGAAAAATTATGGAGCATGTAGTATTCATAGACGTTCTTTTGAACCGATTAAGAGATATTTTTAAGCTATTTCGTTTTTGAGTAACTTATTACATATAAAATAATGAGGAGAAGGATTTGAAAGTTTACAATCTACATCAATTTTCTTATAATTGAGAATGTAAGCTTTATTAAAAGTCTTAGGAGGAAAATCATGAATATCCATGAGTATCAAGGAAAAGAAATTTTTCGCTCTATGGGTGTAAACGTGCCTGATGGCGGCGTTGCACTTACACCTGATGAAGCAGTTGAAGTTGCAAAAACACTTGATTCAGATGTCTATGTAGTAAAAGCTCAAATCCACGCAGGTGGCCGTGGTAAAGCTGGCGGTGTAAAAATCGCTAAATCGTTAGATGAGGTTAAAGCATATGCTGAGGAACTACTTGGTAAAGTATTAGTGACTCATCAAAACGGTCCAGATGGTACTGAAATCAAGCGTCTTCTTATTGAAGAAGGTTGCGATATCGACAGCGAATACTACTTAGGTTTCGTTATCGACCGCGCGACGAACCGCGTTACATTAATGGGTTCTGAAGAAGGCGGAACGGAAATCGAAGAAGTTGCAGAAAAAACTCCTGAAAAGATTTTCAAAGAAGTTATAGATCCTGCAGTTGGATTACTACCATTCCAAGCGAAGAGACTCGCTTTTAATATCAATATTCCAACAGGTTCAGTAAACAAAGCTGCTAAATTAATGCTTTCACTTTACGATGTGTTCATCAGTAAAGACGCATCAATTATGGAAATTAACCCACTTGTAACTACAGGTGATGGTGAAGTTATCGCGCTTGATGCTAAAGTAAACTTCGACGCGAACTCACTATTCAGACACAAAGATGTTGTTGAATTACGTGACTTCGACGAGGAAGATGAAAAAGAAATTGAAGCATCAAAACACGACCTTGCTTACATCGCACTTGATGGTAATATCGGTTGCATGGTAAATGGTGCAGGTCTTGCGATGGCAACTATGGATACAATCAACCACTTCGGTGGTAAACCAGCCAACTTCCTTGACGTAGGGGGCGGCGCGACTGCTGAGAAAGTTACTGAAGCATTCAAACTTATCTTAAGTGACAAATCAGTTGAAGGAATCTTTGTAAACATCTTTGGAGGAATCATGCGTTGTGACGTAATTGCACAAGGTGTTGTAGAAGCTGTAAACAACGTTGGTCTAGAAATTCCTTTAGTCGTACGCTTAGAAGGTACGAATGTTGAAGAAGGTAAGAAAATTCTAGCAGAATCTGGTCTTGAAATTACTCCAGCTAGTACTATGGCTGAAGGTGCAGAAAAGATTATCGCTGCTGTTAACGAAAATAAATAATAACGGAGGAATATATTGTGGCTGTATTTGTTGATAAAAATACGAAAGTAATTGTTCAAGGTATTACTGGTTCAACAGCACTCTTCCACACTAAGCAAATGTTAGAGTATGGTACTCAAATCGTTGCTGGTGTTACACCTGGTAAAGGTGGACAAGAAGTTGAAGGTGTACCTGTATTTAACACAGTAGAAGAAGCTAAAAAAGAAACTGGCGCAACAGTTTCTGTAGTATACGTACCAGCTCCATTTGCTGCAGACTCTATTATGGAAGCTGCGGATTCAGAAATTGAATTAGTGATTTGTATCACTGAGCACATTCCTGTTTTAGACATGGTTAAAGTTGTCCGTTATTTAGAAGATAAGAATACACGTTTAATCGGACCAAACTGTCCAGGTGTCATCACTGCTGATGAAACTAAGATTGGTATCATGCCTGGTTATATTCACAAAAAAGGACATGTTGGTGTAGTTTCACGTTCTGGTACATTAACATATGAAGCGGTTCATCAGTTATCTGAAGAAGGCGTTGGTCAAACAACGGCTGTCGGTATTGGTGGGGACCCTGTTAACGGTACTAACTTCATCGACGTACTTAAAGCGTTCAATGAAGATCCAGAAACTTACGCTGTCGTTATGATCGGTGAAATCGGTGGTACTGCAGAAGAAGAAGCTGCTGAATGGGTTCGTGACAACATGACTAAACCTGTTGTTGGATTCATCGGTGGTCAAACTGCCCCTCCAGGAAAACGTATGGGCCACGCTGGTGCGATTATTTCTGGCGGTAAAGGTACAGCAGATGAAAAAATCCGCATCATGAACGAATGTGGAATTGAAACTGCTGATACACCATCTGAAATTGGTGAAACATTAATCAACCGTATCAAGAAAGAAGACGGTTTATACGAAAAATGTCTAACAGTAAAATAAATGAAATATAAATCAGTTAAGTGATTAAAAAGAGCGGTAATCATCATGGATTACCGCTCTTTTTTGTATTTTTATGGTAGTGTTTGTCAGTAAATTGAAAAGTAAAATGAGACAATTTTCTACTATAATATAGGGGATAATATTTGTCAGGAGGAAACATGTGGATCTATTACTTTTATCGTACGCTGGGGTGACTGCAAAAGAATTTTTATCCATAACAAACCATGAATATATTAAGCCTGATTTAAGTAAAAAATTAGCCTATGCAAAATCTTTAAATCGTGAGGAAATATTAGGTAAACTACAGTCATTCAATGTGAATTTCATGACCTATAAACATAGGAAATATCCACAACTCCTAAAAGAAATTTATGATTTTCCTTACATTATATATTACAGAGGTAACATCAATTTGTTACAAACAGATATGTTAGGGGTAGTAGGGAGTAGAAAGGCGACGCTTTATACGAAAAATGCTCTACTAGATATTCTTCCAAAACTAAAGGATATTACAATTATTTCAGGTCTGGCATATGGAGCTGATGAAATGGCACACAGTATCGCAATCAAGAATGATTTAAAGACTATTGGCGTGCTTGCATTTGGCCATGATATTCATTACCCTAAAACAACTGAAAAAGTACGTGCTCTGATGGAAAAGGAACATCTAACAATCAGTGAATATCCACCAGGTACAAAGATTGAAAAATGGAGATTTATAGCTAGAAATAGAATTATTGCAGGTTGTGCTAAGGGTGTTTTAGTGACGGAAGCTGAAGAGAAAAGTGGAAGTTTGATAACTTTAGAGATGGCATTAGATGAAAATAGAAATGGCTATTGCCTACCAGGAAATATTACCTCTGACTTTTCAAGAGGTACAAATTTGAGAATAAAAGACGGTGCAATGCTTGTTTTGAGTGCTGATGATATACTTTTAGATTACAATTAAATTGTCACTTATAGAACGTGATTAGAATTATTTTAATTGACAAAGTAAAATTTATCTGTGTATCATTTGGACTTGAGTGGATAATAACGAATGGAGGTCGTGAGTGTGGCAGACAATTTAGTGATCGTGGAATCACCCGCGAAAGCAAAAACGATTGAAAAGTACCTCGGTAAACGATATAAAGTTGTCGCATCTATGGGACACGTGAGAGATTTACCACGTAGTCAAACTGGAATCGACACAGAAAATAACTATGAACCAAAATATATAACTATACGAGGTAAGGGCCCCTTACTAAAAGATTTAAAGAAAGAAGCTAAAAAAGCGAAGAAAGTATTTCTCGCAAGTGACCCCGACAGAGAAGGAGAAGCAATCGCATGGCACCTCAGTCATGCCCTTGGTGATAATAATGATTATTACCGAGTCGTCTTCAATGAGATTACTAAAGATGCGGTTAAAGAAAGTTTTAAAAGCCCGAATGAAATAGATATGCAATTGGTCGATGCCCAGCAGGCTAGACGTATTTTAGATAGACTGGTAGGGTATAACATTTCTCCAGTCCTATGGAAAAAAGTTAAGAAAGGTTTGTCTGCAGGACGTGTTCAATCAGTCGCACTTAAGCTCATTATCGACCGTGAAAATGAAATCAGAAACTTTGTTCCAGAAGAATACTGGACGATCGAAGGCACCTTTAAGACAGGGCGTTCGAAGTTTACTGGTAAGTTTAACAAGTTAAAGAGAGATAAGGAAAAAACGAAATTAAAAACTAAAGCCGATGTTGATAACGTATTAAAAGAGCTTAGTGGTAAGGATTATTTAATCGAAAAAGTAGAGAAGAAAGAAAAGAAACGCTACCCAGCACAACCATTCACAACTTCTTCTCTACAACAAGAAGCAGCACGTAAGTTGAACTTTAAGGCACGTAAGACCATGATGCTCGCCCAGCAATTATATGAAGGTATCGATATTAAAAAAGAAGGTACAGTGGGTCTGATTACTTATATGAGAACTGACTCAACACGTATCTCAGATTCAGCTAAAGCAGAAGCTTACCAACTTATTAATGATACTTATGGTAAAGAATATACAGGCGTGCAAAAGGAAAAAAAAGCAGCCCAAGATGCACACGAAGCCGTGAGACCAACATCTGCTAATCGTACACCTGAAAATATGAAGCAATATTTAAGCCGTGACCAACACCGTCTATATAAACTGATTTGGGATCGTTTTATTGCGAGTCAAATGGCACCAGCAGTGCTCGATACGGTAAAAGTTGATTTGAGTAATAATGGTGTGCTGTTTAGAAGTACCGGACAAACAATTAAATTTAAAGGTTTCATGACAATTTATATTGAAGGCACCGATGATGCTAAAGATGATTTTAATAACCGTTTACCAGAATTAAAAGAGGGTGAAACGGTAACAGAAGAAAAAATTGAACCTTTTCAGCACTTTACTCAACCACCACCAAGATATACAGAAGCGAGGTTAGTTAAGACTTTAGAAGAGTCAGGTATTGGTAGACCATCAACGTATGCCCCGACAATTGATACGATTCAAAAGCGTAACTATGTAAGAATGGATCAGAAGCGATTTTTCCCTACGGAAATTGGAGAAATTGTCAACGAGCAAGTTGTTGAATACTTCCCTGATATTATCGATGTTGCCTTTACACGAAATATGGAAGATAGTCTAGATGCTGTAGCAGAAGGCGAAAAAGAGTGGCGTCAAGTCATCGATGAGTTCTATAAAGGCTTCGAGCCTCAGGTTGAACGCGCAGAAGAAGAGATGGAGAAAATTGAAATCAAGGACGAACCCGTTGGTGAAGATTGTGAAAAATGTGGTTCACCAATGGTATACAAGATGGGCCGTTATGGTAAGTTTATGGCATGCTCTAATTTCCCAGAGTGTCGCAATACAAAAGCCATCGTTAAATCGATTGGTGTGACTTGCCCAACATGTAAGGAAGGCGACGTGGTTGAAAGAAAATCTAAGCGTGGTCGAATCTTTTACGGTTGTGACAAATATCCTGATTGTGATTTCGTCTCTTGGGATCGCCCAATTGGCAGGAACTGTCCGAAGTGCGAACACTACTTAATTGAAAAGAAAAAAGGACAGAAGGCACAGGTTAAATGTACCAACTGTGATTACACAGAAGATGCAAGTTAATTGATTACCGTGATTCTTAATAGAATCACGGTTTTTTTAATTGAATAATTAAAACTGTTTTACTTTGTGGCTGAATTATAAATATTTGTACAATTTCGTGCAATTTATATTCAAATGGTTTAAAATTACTAATGGAATTAATGGGAACGAATCATCTGACATATATTTTGGATATATTTTCTTAATTATGATAAAATTCAGACAAAGATAGAGGTGGTTATTATTTACGTCAAAGATTTTCTTAAGATGTTAGAATTTCAACGTAATTTTTCACCCCATTCTATTAAAAGTTATGATCATGATATTCATGAATTCATAACTTTTTTATGGACTGAGAATTTATCTGTTAAAGAATTTAAATATGGTGATGCTAGAAGCTATTTGTCTAGTCTATATGACCGGGGCTTAAAAAAAGCGACAGTATCTAGAAAGATATCGTCACTTAGAAGCTACTATAATTATTTATTAGATAGAGATGCTGTTGAAATTAACCCATTTTCGAACTTACCATTCCCTAAAAAAGAAAGTCAGTTACCTGATTTTATGTATGATAATGAGATTAATGCTCTTTTTGACTCGATGGACACTGGTCACAAAATGTATCTGAGAGACCGTGCAATCATCGAACTCTTATATGCGACAGGCATTAGGGCAAGTGAGCTAATTAACATAAAATTGAGTGACATTGATTTTACTGCTCAAGCACTCAAGGTATTAGGGAAAGGTCGAAAGTGGCGTGTTGTTCCTTTTAACAACAGTACACGTGAAAGTCTTAAAGACTACCTTGATGAATTTTCTACACCCATTAAAGGAATCGATACAATATGGATCAACCAACGTCAAGGTCAGTTAACTGTACGTGGCTTAAGACACATTATTGATATGGTTGTTAAGAGAAGTGCCTTACATCTAGATGTACACCCACACACCTTCAGGCACACATTTGCAACCCATCTATTAAATAACGGTGCAGATTTACGTGCTGTACAAGACCTCTTAGGTCATGAGTCTTTATCGACAACTCAGCGCTATACCCATGTGACGACAGAACAAATAAAAGCGACATATTTAAATGCCCATCCGGGCAATAAGAAGAGGTGACAAGATGACAACGATATTTGCATTAAAACACAAGGGCCAAGTCGCCATGGCTGGAGACGGTCAGGTAACGCTTGGTAATCAGGTTGTTATGAAACATACAGCTAAGAAAGTCAGACGCCTATTCAACGGCAAGGTCGCTGCAGGATTTGCGGGTAGTGTGGCCGACGCGTTTACACTATCTGAAAAATTTGAAGCGAACCTCTATGAATATAATGGGAATTTAACTCGTGCTGCTGTAGAACTTGCTAAGGATTGGCGAGGGGATAAGATGCTGCGACAACTTGAAGCGATGCTCATTGTGATGGATAAGGATAATCTTCTCCTAGTCTCTGGTACAGGAGAGGTCATCGAACCAGATGATGGTATATTGGCCATTGGTTCTGGCGGTAACTATGCACTTGCTGCTGGACGTGCGCTTGTGAAATACGGGGATCATCTAGATGCTAAAACAATTGCCAAAGAAAGCTTGGAACTGGCAAGTGAAATTTGTGTCTTTACAAATGGCAATATAATAGTAGAAACAATTGACTAAATATAAAGGTGAGATGTATGTCTAACAGAAATCTTTCTCCAAAAGAAATCACTAGTCGTCTCGACGAGAGTATTGTCGGACAAAGTGAAGCAAAAAGAAAAGTTGCAATCGCTATGCGTAACCGCTATAGACGTATGCTTTTAGATGATGAGCTACAAGAAGAAGTTATTCCTAAAAATATTCTAATGATAGGACCGACAGGTGTCGGTAAGACGGAAATTGCTAGACGGATTGCAAAAATTACTGGCAGTCCTTATACAAAAGTTGAAGCAACTAAGTATACTGAGGTCGGCTATGTTGGACGAGATGTTGAGTCCATGGTCAGAGATTTAGTCGAAGCATCTGTCAGAATGATTAAAGAACAGAAGAAAAATGAAGTCGAAGACGATGCTTTGAACCTTGCGAATGAAAGACTTGTTGGGCTATTAGCTCCAGGTAAAAAAATTAAAAAGCCTGCTTCTAATAACCCTTTCGAAATGTTGATGAATCAATCCAATCAAGATGAAGAGATTGAAGAAGTCGATGATAGTGTTAGAACAAAGAGAAGAGATATCAAAAGCCAGCTTGAAGCTGGTCAGTTAGAAGATGAAAAGGTTACGATCGAAGTGACTGAAGAATCCAACCAACTTGGTATGATGATGCCAGGAATGGATAATAACGGTATGGGGGACATGTTACAAAACCTGATGCCTAAGAAAAAACAAAAGCGTACAATGACAGTTAAAAAAGCACGTCAGTATTTAAAAGACGAAGAAGCTGAGAAGTTAATCGATGGTGAAAATGTAAATGATGAGGCAATCGAATTAGCTGAAACAACGGGTATTATTTTTATCGATGAAATAGATAAGATCGCTAAAGGTAGTCAAAACTCGGGTGACGTTTCTCGTGAAGGTGTACAAAGAGATATTTTACCGATCGTCGAAGGATCACAAGTCCAAACGAAATACGGTACGATTAGAACGGATTACATTTTGTTCATCGGTGCAGGTGCTTTCCATGTTGCTAAACCAAGTGACTTAATTCCAGAATTACAAGGGCGTTTCCCACTAAGGGTTGAGCTGAACAAGTTGTCAGTTGATGACTTTGAAAAAATCTTAAGGGAACCGAAAAACTCTCTCTTAGAACAGTATCAAGCCTTACTACAAACTGAGGATGTGACAGTCACATTCACTGATGAAGCAGTAAGAACCTTAGCTGAGATTGCCTATAATGTGAACACATCAAATGATGATATTGGTGCGAGACGCTTGCATACAATTTTAGAAACCCTGCTTGAAGAATTGCTATTTGAAGCAAGTGATATCAAAGGGGCACAAGTTGAAATAACTAAGCAGTATGTTGAATCTAAGTTATCCCATATTTCAACTGATAAAAACTTAAGCGAATTTATATTATAACTAATAGGAGTGAATGAAATGGTCAGTTTATTACAAAAAACACGTGAAATTAATGCACTAATTCAAAGCAGTTCAAGCATTAAGGTAGATTTCGAAGAGGTTGCAGACAAGGTCAGCCGTACTCTAGAATGTAATGCCTTTGTCGTATCAAAGAGGGGTAAGTTACTCGGTGTTGGACAAATCGAAGCGATCGACAATGCGCGTATCGTTGAGATGTTAGAAAACAGACAGTTCCCTGAGTACTATGTCAGCCAAATTATGCGTTTAACAGAAACACGTGAAAATATTGCTTTTGAAGATGAGTTAACAATTTTCCCGACAGAAGATTCCTACCAAGATTCAGAAACATGCATCGTACCGATATACGGTGGGGGTAATCGCTTAGGAACTCTAGTATTAGGACGTAGTGAAACAGAGTTTTCTGAAGATGACTTAGTGTTAGCAGAATATACAGCGACTGTTGTTGGTATGGAAATTCTCCGCGAGAAAAACGATGAGATTGAACAAAAAGCCCGTGATAAGGCAAGCATCTCTATGGCAATCCGTTCATTATCTTACTCAGAAAGAGAAGCAATTGAGCACATCTTTGATGAGCTAGATGCGGATGAGGGCTTACTCGTCGCTTCTAAGATTGCAGATAGAGTGGGCATTACGCGTTCTGTAATCGTTAATGCACTTCGTAAGTTAGAAAGTGCAGGTGTGATCGAATCACGTTCACTTGGTATGAAGGGTACATTTATTAAAGTTAAAAAGGAAGACTTCCTACCTGAATTAAGAAAAGAAAGCTAAGCTTGCACGACTTTTAGAAATATGATATTATATAAAACGGTCATTAGACCAAATACGCACAACTTTGTAGGGGCTTGACCGGTGCCTTTTTAGGTGGTCACGTAGCGCAAAGTTGGAGGTATAAACCATTTAGGAGGAAACAAATCATGGCAGTAATTACTATGAAACAATTGCTTGAAGCAGGTGTACATTTCGGACACCAAACTCGCCGTTGGAACCCTAAGATGTCTAAATACATCTTTACGGAACGTAACGGTATCTACATTATCGACTTACAAAAAACAGTTAAGAAAGTTGCAGAAGCTTACGATTTCGTAAAATCTGTATCTGAAGAAGGCGGACAAATCCTGTTTGTAGGAACTAAAAAACAGGCTCAAGACGCTATTAAAGAGGAAGCTGAACGCGCTGGCCAACTTTACGTTAACCAACGTTGGTTAGGTGGAATCTTAACGAACTATCAAACAATCAGTAAACGTATCAAGAGAATTTCTGAAATCGAAAAAATGGAAGCTGACGGCACATTTGACGTACTTCCTAAAAAAGAAGTCGTTGAACTTCGTAAAGAGTATGCACGTTTAAACAAATTCCTAGGCGGAATTCGTGACATGAAGAAAATGCCAAGTGCAATTTTCATCGTTGACCCACGTAAAGAACGTAATGCAATCGCTGAAGCGAAAAAATTAAACATTCCTATCGTTGCAATGGTAGATACAAACTGTGACCCAGATGAGGTTGACTACGTAATCCCAGCAAACGACGATGCAATCCGTGCTGTAAGATTAATGACTAGTAAGATGGCTGACGCTGTTTTAGAAGGTCAACGCGGAATTTCTGATGAAGAAGTTGCAGAGGAACAAAATATCGACTTAACAGAAGAAGAAGCTTCAGCTGAGACTTCAGAAGATAACGAGTAATAAGTAAGAACAATCTTGGTGATAAGCGTCAAAACTTATCACCTTTTTTTAAAACAAAGTTATGGAGGACTGAGAACATGGCTATTTCAGCAAAATTAGTTAAAGAACTACGTGAAAAAACTGGCGCAGGTATGATGGATTGTAAAAAAGCGCTCATGGAAACAGATGGTGACATCGACAAAGCAGTAGACTACCTACGTGAAAATGGTATTGCTAAAGCTGCTAAAAAAGCAGATCGTATTGCTGCAGAAGGTGCTGTTTACATCACTTCTGAAGGTAACGATGCTGTAATCGTTGAAGTTAACTCTGAAACAGATTTCGTTGCGAGAAACGAAAGCTTCCAAGAACTAGTTAAAAAGATTGCTTCTCACATCCTAGCAACTAAACCTGCAGATGTTGAAGAATTATATAACTCTGAAATCGATGGTGAGTCAGTAACTTCTGTAATGAACAATGCTGTTGCAACTATCGGTGAAAAATTAAGCATCAGACGTTTTGCAGTTGAGACAAAAACTGATGATGATGCTTTTGGTCAGTACATGCACATGGGTGGACGCATTGGTGTACTTACAGTTGTTGAAGGTACAACAAGTGAAGATGTAGCTAAAGATGTTGCAATGCACGCAGCTGCATTAAACCCTAAATATGTTTCACGCGACCAAGTTAACCAATCTGAGCTTGATCACGAACGTGAAGTATTGCGTCAACAAGCCTTAAATGAAGGTAAACCTGAAAATATCGTTGACAAAATGGTTGAAGGTCGTATCCGCAAATATCTTGAAGAGATTTGCTTAGTAGACCAACCATTTGTTAAAGATTCAGACCAAACAGTACAACAGTACTTAGATGCACAAAAAGCGTCACTACGTACTTTCGTTCGCTATGAACTCGGTGAAGGTATGGAGAAACGTGAAGAAAACTTTGCTGACGAAGTACTTGGTCAGGTTAAAAAATAAGCTTTTTTAAAAGACACTTCGGTGTCTTTTTTTCTAAGTTGAAAATTTAAGGAAAAGGATTGAAATACATGGCTGAAACTTCTAGATTCAATCGTATCGTTTTAAAGTTAAGTGGTGAGGCACTTGCTGGTGATGACGGCTTTGGTATCAACCCTGTTGTCATTAAAAATATTGCAGAGCAAGTTTCAGAAGCACAAAAACTCGGTGTAGAAATGGCAATCATCGTCGGCGGTGGCAATATTTGGCGAGGTAAAATCGGTAGCGATTTAGGTATGGACCGTGGGACTGCTGACTACATGGGCATGCTTGCAACTGTAATGAATTCTTTAGCACTACAAGATAGTCTAGAACAGCTCGGTCATGAAACACGTGTGCTGACTTCTATCGAAATGAAACAAGTCGCGGAACCTTATATTAGAAGACGTGCGATACGTCACTTAGAAAAGGGTCGCATTGTTATCTTTGCGGCTGGTATTGGTAATCCATACTTCTCTACAGATACTACAGCTGCACTTAGAGCAGCAGAAGTAGAAGCTGATGTTATCCTAATGGGTAAAAATAACGTTGATGGCGTGTATTCTGCAGATCCTAAAACAAATAGTGATGCAGTTAAATACGAGAAACTAACGTATATGGAGATGCTACAAAATAATTTACAGGTGATGGATTCCACTGCATCATCGTTCTGTATGGACAACAACATTCCGCTTGTGGTATTTTCAATTACAGAAGACGGTAATATCAAACGTGCTGTATCAGGAGAAACGATCGGTACAACAATTACAAAGTAATAGGAGAAGATATTATAATGAGTGAAGCTGTGTTAAAAACGACAGAAGAAAAAATGGACAAGTCTATTGATAACCTACAAAGAGAACTTGCTGGCATTAGAACAGGAGCTGCAAACTCAAGCATGCTTGACAGAGTATCTGTGGATTACTACGGTGCACCAACACCAATCAACCAATTAGCAAGTATTTCAGTGCCTGAAGCACGTATGCTAGTTGTTCAACCTTATGACAAAAGTTCAGTAGATGATGTCTTAAAAGCAATACAAATTGCAGACCTTGGTGTTAACCCAACAAGCGACGGGACATTAATCAGAATTACTGTGCCTCAGCTTACAGAAGAGCGTCGTAAAGAGTTTGTTAAAGATGCACGTAAAGAAGGCGAAAATGCAAAAGTTGCCATCCGTAATGTACGTCGTGATTCTAATGATGAATTAAAAGCAGCTGAAAAAGCAGGCGATATTTCTGAAGACGAATTACGTAATTACACAGACGATGTTCAAAAACTCACTGATAAGTTTATCGCTAAAGTAGATTCGTTATGTGACGATAAAGAGAAAGATATCTTAGCAGTTTAACTTTCAAACAGGTAAGGGGACTTACCTGTTTTTTTATTGATTAACTATGTTAAAATTAAATAATTGATAAGTATATAAAAATGTACAAAGCAACATATACAGCACGGAGGATCGTCATGTTTAATTCCGAAAAAATTAAAGCAGAGACAAATAGACCACTACCTGAACATATCGCTATGATTATGGATGGTAATGGCAGATATGCGAAGCGTATGGGAATGCCTAGAATTAAAGGGCATTATGAAGGGATGCAAAATGTTAAACGCATCGTCCGGCACGCAGCTAACATCAACATAAAGTACTTAACACTATATGCCTTTTCAACAGAGAATTGGACACGACCAAAGAGTGAAGTGAAATACCTGTTAAAGTTGCCGACTGACTTTTTAGGTACGTTTTTACCTGAGCTCATGGAGAAAAACGTTAAGGTCACAACAATTGGTGATTTTAATGCTTTACCTATACATACGAAGAAGGCAGTACAAACCGCAATAGATAAGACTGAGAATAACACAGGATTGAATCTAATCTTTGCCTTGAACTACGGCAGTAGAGACGAAATTCAAGACGCTCTAAAAGCGATGATTAGAGACGTAGAACAGGGGCACTTATCTATCGATGATATTGACAATCAAAAAATTGACGATTATTTGATGACAAGAGATATACCAGACCCAGAAATGATTATTAGAACGTCTGGGGAATATCGCTTAAGTAATTTTCTATTATGGCAATCCTCTTACAGTGAATTATTTTTCTCGCATACGTTTTGGCCAGAGTTTACTACTGAAGAAATGGATGAACTGATTTCCCAGTACCAAAACAGAGAAAGGCGTTTTGGAGGATTGAATGAGGAGGAGGATGTGAATGAGGACTAGAACAGTAACTGCAGTTATTGCACTGTTGTTATTTATCCCAATTGTCATTATTGGCAATTGGCCATTGTTGATTCTTGTTTATCTGATGGCAATTACTGGCCTGTATGAGATATTAAAGATGAATCACATTCATATCATTTCATTACCAGGTATCTTATCCTTAATAGGACTCTGTATGATTTTAATACCTAAGGAATCTTTCTCTCCCTTAGTCGGTGAATTTCAACTGGAAATCATTGTTGGACTCGCACTGATTATGCTATCGACAACGGTGGTCTCTAAAAATAGATTTACTTTTGTCGACATGGGCTTTTGTGTTCTAGCAGTCGCCTATATAGGGATTGGTTTTATGTACTTTTATGAAACTAGAGAAGCAGGTATCTTTTATATTCTATATGCGCTATTAATCGTTTGGTTAACAGACACCGGTGCTTATCTTTTCGGTAAGGCATTTGGTAAAAGAAAACTATGGCCACAGATTAGCCCGAACAAAACTATTGAAGGCTCACTTGGTGGTACATTGATTTCCACACTCATTCCAATCATTTTTGTTTCTTTTGGATGGTTAGAAGGATCATTATGGTTTCTTATTCCATTTACAATAATTCTTAGCATATTTGGCCAGATGGGGGATTTAGTTGAGTCAGCCTTAAAACGTCACTTTGATGTTAAGGACTCTGGTAATTTTCTACCTGGCCACGGCGGTATTTTAGACCGTTTTGATAGCTTTATATTCGTGTTACCACTCATGAATATTCTGCCGATTATTTCATAAAATAGGTGAATAAAATGATTAAGACAATTTCTATATTAGGTGCGACAGGGTCTATTGGTACTCAAGCGCTTGATGTCATAAAAAATAATCCGGAACACTTTAGACTCGGGGCCATATCTATCGGGCGTAATATAAATCGTTTAAGAGAAATTTTAACTGATTTCACGCCACACTTGGTATCTGTACAAGACGAAAGTGTAGTAAAAGATTTAACATCAGATTATCCACATATTGAATTTACCTATGGAGAACAAGGTCTTTTGGATGTTGCGTCATCCTCATGTGATATACTACTTACCGCTATCATGGGAAGTATCGGCTTAAAGCCGACCTTAAAAGCCATCGACAATAAGACAACCATTGCGCTTGCTAACAAGGAAACACTCGTTGCAGCCGGCGATATTGTAATGCGTCGTGCTAAGGAAAATAATGTATCGATTATCCCCGTTGATTCTGAGCATTCTGCACTCTTTCAATGCCTAAAGGGTGAGAACATTAAAGAAGTTGAACAGTTAATTATCACTGCGAGTGGTGGATCTTTTAGAGATTTAACACGTGAAGAACTAACGCATGTCACCTTAAAAGATGCCCTAAATCATCCAAACTGGTCTATGGGACAAAAGATTACCATTGATTCAGCGACGATGATGAACAAAGGTTTTGAAGTCATCGAAGCCAAGCACCTCTTTGATTTACCGACAGAAAAAATCCAAACGGTACTTCATAAGGAGAGCATCATTCATTCAATGGTAGAGTTTATTGATAATAGTATGATTGCGCAACTTGGTAATTCAGATATGCGTACAGCGATTCAATATGCCTTCACGCATCCAGAGCGTCTACATAAGAACAATCCATTAAAACTATCGGAACTACATCAATTGAACTTCAAACCAATGGATTTTCACCGCTTTAAAATGTTAAAATTCGCATACGATGCACTCGAGGCTGGTGGGACGCTAGCGACTGTTATGAATGCAGCGAATGAATTTGCTGTTGGTCAATTTTTACAAGGTCAGATTAGCTTTTTAGAAATTGAAGAAATTGTTGAACGTCGCATGATGATGCATGACAATATTCAAAACCCAGATCTTGAGACAATCTTAAGCCTTGACGCTCAGTATAAATCTAATATGAGGTGACATAAGTGGCAGGAATTTTAGCATTTATAGTAGTCTTTGGGCTCCTCGTTACCGTCCACGAATTTGGTCATATGTTCTTTGCAAAAAGAGCGGGTATAATGTGTCCAGAATTCGCAATCGGTATGGGTCCGAAGATTTTCTCTTATAAATATAATGATACACAGTACACCATTCGTCTATTACCGATTGGTGGCTATGTAAGAATGGCTTCAAAAGATATGGAAATCAATCCATTAAATGCAGGCATGAGAGTACAAGTTAAGTTAAATAACAGAGATGAAATTACACATGTTCTCCTAGATGATAAACACAATTTCCAATTTGCAGAAGAGCTTGAGGTGATCGATAGCGACATTTCAGAAGAAATGTACATTCGTGCTTACAGGCTAACAGACAATCAAGAAGTGACTTATTACTTTAGCGAAGAGACATACTTTGTTGAGGATGCAGAACTTGAACGTATCGCACCACTTTCCGGTCGATTTGAATCGAAGTCAGTCTGGCAACGTTTCCTCACTTTATTTGCTGGACCACTTTTCAATTTCTTACTTGCCTTTGTCTTATTTACAATTCTGTTTTATATACAAGGTAAGGCAAGTGATGAACCGATTGTTGGTCAAGTAGTTGAAGACACACCCGCTGAAGAGATTAATCTTGAATCGGGAGACCGCATCTTAGAAATTGATGGTCAAAAAGTGGAAAGCTGGTCTCATATGACTAGCCTAATTCAACAAGGCCAAGGTGAATCTCAAGAACTATTGATCGATTCAGATGGACAACAGAGAACTGAAAACCTTGAACCTGTGATTGAATCAACAGAATTACCTGACGGAACAGTAAATGAAAGACTGATTATCGGCGTTGGTGCCTACTTTGAAAATGGTATTATCGCTCCGATATGGTGGGGGATTCAAGAAACTGTCTCAAGTATGAGTTTGATCTTCGAACTTGTTGTAAGAATGATTGGTACTATTTTTGCGGGTACATTCAGCTTTGATATGTTGAATGGTCCAGTTGGAATATATAAGGTTACAGAGACAGTTGCCGCACAAGGCATACTTGTTTTAATGAGATTTACCGCACTCTTAAGTGTGAATTTAGGTATAATGAACTTATTACCAATTCCTGCTTTAGACGGTGGACGTATTTTATTCGTTTTATATGAAGGAATCTTCAGACGTCCATTAAACCGTAAGGTAGAATTGAACATACAACTTATCGGCGTACTATTCGTCTTAATCATCATGGTGCTGGTCACCTGGAATGATATTAAAACATTTTTCTTATAGGAGTGGATTTAAATGAGGCAATCACAAATGTTCATCCCAACTATGCGGGAAACACCAACAGAAGCTGAGAGTTTAAGTCATCGCCTGATGCTAAAATCCGGCATGATTAAACAACTCGCACGAGGTATTTATGCCTACTTGCCGATTACCCAATTAGTATTAAACAACATCCAAGACATCGTCCGCGAGGAAATGATGGCAATTGGTGGTGCTGAAGTCCACTTACCTGTACTGCATCCACAAGAACTCTGGGAAGAGTCAGGCAGATGGGATGCTTATGGTAAAGAACTCATGCGTTTAGAAGACCGTCATGGTAGAGGATTTGCACTCGGACCGACTCATGAAGAGGTCATTACAGATCTTGTACGTGATGAGTTAAAGAGTTATAAGAAATTACCACTGACACTCTTTCAGATTCAGACAAAATTCCGTGACGAGCTAAGACCAAGATTCGGACTCCTACGTGGACGTGAATTTATAATGAAAGATGCTTATTCATTCCATATTGATGAAGCATCATTAGACCAAACATACAATGATATGTACAATGCATATTCACGCATTTTTGACCGTTTAGATTTAAACTATAGAGCGGTTGAAGCGGATGGTGGTTCTATTGGAGGTAGTCATACTCACGAATTTATGGCCTTAGCCGATATTGGTGAAGATACGATTGTCTATACAGATGAGAGCGATTATGCTGCAAATATTGAAAAGGCAGTATCACCAAAACCAACAACGGTGAGTGAAGCAGAATTAAAAGATGTAGAAAAACTAGAAACACCAAATATTGCAACTGTTAAAGCGTTAGCAGAACTTTTAGAGACTGACTTAACACTTACAACCAAGACAATGGTGGTTAAGGTCGATGATGGTCTTAAAATGATAGTCATTAGAGGGGACCAGGAACTCAACGATGTTAAAGTGAAAGCCTTCTTTAATTCAGTTATCGTTGAGATGGCTACTGATGAAGAAATTCGACATGAATTAAACGCTTCACCAGGGTCCCTTGGCCCAGTTAATGCAACAATTCCAGTTTACATCGATTATCAAGTTGAAGTGATGAAGAACTATCCAGTTGGCGCAAATGAAACGGGTTACCATCTATTAAACGTTAACCATGGCCGTGATTTTACTCCAGACGGCACAGGAGATTTCCGCTTTATTAATGAAGGGGAAATGGTTGAAGATGGTTCAGGTCCAGCAAAATTCATGCGCGGTATTGAAGTTGGACAGGTCTTTAAACTCGGCACTAAATATTCAGAGTCGATGAACTTTAACGTCCTTGATCAGAATGGACGTTCAACACCAGTCTTGATGGGTTGTTATGGCATCGGTATTTCACGTGTATTATCAGCTGTCGTAGAAAGTCATCATGACGATAAAGGTATCTTCTGGCCGAAGTCTATTACACCATTTGATATCCATATCATTACAGCTAATACAAAAGATCAGACTATCGTAGACACAGCAGCGGAGCTCTATGACATTTTATCGAAAAACTATAGAGTACTTTACGATGATCGTAACGAGCGTGCAGGTGTTAAATTTGCCGATTCTGAATTGATTGGCTTACCAGTAAGAATTGTCGTTGGCCGCGGCGCTAAAGATGGCGTTGTTGAAGTAAAAGGTCGACGAGACGAAGAATCTACTGAAGTGCAAATCGCTGACTTAACATCATACCTTACTGACAATAACTACGCGTAAATCTTTGATTTACGCGTTTTTCTAAGGCGTGTATATAGAATTTTTAACCGGGAGTGTTATGTAAGTGGAAGGACAAGATAAATTAAGTATTTTGCTTCAGCGGGCGAATATCCAACAGAATAACTATTTAGAAGATGCATCACTGACAAAAGTTGTTGTCGATGATCAGTCTCGTAAGTGGCAGTTTCATTTGAAAACGTCTAGAATCATTCCGAGCACACTCTATCAGCTCATGAATCAAAATATTAAAGCAGCTTTTAAAGATATCGCGACAACAGAATTGATTATGTCATCGGCAGATTTTGATGAACAGACTGTCTTAGATTATTTTGATATTGCAGTAGATAGTTTAAATATAAACGACAATATAAAGCATCAGTTAAAGGGAACTGCAAAAAAACTACAAGATGAAACCCTTTTTATTGCGGTTAAGAATAGTATTGAAGAAGCGCACTTTAACAAACATATCAACGGCAACTTAACGACGGCCTATAAATATTTTGGTATTCATCTACAAGGTGTAAAAGTGACCGTCGATGATGAACTTCAAAACACTCGTACAGAAGCGCTAGAAAATAGAATCAATGATGAAAGAGAAGCGCTGATATCTGAATTCATTAATAGACGTGAACAAGAGAGTGAAGCAGAAGACACTAAAAAAGATGTTCAAAAACAAATCGGTAAACCGCAGACATTTGACGGAGTACGGCCATTAGAAAACATTTTTGATGAGGAAAACAGTGTCAAAATAGAAGGTCATATTTTTGATAAGGAAATCCGTGAGCTAAAAAGTGGCCGTCAAATTTTACAATTAAAGCTAACGGACTATACGGATTCTATTATGGCTAAGATGTTCTCTCGCCATGGTAAAAACGATGAGGATGTATTCGGTGCTTTAGAATTTGGAGATTGGGTGATTATTGAAGGCCGTGTTGAATACGATGAATTTACACGTGATATGGTCTTAAATATTAGAAATCTTACCGCAGTCAATAAGAAACCGAAAAAAGATTATGGAGATGAAAAACGCGTAGAATTACACCTTCATTCTGCCATGAGTCAAATGGATGGTATGACGAGTATCAGTGAATACATCAAACGCGCGAAATCTTTCGGACACGATGCTCTAGCGATTACAGACCATAACAATGTTCAAGCCTTTCCAGAAGCCTTTAATGCAACTGCAGGTGATGAGGACTTTAAGATGATTTTTGGCATGGAGGGCATGCTCGTCGATGACGGTGCACCAATTGCCTATAGACCTCAGAATTATAATCTAGACACACATGATTTTGTGGTCTTTGACGTCGAGACAACAGGACTATCATCTAAATATGATCAAATTATCGAACTTGCTGGAGTTAAGGTAAGAAACGGGGAAGTTGTAGATAAGTTTGAACGTTTTGCAAATCCAGGTGAAAAATTAACTGAACTGATCAAAGAATTAACAGGTATCACAGATGATATGCTTGTCGGAGCCCCTGATATTAGTGAAGTCATTACTGACTTCAAAGAATGGGTCGGAGATGCAATTTTTGTTGCTCACAATGCGAGCTTTGATATGGGCTTTATAGATGAAGCTTATGAAAAACAAGGTTTTGGTGAATCTACAAATGGTGTCATTGATACCTTAGAGTTGTCACGTACAATTAATACGAAGATGAAAAAGCATGGATTAAATATCTTAGCTAAGCACTATAACGTAGATTTAACTCAGCACCATAGAGCCATTTACGACGCCGAAGCGACAGCTTATATCTTTATTAAGATGATGGCACAGCTAAAAAGAGACTACGGTGTAACGAATCACCAGGATATTAACCGTAGCTTATCGAATAGTGATTCATATAAACGTGCTATGCCTTCTCACGTGTCGATTCTTGTAGAAAATAATACTGGCTTAAAGAACCTCTTTAAAATAGTCAGCCTATCATTAACGGATAATTTCTATAAATCACCTAGAATTAAAAGACAAGTACTAGAAGAGCACCGTGAGGGCTTACTTATCGGTAGTGCGTGTGATAACGGTGAGGTCTTTACTGCTATGATGCAGAAGTCTTATGAAGAAGCGAAGAAAAAAGCGTATTTCTATGATTATATAGAAGTCTTTCCAAAACCACTCTATCAGAGACTTTTAGACCGTGAAGTTGTCAGAGATGAAGCGGTCTTAGAAGAAATAATAGAAAACATGATTAAGCTTGGTAAGGACCTTGACAAACCAGTCGTTGCAACAGGTAATGTTCACTACTTAGATGAGTCAGATAAGCTTTCTCGTGATATTTTAGTCAAATCAAATCCTGGTAATCCCTTATCAAGAGGGAACCTACCCGATGCTCACTTTAGAACGACAGATGAGATGTTAGAGCTGTTCGACTTTTTAGATGAAGATACAGCCTATGAAATCGTTGTGACGAACACACGTAAAATCGCGAGTAAAATTGATAGAGTTGAAGTGATTAAGAAAGATCTCTTCCCACCTAAAATTGAAGGAGCAGAACAAGAAATTAGAGATATGTCATACAACAATGCTAAGGCGATTTATGGTGAAGATGTGCCTGAAATTGTTGTCGAGCGTTTAGAGAAAGAACTTGAGAGTATTATTGGTAACGGCTTTGCCGTCATCTATTTAATATCACATAAACTTGTAAAACGTTCACTTGATGATGGTTATCTCGTAGGTTCAAGGGGTTCAGTTGGTTCGAGCTTAGTTGCCACTATGACCGAGATTACGGAGGTTAACCCTTTACCACCGCATTACGTTTGTCCAAAATGTAAGCAGTCTGAGTTCTTTACAGATGGTTCAGTCTCTTCTGGTTATGATTTACCGGACAAACAGTGTGAAAACTGCCAAGTCGACTTGATTAAAGAAGGCCAAGATATTCCTTTTGAAACCTTCCTTGGCTTTAAAGGGGATAAAGTTCCAGATATTGATTTAAACTTCTCTGGTGTTTATCAACCTAAAGCGCACAACTATACGAAAGAATTGTTTGGTGAGGACTATGTCTACCGTGCGGGAACGATTGGTACAGTTGCAGAAAAAACGGCCTTTGGTTATGTTAAAGGGTATTTAAACGATAATGGTCTGCATAAGCGTGCTGCTGAAATTGACCGGCTCGTCATTGGCTGTTCTGGTGTAAAACGTACAACAGGTCAGCATCCAGGTGGGATAATTGTTGTTCCAGATGACATGGATATTTATGACTTTACGCCGATCCAATATCCTGCAGATGATATTGAAGCAGAATGGAAGACGACACACTTTGACTTCCACTCTATTGATAATAACTTATTGAAACTGGATATACTTGGACACGATGATCCGACTATGATTCGCATGCTACAAGACTTATCTGGTATCGATCCAACAACAGTACCAACTGATGACAAGGCAACGATGGGGCTGTTTTCATCACCGAGTTCACTCGGTGTGGACCAAGATCAGATTTTATGTAAGACCGGAACCTTAGGTATACCAGAGTTTGGTACAGGGTTCGTGCGTCAGATGTTAGAGGACACGAGACCGACAACGTTCTCAGAACTCGTACAAATTTCAGGATTATCTCACGGTACCGATGTTTGGTTAGGCAATGCCCAAGACCTCATTAGAAAAGGGATTTGCGACTTATCTAATGTAATTGGTTGTCGTGACGATATCATGGTGACCTTGATGTACAAAGGACTTGAACCGAGTCTAGCCTTCAACATTATGGAGAAGGTGCGTAAAGGTAAGGGACTCACTCCCGAACACGAACTTGCCATGAGAGAAAACGGCGTTGAGAGCTGGTACATCGATTCTTGTAAGAAAATCAAGTACATGTTCCCGAAAGCCCATGCCGCAGCTTACGTATTAAACTCAGTACGTATTGCTTATTTTAAAGTACATCATCCACTCTATTATTATGCATCGTACTTTACAGTCCGAGCATCAGACTTTGATTTGTTAACGTTCGTAAAAGATAAAGATACGATCCGCCATAGAGTCAAAGAGATGAATGCAAATTTCCAAGAACTCTCTAAAAAAGAGAAAGATACATTAGTCGTCTTAGAGCTTGTGAATGAAATGACGCAACGTGGCTATAGAATGCAGCCAGTCAACGTCGACAAATCACATGCGACGGACTTCATCATTGAGGGTGATACGCTAATTCCGCCTTTTGAATCTGTTCCAGGACTTGGGCGTTCTGTGGCGAACCGTATCGTTGAGTCAAGAGAAGATGGTGGCTTTATATCTAAAGAAGACTTGAACAAGAAAGCAGGTGTATCTCAAAAACTTATCGACTACTTAACAGAGCTCGGAAGTTTAGATCACCTTCCAGACAAAGCGCAGTTGTCAATCTTTGACATCTAGTGTTCTTGCGGTCGTTAAGCACGTGTGATATAATATTATTGATTTAAATAATCAGTCGTGAGGAGAAGAGCGGGTTTATACCGTTCTTCTCTTACTTTTGAAAGGGGATTTTGACATGAACCGAACTGAACAGGAAGTATATAACCATGTCGAGCCAATTGCCAAAGAAAATGATTTAAAGCTAGTTGAAGTTTCCTACGTAAAGGAAGGACCTGATTTCTTCTTGCGCGTTTACCTAGACAAAAAAGGCGGTATTACACTCGATGATTGTGCAGCATTTTCGGAAATAATCAGTGCGAAACTTGATGACTTGGACATCGTTCAAGGGGCCTATTATTTAGATGTGTCGTCTCCTGGTGCAGAACGTCCGATTAAAGATGATGAGGACTTAGAACTCAC
This sequence comes from Jeotgalicoccus marinus DSM 19772, assembly GCF_000425825.1. GTDB lineage: Bacteria > Bacillota > Bacilli > Staphylococcales > Salinicoccaceae > Jeotgalicoccus > Jeotgalicoccus marinus. Next base: position 324,160 of record NZ_KE384460.1, read on the forward strand.
TTTAGAAAAAGGTATTTATATCAAAACTTATCAACAAATCGACGGTGAAAAAGAGTGGACTGGTGTCTTAAAAGAATACGATGACAAGTCTGTGACTATTGAATACAAAGTGAAAACTCGTAAGAAAACCATCACCGTAGAACGTGAAAAAATTGCAACGATTAGAAAAGCTGTACTGATTTAGAATGGAGGAAAATTGAGTGAATAAAGAATTGATCAATGCGGTTGAATATATCCATAAGGAAAAGAATATCCCAATGGAAGTCTTAGTGGATGCGATTGAAGCTGCTTTAATTACCGCTTATAAAAAGAATTACGCTGACCATAAAAATGTCTCGATCGATTTAAATATGGAATCTGGAAGTTATAGAGTGATTTCTAGAAAAGATGTTGTTGAAGAAGTAATGGACCCAACAGCAGAAATTGATCTCTTAACTGCAAGAGAATACAACCCAGCATATGAAGTCGGCGACCCGTTTGATGAAGACGTGACGCCTAAGGACTTTAATCGCGTTGGTGCACAGGCAGCGAAACAAGCAGTCATGCAGCGTATTAGAGATGCTGAACGCAGTATTCTATACGATGAGTTTATCGACAAAGAAGATGAAGTCTTAACTGGCTTAATCGATAGAGTCGACCACCGCTTTGTGTATATTCAACTAGGGAAGACAGATGCGGTATTAGCTGAATCTGAGCGCATGCCAAATGAGTCTTATATTCCAAATGAGCGTATTAAAGTTTACGTTAATAAGGTGGAACAAACGACTAAAGGGCCACAAATCTTCGTATCTAGAACGCATCCGAATCTATTAAAGCGACTATTTGAAGATGAAGTTCCTGAAATCTTTGATGGTACAGTAGAGGTTATGAGTGTTGCTCGTGAAGCGGGTGAGCGTTCGAAGATTAGTGTCCATGCAGAGAACCCAGATGTTGATGCTGTCGGGTCTTGTGTTGGTTCACGCGGTGCGCGTGTAGAAGCGATTGTGGATGAACTTCACGGTGAAAAAATTGACATCGTCTTATGGGATGAAGATCCTAAAGTATTTGTGAAAAATGCTTTAAGTCCTTCTCAAGTTGTCAGTGTGACTGTAGATGAGGAAAACAAATCAACTGTAGTTGTTGTTCCGGATCACCAACTATCATTAGCGATTGGTAAGAAAGGTCAAAATGCACGTCTTGCTGCGAAACTGACGGGCTGGAAAATTGACATTAAAAGTGAATCTGATGCTGAGGCAGAAAGCATCGAAAACGACTAGAGGTGTATACAATGGCACGGAAAATTCCGATGAGAAAATGTATCTTAACGAATGAAATGCATCCTAAAAATGATTTAATCCGCGTCGTTAAAACGAAAGAAGGCGAAGTTTTCGCTGATGCTACAGGTAAGAAAAATGGCCGAGGTAGCTATGTCGTTAAAGATTTAGAAAAAGTTAATAAAGCGAGAGAGAAAAAAGCTTTAGAAAAAGCGCTGGGTAAAGATACAGAAACTTTAAATCCGGTCTATGATGAAATTATCCGTTTGATCTATAGAGAGGATATTCCGAAGCGATGAACGATAAAATACTAAATTATGTCGGTCTAGCAACAGGCGCTAACAAGACAATCAATGGAGAAGAAAAAACACTTGAAGCGGTCAAGTCAAACAAAGCTGCCCTTGTGTTTTTAGCTTCTGATGCGGGTAAGAGTACAAGTAAGAGAATGAATGATAAGTGTAAGAGTTACAATGTCACAATCATTGATAAGTATACAAACGAAGAGCTCTCTAAAGCGACGGGTGCCTATAACCGCGTTGTTCTTGCCATTACCGACCATGGTTTTGCACGAAAGATTAAAGAGCTCTCATAGAAGGGATTGGTTCAATGAGTAAAACTAGAATTCATGAATATGCCAAAGAAATTGGCTTATCAAGTAAAGAGGTCATCGACTTCTTAGTATCACAAAATGTCGAGGTTAAGAGTCATATGTCTTCAATCGAAGACGATGTCTTAGTAATGCTTGATAAGAAATTTAAAAACAAAGAATCAAACACATCTAAAGAAACTAAGCCAAACAACAAAGAAAACAAACCAAAGCAAAAACAAAATAACCAGAAACAAAATAACCAGAAACAAAATAACCAGAAACAAAATAACCAGAAACAAAATAACCAGAAACAAAATAACAAAGGCAAACAACAAAAAGCTAAAGATAACAATAAGAATCAAAAACCCGCTAAAAAAGAATCATCCAAAAAAGAAGCGCCTAAACAAGAGGAAGCGGATAGTAAGCATTTCACTTATGAAGAAGGTATCACAGTCGGAGAGCTTGCCGAGAAAATCAATGTAGACCCTTCTAAAATTGTTAAAGACCTCTTCATGCTTGGTATTGTGACAAACATTAATCAATCACTTGACCAAGATTCAGTTGAAATTGTAGCTGAAAACTACGGCTACACTTCAGAGCTTACAGTTGAAGTCGATGATAGTGATCTGACAAACTTCTTCCATTTAGAGGAAGAAAACTTAGACGAAGAACGTCCAAGTGTAGTTACAATCATGGGGCACGTTGACCATGGTAAAACGACTTTACTGGACTCCATTAGAGATACGAAAGTAACAGCAGGTGAAGCTGGTGGGATTACTCAGCACGTCGGAGCCTACCAAATCGAACATGAGAATAAGAAAATTACTTTCTTAGATACACCAGGACACGCAGCGTTCACTACAATGCGTGCGCGCGGTGCACAGGTAACGGACTTAACAGTACTTGTAGTGGCTGCAGATGATGGTGTAATGCCACAAACTATTGAAGCAATTAACCACGCTAAGGCAGCAGAAGTACCAATTATTGTTGCAGTAAACAAAGTTGATAAACCAACTGCTAACCCTGACCGTGTCATGACAGAACTTGGTGAACATGGTCTATACCCAGAGGACTGGGGCGGTGACACAATCTTCGTTCAATTATCAGCACTAACTGGTGATGGAATTGATGACTTATTAGAAATGATTAACCTTGTTTCTGAAGTGTCGGAACTTAGAACAACGAGTGATATGCCAGCAGTCGGTACTGTAATCGACGCAGAATTAGACAAATCTCGTGGACCTGCAGCAAGTTTACTTGTACAACATGGTACTTTAAAAGTGGGCGACTCTATTGTTGTCGGCTCAACTTATGGTAAGGTCCGTGCAATGGTAAGTGACACAGGTCAGCGTATTAAGTCCGCTGGTCCATCTGTACCTGTTGAAATTACAGGTATCAATGATGTCCCTGAAGCAGGCGATCGTTTTGTAGTCTTTAAAGATGATAAGAAAGCGCGCCAAATCGGTGAAGCGCGTCACGAGGATAAGATTATGCGTGACCGTGAAGTCAATCAGAAAGTGTCTCTAGATAATCTGTTTGAACAGATGAAAGAGGGCGAAATGAAAGACTTAAACGTTATCATCAAAGGTGACGCTCAAGGATCTGTAGAGGCACTAGCTGCATCACTTATGAAGATTGATGTTGAAGGTGTCAATGTACGTATCATTCACACAGGTGTTGGTGCGATAAACGAATCTGACGTCACTTTAGCAAATGCATCAAGTGCGATTATTATCGGTTTCAATGTTCGTCCTGATGTCAACGCGAAACGTGCAGCAGAACAGAACCAAATCGATATGAGACTACACCGTATCATCTACAAAGTAATCGAAGAAATCGAGTCAGCAATGAAAGGAATGCTAGACCCTGAATACGAAGAACAAGTTATTGGTAATGTCGAAGTTCGTGAAATCTTTAAAGTATCTAAAGTGGGTACCATTGCAGGTGCTTATGTAACAGATGGTAAGATTACACGTGATAGCGGCGTGAGAGTAATTCGTGATAGCATCGTTATCTTTGAAGGCGAACTCGACACACTGAAACGTTTTAAAGATGATGCCAAAGAAGTGACTGCAGGATATGAATGTGGTCTGACAATTAAGAACTTCAACGATATCAAAGAAGGCGACCAAATAGAGCCATTCATTATGGTAGAGATTGAGAGGAAATAATATGTCACAAAGAAATGAAAGAATTGCAGAAGAAATAAAAAAAGTACTCAGTGAAGAAATCCGCACAACAGTGACAGAGAAAGAACCTGACATTGGTATGGTGACAATCACAGAAGTCGAAGTCACTAAGGAAAACGAATTAGCGACAGTATATTTCACTGCCCTTAACAATAATAAAGAATTCGTCCAAGAGACGCTTGATAAGTTTAATGGCTTATTTAGAAAAACTGTAGCGTCAAACATTCGTTTAAGAAAAGCACCCGAAATTCAATTTAAGTATGATAATTCAATTGAATACGGTCAGAGAATTGAGTCACTCTTAAGCGATATTAAGAAGCGAGACGAATAATTTTAAAGTGCCGCAGCCGGTGGATCGGCTGCGGCTATCTTTTTATGGAGGAAACCTTATGGCAAACCAAAAACATGGTGTTGTGGTGGTGGACAAACCGAGCGGTATGACTTCTCATGATGTCGTCTTCAAGATGCGTAAAGTCCTGAAGACAAAACGTGTTGGTCACACAGGAACACTCGATCCAGATGTCACTGGTGTCTTACCAATCGTAGTGGGTGATGCCACTAAGCTCACTGAGATCTTACAAATGAGAGACAAGCGCTATAGTGCAACAGTTACATTAGGAATCGCAACAGATACTGAAGATGCATCAGGGAATGTTACCTCACGTCAAGCGGTAGGTGAAAACATCAGTATTGACACAGTCAACGAGGCGATTCAATCATTCATTGGTGGTTATAGCCAAATGGTACCTATGTACAGCTCAGTCAAAGTCAACGGAAGAAAACTTTATGATTACGCGAGAAATGGCGAAATTGTTGACCGTCCTGTAAAAGATATCTACATCGAGGACATAAAATTGACTTCTGACATTAGAAAGGATTCGAGTACTTTATCTTTTGATATTGATGTGAAGTGTTCTAAAGGAACCTACATTAGAACACTTGCATTTGATATTGGTAAAGCGCTTGGCTATCCTGCACACATGTCTTATTTGAGGCGGACGGCTTCTTGTGGATTTTCCCTTGATGATGCGACCCCACTTCAGGATTTAATTAAAAATCCTGAGGCAGTTAATGTTATCCCGGTTATTAAGATTTTAGATGATCAAGTTCATTTTGATATTAGTGACGACCAAGCTTTACAATTTAAAGTCACTAACGGGCAAAAATTGGTCAAAAGTGATATATTAAATGTGCTAGGTTTAACTGAACTCGACACGGTTTTATTTACGCATCAGAACGTGCCGATTGGCATCTACAAAACTCACGTAGATAAGCCGGATCAGCTTAAGCCATTTAAAATGTTTAGTAACTTATGGGGGACTTATGGAAATATTTAGATTGCACTATCCAAATGAGCAAGACTTATCTTCAATAGAGCTATCGGCAGCGGCGATTGGATTTTTTGATGGTTTACACCGTGGACACCTTGATGTCATTAATACTATGAAGGGCATTGCTGAAGAAAAAGGCCTAAAAAAAACGGTCATTACCTTTGATCCGCATCCGTCGGTTGTCTTAGATCCGACACGCCAGCGTACAACTTATCTCACACCGATCGATGTGAAGATTAAAAAACTTGAAGCACTAGATATCGACTACCTATTCATCATCAACTTCTCAAGTGCTTTTGCCGGTCTAGATAAAGATTTCTTTATTCAGGAATACATTATCAATACACAAGTAAAAGAAGTCATTTCTGGATTCGATTATACTTATGGTAAAAAAGGTAGCGGCACAGTCGAAGATTTAAAACAGTATACTGAGTTCAACACGACAGTCGTTGACAAACTTGATTTTGATGGTGAAAAAGTATCAACGACAAAAATTCGTGAGTATTTGGAAACAAAAGCGCTCGCTAAAGCGAATCAAGCACTCGGCCGCGCTTACGATATCGAGGGCATTGTCGTACAAGGAGAAAAGCGCGGCCGGACCATCGGCTTTCCAACTGCGAATATTGAACCGAACTATCGTTACTTCATGCCGGCGAACGGTTCCTATGCAGTGACGATGACGATTGATAACGATGACAATGTTTATAAGGGCGTTGCAAGTGTAGGTGTCAAACCCACTTTCCACGACAACGCACGTCTAACGACAGAAGTCTATCTCTTTGATTTCAATAAAGATATCTACGGTGAAAACGTCACAATACATTGGCACCATTTCGTTCGTGATGAAGAAAAATTTGATGGTATCGAACCGTTAATAGAAGCAATCGATTCAGATGCCAAGATTGCACGCGAACTGCTGAGCGATATTTAACTCAAGGTGACTTTCGAAAAGGATGGGTTTTTATCGAAAGAATACTTGAACTTAGAGTAGAAAAATTGTATAATACTACGAGTACCTTATCTTGGCATTGTTGAAACTCCGACGCATGCTCGGATATTGGTGAATATAATTTTATTAGGAGGAATTTTCATGGCAATTTCAAAAGAAAGAAAAAATGAATTAATCGAAGAATACCGCGTACACGAATCAGATACAGGATCTCCTGAGGTTCAAATTGCAGTATTAACTGAAGAAATCAACACATTAAACGAACACTTACGTTTCCACAAGAAAGACCACCACTCAAGACGTGGACTTCTTAAAATGGTAGGTCGTCGTAAACACCTACTTACGTACCTACGTAATAAAGACGTTTCTAGATACCGTGAATTAATCGGTAAATTAGGCATCCGTCGTTAATTTTAATTGTGAATATTCATCCCCTCTCTGTCTGAGAGGGGATTTTTGTTTGTGGTTTTGTGACGGTTACGATAAAAGGGGAAATCGCGGCGCTGTGGCGGTGACAGTGACGTAAAAAGGGAGGATCACGCCACTGTGGATCTGACAGCGGTCCGCTAGCAGATTATCGGCTCCCTGTGGATCTGACAGGGGTCCGCTAGCAAATTATCGGCTCCCTGTGGATCTGACAGGGGTCCGCTAGCAAATTATCGGCTCCCTGTGGATCTGACAGTGGTCCGCTAGCAAATTATCGGCTCCCTGTGGATCTCACAGCGACCCGCTAGCAGAATATCAGCTCCCTGTGGATCTGACAGCGGTCCGCTAGCAGAATATCGGCTCTCTGTGGATCTGAAAGCGACCCGCCAACGTAATATCAGCTCTCTGTAACGACCACAGTGACCCAATAATACAATATCAATCTAAATTATAGCGATATGTCACAACACACCAACCCCTTTTTATATATATATTTGTAAAAAAAAATGATATGATAACTATAAGTGCCAAGCTAAGGAGAGAAAACAAATTATGAATGAACAAAATAAACAAGTTTTTGAAACGACGTGGGGCGGCCGACCACTAAAAGTTGAGTATGGTGAAATGGCTAAGCAGGCAAATGGATCTGTGTTGGTACGTTACGGAGATACAGTTGTACTCTCTACGGCGACGGCTTCTAAGGAACCTAAGGATATTGGATTTTTCCCACTTACTGTAGGTTACGAAGAGAAATTATATGCTGCTGGTAAGATACCAGGTGGCTTTAATAAACGTGAGGGACGTCCGAGTGAGGATGCAACGTTAACGAGTCGTTTGATTGACAGACCGATTCGTCCACTATTCCCGGATGGTTATAGACATGATGTTCAAGTCATTTCGATTGTTTTATCTGTCGATAATGACGCATCTCCACAGATGGCAGCGATGCTAGGGTCTTCTATGGCCTTAAGCGTATCTGATATTCCATTTGATGGGCCGATTGCTGGTGTAACGGTTGGCTTAATCGATGGGGAATTTATTATTAACCCGACAGCAGAACAGATGGAAAAATCTGAGTTAGAGCTTCAAGTAGCAGGGACTAAACATGCGGTCAACATGGTAGAGGCTGCTGCCGAGGAAGTACCTGAAGATGTCATGTTAAAAGCGATTCTCTTCGGACATGAAAACATTAAGGAACTTGTTCAATTCCAAGAAGAAGCGATTGCACAAGTTCAACCTGAAAAACGTGAAGTCATTGTTCACGAAATTGATGCGGACTTCCGTACGAAGATTACAGCTGAAATTGAAGCGATGGGACTTTACGCTAAGATCCAAGAAAACGATAAGCAAACGCGTGAAGCAAACATTTCAGAAGTTAAACAAGACATCATTGCAACACTTGATGAAGAAGCGGAAGACTACGAGGCTCAAGTTCAAGATGTTTCTGCGATTTTTGATGATCTCGTTAAGGCTGAAGTACGTCGATTAATTACAGATGAAAAAGTGCGTCCGGATGGTCGTGAGCCAGCTGAAATTCGTCCGCTTTCTTCTAATGTAGGCCTGTTACCACGTGCACATGGTTCGGCTTTATTTACACGTGGTCAAACCCAAGCCTTATCCGTTGCCACACTTGGTGGTTTAGGAGAACACCAAATCATTGATGGTTTAGGCACAGAAGAGAACAAACGCTATATGCACCACTACAACTTCCCGAATTTCTCGGTAGGTGAAACTGGACCGATTCGTGGACCTGGCCGTCGTGAGATTGGTCACGGTGCCTTAGGTGAACGTGCATTATTACAAGTTATTCCTTCAGAAGAGGAATTCCCGTATACAATCCGTGTCGTATCTGAAGTATTAGAATCCAATGGTTCATCATCTCAAGCATCAATCTGTGGTTCAACACTTGCACTAATGGATGCAGGTGTACCGCTTAAAGCACCGGTTGCAGGTATTGCAATGGGGCTTGTTAAGAAAGGTGAAAACTACACAATTCTATCTGATATTCAAGGTATGGAAGATGCTCTAGGTGACATGGACTTTAAAGTTGCAGGTACACCTAAAGGAATCACTGCCATTCAAATGGATATTAAGATTGATGGATTAAGTGAAGCGATTCTTCAAGAAGCACTTGAACAAGCACGTCTTGGTCGTCAGCACATTTTAGATCATATGCTAGCAACAATTGACAAACCGCGTACTGAGCTATCAGCATATGCGCCGAAAATTGAAGTCATGCATATTAAACCTGCTAAAATCCGTGACGTGATTGGACCAGGTGGTAAGAAAATTAACGAAATTATCGATGAGACAGGCGTTAAGCTCGACATCGAGCAAGATGGGACGGTATTTATCGGTGCAAGTGATCAGGAAGCCATCAAGAAAGCCCGTGCCATTATCGAAGATATTGTCAGAGAAGCTGAAGTTGGGGAAATTTATAACGGTGAAGTGCGCCGTATTGAGAAGTTTGGTGCCTTCGTTCAACTCTTCCCAGGTAAAGATGCACTCGTTCACATTTCTCAACTTGATACAACACGTGTCAACAAGGTTGAAGATGTCGTTAAAGTGGGGGATAAAATCCTCGTTAAGGTAACGAATATCGATAACCAAGGTCGTGTTAACGCTTCACGTAAAGAGTTATTAGAATCAAACAATGAAGAAGACAAATAAATTGCCGAAAGAAATTGGAGGACAACACTGTGAAAAAAAAGCAAAATGATGCACATGTGAAAATCGTTCCTCTCGGCGGCGTTGGAGAAATTGCGAAGAACATGTACATTGTTGAAGTTGACAACGACATGTTTATTCTCGATGCAGGATTGATGTTTCCGGAAGATGAGATGCTTGGTATCGACATTGTCATCCCGGACATCTCCTATGTTCTAGAGAACAAAGATCGTCTTAAAGCGATTTTTGTTACACATGGGCACGAGGATTCAATCGGCGCAATTCCATATATTATCCAAGACTTAAACGTGCCAATCTATGGTTCACGTTTAACAATTGCATTAATTAAAGAACGTCTGAAAGAGAAGAACGTTAAAAAGAAAGTTAAATTTTACGCTATCAATAGCGAATCTGTTATGAAATTTGGGCAGACGAATGTGGAGTTCTTTGAAACTTCTCATAGCATCCCGGACTCATACGGTATTAGTATGAACACACCATATGGCTCGATTGTCTATACAGGTGAATTTAAGTTCGACCAGAGCTTAACAGGAAACTATGACTATAATATGGCGAAGATGTATGCCCTAAGTCAAAAGAATAAGACACTCGCTTTAATCAGTGACTCTACTGAAGCTGAGAAAATGGGCTACAATACGGCTGAGAACATTATCGAAGAGCACATTCTCGATAACTTCCAAAAGTCTAAAAAGCGTATTATCGTGTCATGCTACGCTTCGAACTTTGTTCGCATTCAACAAGTTTTAACAAATGCTGCCAAAGTTAACCGTAAAGTTTCCTTCCTTGGACGTACATTAGAATCATCGTTTAAGGTTGCTAGAAAACTGGGTTACTTCGACATTCCAGAAGGCTTACTTGTGCCAAGCCATGAAATTAAAGACTATCCGGATAATGAACTCGTCATTATCGCTACAGGTTCACAAGGTGAGCCAATAGAAGCACTAGGTAAAATGTCACGTGGACAACATGAAGTGACCAACATTAAAGAAGGCGATGAAGTATACATTTTAACGACACCTTCTTCTAGTATGGAAGTCGTTCTATACTCTACTCAAAACGAACTTGTTAAAGCAGGTGCGACAATTAAGTCACCTGAATCAAGAATTCATGCCTCAGGACATGGTTTAGCTGAAGAATTAAAAATGATGCTAAACGTCTTTAAACCGGAATATTTCGTTCCTGTTCAAGGCGAATTCAAAAACCAAATTGCCCATGCCCGTCTTGCAACAGAGACAGGGGTAAAGGCAGAAAATATATTCCTACTTGAAAAAGGTGACGTCGTTCAGTACGACGGTACGAAGATGTATTCTAAAGATAAGGTTGAAGCAGGCAATGTATTAATCGATGGTAGCGGTGTTGGCGACGTTGGTAACATCGTCTTACGTGACCGTAGACTTCTTAGTGAGGACGGTATCTTTATTGCTGTTGTCACAATTGACCGTCAGACACGTCAAATTATTGCAGGACCTGAAATTCAATCACGTGGATTTGTCTACGTCAAAGAATCTGAAGAATTATTAAAAGAAGCGGCTGGCCGCGTTGGTGGTATTGTTGAAGAAAACATTAGCGCCGGTAAGATTGAATGGAGCGTCTTAAAACAAAATATCAGAGACGACCTCGGAAAATTCTTATACGATGAAACGAAACGCCGTCCAATGATAATTCCAATCATTTCTGAAATATAATAAAGTTAGATCCAACGGAGATATGAGGTTATCCTAATATCTCCGTTGTTATAATTATTCTGTTAATAAAGGTGGTTAACCATGGCGACCAAAAGAAAGCGCACCACAAAGAAGAAAAAGAATGATAAAAAAACATACTATGCTAGTTTTTCATTAATACTTATTATCCTACTTATCATTACGGTGTTTAGCCTAGGTGTCGTCGGTGAATATTTAGATGCAGGATTCAATTATTTATTCGGCTCGAGTCGATACTTTACTTACTTCGTACTCCTATTCGCAGCCTTTTATCTTGCGACAAACTTAAAATTCCCATTCACGAAACGCATGTTTGGCTACACCCTAATGCAATTCGGACTCTTATTTTTCCTACATTCCATCCTGTACCTAACAAATCGAGCACTTACAGACAGCTACTATGGCTTCCAAGAAATTCTCGAATTAACAAGAGCTTCGGGCTTTGAATTTACAGGCGGTGGCGTGATCGGTCAGACACTTTTCAACTTCTCATCAACAGGAATCAGCTTCTTTGGCACACTCTTAATCAGCTTGATCTTTATCTATTTAAGCCTGATTATTGTGCGTAATAAGAGCATTGAAGAATCACTAAGAAATGATTTCACCTTTGTCATTAAAGGACTGACAGCTATCGGTGCAGGCATTGCCTCATTATTTAGCATAATCAATGAGAAAATTAAAAATAGACCGGCTAAAGAGAAGAAAACCAGTACTGGAAAAACGGCCCCTGTCATTGAAGAAGCGAACGCCGAAGCACCCTTACCAAAAAGAAAAAACAAAAAACGTGAGGCGAGATTTAATCAGACGGATGAATCAGCAAAAGAAGAAGTTTCGGATACAGACTACGAGGAGACTTATATCGAACCAGAAGTCTATGCATCCGATGAGCTCGTCAGTGAAGAACCTGAAACCAAAGACGAAGTTGGACGAGCTGATTCAGAATCTGGTTTAACAATAGAAGAGGAAATTAGTGAGAAAAAAGAAATAGAATATGAAGATGATGATGCGGATCCCCTTCACGATATTCCAGAAGGCGAAGTCGGTGATGATGAGTTTGAGGAATTTGACGCAGAAGAGTTAAGAGAACTGAATGCCTACAAACTTCCACCAATCGATATTTTAAATGACGCTGAACAGACTGCTAAAGTCAGTAATAAGGAAGTTATTCAGCAAGGTAAAGTGCTGGAAGAGACGCTTAAAAACTTTGGCGTCAATGCGAAAGTTTCTAAGATTAGAATTGGCCCGGCAGTGACACAGTTTGAAATTCAGCCAGATATCGGTGTCAAAGTTTCCAAAATTATTAACCTTCAAAATGATATCGCCCTGAGTTTAGCTGCAAAAGACATACGTATTGAGGCACCAATACCGGGTAAATCAGCTGTTGGTATTGAAGTGCCAAACTCTGTTGTCAGTATGGTGACCTTAAGAGAAGTCATTAAGAGAAGATCATCCGACAATCCACTTGAGGTTGCCCTCGGCAAAGATATTTCTGGTGCGCCGATTATGGCAGAGTTAAATAAAATGCCGCACTTACTTGTTGCTGGGTCAACAGGAAGTGGTAAATCAGTATGTATTAACGGCATTATAGTCAGTATCTTACTCAATGCTAAACCGCATGAGGTAAAACTGATGATGATTGATCCGAAAATGGTAGAGTTAAATGTCTATAACGGCATTCCTCACCTCTTAGCACCTGTAGTGACTAATCCACAAAAGGCGAGCGATGCCTTAAATAGAATCGTGAGTGAAATGGAAAGACGTTACGATTTATTTAGTCACTCTAATACAAGAAACATCGAAGCTTACAACCAGTATCTAGAACGGACTGCTGATAATCCGAAAAAGGTACAAAAATTACCGTACATTGTTGTCATCGTCGATGAGCTCGCTGACCTCATGATGGTCGCTTCAAAAGATGTAGAAGCATCGATTACTCGTATTGCTCAGATGGCTAGGGCTGCAGGTATTCACCTTATCATCGCAACACAAAGACCATCAGTTGACGTTATTACTGGTATAATTAAAGCAAACATTCCGTCCCGCATCGCATTTGCAGTCAGCTCTCAAACAGACTCACGCACAATCATTGACTCTATGGGCGCAGAAAAACTGCTCGGTCGCGGTGACATGCTCTTCTTACCATCAGGCCGCTCTAAGCCATTACGTGTTCAAGGGGCCTTCCTAGATGATGAAGAGGTCACAGATATAGTAGAATTTATAACAGAGCAGATGAAAGCAAACTATGAGAAATCTGTCATCATGAATCAAAAACAAGCAGAAAAATCAGAAGTTGAATCCGATGATGACCTATATCCAGATGCGAAGTGGTTCGTCATCGAAGAACAACGCGCGTCTGCCAGTCTATTACAACGCCAGTTCAGAGTCGGATATAACCGCGCCGCACGCCTCGTTGATGACTTAGAGGCTAACGGTGTAATCGGACCTGCGAGCGGGTCGAAACCACGGAGTGTCCTGATTGAAAACCATGAAGATTAGTTAGGAGTTTTTCTTATGCAAGGTGTAGAGAAAAAAATTATTAATAATGTACCCATCGTAAAGATATATACCGAAAAGTTTAAGACAGTTGTCGTCAGCATCTACTTCCGTACGCCACTGACTGAACAAGGGGCAACAACAAGGAGTTTACTCAGTCGTATGATGGTCAAAAGAACAAGTGAACATCCGACTAATGCCAAACTGCTTGAGTACTTAGCTGAGCATTACGGTGCACACTTAACTTCTAACGTCATTAAGAAGGGTAGTGACCACCTATTAAAAGTGTCAATTGAATTTGTAAACGATAAGTTTATTCTTGAAGATATGGATATGCTTGGTGATATTACAGCACTCTTAAAAGATGTGTTGTATTCACCGTTCTCTTATAGTGAGGAAGATCAGGCATTTTTCGATAGAGAGAAGCGACTTTTAAAAAATCGTCTGACGAGCATGAAGGATAACTATGCCCAACGTGCCTTTGAGTCTCTCTTAGAGACTATGTTTGATGATGAGCCGTACCGGATTTTATCATTTGGGGATATTGAAGTCTTAGAACAATTAACGCTAGATGATGTTAAAGCAGCTCATGCTGATATGATGGCTAACAACGACATGTCAATTCTAGTTGCCGGTAAAGTGGATGATAAGATATTTGATGCCTTAGCGAACGTTCATCAATTAGAAGAACCTAAGCTCTATCCTTATAAAGGCTACCCAATACAAGCACCTGGGGACGTGAAGTACAAGACGACAGAAAGCCGTATTGAACAAGCGAAAGCTAACCTAGGCTTTAGGGTACTGTATTCTGAACCTGGTGATGTCATGGCATTGAATGTCTTCAACCAATTGTTTGGCGGTTCTGCTTCATCACTTTTATTTACGAATATTCGTGAGAAGATGAGCTTAGCATATTCCATCCATTCACAAGTGGATATTAAAAATGGTTATCTCTTTGTTCTAGCAGGGGTAGATAACGACAATATCAAGGTCTTTGAAGATGCAGTTAAACGAGAACTTGATCGCGTTTTAGATGGTGATTTTGATGAGCGCTTCGTCGAAGAAATCAAGCGTAATATGTTATCTTCAAGAAAAGAGTCCATGGATAAGCCGAGAGGCTTGATCTCTTTAAATTATAATCGCTTACTGAGAGATCAATCGACGACTAAAGAAGTTAAAGAATGGACTGAACAATTAAAAGCAGTCACTAAGGCAGATATCATAAACCTTGCTACTAAGATTAAACTGGACACAGTATATACGCTGAAAGGCGGTAATAATGATGACTAAGTATACAAAAACATACTATGAACACGTTGATGAAACCGTCTATAAACAGGTAATGGATAACGGTTTACAGGTGTATATTATCGACAAGTCAGGTTATAACAAAAAGTTTGCAACGTATACAACTAAATATGGTTCGACTGATAATCACTTTAAGTCAGGTGATAAGGTTTACAATGTGCCAGACGGTATCGCTCACTTTTTAGAACATAAGATGTTCGACAAAGAATCAGGTGACGTCTTTACGAAGTTTTCTGAAATGGGTGCCAGTGCCAATGCCTTTACTTCAGTGGACCGGACATCATATTTATTCAGTGCTACGGAAAATTTTGAAGAGAACTTAACGCTCTTGATGAACATGGTTGAAATTCCATATTTTACACCTGAAAAAGTGGATAAGGAAATTGGTATTATCAATGAAGAGATAAAGATGTACCAGGATAATCCAGGCTATAGACTCTACCATGAGACCCTAAATTCAATGTATGAAAATTCACCTGTTGCAATCGATATTGCAGGGACTTTAGAATCGATTTCTGAAATTACAGCGGAACACTTATACTTATGCCATGAGACATTTTATGCACCGGATAATATGGTCATGATTTTAGCAGGAGATTTCGATATCGAAGCAACGTTTAACTTTATCGAAACGCATCAAAATAAACGACCGACAACAACGCCATCAAACATTGAACGCTTCCTACCAGAAGAACCTTATGGTGTGAGTTGTTATAATCAAGAAATTCAGCTGCAAGTGACCACACCAAAAGTGATGCTCGGTTTTAAATCACTGCCGGATGATGCAGATAGTCATTTACGATCTAAACGTGATGCAGCGATGTTATTTGCCTTAGATATGGTCTTTGGCGAACAGTCTAGTTATTATGAGGATCTTTTAGAACGCGGCATTATAGATGATTCCTTTAATTTCTCTTATCAAGAAGATAATCTTGTGCGTCATACTTTGATGGCTGTGGAAACTGAACATCCAGAAACATTTACACAAGAAATAATTCGCATTATTAAAGAAGTTAAAGACTCAGATTTCTTCAGCGAGAAGCGGTTGCAGAGTCAAAAGCGAGAGTTATTAGGCGATTATTTAACGAGTTTAAACTCTCCAGAATACGTTGCGAATCAGTTTACTAAGTATCTCTTTGACGGTGCGGATCTCTATGAAGTGCCGGAACTAATCAATAGCATTACCTTAGATGACTTGAAGGAATTCTTTAATAATTCTATCGATGAAATGAATGTCTCAAGCGTCATCGTGAAGCCACATGACTAAGGTTGTCATCGTCGGTGCAAGTGGTGATATCGGATCAGCGGTCCATGAGAAATTTAAAGATGCTGATGTTATCACATTTACAAAGACACAGGACTCGAAATTTCAAAGCACCCATCATTATTTAGACTTGAGTCAGCCAATTGAAACCGAAGATTTAGTGTCATACTTTCAACATATTGATGTCATCGATACATTAATTTACACTCCAGGCGAAGCGCTGTTTGAACTCATCCAAGACACAGATTTAAGTACTGTCGATAAACAGTACAATATAAATATACGTAGTTTGGTCGCTTTTATACAGACATTGCTTCCTAAGCTGAGAAAAAGTGAGCACGCATCGATTATCGTCATGTCTTCAGTATGGGGAACATACGGCTCAAGTATGGAAAGTGTTTATAGTGCCTTTAAAGGTGCACAGGAGACCTTGGTCAAATCTTTGGCCAAGGAGTTTGCACCATCAGGAATTTCAGTAAATGCTATAGCACCTGGTGTGGTCCGTGGTAGAATGACATTAAAGCTAAGTAAAGAAGACATAAAGTATATGTTAGAAGATTTGCCGCAAGGCCGTTTAATTGAGCCTGAAGAAGTGGCAGACCTCACTCTTTATTTAGCATCTAGTAAAGCACGAAGCATTACGGGAGAGGTTTTAAAAATCAACGGGGGATGGTTTACATGAATCCAACACAACCTGAATTTTATCCTGAACGTACAGTAGAAGTGTATTTAGAATATAAAAATTTAGATGACAGGCCAGGTTTACTGGGCGATATTCTAAGTCTTTTAGGTAATATTGGTCTTTCGATCAAGACGATTAACGGTGTTGAAGTTTCACAGCGCGCACTGTTGATTCGTACGGACGATATGTGGAAGTTAGAACGCTTTAAAAACATCGTCAGACACATCCATGAGATTGAAATTATAAAGATTAGAAAACCGACCATTACTGACCGTTTGACCCTACGTCATGGCCGATTCATCAAACGTGCTGAAGAAAATAAGAATATCTTTAGTTTTACACGTGATGAAATTAGTATTGTAGTTGACTTTCTAGCGATACTATTTGATATCGATGATACTTTCTTAATTGGTGTTCGCGGAATGCCAAGAGTCGGTAAGACAGAATCCGTTGTTGCTGGAAGCGTGACGGCTGGTGATAAGTGGCTGTTCCTATCTTCAACAATGTTAAAGCAGACAGAAAGAACAAGTCTACACAAGCAGGAATACGACAAAGGAAACGTCTACATCATAGACGGCGCAGTTACATCTAAGTCAACGAATAATGAACATAAACGTCTGGTCAACGAAATTATAAACTACGAGGGTACGACGGTCGTCGAACATCCTGATTTACTAATGGAAGATCCTTACTTTAAACTGACTCAAGATGATTTTGATTACATTATTGAAATACGTGAGTACGATGGTCAAGAAATTACTTATGAAAAACATAAGAAGCGTCACTGGTTTGAAAGTGACAACATGGACTTTTTCTAATTGGAGCTAAAGATTATGAAACTAGGGACTTACTTAAAAAATAAAAGGGAAAAATCCGGCATCACTTTAAGAGAGATGGAAAGTGGCTCAGGTATTAAAAAATCAGTCATCTTAATTATCGAAGCGGGTGATTTATCAAAACTCCCTGAACCGAAGCACACCAAACATCTTATTAGAAAGTATGCTGATTACGTAAAACTCGATGCTGATATGCTCTTTGAGCGTTTTAGTGATGAGCTTCCGAAAGCGACAACAGATCAGCAGAAGAGAAATCAAAAAGAAGATCAGGACTTTAAATACTTAAAGAAAATTTTAATCGGTTTTATTACGATGATCTTAGTCTTGTTTGTTGTCTGGCTTGTACTTTTGCAAATCGGTTCTGAAGGTGACCTCTTTGAAACTAAACGGGTCTATGAAACAGACTCTGAAGTTATTGATGACATTGCTGCATCAAATGAAGAAGAGGCGACCGAAGCACCAGAAGAAGAAGCTGAATCTGAAGAACCCAAAGGAGAAACAGATGAAGAAGAAACAGAGGAAACAAGCGAGGAAGAAACAGAAGAATCGCCGACAACCGATGTGAGTTTTGTCAATCGTGAAGGTAATACCTTGATATATAATATTACGACGAGTGACACGTTTTCAGTGGAAATCTCAGGAGATGAACCTTCTTGGGTTAGCCTAACTGATGACCTTGAAAATTCTTATCTATATGAGGAATCTGAAGGTGGCACTTTTGATATTGATCCAGAAGCGTCTGTATTAAATTTGGCACTCGGAAACTCTACGAATTTTGATGTCTCAATTGATGGTCAGCCACTCGACAATTCCTTACGTGGTGATACGGTAACAATATATTATCAATTTAACATAACGAGGGAGTGACAAAATGAATATACCTAATTGGTTGACTGTGTTTCGAGTCATCCTTATTCCAGTCTTCTTAATCTTTGCCTTAGTCGATTTCGGTTTTGGCAATACGACCTTCCTCGGTGGGGGAGTTATACGCATTGAACAGCTCATTGCAGCTATAACCTTTGTCGTTGCCGCATTGACTGACTTTTTAGATGGTTACTTAGCCCGTAAATGGAATCTCATTACCAACATGGGGAAATTTTTAGACCCACTTGCCGACAAACTCCTCGTCACGACTGGTTTAATTGTCCTGGTTGAATGGCATGTTATTTCATCCTGGATTGCAGTTGTCATCATCGCACGTGAATTTGCAGTCACAGGTTTAAGACTCTTACAAATCGAGCAAGGCTACGTGTCAGCAGCAGGCCAGCTTGGTAAAGTGAAGACGGTCTTTCAAATGTTTGCACTAGTATTTTTACTTTTCGGTGATATTATGACAAGCTTCCTACCATTTTCACCAGGTATGGTATTAATGTACATTGCAGTCTTTTTTACAATTTTATCTGGAGTCGAATACTTTGTTAAAGGCCGGGCTGTTTTTAAGGCAGACCATAAATAAAAAATTGTCGATAAAAACATACAGAAAAGTGAAGTTTAGTAATGAATCCTGACGGTAATTAAAAAATGGTCAGCAAAAATTAAAATTTTGTATTTAAAAGCGAACATATATTCGCTTTTTTATTTTATGAGTGATATAATAAATATGAAATCACGACTGGAGGTACATTATGGACGAAAGACATAAAGCGATAGATACAGTAATTAAAAATATGGAAAAATCATTTGGTAAAGGTTCGGTAATGAAGCTAGGTGATGACGTTGGACGTAAGGTACAAACGACTTCATCAGGATCAGTTACAGTAGACAGAGCACTCGGTGTAGGCGGTTATCCGAAAGGCAGAATTATAGAAATCTACGGACCAGAATCTTCAGGTAAGACGACAGTATCCCTACACGCGATTGCAGAAGTTCAGAAAAATGGTGGCATCTGTGCCTTCATTGACGCAGAGCATGCGCTCGATCCAGAATATGCAAAGAATCTTGGTGTAGATATTGATAATTTATATATTTCACAACCAGACACAGGTGAGCAAGCACTAGAAATTACAGAAGCTTTCGTGCGAAGTGGTGCTGTAGATATGGTCGTTGTCGACTCTGTAGCAGCCCTAACACCTAGAGCTGAAATCGAAGGTGAGATGGGTGACTCTCACATGGGTCTTCAAGCCCGTCTGATGTCTCAAGCACTACGTAAACTTTCAGGTGCCATTTCTAAGTCAAATACGACTGCCTTATTCATCAACCAAGTCCGTGAGAAAATTGGTGTGATGTTCGGTAACCCAGAAACAACAACCGGCGGACGTGCCCTAAAATTCTATAGCTCAGTACGTCTTGAAGTCCGCCGTGCGGAAAGTCTTAAAGTCGGTCAAGATATCGTTGGTAACCGTACTAAGATTAAAGTTGTAAAAAATAAGGTTGCACCACCGTTTAAAGTGGCAGAAGTCGACATCATGTATGGTGAAGGTATTTCTCGCGTCGGTGAAGTGATTGACCTTGGTGTAGAAGAAGACATCATTGAAAAAAGTGGTGCTTGGTATTCTTACAATGGTGAAAGACTTGGCCAAGGTAAAGAGAATGCGAAGAATACACTAAAAGAAAACACTGAACTATACGAAGAAATCGAAAGAAAACTGCGCTCGGCACTCGGCTTTGGGGAAGATATTGAAGTCACTGAAGAAGAGGATGAGAAAGAAAGTACACTCTTTGATGAAGATGAATTAAAATAAGTTTATATAGCAATTTATTAAAAGTCGGCAAGCACGGGAAATGTAAATTCTCGTGCTTGCTTTTATGTAACATTATATTTAAAATTGTAATATATAATATTTTAATTCAACTCATATTATATTTAACACACTTTAGAACCGAGATAGGGAGGTGTTTATTGTGGACTTAATGAACATTCTCTTCATCCTAATTGGTATTATTCTAGGTGTTGTTATCGGATATTTTATTGTCAATAACATGTTGACTAAAAAGCAGCAACAAGCGAGAACATCAGCTGATCATATAATTTCAGAAGCAGAGAAAGAAGCTGACAATCTCAAGAAAGAAAAGCTGCTCGAAGCGAAGGAAGAAAACCAAAATCTGAAGGAAGCTTTCGATGATGATATGAATCGTCAACGCGCAGAGATGAAAGCATATGAAAACAGATTAATTCAACGAGAATCATCCTTAGATCGTAAAAGCGAAACGCTAGATAAGAAAGATGACTCGTTGGAACAAAAAGAAGCTAAAATTGAAGAAAAACAGCAGATGGTAGATGCCAAGGATGACGAGATTAATGAAAAAATTAGTCAACAAGAAACAGAATTATCCCGCATCTCCGGACTGACTCGTGATGAAGCGCGAGAAGAGTTGTTCTCTCAAGTAGAACAAGAACTGTCACATGATATGGCTGTAATGGTAAAAGAAAAGAAAGAAGCAATGACCCGCGATGTAGAAAAAGAAGCGCGTGAACTGCTTGCCCTAACGGCACAGCGTTACGCAGCAGAATATACAAGCGAGTCCACAGTGTCGGTAGTCAACCTACCAAATGATGAGATGAAAGGTCGCATCATCGGCCGTGAAGGTCGTAACATTAGAACACTTGAAACGCTGACTGGTGTCGATCTCATCATCGATGATACGCCAGAAGCGGTAATCTTATCAGGCTTTGATCCGATTCGTCGTCAAATTGCGAAAAGTGCCCTAGAAGCACTTGTAGAAGATGGCCGAATTCACCCAGGACGCATCGAAGAAATGGTTGATAAATCCCGTCGCAATATGGAAACTGAAATTCGCGACGCAGGTGAAGCTGCTGCATTTGAACTCGACATTCATAACTTACATCCAGAACTTTCTAAGCATTTAGGTAAGATGAAATATCGTCTAAGCTACGGACAAAACGTCCTCAAGCACTCAGTAGAAGTTGGATATCTTGCAGGTATCCTAGCAGCAGAACTCGGCGAAAACGTTGCACTCGCACGCCGTGCTGGACTACTTCATGATATCGGTAAATCCATCGACCATGAACTAGAAGGATCACACGTTGAAATCGGTGCTGAACTTGCTAAACGTTACAAGGAAAAAGACACAGTTATCAACGCAATTGAATCACACCACGGTGATGCTGAACCAACAAGCGTCATTTCAATCCTTGTTGCAGCGGCAGACGCCTTATCAGCTGCTCGTCCAGGTGCAAGACGCGAAACACTCGAGAACTATGTGAAACGTTTAGAGAAACTCGAGCATATAGCAGAAAGCTATGAAGGCGTTGAAAAAACCTTTGCAATTCAGGCCGGACGCGAAATTCGTGTCATGGTAAGTCCTGAAAATATCGATGACCTTAAAGCCCATCGATTAGCAAGAGACATTAAAAAACAAGTAGAAGATGAACTACAATATCCAGGACACATAAAAGTGACAGTTGTCCGTGAGATGAGGGCCATAGAATACGCAAAATAGTATTTAATGAATCCCCTAGACTAATTCCTAGTCTAGGGGATTTTTGTATGGTGCTTTTTACCATTTCTCAAATGAGTACTTACAATTTTGCCATTATTGTATTTGTGAGGGACTTTAGCTGAAAAACTATATTTTCCATGTATAAATAGAATTGAGGGAATACATAAATTGGAGGAAAAATGTTCTTAAATCATCGTAAGCAACCATTCGAGCTTTTACATTATACCGCCTTAGGAAAACGTCGAGCCTTGACAGAAAAAGAACAAACCGCCTTAAGAGCTAGTCATAAGGGCTTTATCGGAGAAAAGAATTACGATTTGATTTTGGATGAAACCGGCCATAGAAATATGCATATATTTCGTGATGTCTTTCTGAAAATCGGTAAAAGTTATACCCAGTTTGATAGCATCATCATCGCTGAAGATAGAATATCCCTCAATGAAATCAAAAACTACAGCGGTGAATATAGATTTGAAAATGGTAACTGGTATCGAAATCACCAGCAGATGAGTGATAATCCTTTTGTTCAAACAATGCGAGCAAAAAACAAACTTCAGCGCCTAATGACAGAGAACAACATTCAATACATTGTTGAGTCAGCCACTGTCTTTGTGAATGATGATTTTAGGTTGATTAGTGACGACGATAAAATTTGGAAGACCACCGTGTTAAGAAATTATCTTAGGACATACTTTTTAAGTCGGGGGAGTAGTTTTGTAGGAAATCGTACAAAGCAGGCAGCTGAAATAATTAAAAATGCCATGGTCGAAAATCCCTATTTGCCAAATGCTGTAGATATAAAGACGTTGAAGCTGGGTCTTTATTGTGGGGTTTGTGGGCACTTTGATTTGGAGAAGGGTCAATTCCATTTTTTGTGTGCAAATTGCGGGACGAAGGAGAGTAATAGTACCCACGTTTTACGTACCTTTAGCGATTTTAAATTCCTCTTCCCTGATGAAAAAATGACTAAGAGGAAGGTGCTGCAGCTGGCGGATCATCAGTTGTCCGATACTACCATTAAACGTTATTTAGCAAAATTTTGTACTAGAGATACAAGTGTGAAAACTGCTTGTTATAAATTTAAATTTTATGATTTTGAAGAAGCTATGACGACGATAAAGGACATAAGATATAAAGATTGGGTGAAAATTGTTGAATGATGGAGGTAGTTTGTCTTTATCGGCTCTCTGTGAAACTGACAGCGGCCCGCTAGGGATTTATCGGCTCGCTGTGAAACTGACAGCGGTCCGCTAGGGATTTATCGGCTCGGTGTGAAACTGACAGCGGCCCGCTAGCGATTTAACGGCTCGCTGTGAAACTGACAGCGGTCCGCTAGGGATTTATCGGCTCGCTGTGGAACTGACAGCGGTCCGCAAGAGTTGTATCGCACTGTTCTATCCCAAACATCGACACAGAAATCAGAAATCATGTATAATACTAGCAGTAGATAGGGTGGTTTTGATATGAGAATATTATTTATCGGAGATGTGGTCGGAAAAGTTGGCCGCCGCATGTTAAAAAATTATTTACCTGGGTTAAAAAAAGAACACGGCGCGCATTTCACGATTGTGAATGGTGAGAATGCTGCACACGGTAAGGGGATTACCGAGCGAACGTATAAGGAAATACTAAGTGCGGGTGCGGATTTTATCACGCTAGGGAATCATGCTTTCGCTAAACGTGAGGTATACGATCTCCTCAATACAGATGTGAAAATGGTAAGGCCGGCAAATTTCCCAGAAGGTACACCGGGTAAGGGGGCCAAAGTGGTCAACATCAATGGTAAGAAGCTGTTGATCGTTAATCTTCAGGCGCGTAGTTTCCTTGAGCCAATTGAAAATCCTTTTAAAGTTATCGATAAAATTCTTGATAGTCATGAATACGATCAAGCTTTCGTCGACTTCCACAGCGAAACGACGTCGGAGTCAATCGCCATGGGTTATTATTTAGATGGTCGGGTGAATGCTGTCGTTGGTACGCATACCCATGTGCAAACGAATGATGCGACCCGATTAGAAAATGGGACAGTTTACATAACGGACGTTGGTATGACTGGCTTTAAGGATGGCATTCTTGGTATTAGAAAAGATGAAGTCATCAGAAGGTTCATAACAAATTTACCTGAAAGACATGTGGTACCTGATGAAGGAAAAGGTGTCATTAGTGGCGTCATTATCGACACAGATCAAAAATCAATTAAAAATTTCAAAGTAGAAGAATAACTATGAAGGGTTCAGTTCAAATATAAACTGAACTCTTTTTCTTTATTCCAATCAAATTTAGTGAAAATTTTGTCTGTTTTATGGCATAATATAATTAATTCGGTTTTCGAAATAAGTAAGTGGGATTGAAACAAGGGGTGCATGTGTATGTTAACTGTCTACCGTTATGCAACGAAATATAAATGGCTGATTGTATTTGCTTTAGTGTTTATGTTTATTGAACTGATTGTTGAATTAATTCAGCCACTGTTTATTCAGCAAGTCATCGACCAGGGGATACTTGCCAATGATTTAGATAACGTCATATTTTATTTAATTGTGATGTTTGCAGTATCGCTGATTGCATTTATATCCGGGATTCTGAATACATATTTCACTAGTCATTTAACCAATATGTTTGGTTATGATTTAAGAATGGCAATTTTTACTAGAGTCCAGCACTTTACTTTAGCAACATTCTCGAAATTTCCAACTTCAAGCTTGATTACACGACTCACACAAGATGTCCTTCAAACAGAAATGCTCTTGTACATGAGTTTACGTATATTACTTAGGGCACCACTGCTCGTTATTGGTTCCTTGGTCATGTCATTTGTAGTCAATCCGACACTTGGTTTTTATCTATCAATTCTAACGCCAGTCCTTGCGGTATTCTTATTCATTACTGCGAGAAAAGGGGCAAAAGTATTTTTAAGAGTGCAGCACTGGCTTGATAGAATTAACCGTTTTATTCAGCAAAATTTAGAAGCTGTTAGGCTGATAAAAGCCAACGACAGAGGGAAATTCGAAGCAAATAAATTCGCCAAGGTCGCAACCAAGTTAAAGACAGACACGACTTATGCTTTACGATTGATGGAATCGATATTACCGGTCTTACTTTTAATCATGAACGGCAGTTTACTACTGGTCTTATGGGTGGCATCTGACATTCTACAAGATAACGCTGTTGCTGTCGGTGAGATTGTAGCCATCATTAACTACGCCTTAAGAATGCAGGGTGGATTCTCAATGTTTGCCTTTTTAATTATCGCGACATCTCGTGCTAAGGCGTCAAGTGACAGAATAAGTGAAGTCCTTCATTCACCAATTTCAATAGATGGAGAACAGACGTATAAAGAGAGTGAAGAAGAAGGTTACGTTAAGTTTGAAAATGTATCATTCAAATATCCAAACGCCTCGCGATATGTACTTAAGAACATATCATTTGAAATATACGACAACGAAAACTTTGTCATCATGGGCGGAACAGGTTCAGGTAAGTCCACTTTGATTAGCTTGATTCCAAATATGTATGACCCGACAGATGGGAAAGTCTATGTCAATGATAAAGAAATCAGGGAATGGGAAACTGCGGACTTAAGGCAAACAATCGGTTATGTGCCGCAGAGATCTATGTTATTTACAGGTAGCATCTACGATAATCTCCTTTGGGGTAACATAAAGGCTGAAGAAGAAGAGGTCATGACTTCTTCAGAGAAAGCTCAAATTCACGATAATATAATGAGCTTTGATGATAACTACGATACGCCAGTGGGTCAGATGGGTGTCACTTTATCAGGGGGGCAAAAACAAAGACTCTCTATTGCACGTGCCTTGGTAAGAAAGCCGGCTATTTTAATTTTAGATGACTCAACATCAGCACTTGATATTAAGACAGAAAACAACTTGTGGGATGCCTTAAAAGATGAAAATGTGACGCGAATCGTCATCACCCAAAAGATTTCTACAGCCAAAAATGCTGACCGTATTTTACTTTTAGATGACGGTGAAATTGCGGGGCTAGGTACACACGAGGAACTGTTAAAATCGTCACCGCTCTACGGAAAGATCAACGAGTCACAGATGAAAGGGGGGCACATCGATGAGTAATTTTTTCAACAAGCCTTTTGGTCATGAACCTGTCTTAAAGAAGGAAGATATTGGTTCAAAACAGAAGCGTACGAGGGCAGATAATATGGGGCAGACGCTCCTGAGAATCTGGCAGTTCATGAGAGGTGAAAGAAAGTTATTATACCTCATCATACTACTCGTCGTTGTGACCAGTCTTTTAAGCATCGTTGGTCCATTTTTAGTTGGCCGTATTGTTGACTTTTATTTTATACCGAGAGAATTCGATGGGCTATTTAGAGTATTAATTATACTTTTAGCTTCCTATATCTTACTGTCATTAACAACATTTATTCAGGCCTACCTAATGGTCGGCTTATCACAAAGAACAATCTATAACTTAAGACAACATTTATTTGATCATATGCAGGAATTACCAGTCACTTTTTTCGATAATCGCCAACACGGGGAATTGATGAGTCGGATGACAAACGATATTGAAACCTTGTCTCAAACAATGAACTCTTCATTTATTCAATTTACGACAAGTATTGTGACCTTGCTCGGCACGTTTTCGGTAATGTTGTACCTAAGTCCAATTATGACATTTCTAACGGCATTAATTATTCCTTTACTTATCATTGGTGTCCGCTATATTACAAATCGTACAGGTCCGATTTTTAAAATGAGACAGAGACGTACGGGGGAACTTAATGGATATATAGAAGAAATTGTCTCTGGTCAAGAAATCGTTAAAGTATTCTCTCAAGAAAAACGAGCGATTGATAACTTTGAAGAAAAAGCGAGAAATTTAAGAGAAGTTACTTTCTGGGCAAACTTGTACTCTGGCTTTATACCGAAAATAATGAATATGTTAAATAACTTATCCTTTACTATAGTTGCAGGTGCTGGAGGCATTCTTGCACTGACGACAAACGGTATCGTTACTGTTGGTACTATTGTTGTCTTCGCTGAATATGCGAGACAGTTTACAAGACCGCTCGCTGACCTATCCAACCAACTCAACCAGGTACTATCCGCCATTGCCGGTGCTGAAAGGGTCTTTCAGATTATAGATACGCCAAAAGAAAAGGATAATGGAACGATTGAAAATTTACAAATTGAAGGAAATATAGAATTTAAGAATGTCACATTCTCATATTTAAAAGAACAAAAATCACCAACTATAAAGGATCTATCGTTTTCAATTCAGTCTGGTGAATCAGTTGCTTTAATTGGTGCTACTGGAGCAGGGAAGACGACGATTATGCAGTTACTGGCCCGTTTCTATGAGACAGATAACGGGGAAATTTTAATCGACGGTAGAAATGTTAAAGACTATAAACGGCATGCCATACGCTCACGTACCGCATTTGTCTTACAAGATCCTTATCTTTTTGAGGCAACAATCAGAGAAAATATTCGCTATGGACGCTTAGATGCAACAGATGAGGAAGTCATAGAAGCTGCTAAGACCGCCAATGCACACGACTTCATTATCTCGCTTGATAACGGATATGATACTGTACTTGATTCGGATGATGGTGTTGTTTCAGAAGGACAAAAGCAGCTGATATCTATTGCGCGGGCTTTAATTACCGATCCTGCAATCCTATTATTAGATGAGGCAACATCTTCAATTGATACGATTACAGAGCTTAAAATCCAAGAATCACTTGAGCGGCTGATGAAAGGGCGAACTAGTATTATTATTGCTCATAGACTCAATACTATAAAAGCAGTCGACCGAATCTTTGTACTTGAACACGGTAAAATGCTTGAATCGGGTACTGAAAAAGCCTTGCTCGAAAAGAAAGGAAAATATTACGATATGGTGAATCAGTAAGTTCATGAGATTTACATTTAATTCGTGTAAGGATTCATATATAATGGTGATATATAAACTTAAAGGTGGAACGTTTCATGTATACTAAGGAACAAATTATAGAAGAAGCAAAAAAGCTCGGTAAGATGATGGCTGAAACCGAGCAGGTTGAGTTTTTCCAAAAGGCAGAAGCTAAAATTCATGAAAACCAGGAAATTCGTGAAAAGATGGCAAGCTTAAAGAGCCTTCAGCAACAAGCCGTTAACTTCCAAAACTACGGTAAGGAACGCGCTTATAAGATGACTGAAGAAAAGCTCGCAAAAATTGAAGAAGAGTTAAACGACATGCCATTAGTCGAACAATTCCAAGCATCCCAAGCGGGTGTCAATGAACTATTACAAATGGTGTCTCACGCGATCAGCTCAACTGTTACTCAAGAAGTGATTGAAAGAACGGGTGGAGATGTGCTCCAAGGTGAAACTGGAGCTGCTGTTAGAAACAGACCGAACCAAAACAAAGATCAATTTAAATAAGCAATTTTTAAAGCCGATAACCAACTGATGTTGATTACGGCTTTTTTCTTAAAAAAAGGGGGATTTATAAATGAATAAACTGACGAGAAATTTAACCTTAACTTCTGTTTTTGTTGCTTTAAATGTGGTCTTAGGTGTATTTATAACAATACCACTCGGTGTAATTAGAGCCGCACCAATGCAACATTTAATTAACGTACTCGGGGCAGTATTCACAGGTCCATGGGTCATCGTTCAAGCCTTCGTGTCCTCGACAATTCGAGTACTCTTAGGTACAGGCACAATATTTGCTTATCCCGGATCTATGATCGGTGCTTTATTGGCATACCTATTATATCGATATACTAAAAAATTGGCACCGACTGCCTTAGGTGAAGTGCTTGGAACAGGTATCATTGGGGCTCTAAGTCTGTATCCTTTGATGTTGATATTAGACCTCGACACTAATGTATATGCCGTTATTGCACTTGCATTTTTAGTGTCGAGTGCGATCGGTGCAACGGTGTCTTATTTTATCTTAAAAGCGCTCGAAAAGCGTGGAGTTTTAAACCGACTTTAAATGCTTCACATGTTATAATAATACGACAAGATTATCTTAGGAAGTGGAATAGATGGCAGAACTGACGCCGATGATGAAACAATATTTTTCGATAAAAGACCAACATCCCGATAGCCTATTATTCTTTAGGTTAGGTGACTTTTATGAGCTGTTTTACGATGATGCAGTGACTGCAGCAAAAGTGCTGGAAATCACACTGACTTCAAGAGATAAAAACAGTGACAATCCAACGCCAATGTGCGGTGTACCTTATCATTCTGCAAGAAATTACATTGCTAAACTCATCGACCATGGTTTTAAAGTCGCAATCTGTGAGCAGATGGAAAACCCGCGTGAAACTAAAGGCATGGTGAAACGTCAAGTCGTCCGAGTCATTACGCCAGGCACTTTAATCGATGATTTTGGAATGGAAGACGGCGCGAGTAACTATATTTTAGCGCTCAGAGAAGTGAATCAAACATATGAGGTCGCTTACGGTGATATTTCAACGGGAGAAATCCATGCCTTCTCAACCGCGAACCAGGACGATTTGAAGAGTGAAATCGAGACAATCGGTGCAAGTGAATTAGTCGTGGATTCAAGTTCAGAGTACCTGCTAAGTAAAATATATAGTGATCCACCGCTATATACTGTCTTTGAAGCGGTTGATAAGAAGGATTACGACTTTGAAGATGATGTCGTTGAACATGAGGCGATTCAGCTCCTCTTAAACTATATTCGTGCACAAAACATGAGAGATTTAGAGCATTTAAAACCGGTGACTAAACACCAGTTGAATGCTCATATGAGATTGAATTATGCAGCCGTGTCGAATTTGGAATTGCTTGAAAATATTCAGACTAAAAAGCAAAAAGGGTCACTGTTTTGGTATTTAAATAAGACCGAAACACCGATGGGGAAACGTCGTCTAAAAAATATGATTGAACGTCCGCTCGTTTCTAAAAAAGAGATTGAGAACCGCCAACAAATTGTGACCGTTCTAATCGACCATTTCTCTGAACGTGAACAGTTGTCTAAAATATTGAATCAAGTTTATGATATTGAACGTTTGGTCGGGCGTTTATCGTTTAATAATATTGATGTGAAGGACTTTGTCCAATTAAGAGACTCGCTCGAAGGCTTACCTGAATTAAAAGCACTTCTAGAATATCTTTCATTAACTGACAATCAATTATTTAGAAATTTTGATAGTTTAGAAGATGTCTATGAGCATTTAACTGTATTTACAGATCAACCACCTAAGACGATTCGAGAGGGTAATATCTTTAAAGATGGGGTCTCTGATGAATTGGATGAACTTAGAGACATTTCAAATAATGCGAGAACTTGGTTGAATAATTACTTAGAAGATGAAAAAGAACGTACTGGCTTAAAAAATCTAAAAATTGGTTTTAATAAAGTTTTTGGCTATTACTTAGAAATTTCTAAAGGGCAAGCTGTAAACTTTGATGCGGATAAGTTCTCTTACAATCGTAAACAAACATTAACGAATGCAGAGCGGTTTATTACCCCAGAACTTAAAGATATGGAGAGTAAAATACTGACTGCAGAAGATGATAGCATCATGCTTGAGTATAAGATGTTTACTGAAGTTAGAAATCATATGATGACCTACATCGATCGCTTGCAACATACCGCTTCACACTTATCAATGTTAGATACATTGATTTCATTTGCTCATGTTTCAAATGAGCATCACCTTATTGCACCTGAATTTTCTAGTGATCGTACATTAGAACTTGTTGAAGCACGCCATCCAATTGTTGAACGCATGTTAAACGAAAGTACTTATGTACCGAATGATTTAAACATGACAGATGATGACTTTATCTATCTAATTACCGGACCGAACATGTCAGGTAAATCGACCTATATGAGACAAGTTGCTTTGATTATCATCATGGCTCAAATTGGTATGAGAGTACCTGCAAACAAAGCAGTGCTTCCAATATTCGATGCAATCTATACTAGAATTGGTGCGAGTGATGACCTATCTAGTGGAAAGTCGACTTTCATGATTGAAATGATGGAAGCAAATACTGCCCTTCAAAATGCGACTAAAGATTCTCTATTAATTTTTGATGAGATTGGCCGAGGGACGTCGACTTATGATGGTATGGCGCTCGCTCAAGCCATGCTATCGTATATACACGATGACATTGGAGCGAAGACCTTATTCTCTACGCACTATCACGAATTAACAGCCTTAGAAAATGACTTATCTGGGCTACAAAATGTACACGTTAAAGCGACTGAATATGATGGTAAACTGGTCTTCTTACACAAGGTGAAGCCTGGTGCAGTAGAGAAAAGTTATGGTATTCATGTCGCAAGACTTGCTGAACTGCCGGAAAAGGTTACCGAGCTTGCAGAATCTTACTTAAGTGGTTTTGAAAATAAGAGTAAAGAAGCGCCTGACAATACAATTTTCCAACTTGAACTACCATTAGACGATTCAGAAGAACAAGAGAGAAATATAAATAGTGATTTAATCGAAAAATTAGAAAGTATCGACTTAAATGAAATGACACCAATTGAAGCATTAAATACCTTAGCAGAATTCAAAAAACTATTGAAATAGGAGGCATATAAAATGAGTAGAATACACGTGCTTCCTGCTGATATACAAAACAAGATTGCAGCAGGTGAAGTGGTCGAGCGTCCATCATCGATCGTTAAAGAAATCGTTGAAAACTCACTCGACGCTGATTCCTCTGTTATAGAAGTCATTGTCAAAAACTCTGGTATGGAATCAATTAAGGTCATCGATAATGGATCTGGAATTGACTATGAAGATAGACACTTACTTTTTGAACGTCATGCGACGAGTAAGCTTGATACAAGCTATGACCTATTTGAAATACGTTGCTTAGGCTTTCGAGGAGAGGCCCTGAGTAGTATTGGTGCTGTAGCCAAGGTCACTTTAGAGAGTATGAGTCAAAATTCAACACCTTTTAAAATTGTCTATTCAGCCGGGACGTATGAAAGTGATACAGTTTGGCACGAAAGACAGGGGACGATAATTGAAATAGAAGATTTATTTTACAATACACCTGCACGGTTAAAATATATTAAAAACCTTAGAACAGAGGCCGGTAAAATTATTGATATCGTCCAAAGAATGGCTTTAAATAATCCAAGTGTAAGTTTCCGTTTAGTCTTTGATGATAAGGAACGCTTTAAAACGACAGGTAATGGCAACTTAAAAGAAGTTATTCATATCTTGTACGGTATGCAAGTATCGTCCAATACCTTAGAAGTACACGGGGTGAGCCCGGACTATGAAATTACAGGCTACGCAGTTAGACCAGAAATTACTCGGTCCAATCGAAATTACATCAATATAGCAATCAACAACCGTCACATTCGTAATTTCAAGCTCACTCAAAGCATCATCAATGCCTACCATACTCTTCAAGCGAAAGATAAATACCCGCTTGTCTTTTTAGATATTAAGATGGATCCGAAATTACTTGATGTCAATGTGCACCCATCTAAGGTTGAAGTTAAATTATCAAAAGAACG
Organism: Jeotgalicoccus marinus DSM 19772; assembly: GCF_000425825.1. Lineage (GTDB taxonomy): Bacteria > Bacillota > Bacilli > Staphylococcales > Salinicoccaceae > Jeotgalicoccus > Jeotgalicoccus marinus. Next base: position 356,763 of record NZ_KE384460.1, read on the forward strand.
AGAACTGTTAGATTTAACAGAACAAGCTGTCAAAGATGCATTAACAGAGACACAGTTAATTCCAGAAGTTCAGCATAAGTCGAAAGAAGAGAGACAACAAAAACCAGAACAGTCATCGATAGACTTTAGTGAGGACCACTTAAAAGCCATAAAAGAATCAGCGAGTCTTTATCAGAGTCCACCCAAGAAGAATAATTTCTTCAAGGAAAGAGAAATCGAACAGACGAGTGACCGGGCCTCAACAAAGCAAGAGCGTCCGACCGAGACTAAACCAAAAGATCAACCGACTTATATCAATACAGAAGACAAGCTAGAAAAAGAAAAACTACCGTATTTGGAAATTATCGGCCAACTTCATGGAACCTATATCATCATGCAAAATGAAACCGGCATGTACTTAATGGATCAGCACGCCGCTCAAGAACGCATCAAATATGAATATATTTATGAAAACGTAGTAAAAGAAAATGACGGCGTACCATTACTGATTCCATATACCTTCGAATTTTCATTTGACGACGTCATTACCATAGATGAGAAACTGACTGAATTAAGAAATCTAGGTTTTGAAATTGATAAGACGGGCATGAAACAATATACAGTATCAGCATACCCATCATGGATTAACAAAGATAATCCAGAAGCGGATATCAATGACCTCATAGATTTTATATCCCACACTGACCACTTCGATATCAACAAATATAGAGAAGAAATGTCCATCATGATGAGTTGTAAACAATCCATTAAAGCCAATCACTACCTCGATAAAAAACAGATGGAAGCCCTGTTAGAAGAACTCGGTAAGTGTCAATCACCATACACATGCCCGCACGGCCGCCCAGTCATCATTCACATGACCACCTATGAGATCGAAAGACTGTTTAATCGGGTGATGAAGTAAGGTAGAAAGTGGGAACATGGTGTTTGGTGAGCTGGCCCGGCTCCGAAACCAAAACGAAGCGGATGAATCGGGTAAGCTCCGCTCCGAATCCAAAACGAAGCGGACGTAACAGGCAAGCTCCGCTTCGAATCAAAAACGAAGCGCATGTACAGAACAAGAACCGCTAAGAGGGGGGTAGTGCATGAAGATTATTAACAAAACAATGAAAAATAAAGGCAGGACGATTGCCGTGACGCATTATGTACCAGTTGAACCGAAGGCGAGTATTCAGATTTTACACGGTATGGCTGAACATAAGGACCGCTACAAGGAATTTTTAACTTATTTAACTTTAAATAATATTCATTGTGTTGTTCACAACCATAGGGGTCATGGTAGTGATGAGAAAAAATCTAATTTAGGTCACTTTGATTCTTTTGAAGATTTAATCGACGACGCTATGGTCGTCTATCGTTCTATGCCGAGAGATTTACCCAGGTTCGCACTTGGTCATTCCATGGGCTCAATCATATTAAGAAGACTGTTAACTGAGGATTTATATGACGGTGCGATTATTGTAGGTACAGGCAGTAAGTTATCTTTTAAAGATGCGCTGGCTACAAAATTCTTAAAAGTGCTCGCTAAAGTAATTCCAAAAACAAGATCGACACTCATCAACAAATTAGCATTCTTTGGCTACGACTCTAACTTCAAAGGGAATCATAAGAATCGATGGCTATCAAAAGATGATAGCAACGTCATCTCCTATAACGAAGATCCACATGCTGGTCAAAAGATGAGTGTGAAGGCGCTCAGTGAGATTTTATCGAATATACGTCAAGTGGATTCATCAAAGGTCATCAGACAATATAAAAACATTCCATACTTATTAATTGGCGGCAATGATGATCCCTTCTCTCATTTCGCGAGAGATTACGAGATTATACGCTATCGGTTAAAGCGCTTATCTGATCACGTTGACGTCATACTGGAGCCGAATGCACGTCATGAGGTGCTATTTGAAGAAAATAGAGGGGCGGTTTTTTCTAAAATCGTCAACTGGGTATACTTACATGGGAAAAAGTAAATTATTAATCCTTGTCGGTCCAACAGCAATCGGTAAAACTGATTTATCTATAAAAATCGCAGAACATTTTAATGCAGAAATTATCAGCGGAGACTCCATGCAGGTTTATAGAGGTATGGATGTCGGTACAGGAAAAATTACTATAGATGAAATGAATGGCATTCCACATCACCTAATCGATATTAAAGACCCGGATGAAACTTTTTCAGTATCTGACTTTCAAACAATGGTGGTAAACTTAGTGAAGGATATTGAGAGTCGAGGTAAAGTACCCTTCATTGTTGGTGGGACAGGTCACTACATTAAAGCCCTGATCGATGGCTATAAATTTAACGAAGAAGAAAAAGAAGATATCGATAAATTCACCCAATACTATCAGCAATTTACAACTGAAAATTTATTCAAGATGCTCAGTGAAATGGTGCAAGATGTTGATATTCACCCCAACAACAGACAGCGAATCATTCGTCGTCTGGTAAAGGAAAACCTAACAACTACAGAAAAGAAAGCGTATACACAAGAAGAGAAGTATGATACATTCATAATAGGACTTACAACACAGAGAAGTGTGATATACGATCGTATCAATTTACGTGTAGAAAAAATGTTTTTGGCTGGCCTTGAAAATGAGGTTAGGGGATTGTATGACAAAGGTATGTCTAAGACAGCGAGTCAGGCAATAGGCTATAAGGAATTCTTGCCATATTTTAAAGGGGAGGCGAGTATTTCTGAAGTCATGGAGCGTGTACAAGCACATTCTAGACAGTACGCTAAAAGGCAATTAACTTATTTTAGAAACCAGCTTGAAATTCATTGGTATGATATCGCACAGACAAACACGGATATTATCTATAATGATATATATCAATTCTTACAAACAAAAGGGGAGAATTAGATGAATTTACAAGATTCGTTTCTAGGGGAGTATAAGGAGTCGGGGCAGGTGTTAACCGTCTTCTTAATGAACGGTTTTCAACTGCAAGGTAAGATCAATGATTTCGACAAATATGTGATAGAACTGGATTCTGATGGGAAAATTCAAATCATATATAAGCATGCAATTTCAACTTTTGTACGTGCTTAAAAAAGGGGAAACCGACTGTGAAATCTCTACGGAGAAACTTTACAGTCGGTTTATTTTTTTACCCAGCTAGATAACGATTGATATCTTCTTCTATGTCTTTTGGATCTTTTTGAGGTGCATAACGTTTTGCTACAATACCTTCACGAGTGACTAAGAATTTTGTAAAGTTCCACTTAACTGCACTCGTAATAAGTCCGGACTTTCCTTCAGTTAGGAATTTGAATAATGGATGAATGTTTTCACCCTTCACATCGACTTTCTCCATGACAGTGTACGTCGCACCAAAAGAATTCATGTATGCATCACGTGCCTCTGTAGCAGAACACGGTTCTTGATTCATAAAATTATTGGACGGGAAGGCAAGGATTTCTAAGCCGATTTCATGGTACTTTTCGTATAATTTCTCTAATTCTGCGAGCTGGTTATTAAAACCACATTCACTTGCTGTGTTTACAATAAGTACGACCTTTCCTTCGAACTGTCGCATATTTATAATATTATCATCTGCGTCTTTAGCAGAAAGATCATAGAATGTCGTTTTCATTATATGATTCACCTTTCTTATTCAGAAACTGACTTAACTACTTTAATATAGCCTTATTTATAATTGCCAAACATGATATCGTAATATTAATAAAAAAATTTGGGGGTGTTTGTCATAGAAATGACGCATACCGGAATCATCATTGCAGCAAATTTACCTCAGACGAAGGATGTTGACGCTGAAGTCAAAGAATTAAAAGAACTTTCTGAGTCTATCGGTATCGAAATCCTTGGTATACATATACAAAATAGACAACGGGTTGATCGTAAATCATATGTGGGTTCTGGATTTTTAGCAGAAATCGAAGCACAATATGAAGACTTGGATTATTGCATTGTAAATGATGAAATTTTAGCCAGTCAAAATAGAGCAATTGAAGCGATGTTAGATACGAGTGTCATCGATCGGACCCAAGTTATCTTGGATATATTTTCTTTAAGAGCGCAGTCGAAGTCAGGTAAACTTCAAGTGGAACTCGCTCAACTTGAATACTTGGTTCCTAGGCTTAAAGGAGAAGGCATAAACTTATCACGCCTTGGTGGGGGAATCGGCACAAGAGGTCCCGGTGAAACAAAACTTGAAACGGACCGTAGGCACATTAACTCACGTATCTCTGATATAAAGCGGCAATTGAAAGTTATCGATAATCACCGCCTAAGATATCGGAATAAGCGCCGTGAAAATCAAGTGACGAAAGTGTCTCTAATCGGTTATACCAATGCTGGAAAATCGACACTTTTCAATAAGTTGACTAAGGCTGAAGCACTTGAGGCAAATAAGCTTTTCGCAACACTAGATCCACTAACCCGTGAGATGGTGTTACCATCTGGTTTCCAGTGTATTATCTCAGATACTGTTGGATTTATTCAGAAACTGCCGACGACCTTAATCGAGAGTTTTAAATCGACACTAGAAGAAGCAGCGGATAGTGATTTTATTATTCACGTGATCGATAATAATGCAGCTGATATCATCAGTCAGTATGATACAGTAGAGCAATTGATTCAGTCTCTGGATATGGCGGATATTCCTCAACTTGTCTTATTTAATAAGAGCGACCTAAACGACAGTAAAAAATTATTACCACCTGTGCCTTATAACTTTGTAAATAAAAATATGGATTCAACTGAACTACTGTCTTATATAGAAGACTTCATGATTAAGTATTTCAGTGATTATGAAGTGAGTGTGCCAATATATAGACAAGATAAGATTTATAATCTTAAACGACAAACGGTGGTTAAGGATATAGAAATCGAAGCAGAAACAGTGAAAATCTCTGGCTTTGAACCTGATGGGAATTTTGTAAATAGAATAATAGCTAAGGATGAAGATAGTGAATAAAGAAGAAAAAATTATAAGCATCATAAATGAGGCAGTAGAAGCGTTATCACCTCATTTTAAAGAGAATAAAGATTTAGCACATAAAAATTTTAAGAAGGTCATGCAGGCTTTTAACGCACATTCAGTTATGGAATCGGATTTTAATGGTACAACAGGTTATGGTTATGACGATACTGGGCGTGACAAGTTAGAGGATATCTATAGAGATGTCTTCAAGGCTGAAGATGCTTTAGTAAGAACACAGATCATTTCAGGAACGCATGCAATTAGTCTCGTATTACTCAGTATTCTAAGAGAGGGAGAAGAACTGCTTTATATTACTGGCCAACCCTATGACACCTTAGAGAAGGTTATCGGGAATAGTAAAGATGATGTTGGAAGCCTTAAGGAACTTGGCGTTAATTTTAATACTATTGATTTAAAAGAAGACAAATTTGACACAGAGAAAATTCTCGAATCCATCACGGATCAGACAAAAATAATTGGTATTCAACGCTCACGAGGATATTCTGCACGTAAATCAATGTCTATCAACGAAATAGAAACCATTATAAAAACAATCAAAGAAAAGCATCCAAATGTGATTGTCTTCGTAGATAACTGTTACGGTGAATTTGTTGAGAGTAAAGAACCTCTTGAAGTTGGTGCAGATATTATCGCTGGTTCACTCATTAAAAACCCAGGCGGAGGACTCGCAAAAATGGGTGGCTATGTCGCAGGTAGACAAGACCTAGTTGAACGCGTGAGCTACCGCTTAACTGTACCAGGTGTCGGCAAGGAAATGGGTGCGAGTTTAAATGCCCTAACAGATATGTATCAAGGATTCTTTATGGCACCCCATGCAGTTATAGAATCTGTAAACGGTGCACTCTTAATGGCTTATGTCTTTGAACAATTGAACATGACAGCATCACCGTCTTATAGAGATAAGAGAACGGATCTAATCCAAAGTGTGAGCTTCAATACTGAAGAAGAGATGATAACATTCACGCAAATGATTCAAAAAGCGAGTCCAGTCAATTCAAGATTTTTACCTATACCGGATCAAATACCTGGTTACCAAAACCCAGTAATTATGGCTGCAGGTACATTTGTACAAGGTGCATCACTAGAACTATCTGCTGATGGTCCGATTCGAGCACCATATACAGTCTATGCTCAAGGTGGTCTACATATTGAACACGTTAAATATGCCTTAGAAATGGTTTTAAGTGAAATGAACGAAAAGGGTATGATTCAACTCTAGGCCTTGTATTGAAAGGCTAGTGACACAATAATAGTTTAAGAGTATAATTAACTTCGATCTTACAAATTGGAGCAAACCATATGAAAAATGTATTTGCGTTATTAAAAGAAAATTTTGAAAACCTGCCATTGATTTGGAAGTTGAGTTTATATAATTTGAAGGCTTCATACGCTAACCACTATCTTGGTTTACTTTGGACAATTTTAATGCCAGCTGCCCAAGTTGGCGTATTTTATGTTGTCTTTGGACTTGGTCTAAGAGGGGATAGAGGAGATGTACAGAATGTACCTTTCCTCGTCTATTTGATTACTGGTATATTTGCCTTTGGTTTTATATCAGGCTGTGTCAATGCAACATCAAATGCCATTAGTAGCCAGATTAACTTAGTGACAAAGATGAAGTTCCCTTCATCTATCTTGCTTTCGATGTCGGTCATGAATAATGTAATTTCTTTTATAATTATGACTTTAATCGTACTAGTCATCAGTTTAGTGAACGGTTATTCTGAACCAAGCCATTATTTAGTATGGTTTTATTTTATGTTTGCCACCATTGCCTTTAGTTATAGTATTGGTTTAATAATGTCTTCAGTGAACATATTAATAAGGGACTTTAAAAATGTTCAGGCAAATGTAATGAGAATGTTTTTCTTTGTAACACCAATTTTCTGGGAGCCAGAAGGTAGACCACCATTGATGTCTATAATTATGGCTTTTAACCCATTCGCTTATCTTCTCATGACATTCAGAAATGCGCTCATATTTGATGGACCAGCATTTTATGGTACAGCTGCTGACCATATCTATTTCTGGTCGATTACATTGTTCTTATTCTTTGTTGGAGTTCAGGTTCATTATCGCTATAAAGACAGATTAGTCGATTATCTGTAGAGGTGAAATTATGTATAAAGTAAAAGTAGATAATGTCTCAAAAATATATGATATAAATCGCAATAGAATTCAAAAAGTCTTATCCTTAATTTCATTTGGTTGGCTATATAAAGCTAAACCATTCTATGCATTAAGAGATATTAATTTTGAAGTACATGCTGGTGATTCAGTAGGTATTTTGGGTTTGAACGGTTCAGGTAAGACTACACTGTCTGACTTAATTGCTGAAGCGACGGTACCGTCTAAAGGGAATATTCATATTAATGGAAGAACATCACTTATTGCAATCAGTGCAGGTTTAAATAATGAGTTAACAGGCGAAGAAAATATTCGTATTAAATGCTTAATGCATGGTCTGTCTGAAAAAGATATTAATGATCGTTATGATGATATCTTAAAATTTTCTGAGCTTGGTGATTTCATCAAACAACCAATCAAGAGTTACTCTAGCGGAATGAGGTCAAGACTTGGTTTTGCGATTGCTATTCATACAGACCCGGACATTCTCATTGTAGATGAGGCTCTGTCTGTTGGTGATGAGACTTTTGCTAACAAATGTATTGACCGAATGAGAGATTTTCAAGCACAAGGTAAAACTATATTCTTCGTGTCTCATGCAACTGGTCAAATTAGACAGTTTTGTAATAAGGCAGTTTGGGTACAATATGGAGAAATGAAACAATTTGGAGATATGCAAGATGTAGTAAAAAGTTATGCTGAGTTTGTGGGTCAATATAAAAACTTAACACGTGATGAACAGATTGAGTATAAAGATAAGATGGTTGCCGAACAAATGGCGAAAAGTCAAAGATTGGTTTTACCGAAAGAGAAGATTAATATGTTGAGTGTTGCTGTCGGTAGTGGGCTGTTCTTACTAATGGTGCTCGGTATACTAATACAAGTATTCACTGTTTTTAATTAAAACAGCCTTTTTAAATATAGCAAAATATTGTAAGGTATAATATTAGTTCATTTCTGATAGACACATAGGAGAATTGCCATGAGATATCTTCAAGGAGTTATATCATACTTCGCATTAAAATATAATATGCCTGTTGTCTCTAGACACATACTCAAAATAAGTCTGACTAAAAAGATTGGTAAAAAAGAGCCGGGTTTAAGTTACTTTTTGAGAAAGTCAGGACACTTAACGCTACTTGACTTGATTGATCGTATGCGATTAGCCAATGATTATGAAGCTTATTTAAAGGCGCTTATTTTACGTCATGAGAAGGATTATAAAGGGTCTTTAGAGATGGTTGAAAATGACCGTAATAAGGCACTTGTACCTTTTAAGACCAAACTTTATTATAATTTAAAGCGTTTTGATGATGTTGAAGATATTGCAGAATCTGGACATGATGTACTCGGTGACTTAACAAAAGACCAGCAAGAGGTCTTAGTTCGTAATTTCTTAAAGTCAAATCAATACGATACGATTGAACGTATGATTAACCGTATGAGTAGAAATAAACAGCGATTGGTAGAATTATATAACGAAGAAAAAGATGATTTATTCTACCAATACTCTTGGACAAACTATAGACAAAATGTTTTAGAAATTGATGACCCTGATGTTCAGTTATCCGATTTAAAAGTAGTGATCGATCAAGAAGATATCAATTTAAAACATCTCGGTTATGTTTTAGTAATTAATAATCACTTCCAAAAAGAAGAATTAGTTGAACAATTAAACGATTTATTTGTCGATCACATCAACAATAATAGTCAGTTATTTAAATACATAGATCCAATCGCAGTCGATGTATTAGATTTCAATCTAGCTTCGACTGACAAAAAATCTGACCAACTCCAAAATCTATTAAATTATTATCACTTTGGTAAAGGTACGAAAGTGTTAATGAATAAAATTTTAAAATTGTTGCCTGAAGTACCGCTTAATGCACAGCATATTATGAGTTTACGAAGACTCATTATAGATCAACAGATACAATTTAAGGACTCAAATGCAATTCGTTTGTTTAAGTCAGATAAGCGTTTAGAAACTGTATTTCAAAGTGCAACGCTATTTTTAGATGAAGACACTAATGATAATACAGATTGTTTTGTCTATGACAATTTTTCAAATAAGTCTAGAGCGAGAATATATAATGCAGTGATTGCACAACTCCAAAGGGTAAATAAGTTATATAATTTACCACCATATCTTTTTGCTTATTTAGAAAAGACTGCAAGTAAAAAATATAATCATGCCCTCATACTCGGTCGATTTTATGCTGCTGAAAATGATACTGATAAGTTAAACCAGTTAATTAAGCGCCATTTACCGGAAAAGAAATACAAGTTACATATTAATCTTTCAATGTACTTGTTTAATTTAAAACGATTCAATGATTCACTCTATCATGCACAAGAAGCGTATAAGATTAAACCTGCCAGTGCAGATGTTTTAAGGGCATTGATCAGAGCAAATCATGCAATCGGTAATATTACTGCTCGGTATAAATTTTTAAAGGAAATGAAAAAGCACTTTCCTTCAAGAATATATCCTGGTGAATTTAATCTAGCGGAACAAGAATATAAACTGATGCAAAAAGAATGGCAACCGAAGCCCTTACCTTTAGATTCAAAATTCAATAGTGACGGCAAGACAATACTTTTTGTACTAAACAAAGGAATGCCAGTGATTAATGGTTATACAATTCGTTCAAATGAAATTATTTCTAGAGTAAAAGAACTCGGATATCGTCCAGTGGTGACCACACGCCTTGGCTGGTCTCCAGAACATGAGAGTTATGAAAAACCCGGTCTAGATGATGGGGATTATCGCATATATTATATTGATCGCTCAGATAAGTACTTAACAAATCGAACACCTTTAAAAAAATACTTCGATACTTACAAAGATGAACTTTATAAGATTGTCATGGCGGAGCGTCCGACAATTATTCATGCCGCTTCAAATTTCCAAAATGCCCTTCCAGCTATACGTTTAGGAAATCAGATGGGTATTAAGACAATTTATGAAGTTCGAGGCATGTGGCATCATACACAAACATCTAAAATTCATGAATTCTATCAGTCAGATAGATTTAACATGCAAGAAGAGTACGAAGTTATATGCTGTTCATACGCTGATGAGGTCGTTGTAATTAGTGAGAGCTTGAGAGAATATTTAATTTTTAAAGGTATTGATGCTTCTAAAATTACTTTAATTCAAAACGGCGTGAACACAGAGAAAATCTACCCAACAGAAAAATCAGAATCAATTGTTAATCAGTATAACCTTCAAAATAGTATTGTATTCGGCTTTATTGGGTCAATTACTAATTATGAAGGTATCGAAATGATAATTGATACTATTAAAGAATTAAACGAAAGTGATTATTATGATAAGCGCTTTAAGTTCTTAATTGTTGGAGATGGTCAATATCGCGCGACGCTCCAAAAGAAAGTGCTTGAGGCTCACTTAAGTGAGGATGTCATCTTTATAGGTAAAGTTCCATTTGAAACGGTTAAGGACTTCTATTCAGTTATAGATATCGCACCATTCCCTAGAGTGGATGAGCTTGTGTGTCAGTTGGTGACGCCAATCAAGACATATGAGGCGATGGCGATGGCTAAGAAAGTGATTGTCAGTGATGTCAATGCGCTTAAAGAAATGGTGATTGATCAAGTTAACGGCGTATACTTTAAAGCAGATGATCAAGAGGCATTCAAAGAAGCGGTGGTCAAAGTACTAACAAATGACTCTATCGGTGAATCAGCGAGAATGTGGGTTGAAGAAAATCGTAATTGGCAAGTATTAATCGATCGATTAGATCGTTTGTACAAAGAAATGATAGCTTAAAAAAATTGTGCCTAAGGAAAGCCTTAGGCACAATTTTTAATTTAACTTACTAATATAATCCTTAATCGCATTTGATGCTGAATTAAGAGCATCTTGATTATCAACGATGAATGTTTCAAGATCGTCTTTGTTTAAGTCATAAAGAATATTTAAAGCCATCTCTAATAAGTCTTCTTTTTTAATATAGTCTGCGTTTACTTCTTCCTTTAGAAATACGTCTAGACCGTTATAGCCATCCACATACCTAAATGGGTTACCCACTAGTCCTTTGAAGTTCGAAGTTGACAATATCAAATTTAACATCCATAGGTTATCTTCACTTGGCATTTCGACGTATTTATAGCTATTATTTTTACTAGATACTGTATTTGGTTTATATATAAAAGTATCAGAGAACCTAGGCTTAATATTATCCACTTCAGCTGTTACGCGGATTCGGTATTTTCCAGCTTCATCTAAATGGAACTGACAATAGCGTGAATCAGTACGGTGAGATTTTTTTAAAGGGCGACCATCTTTATATAATTCATAAATATAATATCTTTCTTCTACATAGTTCATAAAGACAGATAGTATGTTTCCTTCTAACTTTTCATCAAATAACAACTGGTTTTCATAGTTATCTGAATTAATTTTTCTCAACTGTTGGTTAACTGCATCATAGATTTCTAATGGTGCGTTAAGTATATCTTTAACTGCATCATTCCCTGCACTGATTACTAACTTATTTTCTATATTATTATAGAGTAATTCATATAGGCCTGAAATAAAGCTGTCGTAATCATTATTAGGTAGTACATCGATTAAAATAACTTTGTCATATCTTTGTGCCAAGGTTAAAACATCTTTGATTCTATTCCTTAAAGCTCTAAACTGATCAATTTTTCTAACTGTTTGGTAGTCGATTTCATCATCAATCAATTCAAATGAACGACGATTAAAGTAATCGCCATTATAGACGACGATATCATTTAGCTCACTGAGTAAATCAATCATTAATACTTCAGAGTTAGATTCTTTAAGTTTTTCCAGGTTTGCTTTATTTAAATCTCTATGAGCCGTAGAGATTTCAACGATATCACTCGTGTTAATATCTTTCATTGCTTTTGGGTACGGCTCTGAAAACAATGACAATAAGCTAGTACCAGCTATGAAGTTATTAACTGAGTAGGGGAAACTTCTGAATTCTGTTAGTTTGGAAGAAAATTTACTTCCGATAATATCAATTTTCATTACTTGCACCTCTAGATTTCGATAGAATGTTTTCTATTTGCATGCCTTAATAGTATAATATAATTTGAATCACGAATTAAGGAGCAGACTTATGTACTTTTTAAAGAAAAACATTCTTAATATTATTATTTGCATGCTTAGTTTTGGCGTGCTTGCTACAGTGGTTAACTTCTTCATTCCACCGTCCAGTACAACATACGAAGAATATTATACATTAGAAACTGCTCTAGAACCAAATTCTATTGCAGATTTAAATATATTACTAAACGATACTATTAATAACAGTTCTGATAATATTCACGTAGCCGAGTTGAATGGACAAACAAATTCTAATCTGTTACAACTAAACATTACAACAGAAAGTGGAATTAGTTATGATTCAATCCAATCACAAGTACATGATATTTTAGAAGCTGAAGGATTCGTAATAACCGAAAACGTAAGCCAATTGACTTACGATACTTCAAATGAAGCCTTACAGATTATTATTGTGATGTTAGGTTTAATCATTGGTACTGTTGTAGGAATCATTCTCGCAGTTAACAATAACAACATTAATACTGAAGAAGATATCCAACACTATTTAAACGAAAGAACATTGGGTACATTCTAGGAGTGAGAATATGAGTGCAAATGAAGAAATAGAGTCAGTATTTGACAAAGATCTTTTAAATACTTTATACGATACTGCGATTGCAATAAGAAAAGAAAACAAAGATAATCCAAAAAATAAGACGATATTTTCATCTTTAGTAAAACAAGCGGCAACAGTTGAAGCAACTGTTCATATCGCTTACTTACTCGCCAGCCTAAAAGATCGTGTATTAATCGTTAATTTAGATGGAAAGTCGTTTAACCAAGTTGAATCATATATAAATTCAAAAGCGAAACCGAATTTATTTACCACCTTAAAAACATCAATGTTTTTAAGTGAAGCCATCCAACCGACAGCTGTTGAACGATTGGATGTGATTCATATTGAAGATTTAAGTGACGAGGAAATCGTTACGAAATTTAATGAGCATAATGTATTATCAAAATTAAGCCCGTTAACGAATTATTATGATCATATCTTCATCATTGGTCCTCAAGTGGATGATATGGAAAATTACGGAACATATTTGGAATTAGCTGACAGTGCTGTCACAATTATCAATGCCAAAAAGAATGACAAACATGAATTAAGTAAATATTTACAGAAAATTAATCTTTTTAATGTAAAAAGTTTTGGTATACTAAGAAAAGAATAAATTTAAATTTGAAGAAGGTAAGGTGTTCCATAGTGAAACTAACAACAATTGGATTAGGTTATATCGGTTTACCTACATCTATTATGTTCGCTAAACACGGCGTAGACGTGTTAGGTGTCGATATTAAGCAAGAAGCTGTTGATATGCTTAATGGAGGACAAATTCATATTGAGGAGCCTGGACTACAAGAAGCACTTGAAGAAGTGTTAGAGACAGGTAAATTCAGGGCTTCGACTGTTGCTGAAGAAGCAGACGCATATATTATTGCGGTACCAACACCAAACAATGATGATGAGCATAAATCTGCAGATATCTCTATTGTTATGGCTGGTGTTGAGTCAATCGTTCCTATACTTAAAAAAGGTGACACTGTAATTGTAGAATCTACAATCGCACCTCGTACTATGGATGATAATGTAGCGCCTTATCTAGAAGAACAAGGCTTTAAGATTGGTGAAGACATTTTCTTAGTACACTGTCCTGAACGTGTATTACCAGGACAAATTATGCATGAGCTTATTTATAACAACCGTATTGTTGGTGGAATGACTCCAGCATGTGTTGAAGCTGGTAAGAAAGTATATGGTACTTTCGTTAAAGGTGAAATGATTGAAACAAATGCGAAGACTGCTGAAATGTCTAAGCTAATGGAGAATACTTATCGTGATGTGAATATTGCATTAGCGAATGAATTGGCTAAAATTTGTAACCATTTAGATATCAATGTACATGAAGTAATTGAAATGGCGAACAAGCACCCACGTGTTAACTTACACACACCAGGACCTGGTGTAGGTGGTCACTGTCTAGCAGTAGACCCTTACTTCATTATTGCTGAAGCACCAGAACAGTCTCCATTAATTCAGTTATCACGTTCTATTAACGTGTCTATGCCTGAGTATGTTGTTAATACTACTAAAGACATTCTTGGCAAACTTGGTGGTAATAAAATGAGTGTCTTTGGTTTAACTTATAAAGGTGATGTGGATGACATTCGTGAATCACCAGCGTTTGATATTTATGAGTTATTACGTAAAGAATCTGGCCTAGAAGTTAATGCTTACGATCCACACGTTAAGATGGATTTTGTGGAAAAAGACATGACTGAAGCGATTAAAGATTCTTCTTTAGTCCTAGTATTAAGTGATCACAGTGAATTTAAAACATTAACTGATTCTGACTTTGAAGGTATGAAAGATAAGGTTATCTTTGATACTAAGAATGTGGTACCTAACAACTTCGAAGAAGTTAAATACTTTAACTACGGGAACATTCAAAAATTCTAGAAACTATATATAAATACAAAACTGTAGACAAAGTTAAAGACGATGTCTGCAGTTTTATTTGTAAAGGGTTGCTGCTCAATGGATATTAAGAAGTATAATAGTGCAAGTAAATACTATGAAAAGAATATTTCAGAGTATAAAAAAGGTAATCTGGTTATTAAAGATAACCTAGACCCTATAAAATTTAATAATTCGATAGACTGGAATTATAAACACGCAGATAATGCGAGGACTTACCAAGTATATTTGCACAGTTTAAATATCGTTAAAGATTTTGTGCAAATGTATTTAAAAACGAATGAGAAGAAATATCTTAAAGAAGCAAGAAACATTATAATTAATTGGTATAATAAAAACTTTGATTTAAATACAAGTAATTTAGCATGGAACGAACACGCAGCATCATATAGAATTAACAACATTATATACTTTCAAGAATATTCCGCAAATATAAAACTGTCTTCAAGAATTTTTAAGGCTCTTATTACAAAGCATGTTGACTTTTTAAATGATGACAAAAATTATCGTGATAATAATCATGGAATAATGATGGATAACTCATTGTTAGTTGCTAGTTATTACCTAGAAGATGAGGAAAAGAAAGAGCTAATTATTTCCAAAGTATTTTATAGATTAAGCTATAGCATTAAAAGAGACTTTTCATACAAAGGATTACATCTTGAAAATTCACCTGAATATCATAGATTAGTTTTAACTCTTTTAAACAGATCGAAACGCATTTTACAAGAATTAAACAAGCCATTCCCAAAAGAGATTATAGATATATTAGATAATGCTAGGAAAATCACGTCGATATTCATAAAACCGAATCGTCAATATCCAGTTATCGGAGATACTGGGACAATATTTGATAAAAAAATACCGAAAAAATTTATAGATTTAATTGATTACGAAGCTGGATTGTCAATATTTAATAATAAAAATAGTAATAAAATTTCTGAAAGTACTTGGTTGTTGTTTAAGTCAGGTTACCAAAGTAAAACTCATAAACATATGGACGATTTGTCTTTTAATTTATTTGTAGATGGTGTTGATATTTTTATAGACTCAGGGAAATATAACTATGAAATTTCAAATCCTATAAGAGAGAGTATTGTTTCACCAGAAGGACACAGTACAATTTATATAGAAGGTAAAAAATATAAGTTAACGTCTCCTCAAAAAGATCAACTAAAATTGTCTATAAATAAATTTATAAAAAAGAATAAATATAAATTAGTCTCAGCAAAAAATAATCTGTATCACGCTACTTTTATTAGCAGAACTTGCATCCTAACTGATTCTGACGAACTTATAATTTATGATTCGGTTAATTCCAAAATTAATCAGAAATATGTGCAAAATTTTATTTTGAATCCAAAAGCTGAGGTAAGTAAAATCGATAAGAATACTTTTAGCATTATTATTAATAATAAAAAATATTACTTACAAATTATTGCGAGAAATAACGAAAAAATAAATGCTGATCTCAAAGATACTTTAATTTCTTTAGAATTCGGTAAGGTAATAAAAACGCACAAAATACAGTTTAGTAAACAAGCATCAACTACAAACTTCTTATCAGTATTTTATAAAGAAGAAAGTACCGTTAATATTAATGATTTAAAAATTGAAAAAGGTAAGATTATTTTTTCCGACAAAAATAAACAACATATAATAAATCTATAAGGGTGTTTTAAATGAATAATAATTTAATGAATTATAAGTATTCTAAACAGTATATTTTTATAGAAAATGAAGCAAACGTGATACTTAGAAACTTAAAAGAGGATGCAAAAGTTATAGATAATACTGATTATCAATGGAAAATAGTATCCAGTGTTACTCAGAAAAAATATAACGGTGATGTGTACGATTTCATACAACTTGATGATCAAACTGTAGGTTGGGTAAAATTAAAAGATTCTATACAAATATTTAGATTTAAAGCTAAAACTTTTAAATTGATCGAAGATAAATATTATAGTGATGAAATTAACAGTAAATTAGATTTTGAAAAGGATTTCTATTCAGCATTTGAAGGGAAATTATTAACTGCAAAATCTGAAATTGAATATAATGGAAAAAAATTCTATGGAATTTTTTTGAAAAATAAATTTCAAGGATTCCATCCATCATCGTATTTAGATGAAGCAGTTGAATATAACATATCTCTAAAGAGAGATAGTTTAATAAATTCCGAAAAATTATATACGGTTAGTACTTTAAATAACGCAATCGATGATCAAGTTGATATTAATACTTTGACTTTAGTACTTGCATTTCACTCTAAAAAAATAGCAAAATTACAAATAGATGATAAGGAAATGTATTGGACCTCATTAAGCAATATTGAAAATATTAATGAAGTATTAAATATGAGTGGTCAAAATTTTGAAAAAAATGAAGAAGATAAGTTGATTGAGGATATATTATATAGTGTTGATATAGAAAGAAATAAAACAAAAAAAATTGTAAAATCAGTTATTTCTGCTAAAGAATTCTTGAATCTAAATAAAGATAGTAAACAGTATATGAGCTTTCCTGATACTGAAATTAAAAAATTAGAAAATGAATTAAAACTCACAAAAGAGAGACTAGAGTCACAAAAAGATTATAATAACAGGTTAGCTGAGCAAAAAAATCGGTATAAAGAGCGTATGGTTTTTGTTGAAGAAAAGTTAAAAGAATTAGATGGGAAATATAAAGAGCTAAAGAAAAAATAGGTGGTGAAAAAAATGGACAAGAAAACTTTAGAAAATAAAATGAAAAAGTATAATAAATTATACAAGAAAGATTTTAATTTGACATTAAATAAAATGATTAATGATTTGAATCCTAGTGTTAATATTAGTGAATATAGTAAAAATTTTAATAATAAACAAGAAACGGATCTTTTTTATTATCTTAAAGTAAAGGAACTCGGGAGACAGCATGCGCTTGATGAATACATCGATATTATAAATCGTAATGAAATAACAGAGAGCAATGGGAGTAGATTTTTTGAAAAATTAAATTTAAATATTGGTATAATTGCAGATGAGTTTTTATATGAATCATTTAAAAACATTGCGAATATAAAATATTTATCTAGAAATGATATTTCTGTGGATAAATCATTAGATTTTGTAATTTTTGCTACAACTTGGAGAGGAGTTGACAATTCGTGGGTAGGTGTTGCTAATCCCTTTTCTGAAGCAAGAAAAGATATGTTGAATCTCATTGACTTATATAAAAGTGAAGGTATAACAACTGTGTTCTACTCCAAGGAAGACCCCGTGAATTATAATTTATTTAAGGATATGTCTAAACCATGTGATTATATATATACAACTTCACAAGAAGTAGTGAATGATTATATTAGTTACACTGGTAATGAAAATGTGGATGTACTTCAATTTGGAATAAACCCTACAATACATAACCCGGTTGGTACTAGAAGTAAATTTGCTGAGCAATATAAGAACAAAATACTATTTGCAGGATCTTGGTTAGTTAAATATCCGGTACGCATGACAGAAACTCAAAGACTCTTTGATTCGATTTTAAAAGAAACGGAAGATTTAATTATAATAGATAGAAATTTAGAACTTGAGAATCCAAGATACCAGTTCCCATCAAAATATATAAATAACATTACATTCCCAGTAAAACATAATTTGTTAATGAAATTGCATAAAATTTTTAGATGGAGTATTAATATGAACTCTGTAAAATACTCTGAAACTATGTTTGCAAATAGAGTGTATGAATTACAAGCATTCGGAAATATATTATTATCAAATTACAACACTGGAATAAATAATATCTTTCCTAATGTCAGAATGATTAATGATAAAGAAGATTTTAAATTATTATATAATACCAATGAAAATGATCTTTTAGAGTTACAAGCTAAAGGAATTAGAAGTGTAATGAAAAATCACACAACTTATCATAGATTATCTAAAATTGCTTCGGACATAGGTTTAAGTGCTAACCAATATGAGGATGCTAAAATACTGATAATTATGAAAGACTACTCAGACGAAAATATTGATAATTATGAAAGACAGATATATGAAAATAAATTCAAATGCCAAGAATCAGAAATATCTACAATTGATCTTAAAGAATATGATTATATAACATTCTTTTCTAGCAACATACTTTATGAGGAATACTATCTGGATGATATGGTTTCTGCATTTAAATATGTTGATGTAGATTTTGTGACTAAAAATAGTAACCTTGAAAAACATAATTATGTAAATAATATAAATGATACCTATCTCTCAATGATTTCAACTAAAAATATTCAAAGCATTAATGAAATAGATAATTTAAATGTAGGGTATAATTTAGATGATGTTGAAGTGTTCAAAAATAAGCAAGAATATAAAAATAGAGTAACTAAAGATTTAAGCGTCATTGTACCAATACATAACAATGGCTCTTATTTAGAGGAGAAATGTTTTGCTAGTTTGAAGAGGTCCTCAATATTCGAAAAGATGGAAATAATTTTTGTAAATGACGGTTGTACTGATGAATATACAATAAAAATTATTAACCGCTTAAGAAGAAGACATCCAGATATAGTTTACATTGAAAATGATACAGGATCAGGAAGTGCTTCAAAACCTAGAAACCAAGGTGTTAAAATAGCGAGTACGGATTTAATAACTTATCTCGATCCAGATAATGAAGCTACTGGTGATGGATATGCTCATATGTTAGAAGCTATAAAAGAAAAAAATGTGGATATGGTTGTTGGCAATATAGTAAAAGAATCTAATGAGAAAAAGAATACCATTAGTTATACTAATGTTATAAAAAATAATAATTATGGTAAGTTATATATTGACGATCCACAAGCATTTCTAAAAAGAAGCGAGATGAGAGTTCAAAGTATCCAAGCACTAATAGTCAAGAAAAATATAATACTAGATAATGATATCACTATGGTTGAAGGCGCTGCTGGGCAGGATACAATGTTTTTCCAAGAATTAGTGCTCAATTGCAACAGTATCCAAGGTGTAAACAAACTCATTCACATCTATTATGCAGCAGTATCTGGTAGTGTTACGAATACAGTTAGTAAAAAATTTTTTATCAAGTATCTAATTTTAGAAAAAGAGCGTGTTCCTTTCTTAAATAAGTACGGACTAATGGAAACTTATTTAGAAGAAAGATTTAACTTTTATATAAAAAAATGGTACAAACCGAGATTAGATAGATTACAGCCAGAAGACAGAAAAGAGTCGATCAAACTATTTCTAGATATTCTAGATTTGTATAAAGAATATCAGCCTGTCTATGATTTAGATAATCAAAAATTAATTGAGGAATTATCACAAGAGTTAGTTAATTAAGAATGAGAGGGATTGTATGTTAAGTAAAGAAATTGAGTTATCTTCTTCTTATATTGAGTATCATATTAATGATAACTTTGACTATCATAAAGAAATTATTAATCTTAAAGATATAAAGATTATTATAAACTTAAACAATCATTCTACGTTTGATGAAAACTATGACTATCTTTTCACTATTCCATTTAATAAACATGTTGAACTAAGAGCTAATAAACATAGCATTCACCGTATAGATTTGGAAAAAATAGTGAAGAAGTTCTTAATTAAGAAAATTGAAGTAGAAGATTATCATTACTATATAAATTGTTTTACATCTGAACAATTATCAGAGCCAATAATTTTCAACAACCGAAAAATTATTGGCAAGATGAAACTCTTACCACGAAGTATTAATTCTTTATCTAAATCTCATGAGTTAGTTTATACAGCAAATAATATTCTAAACAAATATAAAGAAGTGGATGAAAATTTCAAAGTTATAAAACAGAAATTAAATTATGTTAATTCACTTGCAAGTAAGATGTAGGAGGAAGTTCCCTTGTATGATAAATATCAGGATCAAATAAAATTGATAAGTAAAGAATTAAATGAGAATACTGATAAACTAGA
Source organism: Jeotgalicoccus marinus DSM 19772 (assembly GCF_000425825.1). Lineage (GTDB taxonomy): Bacteria > Bacillota > Bacilli > Staphylococcales > Salinicoccaceae > Jeotgalicoccus > Jeotgalicoccus marinus. The sequence goes on from NZ_KE384460.1 coordinate 377,384, forward strand.
CAAAGGCATATCCATTGTAATCCCTGTTTATGATGGTTTTAACTATATCAATACTTGCTTAGAGAGTATTCTTAATCAAGAAATTTCTACTGCAAATTACGAGGTTATCATTGTCTTTAACGGTAAATTTGTAGACGATGTAAACTATATATACAATCAAATCAATAAATATAATACTATTGATATTACATTGTTAATTAATGATGAACCAAGTGCAGGAGCAGCTAGAAATTTAGGTGTTAGATATGCAAATTACACACATGTTACTTTTATTGATATTGACGATTATATTTCACCTAATTTTATACAATCAGGATTTGATTTTTTAGATCCACAAACTATTTTGTACACTCAAATTCACAATATATCAGATGGATATATTGATACTACAAACAGTTTAAATTATGAAATCATCAATGCATCTAATAAAAAATCAATAGCGCTTATGGATTTAAACAAAATATCAACTATTACTGCATGTAAAATAATACCTAAAAAATTCTTGTTAACTCAAGAATTCAGATCCTCTCTAAAAAGTGGTGAAGACACTGTTTACTTTTGTGAACTTTTTGCAAATAATAGACCTAAACTACAGATTGTCCCGATAGAAGAAAATGCTATTTATTACAGAGTAATAAGAATGAATTCTATTTCACGTAAGGCAGAAAACTTTGATTTCTTAATACTTCAAAGAGTTGAGATTCTAGAAATTTTAGATGAGCTATATGATTTAGTAAAAAATAAACAGGTTCAAAGATTGATTCGTTCTAAATATTTAGCGCAAATAGTATTTATGAATAATTATATTAAAAATAATTTAGATGAGCATGGTAAGATTATTGATTTAGTAAGTAATATGAATTTACAACATTTTGATTACTCAGTTTTAAATAGAAATCTAGCTAAAAAGCTCGTTATATCATATTGTTTTCCTCCATTTAGTGATACTAGTGCAACCATTGTTTCTAAAAGAATTTTAGAAGAAAATCAAATTGTTGATGTCATATCCAATAATATGAGTAAAATAAGGAAAAAAGAGCATTCATTAAAAAAAATTATAAGACACTTAGTAGGGGAGAATAAGACAAGTAATAACCAAGCATCATTTAGTAATATGTTTTATTTAAATAAATTTGTAGACGACGCATTCAATTTATTTTCCAAGAATTTGGAAAGGTATGAAGAAATTTATAGCCGGGCTATGTTTCCTATCTCACACTTCCCTCCTCTATTCATGAAAGTTTTAAAACCAGAAGTTAGATGGGTAGCTGAGTTTTCAGATCCACTTCTAATGGATATACATTCTAATAAAAGATTTGCAGATATTGAGAATGTGAATCTAGTAAAATATTTAACGGGTGAAATACTTGGACCTTTTAAAAAATATGTTGATAACAACCTTTTTAATCTGATGGAGATTATACCTTTTGCTTTAGCAGATGAATTAGTATTTACAAATGAACATCAATTGGAAACAATGATTGAACGCTTCAATAGTGAAGAGAAAGCAATACTTAGAAAAAAATCAGTTATACACAAGCATCCTACACTAGATAGAGAATATTATAATCTGAAGATAAGTACAATTAAATTTGATGAATCTGTTATTAATATAGGGTACTTTGGCAACTTTTATGAAAATAGAAGTTATCATCATTTTATTAAGTTAATTGATTATTTGAATCATAAATTTGAATATCAGTTCAAGCTTCATTTATTCACTAACATCGATGTTATATCAGAAGAAGAGCAAACAGTATTAGAAAACTTAAATATAAATTTATATCCTTACTTGTCATTCCTAGAATTCTTAAATACAACTCAGAATTTGGACTTTTTATTAATAAGTGATGCGTTAACCCATGGTATTAAAGATAAAAACCCATACTTACCATCAAAACTCAGTGACTATTTAGGTAGTAATACACCTATAATTGGTTTTGTTGAAAATGGAAGTATCATGAGTAATGATAAAAATGGAATTATAAAAATTAATATGGATAATTTTAAACATGATGAATTTAATATTAAGGACAATACTTTAACAGAAATCAAAGAGAAAATTGATAAAGGTAATGATAGAAGGTATCTAGTATATGGTCCTGACTCTACAGATTTATATCGTGATAATGTAGAATTATCAGTTAGTCCTGATTTGAGCATAAATAATCTTCGACTAAAAGAATGGATTATAAAGCCGGTTAAACTACCTATAAAGATGAAGAATACTTATACTCTATACTATAAAAATATAGGAGAAGAAATTGAAAAGATAAGTATACAAAGTTTTTATAGTGTCAAAAATGTTATTAAAGTTAATATAGATTTCAATGGTGAATTCAATAATGATATTTGTATAACAAAATTTAGAAATATTAAAGAAGTTTCTGTAAATCCAAATGAATATATTAAGATAAAACTAAAATATAAAAAGTATTATAATCAAAAAAGTTTTCTTGAGGCAGGAAGACTAAAATTGACCAACCTCTAATATTTTTACTGAGAATAGGAGTGAAGATATGGTCATAAAATCATACAGGAAAGATCAATTTTTAATTTCAAATGAAAAATTAGAAAATATCCCTGAATATTTAGATCATGAAGAAAAATTATCAAATGCGTACTTTTACTACGAAAATTCAAGTAATTTAACGCATTATATTGATGGAGAAATTACAATTTACATGTTAGGTTATATTCTAGATATTAGAAACCCAAAAAAAGATTACGATGAAATATTAGAAGACTTAAATAAGCAATACAGGAAATCACATGAACATTTTCATGATACTTTAGATTACTTTAATGGGAGATATATTTTAATTATTAGTGACTCTACTGATACTCAGATATACACAGATGCAACTTCTATGAAACCAATTTTTTATTGGAATAAAGAATTATTTGGTTCTCATGAAGTGATAGTTCGTGAAGTAGTGAACAGTAACAAAGGTACCACTTTGAAGACAAGATGGACTAATGGCTATATGGATTATACAGGTACCCAATCTATCTATAAATTCAATTGCAATAACTATTTTTCTTTCAAAGAAAATTCGTTCAATAGATATTTTCCTAGATACGAGATTGAAAATCAATCAGTTAATGAAATAGTTGAAAAAACTATTCCTTTACTTAGAAATCAGGTTGAATGGTTATCGAGACTTGACAAAACACTATATATATCTGTAACGGGGGGAGTAGATTCAAAGGTATCTTTGGCAATTCTTAAATCTATCAAATCTAAACTGAATTTATTCACATACTTAATTGATTTTGAAATGGAGAAAGATGGACCTAGAAAAGAAATCTATCTGCGTGATAAGGAATTAGTAGACAGATTAATTTATAATTTTGATTTAAACCATGATTATTATAACTTTGGAGATTTAAATATCCCGGAAGAATTTATAAAGAAAATGAAATATAATTTTAGTTCTGCACATTCCAATGAAGTAGCATATCTAGTAAGAGAGAATATGGATTGTGGTAGTATCCATATTAAGTCCAATATATATGAAATGGCAAAATTACCATATACTCAATCTGGTTATAAAGTAACAAAAATAGAAGATGGATATAATATCTCTAAAAAGTGGTTACCTAAAAGTATTCGAGATAAGAATGACGTAGGTAAGAAAATGTATTTGGCTGCAGCTGACAGATGTAATTTAACTCGTGAAAATATTCTAAATGCTAATTTAAGTATGATGTTATATCTTGAATCAAAACTTAGTAATTGGCATAGTTGTATAACTCAAGAAACAGATGCTGTACAAGAAACTTTTATATTGTTTAACAGTAAATATTTATTGAGAAATTTATTGTCATTAAAAATGAATGACAGAGTAAACGCTACGCTTTTACATATGTATATTAAAGAATTCTGGCCGTTCTTAAATTACCAGGTAGCAAATAGTTATGATACTTTAGAGGTATATAAAGATAATTATGTAGACGTAGTTCACCCTAACGAATATCTAAAAATTATTAATCCAATGAATGTTAGTATTTCTAATAATGGAAATACTATTTATATTAAACCAACAAATGGAATAGCGTTACGAGACACCAAGATTAATTTTGAAATACTTAATGACAGTACTTCTGATGTATCAGTCAACATTAAAAGTTATTATAGTCACCCAGAAAAAAATATTTTTTTAATAGTGGATAAAAAAAGACTCTCAATTAATAATTTTACTAATGGGCAAAGTATAGATTTAAAAGGTAAAACGTCTGTAAAAATTCAAATAGACTACAAAAAAAACTTTAAGTTTGATTCATGGTTTAAAGCAGGAGAAATATCTATAAGTTAGTTAATTTAAGTTAGGGGGTGCATTAAATGGACTTTAAGCTTCTAAATTCAATAATAATAGAATATTTAGCTGATCTTCCTATTAATAAGTACAAAACTAATTTTCAAGGAACGTTAATGTTGGCCAATTATCATTTATCTAGACTTGAGGGCTGTAAAAGCATAAAAGCAAGTAAATTTGCAATAAAAATGAAATATAAGGATGAAATATTTGGGTCAATTTATGGCCAAACTCCCACGTCTAATAAAGCTATTGCAAAAAAAATTACAAAAGATAAGTTAGCTACAGAACTAGCGTTGAAAGAAGCTGGGATTAATACTAGTAATTCAATTGGATTTGAACTAAACCAATATGAAGAGGCTAAAAAATTTATAAAGGAAACAAAAGGCAAATATGTTTTTAAGCCAAGTAACCTTAATGGTGGACGAGGTATAACTCTTAATGTAGGTTCAGGTAACTTTGATCAAGCATGGAAATTTGCTGAAAGCGCAACTAAAGAAAGAAATAAAGAATTTCATTTAATTATTCAAGAGTTTATACCAGGGGTTGAAACGAGGTTTCTTGTTATAGAAAAGAAATTTAATTCAGCCATTTTAAGAGTACCAGCTAATGTTATTGGTAACGGTAAAAATACAGTTAAAGAACTGATTGACAATAAAAATATACAAAGAAAACTTAATCCACATTTGAAAGTACTACCAATCAAAGTTGATCTAAGATTGTTAAATAATCTAGAAAATGAGAATCTTAGTTTAGATAGTATACCAGATAATAATCAGGTAGTGTATCTGCATAAATCCTCTAATATTTCTTTAGGTGGAGACAGTTATGAGATATCACATCTTGTTAATGATTCTATGATTGAGACTGCTGAGTCAGCTGTAAAGGCAATTCCAGGGCTCAATACAGCAGGTGTAGACATAATTTATAGATCATTAAACGATACCAATCCTTATGTATTGGAAATTAACCCTGATGCAAATTTAAGAATGCATCACTACCCATACAAGGGAACACCAAAAGAGCCAGTTTTCGATTTAATTGATGCTATGTTAGCGGAATATAAAGCTAACAATAATATTAACTAAATAAATAAATTTAAGTAAATGAGGAAATAAGTATTGGATAATAAAGATTTAAATTATTTATTTGATAATATACCACATAAAAAGCAAAATAAATATGATGAAAATATCATTACTACTACAGCAGGTATTCAGCTTAACTTTTTAAAAAATAGTGTATATAAATACAAAATACGCAATACTAAAAGGAAATATCTAAAAAAGATTGATATTCTAAGGATAGATAATTCCAAAATAGGTACTGTATTAAATCCGTTCTATCCGACAACATCTAAAATCGCTAGAGAGTTAACAAATGATAAATTAAAAACTGAACAAATATTGAATAATTTTGGAATTAGTACTCCTCAATCACAAGTCTATGATAAAGATGATATAGATTTTGCATATGAACATACTTTTAATCAGAATTTAAATAAAGTTGTTATTAAGCCACTGGCTTCATCTTTAGGTAGAGGAGTACGTACCAACGTATCTAAAGCACGTTTCAAACACAATTGGGAATTAGCTGTTTCTGCAATTAAAGAAAAAGATAAAAGAATAGTTGTACAAAATTATTTAGAGGGATTTGAAGCCAGGGTTACTATTATAGAAGGGGCAATAGAATCTATAGTCGTTAGAGTCCCGCCATATGTTAAGGGAGACGGCACTCACACCATTTCTGAATTAGTAGAAATTAAAAATAAAGATAGAGTAGATTGCTATTATTTAAAAAGAATGCCGATTATTCTAAATGAAAGAATCATAGAATTTCTTTTATCTCATGACTTAGACGTGAATTACATCCCTAAATTAGATGAACCAATACTGTTGAATTCTGTATCTAATGTTTCTCAGGGTGGGGAATTAATAGAAGTTACAGATATTGTTTCAGAATCGGTAAAAGAAACGTCCTTAAATGCACTTGCATCAATTCCAGGTGTTAACACTGGTGGATTAGATGTAATGATGACTTCATTTGAAGATGAGAACCCTGCTATAATTGAAATTAATACTTATCCGAACTTGTCTATTCCATCGTATCCAACATTTGGTGTACCAAAAAATCCTGCTAAATCATACTTTGAATCTATTATTTCAGTTGATCAATTTGTAAACAATCCAAAATACAAGTATAATATTTACTATGAAGAAGAATATATTAGAAATTATATTTCATTTATGAATAGAAAGAAGAAGTTGTTAGATAATAATATAGATAATTTGAAAGAGCTTTATATGAAATTTTAGTAGAAACATTAATTCAATTTTAAAGTTATAAAAGAAGAAAATGACTTTTATCAGTCTGAATTTAAAGTTATATGGAGATTACTAGAATATTTTCTATAGAGTTATAAAATCCGAAATAATGTTACATGTATCTATACTTTTAATTGTATGATGAATTTAATTGAACTTGAAAAATATTTAAATTCTATAATTAATTAAGAATGACTTTAGAAAATATAATTAAAAATAAGCAATCCAAGTTTATTCAACTAGGATTGCTTATTTTTTTCATAAATGGACTAGTGTATGTAATTTGCTCTGGGAATTTTATACTAGTAATATACTCTTGGACTTGCAATATATGGAGAATAGACGCAGTCTCCCAAGATGAAGATGACTGAGTATTTAATGTTTGTACTCTAATCGTAATACGATCACCTTTTACTAAATTAAATATATTAACATCATTAATTCTGTTAAACTGAGACATATCTTCTACACAAATTAATTTATCATTTATAAGGATGCTATATTCTAAGAGTTTTCTACCAGACTTAAATCTATATTTACTCAGCAACGATAATTTTAAAATACCAGACTTAGATTTATAAGAAAAATTTAATTCAGAAAAATTTTTTGCTTGAAGAAATCTTTTGGGAATATAAATTAAATTATAGTAAGGTACTTTAGTTAATATATTAGATTTATTATCTCTTACAAGAAAACTGGTCATGATATTTTTCTCATCATTGTTGTAAGTAATATATTTATTAGCAGACCATTTCTCTAAAATACTATTTAATAATTTTGAAACTTGTTGACGTGGATACAGACCACTATGACCATTTGATGAATGATATTCTATAAATTGTACATACTCACTCAATCCTTGATCTGTATCAATATATTTTTTAAATGGGATATATTGTAAATTTACATCGCTTTCACTATATCTATTTATAATATATACTACTTTAGGGAAATATTCACGGTTTTCCGAGAGCCTATAAAAAGAGAAACGTTCAGAAAATAATTCTTTAATTTCATGATGTGTATAATCTGGATATTTATTTTTTACGAAATTAATATATCTCTCCTCTTTTACCGTGAATTGTGGGTTATTTATTACTGCAGTTGTATTGGGATGCATAGTTGCAAGCATCATTGACATAAACCCACCTGCAGAAGAACCAAAATATATGGTATTTTCAGATGGAATTTGTAAAATATTAGCTACTTCCTTAACAATTTCACTAATTGATTCTAGATAATAATGGTTATCTTCACCGAATCCCCATCCTACTCTTAGATTACTATTATGCAATGTAGGATCATCTATATAAATACAATTTGCATTGTAATCTCCTTGCCATTTCTCTCTCATAAAAACAGGTGGTTTCTTCTTCGTATAATCTACAGCTCCATTAGAAAAAGCGATTAGTGAATTTGATTGTTTTTTTAAAAAAATTTTAAAATGAAAATTAACATTATTTTTTCTGACTATGATTTTATTGTTTTTTAGATTTAACAAATCTTTGTTTGTGATATTATCATACGAAATAATCTCATTGGACATGACTATAATCTCCTAATTGTATTTCTAAATAATTCTTACCTAAGAAAAAAATAATCATAATGTAATGTTTTTAATTTTTAATAGGTATAGAATTAAGAATGTAAAGTTTTAATATTTTTAAAATTACTAAACTCAAATTTATCCCCGGTAGAAGAATCTTTAATAAAACAGCGAATCCTAAATAGACCATCTGAAGGGAATTTATACTTGAAAATAGGACTTGTCTGATACCATAATATATCTAATCTATCGTTATCTTCATTATATATGTAAATTGCATATTCGCAATGTTCGTAAGATTTACAGTATATTTCAATAGTGTGTGATAGGTTATCTCTAAATACATTTACATATCTATCTATTTCTATTTCCTCATCACATATTTCGGAAGGAAGTGATATAACTTTTTCATTAATCATTATTTTTAACACATTTTCTTCATTTTCCATAAGCGAAATTGAATTATTAAGATTGCCAATATACGTAATTTGATTTGTATAGTTATTTAAATTTGTAATTTCAATTTTCGGGATAATTTCTGATTTCTGAAATGTTTCAGAGTATAAATTATTTTTAGTGAACGAAAACTTTTTATTGCTTTCATTTAAACAAGTAAATTGAAATTTACTGTTTATTTCAACATGATTATTATTTATATTTATTTCTAAGTTATCTTTAAATTGTTTTGATAAGTTAAATATTTGAGATGAAAATACTTTAATTGGTGAAAGTATATAATCTGAAATCAATAAAGAGTTATAATCTTTAAGTACATAAATATTTCTAGTTATATTGGCATAAGAATAGCTTTTATTCACAAGTGTAATATGAATATAATCATCATTTTCAGAAAAAGAATGTATAAACAGTTCATCTTTTTTGCTTGTAAGATAGTTATAATTTTCATTATTTAATTCAATTCCATTATGAGCTGATGTTGACTTTAGGTAATTTCTATAGGTTCCTTTATCATAATTGAAGGTACCTGTATCTATAATAATATCTTCACCTATATAAAGATTAAATGATAAATCATCTGCATGTTTATGATTTTTAATAATATCGCCCGTTCTAACAAAAAAATAGAAATATGCATTTTTTATAATTATGTATGATTCATATTTATAATAATAAGATTCAATTTTGTCACTAATTATTACCGGTTTGAATAGACTATGCTCAGGATAAAAAGTACTAAGTACACTGTCTTTTAGCTTTTCTTCATCAATCAATTCTCCATCTCCATATAATGGTAGTTTTCCATTAGGCTTTCTTACTATATCAAGAAAATTAAGAGCAGAGTTAATTCGATCATCAAAGTTGTCAATTAAATAAATATTAAGATTATCCAATAAAAGTTTTTGAGTAGTTACAATTAATTCAAGGTTAAAGATAGCATATGTAAAAGAGTTTTCTTTACATATCATATTTTTTGTAAAAGTATTTTCGATATTATCGCTGAATCTATCAATTGAAAAATCAAATAAAGGTTTATTTCTTAATATTAATGTCAATAGTAGTAATGAACGATCTAACATTGAACCGTGATTATATTTAATGTAATTTTCTTCATCTGCAAGAAATTTAGTATGTTTGGTTATCAAATCATTTAAAATATTATTAGAAATGAATTTACTGTTCACTAATTTAAGATACCCTAAAATTAGTGAACGATCAGCTACACAGTGTGTATAGTATAAATACTTATGGTTTGCATATTTGCTATGTGTGTACCAACTTTCCATAAGTTCATTACATTTAATTAGGTACTCGTAATTATTTGTATAATGAAATGCTAACAATAAATAATTAATAGGTTCCCAAGCGTGTAAATGTAACATTGCCATATTTGTGTAATTATCTAAATCTATATTCCATTCAAAAGTCTTATTGAATTGAAGTTCTTCTATATTATTAGTCAAACTTTTAGGAATATATTTATATTTTATTATTAAATTATTCTCTAGAATTGTTTCTGCTATTTTGATAGATTCCTCTTTGTCTATATTATATTTATTTAATATTTGGAAAATAGAATTCAACATAAATATTACCTACCATCTATTAAAAGTCTTATATAAGTGTGATGTATTAAATAATGCTGTGAAAATTACTTAAAAATTTTAATGTCTCAGTATATTCATACCAATCATTTCTTTCAAATGGTCGTATTCCAGATTCTACTAAAGTATTCACATAGGATTTATGAAATTCTTTCGGAATGAAATTTAAAACGTCCGTGAAATAACGGTCATAAAATGTTAATTCAAGATTGTCTACTAGCTTTTTGGCTTCTTCTGGAATGTTATTGACTGTTTGCAATGCTTCGTCGAACCCTCTGTATTTAATCACATATAATGCTAAATGATCCAGAAGTATATTTTCTCCCCAATTAAAATGAGGTTTTGTGGGTGGTTTAACACCATCCTTGATATCAATACCTAAATTTGATCTTTCAATCTCAATTTCTAATAGTAACTGTTTTCTGAATCTTTTCTCTTCTTTTGGATTAGCTAGTGAATTTAAAGAATCATTCATTAAATCTGGATAATTATGTGCAGCCACTCTTATAGCAGCAATTTCTGATAATGATAGAGTGTATGGAATGCTTTTCATATTTGCTGCTGAAACTAGAGTTGGAGTATTATATTTATCTATAAAACTAGGATTTTTTAGAAAGCCTGCACCAATCACTCCGCCAGAAATGTTATATGTAGAATCCAGGTAATCTTTATATAGTATTGAGGCGATTAACATAAATAACCATGAGTTTTTTCTGAAGTCTGTTTCTAATAAATTTGTAGTGACAATGTGGCTATTAAATTTTGATATCATTGACATCTCTCTTTTAAAGTGCCCACCAAAATTCATAGAAACAAGTGAAGAATTTTCTGGCATGAATGCAAGCGAAGCTAGACTATCGAAACCTCCACTAAAGTTTAAAGTATGACGATCTTTGGATTTTGATACTACCATTGAATAATTCTTTGTTTTTACTAGAAGCTGAGATTTAGTGAACTTTTCAATGTAATCTTTTGTTATTTGGGATATTGTTAATTCCATACTAATTTGCTCATATTTTGTACCACATAGAGTAGCTAGTGAAATGGCAATTAAATCTTCTCTAACAAAAATAGGGATACTTAATTTGAATTCTATAAAATGTGAGTGATTATCATCTTTATAATCACTTTTTATATATCCTTCTCGTTGTTCAATATTTTCAAAAGATATTTTCATTTTTTGAAACCTCCGAATATTATAAATCACTACACTTAGTTTACATTATAATATAATAAAATCATTTAAGGTAAAATTTAATAGCTATAATTTTTATATTCCAATTATGTTTTAATTCAAAATGAGAGGGGATATTATATAAAAACTCAAATGGAGGTAAAGTAAATGAAAAAACGAATAATTTTTAATACATTATTATTAACAGTTATAGTGTTATCTGCTTGCTCAAATTCAGATGACAACCTAATCGACACGAGTTCTCTGAACGAAGGTACCTGGGTGACTTACGACGGTGAAGTAGTAGAAAACGATGAGATGAGATCAACTGAACCAATCGATTATGATCCATCAAAATCATATGAAATCAATCGTTCTAGTTACGTTTCCTACTACAATGGTGATGAGTTTATCGAAACGATTCAATACAGTGATGATCCACCAATGACGGTAGACACGGTTGAAGAAGCGGATAGTATCGTAGTCAGTTTTAACCAATACAATGAAGATACTATTAACCTAACAGAAGCTGAGTAAGTCTTAAGCCATTGATATTTCAAGAGCTTAAATTATTCTTACAGAAAATTTTAAACCATGTCTATAATGAATCATTTACGGGTATAAATTAATATTAATTTTCATAAAAGGTAGGGGAATATTATGAAGAAATGCCCGAATTGTAATCAAGAAGTATCTAATGTCGTACAAGTTTGTCCTAATTGTGGAGAATTCATTGATTATAAGTCTTCAAAAGAACAGAATAAAGACGAAATACGAAAAGATATTGTTGAAGAAATGCCAGAAGAAAATTATCCTGAAGAAGAATTGAAGAAACAACAAAAAGACGAACGAAGTGATTTTGGTCGAACAGATACTGAATAAGAAGATTTAAATGAAACTGATATAACCGTAAAAACCTCCAAATTATCGCTTTGGAGGTTTTTACATGTTCTTAACTGACTTTAAATTCAATCTAAATATACCCTTGTTAAGCTTAATTTAAGAATGAAGAAAGGGTGTAAATATGTCTTTTGAAAACAAAACATTAATTGTATACCTTGACGGTGATTACCGTAGATTCAAAGCAGTCGCAGATTTATACCAACGTTTTGACAGCGGAGACGCACACATTCTGATTACTTCATTTAATGACCAAAACGAACTCAGAGGTCAAATTGATTTATTAAACTCAAACTATGATTTCATTGATGAAAGACATATTTTAACAGAATACTATTCAACAACAACATACAATAATGCGATTGAAATAGAAGAAATCTTAAAACGATTAAACTATGGTCATGTTATTGTTGTAACAAGTCAGTATCACATATTCAGAACAAAAATGATTTTTAAAGATAGATTCAAATATAACGACAAATTTAAATTTGTTGGTGTACATCATGATACGACTTTTATAGAATATGCTTCTGAAGTTGTGAAATTAGGCTTATATCTTATGAGAAACTACAAGTTCTTTACAAAAGATAAATTATTATATAGTAAAAGTAAATACAGAACAAAATCCCGGTTAACCTACCAGTAAAAATAGTAGCTGATATGTTAAACTAGACTAATAAGAAATATTAGAATAGGGGATTACATGAAGAGCTATAAAGAAACCAAAGAATATTTAAAGCAACTAGAAGATTTTAGATCATTCAATTACAGAGCAACACGCTTACCAGAAATGGTCGCTAATGAAACAAAACACTTCGAGGATGTTCAAGAATTCTTTAAAGAAGAAGGATTCAACCATCTATCAGTCGTAGAAATTATACGTTCATTCATTAAAATGGATTTATTAAAGTTATCCTTAATGCAAAGTACACACGGTATATATGTGAATGACAATACACCACAGTATCCTTCAGAAGCTGAAACAGTTGCTAAGTTCACTTTAGAAAACTCAGATATTGACTTTTACCCACTCATACTTCCAGATGATTTAGAGAAAGTAAATAAAGACACAAGAGAAGCAATTATCTCTTACAACAAGAGTATTGAACCATTCTTACAGAGCATTGAAAAGAATGCAGGGGATATAACTGAAACAGTTCAAGCAGTTATTACAGAATTATTTAATTCAAATACACACATCTTAAACAAGATTTATGATGAAACATATTATAATACAGTATTGAACTACATGATCGACAATGCATTCGAAAACACATGGAAGAAACAAAAAGTACAAACACCGCTTGTATCGTTCTATGCAATGTTTACACTATCATTTTATGACAACGTTTATTTAGATCAGTTAGTATAAGACAAAAGGCCACCTTAGGGTGGCCTTTTTATTTTATTTATAATACTGAATTTTCATTATATTTAAAACTAAGCTATAATTGTATTCATCTTTAAAACATGGGGGAAAATAATGTACTGGTACATTACGCTATTTATATTATACTTTGGGGCAATGTTTGGTATTGCCTGCTATTATTTCTACAAGATTAAAACATATGAGGATTACATGATATCCTCTTGGTCAACAGGATTTTGGAAAATTACAGGAACCATTATCAGTACAAACGCTGGTGCAGCTGTATTCATTGGTTGGGTAGGATTAGGCTTTACAGTCGGCTTATCTGGTTACGTTAAATTTGCTATGGTTGCCTACATATTTAGTTTGATTTTAGTCATATTCTTCGCAAAACCATTAAGAAGGCAAAAACTTTTTACATTAGCTGATTTATTTACTGCAAGATTTGGTGGTCGAGCAGGAATCATTCCATCGATTTTATCTGCAATTATCTATTCTGTTCCAACCCTAGGGTTGCAGTTAATAGGTATGTCAACAGTATTTAACATCACTTCAGGCTGGGATCAATCAACTGGACTTATTGTGGGTACTATTCTTATTTTAATATTTTCAATTTTAGGAGGCTTACCTGCAACGATTATTACAGACGCGATGCAGTCGATATTAATATTAATTGGTTTAATTGTATTAGCCATTACAGTTGTTATGCACGTCGGTGGCTTTAGTGAACTGTTTGCAAATACATCTTGGGAATTTCTTAGTCCAATCAGTGCAGATGGTGTAACAGATACATTATTATATGCACTTTCAGTTGGTCCATTCTATTTAGTATGGCAGTCAACTTGGCAAAGAATATTTGCGGCTAAAGATGAAGAGACAGCTTTAAAAGCAGGAGTTATTGGGCACATCATTGTTATGGTCATATCTTTCTTACCATTCTTAATTGGTGTATCTGCACGACAATTTGTCGATTTAAATATGCAACAAGATTTAGTATTCTCTTATGTAACAAATGAATTGTTACCTACACCTATTGCAGCAATTGTTTTTGTGGCACTGCTTGCAGCTTTAATGACAGGTGCAACTTCATTTAATCTACAAGGTGCAAGTAACCTAACAAGAGATTTATACCAAGTATTGATCAATCCTAAAGCTTCAAACAAGAAACTATTACTGATATCCAGAATATCAGTTGCGATTATGACGCTCTTAGGCCTCGTCGTTGCTTTCTTTATTACGAACATTAATGACGCCTACCGCTGGGCACTCATGGTAAATGGTGTCATGTTGGTATTCCCATTCCTAGCAATCATGTTTTGGTCTAGAGTCACTAAGAAAGGTGTACTGATCAGTATGGTTGGATCACTGATTATTGTAATAATCTATCCATATCTAGGGCTCCCTTTTGACCAGGCACTAGTCGGTTATTCATTATCATTGATTTTAGTCGTTGGAGTGAGTTTATTAACCAAACATGACAAGAGTGAGATTCCAAAAGCAGCATACAAGTATAAATTAGAAGATTACAAATAGGGGAGAACTAAATGAGGATTAAAAAGATTACTAATGCCAATGTACTAAACGTTGATGATGGATCAGTACAGTTAGCAACTATTCTGATTAACAACGGAAAAATAGATGTCATAAATGAACAAGCTGACTTGGTAATTGAAGATACAGATTTAGATTTACAAGGGCAATTTCTTTCACCAGGTTTTATAGATACGCATAGTCATTTGGTGATGTATTCAAACTTTAGAAGACAATTAAATTGTTCACCTGAAAATACTAAAAGTATTGAAGAGATTATTGAGAAATTTAAGGAACAAAAAGATGAAATTTTAAGAGATGGATGGTTGAGGGGTTATGGCTATAATGAATTTGAACTTCAAGAAGGACGCCACCCAAACCGTTTTGATTTAGACAAAGTATCAACAGATATACCCATTTATATTCAACATAGTTCAGCACATATGGGGACAGTAAACACAAAAGCCTTAGAAATAATGAATTTAGATTTAGATGCACCAGACCCTAAAGGTGGATCATTTGAACGTGATGAAAATGGTCAAATCAACGGTGTATTATTTGAATTTCCTGCACTTGATAAGGTTAAGGCAGTTTTACCAGATATATCTGCAGGGGATTTGGCTGAGGATATTAAAGGTGGGGTCTATGACTATCAAAGTAGAGGCATTACGAGTGCGACGGAGATGTGTGTCAGTCTATTAAATGGTATAAATGATTATAAAGCATCTTTAAAATATCTTGAAGACAAGGAAGAACAAGATTTTAGAATTCGATTTGCTATTGATTATAAGCTATTACTTAATGATCCAATGTTTGAAAATGAAACAGCTGATTCAATACGAGTAAAATTAGAGACCTTAAGTAACGGATTCTCTACATTAGCTGGGGCTAAATTCTTTAATGATGGCAGCATCCAACTCCATACTGCAAGCTTAAGAGAACCATATTATGATGGCACACCGTCAGCAGACACCCAGTTTACACTTGAAGAGTTAGAAAAACTTTTCATTCACTTCCAAAAATTAGGCTATCCACTTATCACTCATGCAAATGGTGACAAGGCAGGAGAAGATGTTATTAGAGCCTACATCAATACAAGTAATTATAAAAAGACTAAGCAAATGCATCGTGTAGAACACTTACAAATTGCTTCCTTAGAAGATATTCAAGAAATGACAAAAAACAATATTGGTGGTTCTTTCTTCATCAACCACCTTTATTACTTCGGTGATGTGCACAAAAATACATTTTTAGGTCCGGATAGAGTAATTAACCAAGAACCTGTTCGCTGGGCAGAAGATGAGGGAATGATCTTTACAATACACTCAGATTGTCCAGTCACTGATATTTCTCCACTAGATTCAATTAGGTTTGCAGTAGAAAGAAAAACAAGAAGCGGTGAAACATTAGGAAATACACAGAAACTTACGAGAGTTGAAGCCTACAAAAAGATGACAATAGATGCTGCTAGGCTAAATCAAACAGATGATTTAGAAGGATCTATAGAAGTAGGGAAGTATGCAGATTTTGTCGTATTAACAGATAACCCATACGATGAGAAAACTCAGTTATCTGATTCATTAGTGAATCGTACGATTGTGAATGGTAAAACAGTATATGAAAAATAAAAGTTAGGTCATAGACCTAGCTTTTTCTATTGTAAGGATTCGGTTAAGTTAAGGGGGTTTATTTCAAACTTATACTTATTGAAGTTATAATTAAGGTGTAAATAATAGAGATGGAGTGACTTTATATGATAGATATTCATAATCACTTATTAATCAATGTGGATGACGGACCAAGATCTAAAGATGAGACTTTAAATTTATTATTACAAGCACAATCACTAGGCATTACAGATATTATCTGTACGCCACATCATCACAGTCCAGCACACATTACACCATCATCCGTTGTATATGAAAAATTATCAGAAGTAAAAAATATTATAGATGATAATAACATCAATATTACCGTACACCCAGGTCAGGAAATTAGAATCAATGATGATATTATTAGTGAATTAGTCAATGGAGAAGCAATTACACTAGCAAATGGAAAGTATGTACTCGTAGAATTCTCCTTTACAGAGTTAAAAGAAGATATTGAAGCAGTTTTTGAAAAGCTAAGACAACTAAATCTGACACCTATTATTGCGCATCCAGAACGTTGTCAGCCACTAGTAGAACAACGCCATATTCTAAAGAAATTAATCAATGACGGTGCCATTGCACAAGTGACAGCTGCATCAGTTTGTGGAGACCTTGGGACAGAACTTCAATCAGTCGCTTTAGACATGATAGAAAATGGTGACATTCATATCGTTTCAAGTGATGCCCACCATGCTGAAGTGAGACCGTTTAGATTGAAACAAGCATACGATATTATTGAAGAACAACTTGGAATATCATATGTAGAAGAAATGAAAAAGCAAGCAGAAATTGTATTAACTACTGAGAAGGTAAAAGTGGACTAGAGATTAGTCCACTTTTTATTTTTCCTTCTTCACTTTAAAGTAATTCCCACTATTTTTCTGAGTCTGTTCCATTTTACTCACTTCTCTTAGCTCTGGAATATGCTTAGAACAATGAATATAAGCTTCATCTACAGTGACGACCACCCAGCGTTCAGCTTTCCCTTGGTGCATGTCTTCTAAACGCCCGACGAGGTCTTTATCTTGTAATATACTTATGAGTTCCTCGTTTTCAACGATTTCTGCACCCCCGTTTATATGTAAACCGACCTGGTCTTCTAAAAAGTCTACCAACAACAAGCCTACATGGGGATTTTCACTGATGTTACCTAATGATGCCATGACACCATTACCTCTATATTCCGGATACATTACTCTATGTTCATCGATCACATAGACAAAACCTTTTTGTCCTGATCTAAAGGTCGAATCACAGTTTCCATGTCTATCACTTGTTGATACAAACATGAACTGTTGATTTTTTATAAAATCCTTCATCTGTTCATTAATATAATCAATCATCTGATTATCATAAAAAGCTTTTGCACGTCGTTTCGTACCAAACTTTTCTTGTAACTCACGTTCTCCTTGTGACATATAATTCCCCCTCAATATAAAAATTTTAACATTTTTTAAAGTATTAAAATTTGGGTATAGGTTACAAAGAGGTGAAATAAATGAAAAAAATCATTACGATTCATTTTATTGGTGGCTCGAACATAGAAGTCAATAAGACAGAAGCGGTCGATACCTTACTCCATCATTTAGAAGGCACAGAGAGGCAAAGACAATTTATTAGCCTACCGAACCGAAGCGGCCAAGAGATTTACATTAATTTAAAGCTAGTAACATCTATCGAAGTTAAGAGTATATAAAAGAATACGTAAAAGGAGCGGTGTTCGCCGCTCCTTTTTTTTGAACAAATCTATGCCTGTTTTTCACTTGAAATCATAACTAGTTCGTTTCTTATTGTTAATATGTCTTTAGGTGTAGGATAATTCTCAACACAAACTACCGGGGTCTTATAAATGTTTTCATATGGGAAATTCGTTACGACTAAGTCGTATTTACCACTCGGGCAAATATCTTTGATTTGGGATATATCATATCCTATATATGCATTAAGTTGTGAATTAAACTCATCTGAAATTATACTCGCCAACATTGTAGCATGTTCGTAATCATTATTACTCATAAAGAATACATCATATTTCGGTTTAGTTTTTCTCAAGTGAACAAATAAATCTTCCCAGTGTGTCATGAAAGTGTAAATCATGTGATTTACTATATCAGGATCACACTTACTATTATTGTCTAGGAATTCT
Organism: Jeotgalicoccus marinus DSM 19772; assembly: GCF_000425825.1. Taxonomy (GTDB): domain Bacteria; phylum Bacillota; class Bacilli; order Staphylococcales; family Salinicoccaceae; genus Jeotgalicoccus; species Jeotgalicoccus marinus. Next base: position 396,407 of record NZ_KE384460.1, read on the forward strand.
TTCACGTAGGACTGTAAATCATCGTAGAACGATGGGAATTCTAATTGTACGTTGTCTAGGAACTGCTGTTTTTTATCGAAAACGAGATAGTGTGAAAATGGTTCACTAGAACCAAGGTAATAAGTGGAGTGAATGCCCATAATCAATTGGTCCTGATTAGGAATTGGAACATTATATTTATTAGATAAGTTTCTACATATACTTAAAGCCTTGAAATACGAGACAGAAATCGTTTGGTTAGAATGCGCATAGTTGATTAATTCATCTGGGGTATAAAATACGTTGTTATTTAAGAAAGGTGTAAAAATTTCATATATCAAATGTTGATTAATTTTAAGGCTTAAAGCCGTAGAATAATCATCTATATTTAATTCATTTTCTAATCTTTCAATAACCTCGAATTTAGTATCATTGGCTGTTATCATCAAATTCTTACCTTGCTTATATCGAGTAATCGCAATCGCAGAAATGAATCTCATATGTCTTCTAAAAGAAAAGTCAAAATCTAAATCTAAGATTTTCAACGTATCTTCGATGAGTTTATGAGACAAATTTCTTGGAACCACTTCTTCAAATGGCCATTCAAAAATACCATATTTCTCTCTGAAAAAAGTATTATAGAAATTACGAATTCCCTTTTCATCACCTTCGATTCTACAAGGATTCGTTTCAAAAGATAAATCAAATTGACTGGTTAAGATATCATCAATCTTGTTGAAATATCTATATAAAGTAGACTGACTGACAAACAAGTGCACAGACAAGTCATCTACACTCATATCATCATTGAAGAAAAGTAATTCAAGCATTTGGAAAGAGAAATTCTTATTTATGAAATGTCGGGTTAGTGACTCCATCCCTGTATTCTTATGAAAGTTTATTAGTACTCGGTCATGATGTAAATCAACATCTAAAATATTAGATAACTCTCTGAGTTCGTTTAAGTTTTCTCTTAAATTTCTCTCAGATGTGTTGAATTCCTCAGACAAATCAGAGATATTAGCATATTGATTTGACTTATTAAGGAATTTTACAAGTGCTAACTTTCTTTGTTCAGTTTTTGATAACAATCTTCTCATAAGCAATAACTCCTTTACATCAAAACTTTACTATTTTACATTTCTCACTTTTGTTCTTTTATTCCCATTTTCAAGGAAAATATTCATAAACGTTTAAATAACAAGGTCTTCAAAGTTGTATAATTATTTTTACCTGTTATCTATTAAATAGTAAATCTTTATTTTTTAGCAATTTTTTGCAGAAATATATATAGATTTAATAAATAAGGGTAGAGAATAAAATTAATAAATGATACTTTGTGAATATTAATTAGCCAAAATATATAAATATTTATAAAAAAGAAGAAGTCTTAAAAGTGTGATTAATAGCCATGAACTTTTTATAAAAATATATGTTAGATTTATCACTTTTAACCATTGGTATAAAAGGGTTCGTAGGTGATTTCCAATTTAAATGTGATTTGCGAAAAAAGGTGGAATGGGTATTACTACACTCCGTTGAGTAGAAAGTCTTCCTGATACAGGTATGGCAAATGATGGTAAGACAGGCATCTTTGCAGCCTTCCTAGCAGCTCTAGGTACAATCTTTGCTTTCAAAAGAAGAAAAGATGAAGAGGAAGAAAAATAAATAAGTAATTAAATGGCTATGAATACTCGTTCTCGGTGTTCATAGCCATTTTTTAGTTTTTAATAGATAATTTGTGGAAGAAACACATTCACTTATATTGGTATAATCGAATTATCAAATACAATAAATCTAAGGTGGGTAAAAATGAATATCAATGACTATGCATGGAATGATCACGAACGTCGCTTAAAAGAAGATGATAAGATCAAAATTCCAACACCATACAAGGTATCCATCAAAGATAATCTCGATAAAAGAATCGAACTTGAACAAATTTTAGAAACTTTACCTCAAAGAGAGCTCGCAAGATGGGCTATAGAAAATGCTGAAAGATTTATTGAATACATTGATATAGACAATGAGGATTTTAAGTACTCAATTATACAAAGTAGTCGAGAAATTTTATTTAGAAGAATTAATAATGAAGTGAACGATTATCACTTAAGACAGGACGGATTTTTAGCGAACACTCTTGCTAAAAAATCAGTAAATGATATTAGTAAGTTTTCAGCAAGAGTATTTGCTCAAGCAATTTCGACAGGACATATGCGTGGACATGCGATTGTTTCCTCTGATTATGCAGTGAAGGTAAAGAATTTGATTAGTGATTGTGACGCCAGTTCAAGAGAAAGAGATATACAAATCGAAATTGCTAGTAAATACTTAAAAATTCAAAAATCTTAACAGAATTTAAACAAATATAGTATGTATTTTAAACATTTACATAGTATAATTGAATTATTATTATAAATTGGGATTAATCTATAAATGGAGGTGAAACTGATGAAAAATAGAAAGATGAACAAGCATACAAATGTCAATCAAGTAAAACAACGATTCTCTATTCGTAAATATAAAAAGTCTGTGTCATCGGTCATGGTTGGCATGTTCTTAATATTTGGATTCAGTTTCGATACCTATGCCTCTGAGAAAAATAAGGTAGATGGAGTTCAAACTGAGGAACGGACAGAGACAGAAAATCAAGACGAGGAAGATCAGACAAATGAAGCCGAACTTGTTGAACAAGAGGAAGCCTTATTAACTGAACAAGAAAATGCAGCGCAACTCATCACAGAATTAGAAAATATTTCAGATGAAAACAAGACATATTATCTTGGTGAAGTTGAAGTCGCATCTGACATTGAAACAGTACAAATCATTCTTGAAGAAGCCATTGTAGAAGATGAGGCAATCTATCAAGAAATATTAAAAGAAGAACAGGCTAAAAAAGCTGAAGCGGAAAGATTAAAAGCAGAGGAAGCCGCTAAAAAGCAAGCTGAAAAAGAAGCAGCACAAAAAGCTGAAGCAGAAGAGGCTGAGCAAGAAGCAAAGGAAATAGCAGAAAAAGAGCAGGCTGAACAAGAGGAAGCTGAGCGTAAGGAAAAAGAAGAAGTTGAGGAAGAAGAAAATCAACAAGATCAAAATCAAAAACAAGATAACGATGAGTCCGAATCTGAAGAAGATATTGAAGAGGATGAAGTAGAAGACGAACAGTCTGAACAGGACACTGATACAGAAAATGATGATAGTGAAAATAGAGATGATGTAGAAGAGAAACCGTCTGAAACTGATAATGCTGAAGAAACTTACGAATCTAAAGAACCGGTTGAAAAACAAGAGGAAGTAAAAGAAGAAGTTGTTGAAGAACAACCAGAACAAAATGAAGTTCCTGAAGAACCTGTAACAGAACCGGTTCAACCAGAAGAGGAAATTGTAGAAAAGGCTCCTAAATATATCGAACCTGAACAACCAGTTGTAGAAAAACAGGTTGAAGAAGAGGTCGAGATTGAAAAACAACCGCCTGTAAACTTCCAAAAAGGCGTGAGCGATGCTTATAAAAAAGCTGATGACAAAGCACAGTTAGAAAAACATCTCACTAACGTTGTCAACACGACCTTTAAAATGAATGATACAGAAGCCTTTATAAAATCTTTAGATGTGAATTTAGAAGACTTAACACCAGAAGAATTCACATATATGCTTTTGAAATACCTTTCTGAAAACATTGATGCAAAGAGTGTTGTTGTTACGAGAGATGATAGCGATGATGTCATAATTGCCGAAGGTATAAAAGACTTATCAAAAGATTTAGATCAGGCAAAAGATGATAGTAAGAATAATCTCAGTATGATGTTCTATTTAGACAATGAAGAAAGAGCCTCATACCAGCATCAAATTGACCAGGCAATAGATCATAGTCAAATCACTGCGATTATGATGGTGGCAAATGCATTTAACAATATGAATATGCCGGATTTTGTTGAATATGGGAATCATCCGTCACAAAATACTAAGTCTATCTTGAATAATGATATAGAAGTCTCACCTTCTGTTAAATCTTTATCGCTTAATAATGAAAAAATAAGTGGAATTAAAGAATTAAACTATGTTCCTTTTGAACTAACAAGTGAACGTGTGAGTGATGAAGCGACCTATAAGATTCAGGTACAGATAGACGAAAGACTAGCCCAGCATGTAACAGCGATGACTGTCCATCCACATCAATCATTTATTACGAAGCCGTTTAAGCGACTTGTAAATGATAATGGACAACTAACAAATGTATGGCAAATTGACTATGACCGTCTCTTCAGTAGTGAAGATGATACTTATATGACAGCTAAAAATGGTTTAATCATGTTAGAAGAGAGTATAGAGAGTATTTTAAGTCACTATAATGATTTAGATAGTAATCCATTAACTTATCAAAGCGCAGTGATTAATGAAGATACTGGTAATCTTATAGACTCAACTGTTGAAAGAAATATAATTTAACATTCCAAAAGCCGTGAAATCTTGATAATGAGATTTCACGGCTTTTTGTCTAAATAAAACGTTTAAATATCTAAAATATTTTGTTCAAAACTTCGTTGAATAGAAAAACATGAAAAATTGTCCATAACTCATGATTCAAGTTATGAGTTATGGACAAACTATTAAATATAACCTATATGCTTGTATCTAGATCTTACAGCTTATTGTTATCGTAAAAATCGATTAAGGCTTTTAGGCCAGCTGAAGCATCTATATTTTTTACGCCTTTACTTTCAAGGAATACACCGAAAGCTGAAATGAAGTTTAAAAGATTTTGTTTTTCAGCAACATATCCCATCGTACCAATACGCCAAATTTTACCTGAAACTGCACCAAATGTTCCTGCAATTTCAATTCCGAAACGTTCGAGTAACTCATTACGGAAGACAGCATCCTCAACACCTTCTGGGATGTTAACACAAACAACCATCTGCATTTCATGTTCTTGGTCACCGAATATTTCAAGCCCCATAGCAGTCACTGCTTGCTTCATTGCTTCATGGTGATAGGAATGACGCTTCGCTCTTTGTTCTACACCTTCGGCAAGTGCAAGTTTTAAACCTTCATATAAACCGTAAACATTAACAGTGGCTTCAGTGTGATGGTTAAGGCGTCGGTTAGACCAATAACCTTCTAGTTGCGTTAAGTCTAGGTAGTTACTTGTAATAAAGCTTAATTGATTTTCTTCATCCGATTCTGTACGAATCCCTTTTTCAACACGTTTACGTTTATTAATTTCTTCGCTGAATCGGTCATTATAAGTAATTGGTGTAATACCTGATGGTACTGATAGACATTTTTGTGAGCCACCGATAACAGCATCAAGTTCCCATTCGTCGACTGGAATATCTTGACCCATATAAGTCGCAACAGCATCCACAACAGTAAAGACACCACGTTCTTTAGCAGCCTTACCTAATTGATCAATCGGTTGTGAGCGACCAGATGATGTTTCACCGTGTATAAGCGCTAAAACTTTAGGCTCAACCTTATCCATTTCTTTAATGATATCTTCTTGAGGGATGACTTCTCCCATCGGTGCTACAATTGTGTGAACTTCAGCGCCAGCACGTTCAACGAGTTCGATTAGTAAATTACCGAAACGGCCGATAACTGGAATGAGAACCTTATCGCCTGGTTCTACAATAGATGAAATCGCTGCTTCTATACCTGCACGACTCGTACCATCGATAGGGTATGACCATTTATTATCTGTTTTAAATGAGTCACGAATTAAATCCATCGTTTCATTCATAATATTTGTAAATTCGGGATCGAATTGGCCAAGTATGGAGTTGCTCATCGCTTGTGAAACACGAGGGTCAACTGCAACAGGTCCTGGGGTCATGATTAATCTTCTGTTTATTTTTAAACTTGACATATTCTATCATCCTTTTTAATTTTTATTTCTATATAATATAACCGTTATCGTGAGATGGCAAACAATAAATCTAAAATTGTGATAAATTGAACATAATATAAAAGTGAATTTATACATATTGGATAATGTTTTGATTGAGGAGAAACAGTATAATTAAAAGTGATAAAAGAAGTATTAAAGAAAACAGGGAAAATATTGGAGAACAAACAGCTTTCAAACAATTACTGGATTAAAATTGTTATCGTGTTTACACTCGGTTGGGTCGCAATTTATGCAACACGTACAATTTTAAACCCAATCATGACAAACATCCAAAGTGAGTTTGCAATTACGACTGCACAACTAGGTTTAATTTCAAGTTTATTCTTCCTAGGTTATACAGCTACACAGATCCCATCAGGGGTTTTTAGGGGATAAATTCGGGCGTAAGAAAATGATCATCCCAGCATTTATCGGTTTTGGTATTTTAGCAATTTTATCTGGACAAATGTTCACATTCTACATGTTCTTAACAATGTGGTTTATGACAGGGATGTTCCAAGGGGTATTCTACGGACCACAATATGGTCTATCTTCAGAGGCAATACCTCAAAAGCGTTTAACAATCGGTTCATCAATCATTAACTCAGGTATGGCGCTTGGTATGTCAGCAGGTTACTGGATTTCTAGTATTACAGTTCAAGAGATGGACCTATCTTGGAGAACACCGTTCTGGATTATGGGTGTTATCGTTATCATCATCGGTATTATTATGTGGATTGTTGTAAAAGAACATCCTCCAGGTTATCAAGCACCAAGTGAAACTACAGGAGAACAAGAGAAACTGAAAGTTTCAGAGCTATTAAAAATAGAAACTTACTTCTAGCATTTATTACTATATTCTGTTCGATTTACGGTTTCTTCGTAATCTTAACTTGGTTACCATATTATTTTGAAACAGCAAGAGGCATTTCAGGAACTAGCGTAGCGTTTGTATCTTCACTAGTACCTTGGGCATCAATTCCTGGTATGTTACTATTTGGTTGGATATCAGATAAGCTAGGTAAACAAAGACCAGTACTACTCGTAATGGTACCGTTAGCATTTATCTCAACAATTTCTATAGTGCTATTTGATCAAATGTGGGTACTCTATGTCGCTCTAATCTTATACGGTATCGTCGGTAAATTATCAACTAACCCGGTATTGATCGCAGTAGTGGCAAACAACGCACCACGTGTCGGACTGGCAACATCATTTGGTATTTATAACTTTATCGGAATGTCAGCCTCAATATTGGCACCTTACATTACTGGCTTCATAACAGACGTGACTGGTAACTTAGATATGGGATTCTACTTAGCAGGTGGCTTACTTTTGATTGCAGTCATTGCAGTATTCTTCATTGATGAATCAGGATATAAAAGAGTCGTAGATATAGAGAAAATTAACTAAAATATAAAGAAGAACTGATGTAGTGATGCACTGAAACCTTAGGGTTTCAGTGTTTTTTTGTTTAGTTGGTTGTGAGAGTTGTTATTTGCTGGTGTATGTGGGTTGGGTGATTTCAATGGAATGGGATTGCTCCGCTTAGAAACAAAAACGAAGCTGATGAATGGCACGAGCTCTGCTTCGAAATAAAAACGAAGCTGCTGAATGGTAAGAGCTCCGCTTCGAAGCAAAAACGAAGCTGCTGAATGGTACGAGCTCCGCTTCGAAATAAAAACGAAGCTGCTGAATGGTAAGAGCTCCGCTTCGAAATAAAAACGAAGCTCACCTACTCAAATCAACCTCCAAACCAAACTCGCATAAGCACCACATAAAATGGATATTTATTACATATAAGCGCTTACAATGAATATATTATAAGTTAAACTTATCGTTATACTTAAACGTTCTATATATTAATCAGAATAATTGTGATATATTATTAATATGTTTTATTTAAGGAGGGGTATTTGTGAGCGAATTTAAAGATAAAAATATCGTTCAGAAAAGTTATGATAACTTATGGAGTGAATCCAAAAGAACAAAATCATTACTGAAGTTTTTTAGTGCAAAAGATTTAAGGGACCTAGCAACAGGGGCTCCAACGCCTGATCCTAATGCAACATCATATACTAAGGTTCAGCTGATCGGACTTCTGCTCGGACCATTATTATTTGTATTAACTCTGTTGTTTTTACAAGCTGAAGGCTTAGATCAGAATGGAATTTTTGTCGTTGCAGCTGCTTTATGGATTGCAAGTTGGTGGGTAACGGAAGCGATTCCGATACCAGCTACATCGTTACTACCTTTAGTATTATTCCCGATGGGAGGAATAATGACGAATCAGGATATGGCTAGTTTTTATGGGGATGACATTGTATTCTTATTCTTAGGTGGTTTCTTATTAGCAGTTGCAATGGAGAAGTGGAACTTACATACACGTATCGCGCTTTCTATTATTAAAGCAATCGGTACGACAACAGCGACAATTTTGTTAGGCTTTATGATTTCTACAGCGCTGTTATCAATGTTCGTATCGAATACAGCGGCAGTTATGATTATGATTCCTATTGGGCTCGCAATTATTAAAGAGGCGCACTCTTTATCAACGCCAAGTGTTCAAAAGGATGTTAAAATCTTTGAGAAATCTCTAGTACTTGCGATCGGTTATGCAGGTACGATTGGTGGACTTGGAACTTTAATTGGAACACCACCACTTATTATCTTAGCTGGTCAGATGAAACAAATCTTTGATGTTGAGATGAACTTTGCCCAGTGGATGTTGGTCGGGGTTCCAGTTGTTATTGTGTTACTGGCTCTAGCATGGGCATACATCAACTTCTTCCAGTTCAAACATGGTATGAATCAATTACCTGGTGGGAGAAAAATTATTGTTGATGAGTTAGATAAGTTAGGGAAGATCACAAAGGAAGAAAAATGGGTACTTGCAGTATTTATTTTAGCTGCATCACTTTGGATCCTTAGAGGCTTCTTCTTTGATCAGTTTGCATTCACAGAGTTATTAGGTGATGGCTCAATTGCAATGCTCGCTGCAGTATTACTATTTATCATCCCTTCTAAGAGACAAAATGGTCGTGTACTCGACTGGGGTGTTGCAAAAGATCTACCATGGGGTGTTCTATTACTCTTCGGTGGTGGTTTAGCGCTTGCTGGTTCAATTGTTGAAACTGGTGTCGACCAATGGATCGGTGAAATGCTTTCAGGTGTAGGAGGTATGCCATTGATCTTAATGATTGCAATCGTTGCACTACTTATTTTGTTCTTGACAGAATTCACATCAAACACAGCAACAGCTACGATGATTCTACCAGTTCTAGCTGGTCTAGCTATTGCTTTAGACGTTCACCCATTAGCATTAATGGTACCTGCAGCTATGGCTGCAAACTGTGCCTTTATGTTACCGGTTGGAACACCGCCAAACGCGATTGTTTTTGGTACAGGTAAGGTAACAATTGGTGAGATGATGAAAGCAGGATTCGGTTTAAACATTATTGCTGCACTTATGATTATTATCGTCGTTTACCTTTGGGTACCGGTTGTTTACGGTATTGACTTACTTGCATTTCCATTTTAAATAAATAAATAAGCACTCAAGAAATTTAGGCTCTATAATAAATACGGTTGATGACTAAAAATCATCAACCGTATTTTTCTATAAAATGATACAAAAATAGCGCAAATGTTCTTATACTAAAGTCACCACAACTCAATAGAAAGGAACATTTACGCCTATGACTCATTTTATATCATCTTTACTTCAAATTAAAGAGCCTAATCTCGATTATACAAAGTCCACTGTTGAAGAAGTTTTCTATAAGGGTATTAAGTCCCTATTTATCACTGCCAAACTCACATATAATCCGACACATTGTCCAGCGTGTGGATGTATCAATGCCGATTATAGTATTGTCAAAAATGGCACGCGTACATCCCGAATCACCTTACCGCATGTTTCA
>NZ_AUEE01000003.1 GCF_000425825.1 Jeotgalicoccus marinus DSM 19772
AGGCATCGCATGTGCTTCGATAATTTCTACATCTTTCATATCACATAATCGTCTAAGTATTTTCCCTATGTCTTTTCGAAGTTGTCCATACACAACTTTTCTCCTATACTTAGGAGTAAATATTATATGATACTTACAATTCCATCTTGTATGTGATAAACTTTGGTCGTCTTTAGACATTCAATATGCCCCTTTCTTTTCTAAATAGCGGTTGGTAGCCATTATTTAGTATACAGAAAGGGGCATATTATCGCTAAAGCTACTTCATCCACACGCATAGCGTGTGGTTTATTTGTTTCGCACGTCTACGTGCTCAACCGACTGAAGTCACTAATAAAATATATAAAGCCCGTCAAACATTGTCTTGACGGGCTTTATATAAATCAATTTTTATTTCTTACTGTCACTTTTTGCAGCTCTAGTCTTATTCTTATAACCTAATTTCTTACTTGCTTTAATTTGCTTATTGTCTTTTTCTTCACGTTTTCTTTTCTCTTCCTCTAATTCTTTACGCTTTTGCTCATTAACATCTGCCCTTGTTGTACGTCCGCGTTCTTTTCTTTCACGCTCGGAGTCTTCGATATATTTAGGTAGTCTGATTAATTGATATGCGTTTGTAAGTATTACGGTAAATACTGAACGATAAATCCAATCTGTATTTTCTACTGATATAAATGGAATTAAAGTTAAAGACGTCATAAAGATCATAAAGAATAATGATGGAATAAATACATTTGTCTCTGAAATCTTATTCTTATAGTAAGCAAAGAATATTCCAGCAATGACGATAATAATCGGAATCCATACATATGACCAGGTTGACTCGTGACCTGCACCTACTTGTCTAAATCTTAAGTAGAACAAGTCAAAGATTGCATACAGTATCAGTAAAAGTTGAACATATGGCCACAAGCGTCTAAAGATACCTAGACCTAATGGATTAATGAATAGATATATGTAGAAGACTACTTGACTGACTGTGGCAATTAGGAGCCCGTAACCAATTAGGAATAGAAGTCCAACGAAAAAGTCACCGAACTCACCTTGAAATAGGAAGGTTGTCACAGCATCATATTCAGTCACCAAACTAATTAGGGTAGTAATTACTGCCCCAATTAGTAAAGTGACAAAGTAGAACTTAACTAAATATTTGGAAGTCATTCTGCTGATCCTCCAATTACTTTGTCGGCCATTGCACTATAAACTCTACTGATCTCATCATCAATATAAACAGAAGGTGCAAAATCATCCTCATTCCAATTTGGTTGTCCGAGTGGCAACTGTCCTAATAGAGGTGTGTTCAGTTCATCGGCAAGTTTTTGACCACCACCTGAACCAAAAATATATTCCTTATTACCCGTTTCTTTAATTTGGAAGTAACTCATATTTTCAATGACACCAATTATTTCATGATCTGTATGCTGCGCCATGGCACCAGCTCGCGCTGCAACGAAGGCTGCAGTCGGGTGAGGTGTTGTCACAATAATTTCTTTAGAGTGCGGTAACATCTGGTGAATATCTAAAGCGACATCCCCTGTTCCCGGTGGTAAGTCTAATAGTAGGTAATCAAGATCACCCCATCTGACTTCTTCAAAGAAACTTGTTAACATTTGTCCGAGCATTGGGCCACGCCAGATTACTGGTGTGTTTTCTTCAACGAAGAACGCCATAGATATGACTTCAACACCAAAACGTTTCACTGGTATAATCGTTTCACCATCTAAAGCAGGGCGCTCAGTAATACCCATCATATCCGGGACACTAAAGCCGTAAATATCTGCGTCAATGAGACCAACTTTCTTACCTTTTTCAGCTAAGGCAACAGCTAAGTTCACAGCAACCGTAGATTTACCTACGCCGCCCTTACCTGATGCAATTGAGATAAACTCTGTCTTCCCAAGTGTAAAGCCAAGTTCCATTGCTGCGCCGCGAGTTGATCGGAATTTTTCAATTGTTTCATCTGGTAACTCTTGAAAACGTAGTCCGACACTATCTGCACCCGCTTCTTTTAACAGGTTAACAATCTTCATCTGTAAGTCTAATTGCTCTTGGCCACCTTCACGACCGATTGCGACCTTTAGACTGACATGATTTTTTTCTTCTTTTATACTGACCTCGAGCAGCCCTTCTGTGTCACTGATCGGGACATTTAAAATCGGATCATTTAATGCTCCGATAATCTCTCTAACCTTACTTTCAGTTATCATGTAAACGCTCCTAACTTCAACTTGATTCCAATACTTCTAATAATAACATAAGATCGTTACCCCTAATATCACTCAATCTTGAACTTATCGTTACAGCTCAAAGACGACCTCACCATCAATAATTGTCTGTAAGACTTGTACATCTAAAAGTTCATCTGGCTCTATTGTCATCACATCTCTATCCAATACAATGAAGTCCGCAAGAAAGCCCGGTTTAATCTGACCTTGAATATCTTCTCTATAAACAATTTTTGCTGCTTCTGTTGTGTACATTCTAAAGGCATCATAACGGTCAACAATCTCATTCGGATTGTATACTACACCATCTTTTTCACGAGTGATTAAGGCATGAATTCCTAAAAATGGATTTACCTTTTCAATTGGAGCGTCTGATGACCCACCGAGAACGAGTCCTTTATCGAGGAGGGTTTTAAATGGATACAAGTACTTCGCACGACTACTACCAATATAGTCCTCTACCCAAGGCATATCTGAGGTTAAGAATGTCGGTTGAATATCACAGATGACTGGTAGGTTCGCCATACGTTCTATAAGGTCTGGACGTAGGAGACTCACATGAATCAATCTATCGTGCTTACCTTTGGCTACTGGGTATTTTTCTATAGTATCTAGCACCATTTCAATCGCACGGTCACCAATCATGTGAACTGCAATCGCATCTTTATTTTTTCTTGCTGTCTGGACCATTTCTTCTAATTTTTCTCTTGTGTGAATTTGCAGGCCTTGGTCATCGGAATTAACATACGGTTCACTTACTAAGGCAGTTTTTGCACCGAATGCACCATCTGCAAAGATTTTCATGGCATCACGTTCGACGTAGTTCTTCTTATAGGCCTTATTTGCTTTCACGACATCTTCATAAACTTGTTCATGTGTTAGTAAATTCGCACGGAATTTAAGTTCTTTTTCACCAAGTGTTTGAAGGTAAGCGTCAAGCGGCACATTGAAGTCACCATAATAAGCAAGGTCTTCGGTATGAGCGCCAACAATACCTAGGGAATGCATATATTTAACGGCACGAGTAATATCTTCACTAATCGACTCAACTGTATCATCTACCGTTGCTGCTCTCATTTCTTCAAAGGCTTTGTCATAGACCCATCCAGTTAGTTCACCATTTTCGTCTTTTTCAAAGTACCCACCTTCTGGGTTTTTTGTATCTCTTGTAATGCCTAAAGCTTCAAATGCTTTGGAGTTCACTACACCTGCATGAGAACAAATGCGCGTAATTAAGGTTGGTTTTTCAGTTAACTGATCAAGTTCTTCAATATGAATCTTGTATTGATTATCAAAATTATTTTCATCATAACCAAGAATATTATTCCACTTATGATTAGAATCAAAATCCGCAACTTGTTGCTTCATTTCATCTATGTCAGTCACATCATCTAATGCAAGTAATGCTAATTTTTTACCAATCATAATCAGGTGCTGGTGTACATCCGTTAAGGCAGGCATCATCGTCTGGCCTTGTAAATCAATATGTTGATTTGCTAAACCTTTCAATTCTTCAAACGTACCTACAGCTTTCACTGTTGTATCTTCTACTAAGACGGCTTCAACAACTTCGTTTTCACCAGTCATCGTATAAATTTTCCCATTAAAATATAAGTCTGCCATAATTATCATCCTCAGAAAAAAATACTTTCATATATGATTATATATGAAAGTATTCTTAGTTTCATTTATCGTTCACTTAGTTTCTTGCTACGGTCTCTTGCTGAGCCCAAGGTTTTAAAAATCATTTCTTGGAGTTTGAACTCCATTAAAGTATCTAAGCCGGCTTCAGTAGTTCCAGCTTTAGAAGTAATATCTTTTCTTAAACGCTCAAACGATTCATCTCTGTTCAATAACGTTTTACCTGTCCCGATAACAAGTTCACGTGTTAACTCATGCGCATCCTCTTCTGAAAAGCCGAGTTCTACTAAACTATTCGCATATTGTTCGTATATATAGTAGAGAAAAGCAGGACCTGAACCAGTTGCTGCTGTGATGTTATCCATACCATCTTCTTCAACCACTACATTTTTCCCGAAACTTGCCATAAGTTTAATCAGTTCTTCACGTTCTAAAAAGTTATCAGAAAAGGCAATACCATTAACTGAGTGTTGAACCATCGCATTGGTGTTTGGCATAATTCTTGCAACTGGATTACCCGTTGCAAATTCTTCTTGCACAGTTTCAATTCTAATTCCAGCCATGACAGACACTAATTTCGTCTTTTCTGTTAAATGCGGACGAATTCTATCTGCAACATCTGAGAAATTTTGAGGCTTCGATGCCAGCACAATATAATCAGCATCTTCACACAGTTCCTTATCGTCATAAGAGACATTTAAACCTAATGATTCTTTAAAGGCCATAGCAGTAATTCGATTAGATTTACTTGTGATATAAATATCTTTTGCACTGACAATTCCTTTATGAATCATTCCTGTAAAGATTGCGCTGGCCATATTACCAGCCCCGTAAAATACAATTTTCATAAGACCACCCTCGGTTCTTTATTGGTACGTATTTTACCATAGTATCCTCTCATATATAGAACACAATTGCAAAATAGTGACATATTGCAGCAGCAATAATGAAGAAATGCCAAATCATATGGAAGTAGTTACGCGTTTTTTGTGCGTAAAACCATGCACCAACCGTGTAAAATACACCACCTAGTATAATCAGACTCATGAACTGCCATGACGTATCCGTAATAATAGTTGGTATGAATAGAACTGCTGACCAACCCATTACCAGATAAAATGCCAAGCTCACCTTTTCATTAACGACTGGTGCCAATACCTTATATAAGATACCAAGAATTGTCGCCAACCATTGAATGATTAAAATAACGAGTCCAAAAGTTCCGCCTACTACTGATAAAGCAATCGGGGTATACGTTCCAGCGATAGCAACATAGATAAAACTATGGTCTAGTAAACGCATAACGTACTTGTGATTGGTATTATGCGCCATTGAATGGTAGAGGGTAGACGTCAGAAACATGAGCAACATACTAATGACAAAGATCGAACCCCCAACTGCGTGACTAATCCCACCAAGGACGTACATATAAATCGCAGTAAATGGTAAGAGGAAAATGAAAATCAGTGCTGCCACACCATGACTGACTGCATTGCCAACTTCTTCTCCAAAAGATAAGGGTACAACATTTTTTAAAGTACGTTCGATTCTAGAAGTTACATTCTCTTGGTTGTGTTTTTCTCCCATTTGTTCTGACTCCCCATACATTAAATCAACCCTTCTTCAGAAAGATCGTTAAAGGCAGTCTCAATACTATCCTTGCCCACTTTATTTTTTAGTGGGGAGAACTCACCTTTTCGGTCTACTTGAAGGGTGTTGTGTTTGCCAGCATATCTAAAAGCATCAAAGTAGAATTTTTCAAATTTCAATACTTCTTCCTTAGTCACCTCGAGATGCTGTCCTAGATGCACTAGTTTTTTTAATGCAAGGTGATATGGCATTGCACCGTCTGCAGCTTCATTTAAGAAATTCATGCTATAGACATGAATCCCTATATTCCCATTAGTGAACTGATCTTCGCTACCTTCTGGAAGTTCAGTATATTCAACAACACCTTTATAACCGTCTAAGACAGCCAATCTACCGACAGACTCTCCTTCTTTTGGAGTAATGGATTTAGATGTGACATCATTTTGATCCTGTAAATGTAGACCAATTAAAGCAGGGTCTAATACTTTTACAACAACATTATCAACGTTGTTCATGAACACATTTTTGACGCCTCTATCTACCATATCATCTAGCATGCCACTACTTTTAAGTGAACTGAAGATCCCACCATTACCATTAGGTGTAAGCATGATGTCTTTTTCTTCTGTTAATAACAATTCTCCATCTTTAGATAAAGGTGGGAAATGCTCTTGTTTGAAGAAGTGAATGTTATCTTTTGGCACTTCAAAATACAAGTGGTCTTCAAAGAATTGTAATGTTTCTTCATGATTGATATCACTCGTCATGATATACCAGTGCACAGGTAGACTACCATCTGCTTTTTTATATTTAAGAATTTCTCTTGCTTGTAATTCGAATAAAGAAACACCTTCAAAAGAGAAAGTCCCCTTTGGACCTGAGTGCTCTAAGCGAGTACCTTGTCCACCCGCAAGTAGAACAACTGCGACCTCACCGTTTTCAATCGCTGTTGTTGCAAGTCCAGAAACTGCATCTACATCAAGGTCCTGCTTTAACACGTGAGGGACTTCTTCAACTTTTGTTAAGTCCATTTCATTACTCTTTAAGTACACATCTTCATAGACATGTTTAATTAAATTTAAATCCAAAGTTTCAAATTGCGCTTTAACTTTTTCTTTATAGCTATCTTCTAATAAATTATATTGTGGGATTAATTCTTCAATCATAAGTCCACTCCTTTTATGCAGTAATAATACGTTTAATTAATTTAGTGTGTACTTCATCTTTACCGTAATGATAACTGTCTTGAACACGTTTCACAACATCATCAACACTATCCGTATTTGCTTCTAAAACAGCAAGAACATCGCCCTTATTGACCTTGTCGCCTACTTTTTTCTTATGTATAATGCCGACAGCTAAGTCGATCTCGTCATCTTTAGTCTGACGCCCTGCACCTAGGATAGATGCTGCCACACCAACGTTCTCTGCATCAATTGACTCAATAAAGCCTGACTCAGTTGCTACAACGTCAATATGATATTTCGCTTGAGCGAGGTTTTCTGGATGATCAACTAAGGAATCATCTCCACCTTGGTTTTTAACAAAGGCTTTAAATTTCTCGAGCGCCTTACCATTCTTAATGACTTCTTCTAGCATTGTTCTCGCTTCTTCAATCGTCTCAGCCTTACCGCCAACAACGACCATTTGACTTGCTAGAGTTAATGAGAGTTCTGTTAAATCTTCTGGCCCTTCACCTTTTAGAGTGTCAATTGCTTCACGCACTTCATTTGCATTGCCGACTGCATAACCAAGTGGTTCTTCCATACTTGAAATAATAGCCATCGTACGACGACCAACATTATTACCAATTTGGACCATCGCTTCAGCTAAGGCAACTGCATCCTCCTCGGTCTTCATGAAGGCACCATCGCCCACCTTAACATCTAAAACAATCGCATCTGCACCCGCAGCAATTTTCTTACTCATAATCGAACTTGCAATCAGTGGGATTGAGTTCACAGTTGCAGTCACGTCACGTAGAGCATAGATTTTTTTGTCCGCAGGGGTTAAGTTTCCAGACTGTCCAATTACAGCGAGCTTGTCCTTGTTAACCAGATTTACGAAGTCATCCTGCGATAATTCTACATGGAAGCCATCTAGGGCTTCTAACTTATCAATTGTTCCACCTGTGTGCCCCAGGCCACGACCACTCATTTTTGCCACTGGTACATCTAAAGCTGCTACTAGTGGTGCCAATACAAGTGTAGTTGTATCTCCAACACCGCCAGTAGAGTGTTTATCCACTTTGATACCTTCGATATCTGCTAAATTGATTTGATCTCCAGATTCAACCATTGCCATCGTTAAATCAGCAGATTCTTCAGGTGTCATATCATTATAAAAGATTGCCATTAAAAGTGCTGAAGCCTGGTAATCAGGCACCTCACCTTTCGTATATCCATTGACGAAGAAGTCAATCTCCTCTTTTGTTAAAGTGTTGCCGTCACGCTTTTTAGCGATAATGTCTACCATTCTCATGTTTAAGTACTCCTTTTACTTGGATGTTTTAGTCCATTCCTTCTTATTTCTATACTTTTTAGTATGGGCATAAATATTTTCTGCCGCATAGTCTTCATTAGTATAAACCGTAATATCAAAATATGTCCCGTGTTCACTAAAAGTTTCATTTAAATACGTATCTTTTAAGTGATCAAATAAGTTTTTCATTGCTGTATGATCTAAGCTCGGATATTCACGAAGTATCTTTTTTTGAAGTGCACCGTTGTGATCCATCACTTCTTGTACAACAATCACAAATGATTCATTATCCTTTAGTACATCATCAAAGATATTAGTCTGACCATGCTCTGCCATGATTCCGCCCTCCTTTGTATACAAGCATATGGATATCATGTTCTTAATATCTTTATTATACTTAAAAATAAGTTCATTTCATAATGAGAACTAAAAAATAGGAGGGAAAATTATGCAGGACTTGAATGGTAAAAATGCATTGATTACAGGTGGTTCAAAAGGAATAGGCTTAAAAACTGCTGAAGCGCTTGCCAGAGAAGGCATCAACATCGCAATTACAGCACGTAATGAAGAAACTCTAAAGGAAGCCCTTGCTATTTTAAATGAATATAAAGTGTCAACAATCGCAATCCGTGGTGATGTATCTGTAAAAGAAGAAGTAGATGAAATCGTATCGTCAGTAGTTGAAGAATTCGGTACTATCGATATCCTTATCAATAATGCAGGTATCATGGGCAGTGGTAGTTTCTTTGACGACAACGAAGAAATGTTCAGACAGATGCTAGACGTCAACGTGTTCGGTATGTACTACACGATGAAAGCTGTCCTACCACACATGCAAAAAGAACAACGCGGGGATGTTATCAATATCGCTTCAGTGTCCGGTCTAAGAGCATCAGAATCCAGTGCCCTTTACTCCGCTTCAAAACACGCAGTTATCGGTTTGACCGAAGGCGTTATGCGAGAGGTGAGAAAAGACAATATCCGAATGTCTTACCTTACACCATCTGCTGTATTAACAAGAGAACCTAACCTAGACCCAGAAACAATGACACATCCAGAAGACATTGCTGATATCATTGTGAACCAACTGAAAATTAACCCTAGAACCTTTGTTAAAAATAGTGAGATGTGGGCAACCAATCCACAGCCACTAGAATAGAGTTGAATTGTAAGAGCTGATGCTGAATCAGCTCTTTTTTTGTGGTGTTGTTGTATATTGTGGCTGTTTCGCGAAGTCGTTTATTTTTCGAAGCTCAATCACACTTAAAAATGCTCAATTATATATTCAATTAACATAACAATCAGATTACCAAAAATGGCAGCCAGTATTATCCCTATCACTAAACCCCAAATAAATAGTTTACGCTTCTCTCTTTTTGTTTTTTTACTTTCCTTCTCCTTGACCATTGAAAATCCCCTCTCATAAATTCCAACATAAAATTAAACCATTTAATATTACTTATCCTTTCGTAAACTCCCTGAAACAAACTTCCCTCAGCCTAACTCCCTTCTTTTCGGTTTGACTAATTAAAAAAGTTAGGATAACCTAATAATTAAATTTACATAACCCAACAAAAGGAGCGTTTATACAGATGAAAAAAATAATAACGATGATTATGGCTTTAACTTTAACGATTATCTTAGCCGCTTGTAGTACTGAAGCAAGTTCTGAAACTGACAACGATAAACAAAACCTTGTCGTCACGACGACCTTTATCAATGATATGGTCTCTGTTTTAGATGAAGGTATAGACGGCTACAATGTTGAAATGATTATTCCTGCTGGAGAGGACCCACACGTTTATGAACCTAAGGCAAGTGATCTTAGCGTGTTAGGTGATGCGGATACCGTGCTTTACCACGGTTTAAATTTTGAAGGTCGAATGGCAGATGTGCTTGAGGAAGGTGTATCGATTACTGATGATTTCAATACGGATCATTTAACGACAATGGAAGATGATGAGGGAGGCTCTGAAACTGACCCTCACTTCTGGTTTGATATCGAACTTTACAAACAAGCTGTTACAAAAGTGAAGGATACTTTAATCGAGAACAATCCTGAAGCAGAGGATGCTTATGAACAAAATTACGATAACTATATTAAAGAGCTTGATGAACTTAAAACTTACGTATCAGATAGAGTTGAAGAAATTCCTAAGGAATCCCGTATTCTTGTGACGCCTCACGATGCTTTCCAATACCTAGAGAAAACTCAAGATATAGATGTTCACGCACCTCAAGGTTTCTCTACTGACAGTGAAGTTTCAAATAACCAAATTGAAGAAACTGCAAATTTAATAGCTGACAACAATATTAAAGCAATCTTTGTAGAAACAACGACAAATCCAGACAGAATGACACGCCTTCAGGAAATTGTCGAATCTAAAGGTGGTTCAGTAGAAGTGGTTAACAGCGATGATGAGAAATTACTATCTGACTCTTTAGCCGTAGAAGGTGAGGCTGGTGATACCTTTATCGGTATGTACCGTCATAATATTGATACGATCGTCGACAATCTTAAATAAAGGAGGATAACTATGTCACATTCAATAATTAACGTAAATGATTTAACTGTAGCCTATAATAATAAGGCTGCAGTTCGTCATTTAAATATAGATGTTAAAGCAGGGAGTTTAACTGCGGTTGTCGGTCCAAATGGTGCGGGTAAATCAACTTTAATGAAGGCAATCATGAAGTTAATTAAACCCACATCCGGGCAGACATCAGTCATGGATGACACTAGTAAAAAAGCACTTAAAAATATTGCCTATGTACCTCAAAAAGGCGACGTCAACTGGGATTTCCCTGCTACTGTCTTAGACGTCGTCATAATGGGACGCTATGTTCATAAAGGTTGGTTTAAAAGACCAAATAATGAGGATACAAGAATCGCTCTAGAAGCACTGAAAACAATGAAGATGACAGAATATAAAGACCGTCAAATCTCTGAGTTATCAGGCGGTCAACGTCAGCGCGTCTTTTTAGCGCGTGCTATTGCACATGATGCGAGTATTTACCTTATGGATGAGCCGCTTCAAGGCATCGACATTACAACCGAAAAGTTAATTATCGACACCATGAAAAATTTACAAAAACAAGGTAAGACTTTTCTAGTTGTCCATCATAATTTAAATACTGTGCCTGAATATTTTGATCATGTCATCATCTTAAACAAAACAGTCATTGCAAGCGGTCCGGTAAAAGAAGTCTGGTCAGAAGATAATATTAATGCCGCTTATTATGAAATGATGTGATAAGTAATGGATATTTTAACGTCTTATTCATTTATAATTGTCGCTTTCGGCACGGTCATTTTAGCAATCGCTTCAGGCGTAGTGGGTACTGTCAGCGTCTTAAAGGGACAAAGTTTAATTGGTGATGCAATCGGTCATGCAACTTTTCCAGGTGTTGTCATTGCCTTTATGATTTTTGGCATGATGGAAACGTCAGTCCTCGTGATTGGTGCAGTCATATTTGGAGTGCTTGCCTTTTGGTTTATAAACAAAATCACCTCAGAGTCAAAGATTTCCTTAGACAGTGCCCTTGCCTTAATTTTATCTAGCTTTTTCGGTTTGGGTATGGTCTTAAAAAGCTATGTACAAGGCAATTCCAATTTTTCAGGTACCCAAGGTATAGATGACTTTATATTTGGTCAGGCTGCCTACATGTTGAGATCTGATGTCTATATCATCATTGCAGCTGCCCTAATTAGTCTGCTGATATTTACTATTTTCTATCATCAATTAAGAATCTACATTTTTGATGAAGCATACAGCCGTACAATCGGTATTAATAAAAACTTGATGAACACACTGGTCTTACTCATGACAATTGCCTTAATTTCAGTTGGGCTGAAAGCAGTTGGTGCCATTCTAATCGTAAATATTTTAATCGTACCTGCTGTTATAGGCAGTTTATGGTCGAACCGTTTCCTTAATGTGCTCGTTATTGCCGGTATTTCAGGTGGCGTTTCAGCCTTTATAGGCACCTTTGTTTCAACCGCATTCACAGGTATACCAACGGGTCCAGCGATTATTCTATCACTCAGTATTCTTTTAATACTGTCCCTAGTCGTTGCCCCAAAAGGTCTCGGTTCTAAAATTATTCAAAGTAAAAAGCGAGGTGCCAATATATGATAGAAGTATTTGCAGTCCTACTCATCACGGCACTTGCAACGAGTTTACTTGGTGTATTTTTAGTCTTAAAAGGACAGGCGATGACAACCGATGCTATCAGTCATACGATTTTACTTGGTATCGTACTCGCTTTTTTCATCACCAATGATTTACGATCACCCCTACTCATCATCGGAGCAACAATTATCGGCTTATTAACCGTCTATCTAATAGAGCTAATTTCTAACTCTAAGTTAGTCAAAGCCGATGCTTCAATCGGCATTGTCTTTACAGCTTTATTTGCAATTGCCGTCATTTTAGTGTCGAGATATGCAGATGACGTGCACTTAGATATCGACGTCGTCCTTATGGGGCAAGTCTTATTCGCCCCCTTAAATCGCATCGATATTTTAGGTTTCAGCCTACCCTATGCACTTGTTCATTTATCGATTATTTTACTAATTAATATCATCTTCGTTCTCTTGTGTTACAAAGAATTAAAAGTCACAAGTTTTGATCCAATATTCGCTGCTGTTTCTGGCTTTTCGGCAACATTGATCTACTACATTCTGATGTCACTAGTTTCTATTACAGCAGTAACGGCTTTTGATACTGTTGGTTCAATACTCGTCATTAGTTTCTTTACGGCCCCGGCCATGACTGCTTATTTAGTTTCCAAAAGACTATCTAGAATGATTTGGCTCACACTGATTATTGCGGCATTCAACAGTATAGCCGGCGGCATATTTGGGTATTTCACGGACACTTCTATATCAGGTAGTGTTGCAACGGTTTCATTCATCACATTTATACTAGTGTTTATGATTCAAAAATTCACTTTAAGCCATAGAAAACCAGTAAATTAAATTTGCCTGTTTCATAAAGTTTCTTCATAATTAGACATGAAACTTGTGAATGGAGGGTAACGATGAGCCCAACTAAAGAAGATTATTTAAAAGTGTTATTTGAACTTGGTGCTTGGAAAATACAAGTACCTAATAAAGAGATTGCAGAACGGTTAGGCATTTCACCACCGACTGTCACTGAAATGATGAACAGCCTCGTAAAAGCAGGCTGGGTCACATACATTCCATATAAGGGCAGCATGTTGACCGATGAAGGTGCGAAATATGCAAAGAAGCTCATTCGTAAGCACCGTCTTTGGGAAGTGTTTCTCGTGAAAAATCTTAACTTTGAAAAGGACGAAGTTCATGATGAAGCAGAGCTACTAGAGCATTCAACGAGTGATCTCTTAGCAGACCGCTTAGAAGCGTACTTAGATTATCCAAGTCATTGTCCCCATGGCGGTGCAATCCCCTTAGATTTAATGGAGAAACAAGAGAAAGTGTCGATTCGTCTGTCTGATGTTGAACTTAATCAACCAGTCAACATCGCACGAATGCTTAATGAGGAAAAACTCGTTCATTACTTCCAACGTGCCAATCTAAATGTAGGCGATCAGATTAAAATTTATGAGGTGGATAAAACACTCGATCTCCTATTCATTCACAACATAAGTCGTGATGAAAACGTTGAACTCAGTCAAACCATTGCACAATATCTCTTTGTTGTTATTGAGGAACAATAAAAATGACCGGTGCGTTAGAATTCTAACGCACCGGTCTTCTATATCATTTCATTAGAGCATGTACCCTAATAAACATTACTCACCTAAATAAGATTTAAGCATCCAGTTGTTCTTCTCAACATCTTGAGCAATTGCGATGAACATATCTGCTGTACGATCGTCACCAGCATCTTCTGCTGTTTTAACTGATTGATTTAATTCTGCAGATAATACTTCGAAGTCTTCAGTTAACTGTTTAACCATTTGTTTAGCATCAAGACCATATTCGCCTTCTTCAATGCTAGACTCTTCAAGTGATTCTGTAAGTTTAGCAATTGGCTCTCCACCTAGAGTAAGAATTCTCTCTGCTAAATCGTCTACATATACTGCTGTTGCATCGTATAACTCTTCAAATTTAGCGTGTAGTGAGAAGAAATTAGGTCCTTTAACATACCAGTGGTAGTTGTGTAATTTAGTCCATAATACTGTGTTGTTCGCTAATTGCTTGTTTAATACTTCGATTACTGCTGTTTTTTCTGTAACTTGTGCCATTATAAAATCACCTTTCCCTTATATAATAGTATGAGTTTGCGCAACTATTTATTTAGAATCATTATTATTTATAAACTTATTATAGCAACAATAGAATAATTAATCAAGCTCTATTTAGAATTATTATAAATAAGACTTTAGAAGACTATTCTATCTCGCTAACAATAATCAATACCCCTACTAAATTAATATAAACATTAAAAAAATGACTGATTTATATTAAACCAGCCATCTTCAAACCTTCTACTAAGCCGTTGTCGTCTACGTGACGGGTTTGATATCGACTTACTCTTTTTGCCTCATCAACAGCATTTCCCATAGCAACACTATTTTTAACTAAGCTAAGCATCTCTACATCATTCGGTCCATCTCCAAATGCATATACCTGTTCTAAGTCGACACCCATTTTCTCTATCAACATTTCTATTCCTTTAGCTTTAGAACCGCCTTTAGGTATGACATCTGTAGCAAATTCATGCCATCTTAAGAAGTAAACATCATCATAATTGTTTTCATACGCTTCTTCTTCGCCATCGGTACAAAACAACAGCGCTTGATGAATATCATTATTATGGTAGTATGCCTGATCTTCTGTCACCTCGAAGTTTAACTTCAATGATCCGATGCCACTTTGAACATGTTTATGTTCTCTCGTGCTCACTCGTAGATCGTTCTCATCACAATATGCAATTGGATGATCATTTTTATAAGCTTGTTTAGTCAGTGCATCAAGTGTTTCATTCGAAATTGGATTTTCATAGATAACCTGACCTTCGTAGACAATATATTGACCATTGTAACTAATGTATGTTTCGATACCTAACATTTCTCTTAACTCTTTAAACATAAACGGACCACGACCTGTCGCAATTGCAACAATATGACCTTGTTCTCTGAGTTGTATTACAGCATTTCTAGCATCTTCAGGCACTTCTTTAGAAGTGTTATATAAAGTTCCGTCGATATCAAAGAATATCAATTTCTTATCTGTCATAAGGCACCTCTTTTGATTTAAATAATATACATATTCGATAAAATAATCACTGCAGCAATCAGTACAAGCCAAATTGCAATCATAAACAGATTCGCCTTATCGTAAAAAGCAGTATACAAGAGAAAATCCGTCATGATATTTAAAAGTAATTGTAAGATGATTACTAAAACTAAAGCACTAAGGCCTAAAGTGATATTTCCCGAGAAATATAAGATGATTGAAGTGATATAAACTAGGGTCATTACAATGAAGAATATTCTTTCTTTTTTCACTAGATTTAACCGCATTATCTTCGCAATCGTTTCTTTTTCATCATTAAAGTATCGTCTTTCATCGAATGAAAAATGAATTCTATCTTGGTCAAAAAATGACGTTGTCGCAAATTTAATTAATAGTCCTGCAACTAAAACAAATAAAAGTATATGCATAATTTCTCCTACTGACTTACAGCTTGTTTAGCGAGTTGGTCTGCAAGATCGTTAAATTCCACACCTGTATGTGCTGCCACCTTATAGAAATGAATATTAATCTTCTTACTATATTCGTGCATCGTTTTAACATAATTTTGAGTGACAGAATTCCTCGCTCTCCACTCTTCATTATACCATTTTTCTAATCCTGCATAATCGTAGTGCACATATATATCACTATAGTCATGTTGAATCGCCCACTCTACTGCATAGAGAATACCTGCTATTTCTGCTGTTACGTTCCAAAGATTGACTTCAGGGTCGACCTCAGTCGGTTCACTCGCTTGGTGAATCACACGATCGTCCACTATAAACACCGCACCAAAGCCTGCCTTTTCACTTCTTTTGTCATAACTACCATCCACATAAGTCACAAGGGCACCTTTAGGAATATCTACTATTTCATTTTTTAAATTATCTATAAAATTCTCAGCTTCTTGTCTTGTTTTAAATGATTTGAATTCTGCCCCACTATAACCTTTAACTGCTTTTTGACAGTCCGGCCAATTAGTGAAGATGCCTGTTTGATGTCCTTTACGCACTGCATAATATTTCGCCATAACGATACTCCTTTAAATATATAAAACCACTCATGATTGTACCATGAGTGGCAGTTTCCTTATAATAATTCGTCAGCAAGTGCAATGACGTAACGTAATTTTTCCCACTGTTCTTCCTCAGTTAATACATTTCCGTGGTGTGTTGAAGAGAATCCACATTGTGGACTCAAACGAATTTGTTCTTTAGGCACATAATTGGTCGCTTCTTCAATACGCGCTTTGATCACTTCTTTATCTTCTAAATCACCACTTTTTGAAGTCAGTAAACCGAGCACAACAGCCGGGCCACCATCAGGAATTTCTTTTAGAGGCTCAAAATCGCCTGAACGATCATCGTCATACTCTAAAAAGAAACCATCAACATTTTCTTTAGCAAATAAGACAGGTGCAATCTTGGCGTATGATCCTTCAAATGCCCAAGTTGAACGGTAGTTTCCTCGACATAAGTGAGTAGTAATTACCATATCTTCTGGTTTCACTTCTAGGGCGCCATTTACAACTCTTAGAGCAAGATCTATAAGTTGTTCGCGGTTATAACCACTCTCTTGATACGGTTCTTCTTCAGTATTTAGTCTTGCAATATAAACATCATCTAACTGTAAGTATCGACAACCGACATCATAGAAGGCCAAGATGGCATCCTGGTAAGCTGCAATAATGTCATCTGCATATTCTTCAATATCCGGATAGATTTCCTTATTACGTACACCATAGTTGAAAAATTGGTTAGGTGAAGGAATAGTTTGTTTTGGAACAGCTCTGTCTCCAACGATTTCCTTAAACAGGATAAACTCTTTCACGTGTGGATGGTTTTTATCGAAAGAAATCTTACCGATGTTGCGGATATTATAGGCTTCTGTCTTCATGCCATTGAATGAGTAACCTTCTTCAGGGATATAGCCTTCAAAGCCACCAACATGTTCCATAAAGTCAGTGTGCCAAAAACGTCGGCGGAACTCGCCATCCGTAACAGCCTTGAGTCCGACTTCAATTTGCTTATCCACAACTTTTTCAATTTCTTCTGTTTCTATTTTAAATAATTCGTCCTTACTGATATTACCTGCTTCAAAGTCTTTTCTTGCTTGATGTATTCTGACAGGACGTAATAAACTTCCGACGTGATCTGCTTTAAATGGTGCTGACATGTAATAACCTCTTTCAATATTGTTTTTAAATAAATAAATTCCCCTTCTATCTTGTTTAAGATTTAAAAGAGGAGTGCTTTACATGTCCATCTTCTCATCTTTAAGTTACAAGAACTTCAAGGAATTAGCACAGTACCCCTAAGGGTCCGCTGCTGAGGTATCGACGGGCCTTTTCCCTCCACCTCTCTGGATAAGAATTTTATTTATTTAATTGAATATTATATTAGCACTAGACATAATATTCTGTCAAATAACTTATAAATCACTAAGTGAAAACACTTTCTTTATATATAATATAGACTTTGTTTTTAATGTGTAATAGTATATCTCTTATGCTTTTAGTAAGGAGGTTAATATGAAGAATCAAGCTTCAAGACAACTTGTCATTACAATTTTTATGATCGGTGCCTTTGCAGTCGGCATGACAGAGTATGTCGTTACCGGTTTATTAACACAATTTGCTGCAGATTTAAACGTTGAAGTTTCTACAACCGGTTTACTTCTAAGTGTTTATGCACTCAGTGTTGCTGTGTTTGGTCCGGTGATTCGATTATTAACGTTGAGATTGTCTCCGAAATTACTCTTAATAATTTTAATTTCTATATTTATAGTTTCTAATATTGTTGCCGCGACCGCACCAAATTTTGAAGTACTACTATTATCGCGTTTGTTATCCGCTTCTATGCATGCGCCATTCTTCGGTGTCATGATGAGTTTAGCGATGGTAATTTCTCCACCAAATAAGAAAACCGGCGCGGTTGCCCTAGTGAATGGTGGACTCGTCATCGCAGTGATGCTCGGTGTACCATTTGGTTCATACATTGGTGCCTTGTTAGACTGGAGAATCGTCTTTTGGATCATCGTTACCCTCGGCATAATCAACTTACTTGGTCTAATATTATTTACACCAAACTATAAGACAGGTGAAGCACCGAAAATCTCTAGTGAATTGTCAGCATTAAAAGATAAGAATGTCATCATGTTAATGGTTACGATTATTTTTGGATACTCAGGTGTATTTACTGCTTATACGTTTTTAGAACCTATGTTAAGAGACATTGCTGGTATGGGAGACTTTGGGGTCACTTTTAGTATGCTAATGTTTGGTACTTTTGCAGTCATTGGTAACTTTTCGTCTGGGCGAATCCAACCCGGAAAACTAACTGGCGCAGTTACTTTGGTTATTCTGTTCTTAGCCATCGTCTTATTCGGTTTAACCTTTATGTTAGAAGTTCCATATCTTTCCTACCTTGCCGCTGGACTATTTGGCTTAGGCACATTCGGAATTTCTCCAATGTTGAATTCTAAGATTATTTTTGCAGCCGTTACCGCACCCGCTTTAGCCGGAACTTTGGCCGCTTCAGTTTTCAACCTTTCAAACTCAATCGGTGCATCACTCGGTTCACTTTTATTGACTAACGGATTTTCATACCGTGAGATTACCTTCATTGCCGGTGGTATGTTAGTATTTGGCGCTTTATGCATGGTCGCCACTCACTTCATAGAAGATAAAAGCCGCTTTGAAAATTAATGTTTTATAATATCTCTATAGCTATCGGCTCTCTGTCGTGGTCACAGCGGGCCGTTATTTACTTTTCGGCTCTCTGTGATCACTACAGCGGGCCACCCGCTATCATCAACATCACAAAAAAAGCGTTGAACTCTATAAGGTTCAACGCTTTTCTTAATTATTTTACATCACTTCAGCAATTCTTTTATAACTATTAACCTTATCAGTAAAATCATGTGTAATCGTCACTATCATTAACTCATCAACACCGTAAGTTCTTTGATATGCCATCAACTTATCCCGCACAAAATCAGCATCTCCTATGATGACATTGTCACGGACCTTATTGAGCTCAGCTACTTCTTCCTCGGTCAATTCAATTGCTGAAACTTCATCAAATGAAGGTATGCCAGAAAATTCTCGCCCAGTTGATTTTAAGGCTTGATTGACCAAATAAGGTCTCGCCATTCTTTCTGCTTCCTCATACGTTCCTCCACAAAAAGCGTTGACCGTAACTATGATTTCCCCTTTATTGCTATCTGCTTTATAGGTCGATAGTACTTCGCCTGTTGACTGACCACTCATAAACTCCCCATAGCAGTAATTCAACTGATTGTCTCTTGCAAAGATCGCACTTTTTTCACTGGTACCAAGCATCCACATTTTGACTTTATGCTGGCTATCTGGCATAACCTTCAAGTTTTCTCTCTTATTCATTAACAATGCTTTTAATTCACTGACTAAGTCTGGCATCTTAAAGACATGCCCAAGATAATTATCACTTAGTGCTTCAGAGGCAACGTTATCTCCGCCCGGGGCACGACCGATACCGACGTCAATCCGATCACCATGAAGTACGAGCAGTGTATTAAAAGTTTCAGCTACTTTTAATGGTTTATAATAAGGCAGCAGTGTTGCACCGCTGCCTAGTCTAATCTCTTTAGTTATCATCCCGATTGCACCGAGCGTTACCTCCGGTGCACTTGAGGATAAACCTTTCATTCCATGGTGTTCTGCTAACCAAAACCGAGTAAACCCTAATTGATCAGCAACACTTGCAAGTTTCACAGTATTACCCAGTGCTTCTTCTGCTGTCATGTGTGTTGAAATTGGTGCCTGGTCTAATATACTTATACGCATATTAATCTATGACTTTCAAAGTAATATTATACTCTCCAACATTATCTTCTTCATACAAGTTGTCTAGAGATGTTGAGAAGTTAACAATCTTCGCTTCGAATTCTTCATTATCATTCCCTGGAATTCTTACACGAAATTGTTCTTGATACAAGTGTTTTGATAAGTAGTGATAATCTTCACTCGCCACATCGAAAACGATGTTTACAGTACCCTCTTCTTTATCTCTAACGAGTTCTTTTACATCTAAAGTTAAGTCATCGAGCATGATTATATCGTACGCCATTCTATTCCATCCTTTCAATACATTAAAAAGAATAATAACATTACAACTATTCTTTTACTATTAAAATGCATACCCTTTTCTTATAAATTTAACCTTCTTTAGTCTTATCTTCAACAGGATAATTATACTGTTTTAAACGAGAAATAAACTGCTCATGATTTAGATGAACATGATTCAATTCTCTAAGTACTTCATCTCCATTTAAAAATTTAATTACAGTGATAACATCGTTCTCTATAGTGATATTTGTAATATCTTCTTTTATCAACACGTTTTCACCACGTCTAAATTTAATAATTATCCCACTTTCTGAGATATGAAGTTGATAATACTTATCTCCTTTGTCTGCCTTGAAGATAAAACCCATGACCAGGGCAACTAATACAATAATCGCTATGATGTAGGCACGATTAAAGGCACTTTCTTCAATGTTATTGAAAGTTCTGTATGACAAATCAAAGATAATGAACAATAAGTATGCACCGAGGACAATCAAGCCAAATAAGGTAAAATTAAAGCCCTTCGGATCATAATTTTTAGGCACATCTTTTCTACTTAAATAAATCACACCGTCATCTTTCATCCTGTCACCTCATTAGAATTCTTTATTTAATATACCCGAATTCAAAGAAGTTAACAGATATTTACTCAGTCACTTTATCTAAAACTTGTAAGTTTTTCTCCATTAGTGAAATGTAGTCCTCATCATTACTTATATTTTCTTCTGTTAATACTTCCATATTGTGAATGTATTCTGGCTCTGCTCCGATTTCATCCTGAACGACTTTAGATATTTTCCCAGAACTATTTTGCTCAAATAGTACATAATTTAAATTGTTTTCCTGGGCCGTCTCACTCAATTCTTTTAGTTGTTGTTGTGAAGGCTCATCACTCATTGAATAACCAGAAACCGCTAATTGTTCCACACCATAACGCGACCAATAACCAAAGGCTGCATGTGGCACGATGATTTTAGCACTTTCTTTATCATCTAAAGTTTCACTAAACTTTTCATCCAGCTCTTCTAGTTCTGATTGAAGGTTGTTAAAATTTTCTTCATAAAGAGCCTCATGTTCTGGATTTAAAGCAATCAGTTCATCTTTAAGAATGTCTCCAACTTCAATCATTTTTAAAGGATCAATCCAGATGTGCGGGTCAAAATTATCATGATTATCAATAATGATATCGGCATAATCTGTATAAATGACTTCACCGTTTTTAAGACCTTCTGCCTTAACAGAAAAGCTTTCTTCACCCGCTTCATGGTCAAATGACTCGCCTTTCATAACCGCTTCAAAGCCGCCCTCTTCAGTGACCGACCACTGAATTTCATCTACTTCATTGTCTGTTACAGTCAATTCAACAACGTCACCAGTGTGGTAGTGGTCGCTTTGACCTTCAATAACTTCCTGATCAGCTTCATCTTCAAATCCTTGATATTCTTCATGATGACCTTCAAATAGATTGTTGTATTGACCAATTTCTACTAATTCCACATCTTGGTTTTCTAAGGCACTTGCAATATTATTAGAAAATGCCTCCATGCCTTCACCGACATAGATTAGACCATCTCCATCAGCATAATGAGTCATTTCCTTTATAGTCGGTTCATAAGAATGACCGTCAGCACCAGGTGGGATAATCGATTCGGTCTCAACTGTCTCTCCACCAATTTCATTGACTAAATACTCTAGAGGATAAACAGTCGTATATATCTTTAACTTATCATTATTGGTTGCTTCACCTTGACTACAGGCACTTAACACCAATACCGTCACTATCAAAACTAAAAACTGCTTCATTGTATATCCTTTCTAGTGTTGTAACATATCTTTTTTAATCTCATCTACTGTTAGATCTTCAGGGTAATACGTTGGCCAGTGATCCACTTCTTCTAGTAAGGCTTCTCTATCATCTCCCCAGTAAAGGTGGTAATGACCAGATTTTTCTGGTGCGATAATGTGGTCAGAGAACTGAATATAATCTGGTGCATCCTCATCTCCATTCACTTGTTCGAAGATAAACCTTACACCTCTATTGCCCGCTTCATATTCTAAAATTTCATAGCCATCATATTCATACTGTCCGGTGATTGTGTCTTCTCCACTGACAAAGGAAATTGTGCCATCTTCTTTAATTTCAATTTCATTCATCGTCGTTTCATAGCCTGTATTGTAATACTCTTTATATTCTTCAGCAGTCTTATCACCGTCTTCTGCTTTATGTTCAAAAACTTCTTCAAGCTCACCTGAAGTTAGATAAGGGTAGACAGATTGCCATGTCCCTGTCCAATCTGAAATGTCACGGTCGGCAATATCTTCGTCTTCAAAGTATCCGTTATAGACATCACTATTGTGATCATCAATATGTATTTCAACCGGCTCACTTTCAGCAATTACGTTATGGTCCTCATCATAAAATGTCGCTTTTATTTTTTGACCGTCTACAGCTTCTATATTAAGTGTATCTTCAAACTCTTCTTCGATTATTACCCACTCTTCATCATCAGACTTCTGATACCAATGCCAGTGACCTTCTGTCTCTTCACCTGTTGTAACTGAAAGCTCGACTTGGTCTCCAGTATGATAGTGATCATTTAAGCCTTCGATTGTTGCCGTTTGAACTGCTTCACTGTGGTCGTGGTCATGATGATCATGATTTTCATGACTGTCCTCACTTGTTTGTTCCTCACTATCTGCATTCTGACAGGCAGCCATCATCGTTAACACTAAACTTGCACCAAACACCCATACATTCTTTTTCATAATCTCTCTCCTTTAAATCGTAATTATTACTATTCGTAATTGTTACGATTTGTATCATAGCATGAAATTTTAAAGAATGTAAACATAGATTTTATATTTAGGCATTAAAAAAAGCGGATTGACTGATTCAATCCGCTTCAAAATACATATTAAGTTATCTCCAAAATGTGTCTAAACCCTTCTTATCCTCAATATTAAAGTCGATAATCTCCTTTAATAAATCGTAATCCACCGCTTGATCATACTTTATTTTGAAGGTCATCTTTTCATGACTATAACCTGCTGCCTTGATTTTATCGCTAAATACTTCTATGCCTTTGGGTTCTGGGTTAATAGAAAAGTGATGTTTTGCCGGCTTGACCCCTATGATGAAACTACCCTCTTTTACATATAGCGGTGTACTCCACTTTACTTGGCCTTCAAAGTCAGGATAATGATTTTCAATCCAATCGTACACTTTAGTAATCGCTGCTTTTTGCTCATCGTTCAACTTATCTAAACTCTTTTTGAATATTTCCTTTACCATTTACATCCACCTCTTATATTTAAAGAATACGAGCATACCAATACTAATCAACAGCATAATACCTAGGGTAATAAAGTAACCAAACTGTAAGTTCAATTCTGGCATAAATTTAAAGTTCATGCCGTATATCCCTGTAATCAGAGTCAGTGGTAAAAAGATCGCTGAAATAATTGTAAGTACATTAATCACCCGGTTCATCTGGTAAGAATTATATGAGATATAGTTTTCTTTTATCTCGTCAATCATCTCTTCAGAGAAGGTGATAATTAGCTTCTGACGATCAATTTTTGCCTTTATTTTCTTTAATATACGCGCACTATTCTCACTGTTAAATATTTCTTCTTCCTCTGAAAACTTATCGACTAATTCCGACATCGGAACAATTACACGTTTAACACGAAAAACCTTTCGTTTTAAATCAAAAATTGCAGCATTAATTTTAGGGTCCCGTTTATTATCACCATGCCGTTCTTCAAACTCAATCACTTCATCTTCAATATCATGAAGTATTCCAAAGTATTGTTCCACTGCCTGTAGAAGGATATACAGTGCGATATCTACTTCTAAATCTTCGGTCATATTTTTAATAATCTTACCTATATCGATAAAATCCTCAAGTTGACCATTGTGAAATGTAAGTACAATATCTTTCATAACACAAATGTTAATGGCATGAGCTTGAAGTGTTTCCTTATCTATATTGTGACAGATCAACAACTGGTAATCGTCTGTCCTGTAATAAGATGGCCGATATAATTTTGTAATTTCATCTTCTAAGGTAATTGCTGTAAAGTCAAAGTCTCTTAGAAGCTGGTCTTTATCTTCAAAGCTCGAATAATCGTACCAAACGAAAGATGCATCAGCGGGTACGTCTTCTTCTTGTGTGGCATGAACAATTTGATTATCATATGTAATATATTCAATGCTTAGTGTCACTTTGTCACCTCTTTATAATCCTTACCCCAATTTGCCAACATATAATAAAAAAAGACAGCAGATTTAATCTGCTGTCTTCACTCATCACTCTTTTTCAAAGATTGTACCTTTTTTGAACGGTGAGTTTTTAAACATTGTCTTAGATATAATTGGATATGCTATAGCAGCAACAATAAATCCAATCAACCATGCGAGATCAACGAATGAGAAGGCTGCTGCAGCACCAATAATTAATGCGAGTAGAGCTGCATAGTTAAATCCTGAGAAGTAACCGCCTTTTTTGTATAGCTCTTTAATATCGATATGTTGTTTTCTCATCACATAGAATTCAATAATTAAAATTGCAATCATTGGCCCTAAGAATGCTGAGTATACATG
This sequence comes from Jeotgalicoccus marinus DSM 19772, assembly GCF_000425825.1. GTDB lineage: Bacteria > Bacillota > Bacilli > Staphylococcales > Salinicoccaceae > Jeotgalicoccus > Jeotgalicoccus marinus. The sequence continues at coordinate 24,879 of NZ_AUEE01000003.1, forward strand.
AACGAATGTATCTAAACCTTTAGCGTTATCATCTTGTACAAGTAACCAAGGGAATGAACTCATAGCAAGCAGTCCTGTAATCGTTACTGCAATCTTGTAATTTAACTTAGTAAATAACTGAATAACGTAAGTTGGTGTGACGATGTTCGCAACCATGTTTACAGCAATCGCACCAAAGACAATAAATACAGAAATGAATAATTGCATTGCTTCGTTATCGAATAGGGCTGGTAAACCTAGTGCAGGGTTGGCATAGCCTGTCGCACTTGCAAGCATTGCACCAACAACAATAACTGAACCATAAGCAATAATGATCGGAACAAAGTAAAGTAAGCTACGTTTCCCATCTGAGTATCCAACTTTAAGTTCTCTTGAGTAGTCTGCAGCACTTAAGAATATTGCAGCATAGTTACCAAGGAATACCATGACATAGGCGAAGAATTCAACGCCCCATGTACCTTGTGTGTTAATCCATGTGTCTGCAATCGCAGCGCTATGGTCTGTTACGAGTATGTAAAATACGACAATAACAATACCCATAAGTACGATTGAAGCTACTGATTCAACCATCTTAATACTATGGAAGCCTTTCATAGAAAGTAAGATTTGAATCACAAGTAAAATAATAAATGCGACAAATACATTATCAATCGCACCATTAGAGACAATTCTAAATACCTCGTTTAATGCAGTACCACCAATCCATGACTGAATTCCGTACCAAATTACAGCAGGAACAGCACGTAGTAGTGATGAAATTAAAGTCCCTTTTTCACCAAATGACACTTTCAACTGTGAAACATACGAAATACCGTATTTATAACCAGCACGGTCATTTAGTGCAAATAATACTGAAACAATTGCGATAGCAACTAGAGCTGCTGCAATAGTTTGGTAAATATTTAATACTGCCATTCCCGCTACGACAACACTAGCACCTAGTGTCATGTTACCCATGTTGACACCGTCTCCGACCCAAAGTGACATGTAACCAGCTGCACCTAGGGTACGATCTTCTGGTCCATTAGGCTTGAGTGAATCCGTTTGAGCTGCCGCATCTGGATTCTCAAGTCCTTGGACTTCTTTATTTTCTTCTGACATGTTTACACCTCTTCAAAACATATAATTTTCAGTAATAATATCCATAAGCAATTATATATTTCTATATTCCCCATGTCTTTATCTATGATGGATAAATTTAAATCGTTTTCTCTCAATATCATACCATTTTATTATAGTTATTCACTCTTATTAATTTCTAATATCTTCAGACCGACCTGAACGGATAGCATCTCATTCGCATCCTCATAGTCCATCTGAGTAATGTCTTTGATCTTATCTAAACGATATGTGACTGTTTTATAGTGTACATAGAGTCGGTCTGCGGTACGAGAAATATTCTGTTGGTTTTGTAAATACATATCTAAGGTTTCAATGAGCTGGTCGCGTTTATTCTTATTGTAATCTAACAGGCGTCTCAAGCTGTGCGGAATATAGTCGCTGAGTGCATTGCTATCATGCTTGAACTGATACAACAATCTATATATACCCAATTCCTCAAAGCTTTGAACCCTATTGTAGTTATTTAACATGCGGTTGACCTCTTGTGCTTCTGTATGACTTCTCGGCAAGTCAAAAACAGTCTCTGCGATTGTGCCAATCCCCGCTAAAACTTTTGCATCCGAAACACTCGCCTCAAATTTTTCAACAACTAAGTTCAAAGTTCGTTTAATGTTGGCCATCTCTTTTTTTCTATCTTTTTGACCTGAGAATATCGGCCAAATTACAATAATTTGATTGAAACGCTCTCTGATGATTGCTGATTTCAGATAGTATTCAATATTATTAATTAATATATTGTAGTAGCGTTGACGAACGGTTGAATTGTTTTTACTTTCCTTAATATTTAAGGTGAATACAACAACTGCTGATCGACTATTTAAGTTAAAGTTAATATTTTGAGCACGTTCAGCAATGTCATTTTCATTTTTAATTTCACCGGATAATAAGTCATCGATAATTTCATTTTTATATTTCTTTTCCACTTCTGAAATCGCAATTTTTTTAGCTAAGTTAAGTGATAAGGCCGTAGCCGCATTTTCTATAGCCACGAAGTCAAATTCTGAAAAACCAGAGTTTATGGCACTAATGACCAACATAATCCGACTTTGATTGACGGTTGTTATCGGAATCATAATCTGTTCACATTCTCTGTCCTGTAATTTCGGATAGATAACAGATCGACGATATATTGGAAATATAGTGTTTAAGGTGTGTTTATCTTTCTCAAAGGTCTGAGTTTCATAAAATAACTCCACTTCACTATCTGTTGTGGCAAGTACTTTAAAAAGTTCATTATATATCGTAACTGGATTACCAATTAGTGATTCAAGCGTCTTAATAATGACCTCATCATCCATATTTCTAATAGAAAGTTCTGTGAATCTATGATTGATTTCTCTGAAGTATTCTAGTCGCTCGATATCTTGACTGAACAATTTACGTGTGACCCTCTTAATAATTTCTATAAAGGGCACATGTTCAGGAATGCTCACAATTCCTATATTATTTTGATGACATATGCGAGTGATAACATCTGGCAACTCCTTTATTTCCTTAGGTATCTTTGTGATAAAAACGGATATTTTTTTGTCAATTAAGGAGTTAATCCATTGTTCTAAATCTTGATTATCAAAATCCTTTACAGGATAAAAACTCGTCAACAAGGCCTCTCCGCCTTTTAACCACTGTGACACATCAGGTGCATCCATTATGGTGATGCCTGTGATATATTTAGATAGGCTTTGCTTAGTTCCTATATAATTCGCTTCTTGAATTTCTTCTAATTGCAACAATTCTCTCACTGTAAAATTCATAAGCACCTTCCTTTTTTGCTTTTATCCAACTTGGATAAGGATTTTTCTGTCATTATTCTCTATCATACCAACATTTACACGTATTTTACTAAGTGACAGCAAGAAATGGCATTCACAATTTCTTATCTATAATAGATATCTTATTTTGTACTGCTTAATGCTATGATGATATTAATATATAGAGGAGGTCATTTCATGACAAGAAAAGCATATAATACAAATACAGTCAGCAGCTCAGGTCCATACTCGCATGTCACTGATGCAGGAGAACTCCTATTTTTCTCAGGACAAACTGCCAAAAATCGCATTGATTTAAAAGAAGATTTAAAGGGAGATATTGCCCGCCAGACAGAAGTGGCTTTTAACAACCTGTTCGATGTAATGAAAGATCAGGGCGTTACTGAAGCAGATGTTGTTAAAGTTAACGTATACCTTACTACAATGAAAAATTTTGAAGCGATGAATGAAGTCTATCAGACTAAGTTTTCAGAGCCTTTCCCATCACGTACTTGTGTCGCAGTATATGAACTACCACTTGGTGCAGAAGTTGAAATTGAAATCATTGTAAAAAAGAATAAATAAGTCAGAAAGCAGCTGAATCAATTGATTCAGCTGCTTTACTTTTAAAATACATTTAAAGCAATGAATATTATAATCGGTACAGTGACTGCACTAAAAATTGTACTCATCATGACAATTTCTGCTGCGTACTCTGGATCATCACTATATTGCTGAGCAATAACAGAGCTATTGACAGATGATGGTAAGGCGGTCGATATAAAGATTGCCTGTGCAACGACGCCATCAACATTAAATAACATTAAGAGTGCAAGTGACATAGCCGGAATAATCAGTAGCTTCACCGCTGTAGCGAGAAATGCACTGGGTCGTAACTTTTTAAATTTAATTCCCGCGATTTGTGTGCCAAGTATAAACAGAACGAGTCCAATCATTGAGTCCTTCACATAAGATAAGGAAGAAATGATGGGCTCTGCTATTTCGACGTTGAAGTAATTAAATCCTAGTCCAAACAATAGACCATAGAACATTGGCATTTTAAAGTAGCCAAGTAAGGCCGCTAGTTTCCCTGTATCTTTTGAGCTTAGAGCAATGATGCCATAGGAATAACTGATAATGTTTTGAAACACCATGATAATGACCTGCACACTCATCGCAAAGGGATCACTTTTAAAAACTAGGTCGTTGACCGGCACACCGTAATTTCCAGCATTATATAAAAGACTAGAATTAGTAAAGAGCACCTTGTGGTCACGATCTACACTAGCAAATGTCGCAATCAGTTGAGAGACAATAAATGATAGCCCTGCAAATAGAAATAAGAATAACATGACGTAAAGTAACAGACTAAAATCAATATTGGATTGATATAGGTTCATAAAAATAAAAACTGGCATTATGTAGTTAATCATCAATTTACCGAGCGTCACTCTGTCGAGTTTAAGTTTAAGTTGTATGCCGTAGCCGAGCAAAACTATAATTGCTATCGGTAGCATGACGTTATATATAATAAAGATAAATTCATTCATAGTATTCATCCTCTATCGACTTATTCTTGATGCTTTGTATGTTTAGTATTGGTCGAGAACCTCGTTAAATTGAGCTTTAAAGGCTTGTCTTTCTACTTCTGTAAATGCTTTTGGCCCTTTTGTTCTCCCACCCGATTTTCTGACCATAGCACCCATATAACGACTTTCTAAAAGGTGATCCATGTTGTTTATATTGTACTCAAAACCAGTATGATGGAGTACTCGGCAACCTTTTGGAAGTAATAAGGATGCTAGACCATAGTCTTGGGTAATGATCAAATCCCCCTTTTTTACAAGCTGAACAATTTTAAAATCTGCTGCATCTCGACCAGCATCGACATAGATATGATTGACGTGACTTTGTAAATCCTTATTACTGAAATGCGATAAACTTGATACTAAAGTGACATCAATATTTCTATTGGCACTTTCAGAGATTACTATATCTTTGACTGGACATGCATCCGCATCGACAATAATTTTCAAAAACTCACCTCTTTTAGTACAGCATATCAGTTTTTATTCTTAAACACTTTTCTAGATTTTTTACTATGCCCTTGGATAATTTGTGATAAGAAAGCTAGAGTTTTTTATCTATTATCACCAAAGACATTTTATGTAAATCTATATATTATAAATAATGATTATTATAAGAAAGAAGATGTTGGGAAATGATCAATCAACTTAAAAATTTAGATAACTGGTTAGGTGGTCTACAGTGGCTCATGTATATATTCATTAATACTGTCGTTGTACCGATTACCATGGGTGCTGCCTTTAATCTATCTCAAGCGGAAATCGTCAGCACCATGCAATTTTCCTTTATTTTAGGCGGGATTGCCTGTTTACTACAAGCTTTAATCGGCCATAGACGCCCAATTATGGACGGTCCTTCTGGATTATGGTGGGGTGTCTTACTTGCCTTATCTACACTTGCAGCCTCACAAGGCATGCCAATCTCTGAAGTCGGTGGCAGTATAGCTGTTGGATTAGTCATCACTGGTGTATTAACCGTAATTATTGGCCTGACAGGTTTTGGTTATTACTTAGAGAAATTATTTAACCCAAGTGTGATGGGTGTGTTCATGCTTTTATTTGGTGTATCACTTTGTATTAGCTTCTTTAAGGGGATGGTTGGTCTACCTTTTGGTGGTGGAGAAGGCCCTACAGAGATTCAAATAGGTCCAGCAATCCTATCTTTTGTTATTGTTGCACTTGTTTTAGTCTTAACAATTCGTGAATCTAACAAACTATCACAATACGCCATGTTAATTGGTATTATAATCGGGTGGCCATCCTATGTCCTTTTATTTGGTCAGGATGCTCAACTCACTTCAGGCACATCAAGTTCTTTAGAATTATTCCTTTTCCCTCTGGGTTCTCCAGCTTGGAATATCGGAATTATATTAACCGTCATTATTACGGGGATGCTTAATCTATCAAAACAATATGGTTCAATCAAAGGCACAGATCCAATCTATCCAAACTCACCATCAACGAGTAAAGACTATAGAAACTCCTTTACGATTACTGGTATTATGACAATTTTACCTGGCTTTTTAGGTTTAGTACCTTACTCACCTTTTGTTTCTTCAATCGGATTTATTCAACAGACTAAAATTTATGACCGTATGCCGTTCATTTTTGGTGCTGTGATGTTCTTTGTTATGGGTGTCATTCCTCAAATTGGTTCATTCTTTACGATGATACCTCTAAGTGTTGGATGTGCTGTTTTATTTGTATCTTATGTTCAACTCTTTGGTTCAGCTTGGGATTGGTTTAAACTTGTTGAATTTAATAGTTTAAATATTTACCGTGCAGCAATACCAATGTTTTTAGGATTGGTTCTAATGGCAGTACCTGCCTCAGCATTTAGCAGCCTACCAGGCTATGTTCAACCCTTACTATCAAGCGGTTTGTTAATGGGCACCATCATCTCAATAGCGATGGAAAACTTATTGAACTGGGATAAGGTTGGTGCAACCATCTCAAATAATATTGGTGTAAATACTGAAAAAGAAGAGCCTGTAAATAAACTATAGCTATAAGTAAAAGCTTGGTCATCGATTCGTAGATGGCCAAGCTTTTTTCTATTCAACTTCAATCATGTTTAAATCTAAAACGTATTCGTCATTGAAGCTGATGTTAATGTAATTCGCATTATCTACAGCCGGAAGATAAGCAGGTGCAGTACTGATTTCCACTGTTTCTATAAAGCGACTGCCCCTGTAATAGCTGATCATCGCTGGTGCTGTAATAACGTAGTCCTTACTAGAATTATATTCTAAAGCTTCCGTAACAGTATACTCCTCATCATCAACAAATCTTCCACGCTCATCGATTCTTTGACCTGGAAAAACATCATCTCCACTTAGGAAATCCTGACCAAACATAATCTGACCTTGGAGATTTTCAATATCAGGCTTTCCTTGTCCTAAATATTCATCAGGTGTTGTGCTTTCTTCAGCATCGGCCGTTGCATTATCGACCGCTTCATTTCTCAGCTCCACAACATCAGCTTCTGGTTCACCAAATGAAACAATCACTTGGTCCGCTTCAGGTACACTCTCTATGAGGTATGGCCCTTCATGCCCATAATTATTCGTCTTTATAAATGAATCTCCGTAAAAATAAGAAACATATGCTGCGCTTGTTAAAGTATAGTCTTGACTGGCATCATAGGGAATAAAATCCGTACGACTCATATGACTACGGGCATCATCCACACCACTATAATTAATCCAATACCCTTCTATTATGTCACTATCCTCTATTAAATCAGTGGCTGCTTGTTCCTCAGTCTCTTTCTCTGATTCTTCAACGTCAGACTCTTGGTCTTCTACGCTATTATAATCATCGGAAGATGATGTTGAATCAGTTTCTGTATCATTTTCTGCTTCTTTAGATTCAGTGGTATTATTATCGGTTGCTTGTTCACTTTCGGTAGTTTCAGTTTGATCACTCTGATTACTACAAGCTGCTAAGGTAGTGATGCTAAACATAATAAGTAACAATACTTTCATAAGCGCCCCCCTAATATAAAATATACACCTGTTATGTATATACTTAACATTAACCTAACTATACCCTTATTTCAGGTAGTAAAATAGAGTATTTTAAATTTTCTCGAACTCGTCTGACTCTCATGTTACTGCAACCCACAAAAAATCCCTCTAGGACTGATAATTTCATCAATCCTAGAGGGAAAGCTATTATATTATGGATTATTTGACCATAAACCTGCGTGTTTTAAGACAACGCGATTATTTAGTTTCAACTGTAGAACGATAAGTTCTGCTAGGTCTTCTGCTTGCATGACCTTATCCGGATTGCCATCTGTTAAATTCAATTCTTTCGCCATATCAGTTGCAACTGTACTTGGTGTTAGGGTTACCACACGGATATTATCTTTTCTTACTTCCATCATTAATGATTCACTTAAGCCGATAACCGCCGCTTTAGATGCCGAGTAAGCACTTGTTACAGGGCCACCTTTTTGTCCGGCAGTTGATGAAATATTAATGATATCTCCACTCTGTCTTTCCACCATTTCAGGTAGGACTGCTCTTGTTGTGTAGTAGACACCTTTAACATTCACATCAACAATATTTGTCCACTCTTCTGGTGACAGCTCCATAAATTTACCAAATTTAGATATACCAGCATTGTTGAGTAGAATATCGATTGGTCCAAGTTCGCTTCTAATTGCTTCTACTGCTGATGTAATTTCATTTAAGTCTGCAACATTTGCAGTTTGCACTGACACTTTAATATCATATTCCGCTAGTTCTGACTTAACATTCTCTAAGTTTTCAAGCGTGCGACCAACGAGTCCAACATGGACACCTTCTTTTGCTAGTGCAATCGCTGTCGCACGACCGATGCCACGACCGCCTCCAGTAATTAAGGCAACTTTTCCTTTAATATCCTGCATGAATGTTCTCCTCCATTAATCAATTATCATCTATACTTTATCATTTTTATAGATAAAATTTGAATGATTCGTTCAATCTCTCCATTACAAGAATTCAAACAACTCTTTTAAATCATTCACTTCATAATTCAGTGGTACTTCATGACTTTTTTCTAGTTTGTATGGGTTATACCAACAACGATCAATCCTTGCATTATAAGCTCCGTACATATCTGAAATTAGACTATCTCCAACCATTAAAACCTCATTCGGTGAGAGCTGTGCTCTTCTTAGACTTTCTTCAAAAAAGTTCACATTCGGCTTCTCATAACCAATATCACTAGAGATATAAAGATCTGTAAAGTACTCGTATAAACCTGCAAGTTTCAATCGATTTTCCTGCATGCTTAGTTCACTATTTGAAGCTGCATATACCTTATAGCTTTTTGCCAATTCTTTAATAGCGAGGTCTGCATTCACCTCTAAAAAGTGTTGACGACCTAAGCCAGCCTGAAAATGATCTCTTATTAAATTTGGTTCTACACCTAAGTTTAATTTTTCACTCAAGATGCTAAAACGCGTATTAATAACATCATTTACGGTTATTTTTTCTTCTTTTTGTTGTTTCCATAAATCATCATTAATTTCCAAATATACCTTATAGAGATCTTCAGTGAAATCTAAATTGAAGTGTTTAAATGTATCTTTAAAGGCGCCTTCACTCGATTTCGGGAAATTTAAAACCGTATCATCAATATCTAAAAATATCGCCTTATACTTGTTACGCTTCACCATCTATCAATGCTCCTTATTTTCTATACAATGTCATCAAAATTATAGCAGAGATCTATTTATAACTTAACATAAGAACAGTAATCTAGTATTTGCCTATAAAACAGTCAAGGTATATAATTAAGTTAAATATAGTTAGACGTCTAATTATTCAATTATAAAAGTATGTTGAGGGGGAAATATTGTGTCGGAAAAAAAGATATTTGACCTTCTACACCAAATGGATACGTTCACTAATCAGATGATGATTCGATGGAATAAAATTTTTGATGAAGACCTAGGTGTTTCACATATACTCACCTTATCCTTCATACAACATAACGCACCATCTCGTCCGTCTGATGTTTCAAAAGCCTTGGGACTCACACCACCTACCGTGACCCATCTAGTGAATAAATTGGTTAAGAAAGAATTAGTAGAACGTGAAGCAAATGAAAATGATCGCCGTATCATATATTTAGTAATTACTGCTAAAGGACAAGATGTTTTAGAAAAAGCGATAGAGTGCGGACAGGTTTTACGAAAAGAAATATTTTTAAAACTAACTGAAGATGAAAGACAACAACTGCTCACCTTATATAAAAAGTTAAACCAATAAATCATATTATAAAAGAGCTAGGTAAAATGAGATTAGAAGGTAAAGTTGCGATTGTTACAGGCGGTGCACAAGGTATGGGTGCTGCTCACGTGAAACGTTTTGTCGAAGAAGGTGCTAAAGTAATTTTTACTGACATTAATGAAGAAGCCGGTAGAGCGCTTGAAAAAGACCTTGGAGAAACAGAAAATTTGTAAAGCAAGACGTGACTAAAACGAAGACCGGTATAAGGTCGTTAAAGAAACTAAGGATTCATTTGGGCAAATTGATATTCTTGTGAACAATGCTGGAATCAGTGTCAATAAGCCTTTGATGGAAATGACAGAAGATGACTACCGTAGAATCGTTGATATTAACCAAGTCTCTGTGTTTTTAGGGAAACAAGCTGTCGTTCCTTCAATGACAGAAGCTAATAAAGGATCCATCGTAAATGTCTCATCTATTAATGGTCTAGTCGGAGGCGCTGTCGGTTACACCGATACTAAATTTGCAGTAAGAGGCTTTTCTAAAGCGGCTGCCTTACAACTCGCACCACTAGGAATTCGTGTAAACTCTGTGCACCCTGGTGTTATAGAAACACCAATGATTAAACAAGGCGATGCAGCAGAGCAAATCAAAGCATTTTCAAAATTTATTCCTATGAGAAGAGTGGCTCAACCCGAAGAGGTTACTGAACTTGTTCTCTTCCTCGCTTCAGATGATTCATCCTACTCAACAGGTTCAGAGTTTGTTGCTGATGGTGGCTTGACTGCCCAATAAGATATGTAACACGTTGATATTATTATCAATGTGCTATTTTTTATTCTAAGTAATATACAAGCAGATTATTTTCTCCTCTAATTGGCCTATGCTTATAATATGGAAGTGATTGATTTAAATATTTTAGGAGGTCTCTTACTATGGAGAAGAAATATGAAGGGTTATTTCAACCTTTAACGCTTCCAAATAAGGTTACACTGAAAAACCGTTTTGTACTTGCACCAATGACACACGTTTCATCACATGATGATGGTACAATCTCTGATGTAGAATTGGAATATATAGAAAAGCGTTCTAAGGATGTAGGCTTATCTATTTCAGCAGCAAGTCATGTAACACCGATTGGTCAAGCATTTACCGGGCAACCCTCTGTCGCATTTGACAGTGATATTGACGGTTTAAAAAAACTTGCACAGGCTATGAAGAAAAATGGTGCACAAGCACTCGTTCAAATTCACCACGGCGGTGCAAAATCCTTACCTTCATTAACACCAAACGGTGATGTTGTTGCACCAAGTGAAATTCATATGCAAGCTCAGCCTCCACATAACCCTAGCAAGGTAGATGAGGATTATCACGGGAGAGAGATAACTGTTGATGAAATAAATGAAACTATAAAAGCATTCGGTGAAGCGACACGCCGCGTCATTGAATCAGGATTTGATGGAATTGAGATTCATGGTGCCAACCACTATCTGATTCATCAATTTGTTTCACCGTACTATAACCGTCGTACTGATGAATGGAAATATGATGACTTTAAATTCCCACTTGCAGTAATCGATGAAGTTGTTTCAGTTGCAAAAGAATATGCTAATGAAAACTTCATTGTCGGCTACCGCTTCTCTCCTGAAGAAGCAGAATCACCAGGTATTTCTATGGAATTAACGAAAGAATTACTAGAAATTTTAGTACAAAAACCTCTGGACTATCTTCATGTTTCACTTGGAGACATTCACTCCAAAACACGTGAAGGTAAATACAGTGGAGAAAGTCGTCTTCACCTTTTACACGAGTGGATTGGCGGCAAACTTCCATTGATTGGAATTGGTTCAATTTACACAGCAGAAGATGCCCTAAGAGGATTCGAAACAGGCGATACAGAACTCATCGCACTTGGTCGCGGTATTCTTCTAGACCATGACTTTGTTGGTAAAATTAAAGATGGACGCGCAGATGAAATTACTTCAGAATTTGATCCAGACAGAGCAGACTTACATGAACTACCAGAAAGACTCTGGCATCAATTGAACGACGGACACTACGGTGTACCGAGAACTAAATAAATATAATCTTTGAATAGCCTAGAAATGTGATTGCGGCACATTTCTAGGCTATTTCTTTTTGTTGTGATAAGTCAGTCACTCACTTATCACCATTTCTCCTGATTTCAGTGATAAGTCACTCTCTTTTAACTCACTTATCACCACCGCATACAATTTACCTTAATTATCTATAGAAATGGATAAGTAAATATAACCACTTAATCATACTAATCAACCACTTAGACAAAACAAGTGGTTTTTGCAATACATACATGGTTTACTTTGCTTAGAAAAGGAACAAGATGAATGAAAATCACTTTTAAAAGAGATCCATCGCTCAAGAAAGACGAAGTCGAAATCCGCGCTCAAGCAGATAGTCCTGAAATCCAATCATTAATAAGAGAACTATCAAAGCGTATATCCAAAAAGGTAAAGGGTCGATATAATGATGAGATTTCCCTCATAGATCTCTTCGATATTTATAGTTTCAGAATTGAGGACAGAAGGCTGTATGCATGTACAATCCATAAAAAGTATGCAATACAAGCGAAGTTATATGAGGTTGAGGCTTTATCAACACACAATTTTATTCAAATATCAAAATCTGAAGTCATCAACATCGATTTTATTCACCATCTTGAGTTAGGTAAAAATGGCATCATCAAAATCATCTTTACCAACAACGATTTCACTCATTCTTCTAGACGATACTTAAAACAGATTAAGGAGCAGTTGAATTTATGAAAAGAGCATTGATGGGTATTTTAATTGGCTTATCTTCAGGACTTGTTATTTCAATTATATTTTCTTTAATATTTGATGACGGTCAGTATCACCCTGTTTCACCCGAATCTACTTTTGGTGATTATTACTTCAGTCATTTTACAGAATTACAAACTGTCATGATCGCCGCACTTGTATGGGCATGCATTGGAATAACCTTTAGTTTAGGCACCTATATTTTTACTCATACAGACCTCACCATTGTAAAAACAACAGCCATACACTTTTTAACTATGTTACTCATATTTTTTCCACTTGCAGTCCTTGCGGGATGGTTTCCGCTTAAACTCTCGGCTTTAATAATCTTCTTCGTGATTTTCATTGTTGTTTATATCATTATTTGGTCGATTATTAGAAGAAGAACGAAAAGAAATATAGCAGAGATTAATTATAAGTTAGGAAGAAAGTAAATGATCAACGAAGGTCGATATACTGCGGTACAACAGGATAATATCACAGTATTTTTGATTGGTATGCGTATCAACAAGTGGTACAAGGTCAACAAATGGTTACCTGTGTTCTTGACGATGCCGCCGATGATGAAAGAGTTGAGTCAAATTTCTCTGAATGTGCCGTCTTAAGTGAATAATACTCTGTGATTTACAATACTGCAAAACGTACTCTACATATCCGGAGCTGTCCAATCTTTATATGCATCATAAAAAGACCGCCAAATCAGCGGTCAGCATAAAACTTTACAGTATAACTGAAAAAGCTATTCTCTTTTTTTGAACCTGTCTCCAGTATTAATATATATAATCATATATACAACGATGCACAAAAATAAAATAAGACCTGTATAGAACAACCCATTCATTTCAAATGCTATACTGAAAATCCAGAACAACATACTAAATGATAAGACAAACATCATTTTCCCCATAAACTTAGTTAGTCTGGCGGTATCATACTTCTCTTTTTCCTCTGGTGACATCATATTATAACCGGCTATAAAGGAAGAACCTTTACCATTTAAAAGTAAAATCCCCAATATAATAAACAATACAATGACACCAGCTATTATCAGCAATGCAATAATGTTATCTCCCACCGTGTACCCCCTTTGCATATAGTTGCTAGTAAACTATCCGGTCTTTCAGATAATGATTATATTTTTGCATTGTCACAATTCAGCTGTTAGATTCAATGGTATCAAACCTTTTTATAAATATCGAACTTTATATTTAAATTATTTGTCTGCTACTTGTATGTGACGTGTATGCTACGTGTGAATTTCCCCCTGTTTTTAAAGCACCGCATATACAGTAAAATCCCCCAACCACACGTGGTTGAGGGATTTGTAAGTGTTGATTTATTAACGTTTTGAGAAATATTAAGTTTAATTTCATATATACTCAATCGAGCTCAATCAAGCAATATCAATACTTCACTAATTTACAAATAGATAAAGATTGATTGACATTGACTGAAATTGATAGCAATTGAACCAATTTGAACCATAAACTAGATGCTAGTTGAATACTTTTTATCTATTCCCTTTAGCTCTGTTATGCGTGATACATAACATTTCACAATTCGCTTCTTCAGTAGCGCCACCTTTACTCCAAGGAGAGACATGGTCTGCTTCCATTTGCTTATAACTCCATATTTTACTTCTATTATTATTACTTCCAACAGCGCATAATGGGCAGTTTGACACTTCTTTCTTTTTAGCTTCATCAGTTTGCTTCTTATACACTTTTCTTTTAATTGGTTCATTAAAAACACGAACATTTAAATGTCGTGCATCAATAGATCCTTCAAGTATATATTCATATATTCCCTTTTTATTTTGTACAAACGGATCTGACAATAGTTCATTCACCTGTTTAGAAACTTCATTTGGTGAATATGATTTAGTATAATATTTATCATATAACCTGCCCCATTCCAGACCTCTCATTGAAGTATCCACATCTAAAAACACGGTAGAAATCCAATCAATAACACTATTAAAATAAGTTTTCATTTCCTCAATATTATTTTCAAATCTATTTTTGCTCATATACTCCTCTATATTATCTTTTGACACCCATCTTAATGCAGTTTCTAAATAAGACTGTCTATTCACTTCTCCCTTAATATACGCACTCCATTTTTGTACATTAGCATTTCTAGTGTTACTAAATTCTTCACGAGCTAAAGTTACAAATGGTCCTGAGTAAATAGAGTTCAATAGCTCTTGGTTATTCAATGGTACTCCTACAATATTAATTGTCTTAAACCATTCTCTTATTTCACTTTCCTCTCCTTCACATACATAGATTGTTAATTTCGACTCTAAAATTACTTTCTTTAAATTTTCTGGAAGACTAGTAAAATAATTTGGTATTTTATTGTCATCCATGATTGCAAATTTATCAGTTACAAATCTCCCAAAACTAGTAATTCTCTGCTGTCCATCTAATACCTCATACGTTCCTTCTTTTGTCTTAACAAAATATATCAAACCTAAGGGATATCCCATTAAAAGTGAGTCAATAACAGCGACATCCTTTTTGCCGTCTGCATAGATATAATTTCTTTGATACTCAGGTTGGATAACTAACTTTCCTCCCCAACCAAATAAACCTCTACCTTCAAATTCATTGTATACGAAACCTTCACATATATCTTTAACGGTCACATCTGTCAATAAAGTCGTTTCCATTAATCTCGCCTACCTTTTCTTTATTAAAATACGTGCGTATGGCGCAATTAAAAAACCTTCAATATTATCAGCAGTATAATATGCTCCTTTTGCCGGTTTATCATTAACAGCATAAGCTAATACCCTATTTAACATGCCAGCATTAGATATTTTGCCACTTTGTGTATAATGTTTTGGATTTTCAAATTCTAAATTAGGTGTGAAATGGTCTCTACCATTACCTAATCCTATGATTTCATATACATCTGGATTATATTTACCCAACCACGTAATTGGAACACCACATATCCCGTCATAATCAGATGGAATAGCTTCACTATAAGCTACTTCAATTGCATCATAATTAGCATACTTTGGATAACCTTGTTCTTTAATCTTTTTATGTCTACTAAATTTCAGGTTATCTGCCATTGTCATTAATGTAATCTCTTCATGTCTCTTTCCATGATCTATATTAGTTAACCACAAACAATTATTTGTAGCCACAATTCTTTGACCCTCTGAATTCACCTTGGCTTCAGTTCCATATAAATCATAATCTGGTGGGACAATAAAACCACTAATCCATCTTCCCATTCCCGTACCTAACCAAAATTCATTATTTTTAATTCTAGGGAATACCTCACTATATGAAATACAGTTTATAGAACCAATAATTGCAAAACTTTTTTTAGCTTCCATAACCCATTCTAAAAATTCTCGAAATAATGAAAATGGCGGATTAGTTATTACTACATCACTATTATCTCGCAGTTTTCTGACTTCCTCACTTCTAAAGTCCCCATCTCCCTCGAGATAATCCCATTTAAGATCATTAATATCTACCTGTTTATTTTGTCTTGTCAAAGTAAAAATCTTCCCTCTACTGTTGGTTTTATCTTCATCAAAATATGGGGATTGCGTTTCAAATAATGATAATTGTAATGGTTTATCGTAATTCTTTTTATCTTGTGCATAACTAGTAGATATTAACTTTTTTAAACCAAGACGTTCAAAATTTTGTGCAAAATATTTTGTGAAATTAGACCAATCTGGATCGTCACACGGTAATAATATTACTTTATTTCTAAATACATCTGGGTTGTACTCCAAATATGCATTCATTTCTTTTTCAATATCTATAAACTGAGTATAAAATTCATCTTGTTTACTCTGCTTGGCTTTCAGCAAACTCGCTCTATTTCTCGCCATTTATATCATCCTTTTCAAAATACATATTTTCTTATATTATAGCTTATAAATAGTTTTTATAGAGATTTAAACGTCTACTATATAGTTAACATTTAAGTAATCAAATAATTATATCTATAGTCGTATTCTTGTCCTCTTTAATCTCATTATCCCATTTATAATACCTTCAGTCTAATTACTTTTTTAATATTTAAAATAGTCTATAGCTACTCCTCAATTTCAAAGTAATAAATACTTTCTGGCGAACGACTATCTTTAACTTCGTCATATTCTTTTATCATATCTTCGAATAATTTTCTCTGTCTGATTTCTTGTTCAATTACATATAACTTCATTTTTAGCTCATCGGTCGAATCATCTTTTATATTCTTAAAGTACTTACTTTGTTGGATTTCGAATTCTACTTCTTCGATTACTCCATTAGCTTCTGCAAAATAATAATCTTTAACGACTTTAGGAACCCTTCTGCCTTCAAATTGAATAGTATTTTTTTCAAATTCAGCTTGTAATAAATTATTTATCTTTTTATCTTTAAGCATATTTAGAATTCCTTTTTCTTCGTATTTCATTGATGTTTGAGCCCCTGTAATTTTGATTATTGTATCGCGTTCTTCATCTGTGATAGGAACTCTATTATGTTTCTCTCTATACTTACGATCTATGTAACTGTCGATATATCGCTTCATGTATCTTCGTATAGTTACATGTTTTCCTTTATCATTTTTATCTAATGAATTAAGAACTTTTCGTGAGTATTCATCTGTAATATAGCCTGTATGTTTATCGAATAACTCTAAAACTTGCTGTGCATCTATCATTTTCATACTGTCACCTCTTAAATATATAATATCAAAAAGCAATAAGTGTCTCAATTAATCTTGAGACACTTATTGCTTTTAAAAGCTGTTATCATTGTATTTGTAAATGATTCCTGCAGGTTATTTTACAATTTAAATAAAAGTGTCTCAAAGAGGTGAGTTATTAACATGAAAAGATTAAGACAATTTAACACGTTTGATTGCGAAGCGTTTTTCAAAGACAAAGATGTACGTATAATGGCTCAAGAACCATGGAATGAATATGAAGATGGCAAAGTAATTAAACAATTAGGTACTAAAATCAAGTGCGTGATTGCCACAGACAACACAGATTATGGTGGAACAGATGTAGAACCAGATTTAAACGCTGGTGAGCAAGTTGACGTAAAGATTCCATTACCACTAAAGGATTTTAAAAAGTTCAGTCGTATCACGTTCGTAAAACCCAGTGCAAGTGTATACGGAACATTCCAATCTGAACTTAGCCTTAAAGCAGATGATGTAGAGATTCATCCACCTAAGTAATTCACTCATTTTCCGCCCTGTCAAAAATGGGGCGGAATTTAAGAATAGGAGAGTAACAATTATGAAACGGACTTACAGAATGCAACGAGGGATAATCTCATTACTCTTAATCATGATATTTATATTCATATGGATGTTTTTTCATTTCATTTATCCAACTATTACTGAAAAAATACCATTTTATGATTTCCCAACAATTAATACTAAACTATTTTTACTCCCCGTATATTTTATTATATTAGTTTTGATCATTAGCTGGTCTATTCGTAATAAGTTATGGTTAGGTATATTTTTTGCATTCAATTATTACAGCATGACAAGAAGACTAAGAAAACATATAAAAGATGCACGTTTTGAAGATGAACATGAATTCGATAATCATTTAGTTAAGTTACCAAAAATAAAAATATTATTCGATTCAAATCACTCACGGGCAACAGGGAGAATACTGATTAAAAACTCTATTAAATTCGATAAAAAATTAGAGAATATACGAATAGATTCTGCCCTCAATGGCTATGTATGTGAACGAAGCTATTTAACACATGATCGTGATTGGTATGTATTTGAATTCTATTCCATTGATTCACATAAACAAATTGAATTCAAAACAAAAGAAGATTATTTAAATTGGACAAACATTACAACAGACGATTATACGTTACGACTAGACGAGCGAACAACTGTACCTTTTCATCACCTCGGACTAGCTGGACAAACCGGCTCAGGTAAAAGCTTCTTCATCCAAATGCTAGTTGATCAAATTATTTCAAAAGAAACAAACCATGAATTATTTATTATTGATCCTAAGAGAAGCGATGTTTATCAAATGTCGAAACGTATTAATGGTAACGAAAAAACAGCTGACAAAAGAGAAGCAATTAATTTAATAAAAACTTTTCATAAGCGACTGGAAGAACGACAAACCGAACTAGAACCATTTTTTCAAAATAATCATAATAAAACTTACAAGGATGCTGGACTACCTGCTTTAATTCTACTTATCGATGAGTTTGGTGCTTTGAAAGAATCATGGAAATCTTTACCAAAAAAAGAACGAGATACGGTAGAAAATGCATTAACTGATATAGCTTTTATGGGCAGACAAATTGGATGCATTCTTTGGGTATCTACACAACAAATGAATGCACAAACAATATCAACCGATATTCGAGATCAATTAGTCTTAAAAGTAGTGTTAGGACCCAGTGACGAACAAACATATCGAACATTATTTGCTTCAAGTGTAGAAGTACCTCCGGTTCAATTTTCGGCTGGACTTGGAATATTTTCCTATCCAGAATTTGCGAGTGTTGATAAACCAAGAATACTAACTGTCCCCTATTGTAGCTACCTTGAATAACTATTCCTAGCTTTCGCTTAAGGAGTAACTGCACAATGAGTGGAAAGGGGCCCGCCGAAAAGGCGGGAAAGGTTCCACTCCGTGCTTACCTCCTTTAGCAGAGCTGGGGGATTGGTAATCACCCCAGCTCCAGTCAGGAGTACGACCCGTATCTAAAACTAATACAAAAAGCTTTTATATAATTAAAAATTTCCCTAAAGGCTTTTTATAACACAAGGAGTGTATAAAACATGATTAAACCAGATATTGATCAATTTACACTTGTATTACAATCAACTGATGAATTTGACTTCGATGATTGGCGTGATTATGTTGCCAAAAATATGATTAGCACATTTTTAGTAAATTCTAAAATGCACAAGTTATTCGACAACCTAGGTGAGGCCGACATTAAGCTTCCAGAAGGTTATACTGTTGGTTACTCATTCATCAATTCACCATTTTATTTTTGCATTGCTTACCACGAAGCATTTTCAAAAATGGGTGTAATTATTAAATTTTCAGCATACTCATGGCACGAGTATCGAAAGAGATATATAGAAGAATATAATGAACCACTTCATTTACACAACTTTTTCAAGATGATTGAATCAGATGATTATCAGTTTAGACTCTCACGCATCGACATGTGTTGTGATTTTATAAATGAGAATATTAGTATCGCTAAATTAAAACGTTCTATCGAAGAAGGAAGGACTGAATTAAGATATGGTAAATATTAACAGTTATTATAAAAAAGTTATTGATGATAACAAAGAAAAACCATATAAAAAGAATAATTCCAAAGTGACAGATGTATCTAAGGACTTTCAGTCACAAACAATATATATAGGTGCTAAAAGTCGCAATACTAAAGTACATCTACGTATTTATGACAAGAAGGAGGAACAACTATCATGAAGCATATGCGCCATATTGCTAAAGAAGTAGATAATTGGACACGCGTTGAAGCCGAATATTCTGGTGATTATGCACATCAGTTAACTGAAGCAATAAAACAATGCAATACAGATAAACAACTTAAAAATGTGATTATAAGTTCCATAATTGATCGATATATGTTCTTTTATGTTAAATCGAATCGTCCACATAAACTTACAAAGTTAATGCTTGACTTATTAGACGAGAAAGATTTTCAGTTTGAATCTCCTTCCCCTAGAAATAATTTATTAGATCAGTCTATAGACCACTTAATTAAGGGTTCAGGCCTTTTTCCAACATTGTGGAAAGTTCAGCAAATTTGGGGTGATGGGACAGCAAGAGAATTATTAGACTATTTCTATATAAAGTACCATGAAGAATTCGAACCAAATGACGACCATATATCCTGGATAAACAAATACAAGGGTATTTATCAATTAGAAGGTAAGCCTTGGGAAAGGAAGTTATAAAATGAATACTGATTCAAGGGAGATGATCCTACATGAGTACTAACAAGACTAAAAAGGAATTTCCATATCTTTTAACTAGAGAACAAGCATCAGAATTTCTCGGTATAGACCCAATCTCTTTCGATAAATATATACGACCACACGATGATCTAGAACGATTTATGATTGGTCGGCGTGAACGGTACACTATGAAAGCTTTAATGCACTTTATAGAAAAACACACTGTTTAAGTAATCTCGGTTGAAAAGGTGCTAGCTTCGGAATACAATACAGATGTATTCAGCTAGCATCTATCAACTACTTTAATGAAAGGGATTGATAGTGTGGCTAGTATTATAAAAAGAGGTAACTCATATAGAGCACAAATTTCACTATACAGCTTTGGGAGACACAAGAAGCTTACGAAAACATTCTCTACAAAGAAAGAAGCAAGACTTTGGTCTTTAGAGATGGAATTGGCAAAAGGCGAAGGTAAAGAACTCGCTCACAGAACAACCACCTTTGCAAATTTCTTTGAGAATTGGATTTATCTAGTTAAAATCAACGATGTTAAAGAGACGACATTTCAAAATTATATTCGTACTCTAGGAATTATCAAGAACTTGTTCCAAGATATCCAATTGAAAGATTTAAATGATATAGTTGTTCAGAAGAAGATTGATGAATATGCCAAATCACATTCTCGAAAGACTACCCATGAAGTTCTTCTTAAAATAAAGACCGCATTACGCGATGCATACGCTCGTGGTTATATTACAAATGATTTTGCTCATTTGGTAAAAACACGGGGAGAAGACCCTCCTAAGCGAAACAAAGCTTTATCTATTACTGATTTTAAGAAGCTTCGTAGTCATGTTTTAAGCCATCCAGAAGAAGAATTTAACCTGCTGGTATTACTTGCTTTGGAAACAGGCATGCGTCGTGGTGAGCTGTTAGCAATACGCCCAGAGAACTTATTTGAATATGGTGTAGAAGTAAGGCACTCAATCAGTCCGACTTCTGATGATACCTCTCTAAAGACACAAAATGCAAAGCGTGATGTTTCCATCAACAAAGAAGTCTATGATCTGATTCGAAAAATACCAGTGAAAGATACAGGGTATATCTTTAATTCCTCAGGCTTTAAACAATCTGAACTACTAAACCAACTTCTAAAAGAACTAGACATCAAGAAGACTACTTTTCATGGTCTAAGAGATACACATGCCTCATTCTTGTTTGCTCAAGATATAGATATTGCTTATGTATCAAAGCGCCTAGGTCATATCAATATCCAAACAACTCAAAATTATTATCTGGAATTGATGCCAGAAAAAAAGCACCGACAAGATGCCGATGCTTTAAAACTATTAAATACTTTATAGACTTAACGTCGATTTGAACCAATTTGAACCAAAAAAGTCCACTGAACGTTGATATATAAAGGTTTTTCTTAACGTTTTGAGAACTGTGGAGAACGACGAGCCTTTTTAAGACCTGGTTTCTTACGTTCTTTCATACGTGGGTCACGTGTTAATAGTCCAGCTCTTTTCAGTGCTGAACGGTGTTCTGGATCTGCTTCTAGTAAAGCTCTTGCAATACCATGACGGATTGCTTGTGCTTGACCAGTAAATCCACCACCGTGAACATTTACTAATACATCATAGTTACCTGCAGTTTCAGTTACTGCAAATGGTTGACTTAAATCTAAGATTAAACTTTCAAATGGAAGATAATCTCTCATGTCGCGTCCGTTTACTGTTACGTTACCTTCACCTGGTACTAAACGTACGCGTGCTACTGAATGCTTACGACGACCAGTTCCTAAATATTCTACTTTAGCCAAATGTTTTCCCTCCTAATCCTTAACCACGTAACTCGTAGTTTTCAGGTTGTTGTGCTACGTGTGGGTGATCTGCTCCACCGTATACGAATAATTTCTTACCTTGCTTACGTCCAAGTGGATTCTTAGGAAGCATTCCTTTGATAGAAGTTTCCAATAATCTCACAGGGTTGTTCTCTCTTAATTCACCAGCTGTAACAGATTTGATTCCACCTACGTGACCTGAATGTCTGTAGTAAATTTTTTGTGATTCTTTTTTACCAGTTAATTCGATTTCACCAGCATTGATGATGATTACATAGTCACCAGTATCAACGTGTGGTGTGAATGTTGGTTTATGTTTTCCGCGTAATAATGTAGCAACTTCTGTAGAAAGACGGCCGAGTGTTTTACCAGCTGCATCTACAACGAACCATTTACGCTCGATGTTTGACTCATTAGCCATAAACGTTTGACGCATATTATTTCCTCCTAAATCCATTCTATATTTCGTGTTTTTTTAATAGTCGTTTTTGTCTTTTTATATTCATAATCTTAAAAGGTTCCGGGGCCTTATAATCATGGATGGATATAAAAATGTACCGTTAGTTATTATATAATTATCGACCAACAAAGTCAATATGATTAATAGATTTTATATGTCTTCATACCAGACTTTTTCCAAATATAGTCCTTCTGCCGGTGCGGTTTTTGGAATGATTGTTCGATCTTTCGCCTTCAGCATATTCAAAGTATCCGCTTCTCTTTTACCCTTACCGACTTCAAGTAGATAGGCCACGATAATTCTGACCATATTATATAGAAAACCAGTGCCGGTAATGACGATATCAATGCCGTCTGTTGTTTCTTCAATGTCGAGTTGTTTAATCTCTCTTACCTTATTTTTAATCTCCGCTTTCGCACTGGAGAATGTGGTGAAGTCATGCACTCCAACAAAGGGTGCTGCTGCACCTCTAATCTTTTCTAAATTTAAGGTATCCATACAATGGGTCTTCAACCCTGCATAGAAAGGGTTCTTATTGCCAGTATAAATTTTGTAGCGATAGGTTTTTCCCTTGGCATTAAATCTCGAATGAAAGTCGTCATCAACGATATCTACTTTTTTAATATAAATATCGTCTGGCATAGATCTATTCAAAATAAATTGCCACTTATCTCGTGGTAAATCGATTGTCGTATCAAAGTGAATATATTGATCTATGGCATGCACACCACTATCGGTTCTAGAAGCACCGTGTAGTCTAGTATGTGTCTTATGCATGCGTTTGAGTTGTTTTTCTATAGTGCCTTGGACCGTGCGGTAATCATGTTGATACTGAAAACCACTAAAGTTTTGACCGTTATAAGAAATGTTTGCTCTTACTCTCATTTTATTCACTGCCTTACCCATAATAATATCAATCCTAATATCAAGAGAATGATAATAGCAATCGTATCTTTTAACTGCCAGTTTAATACTCTGTAGTGTGTTCGTCCTTCTTCACCCTTGTAGCCTCTCACTTCCATAGCAACTGCCATCTCATCTGCACGTTTAAAGGCAGACATGAATAAGGGAATGAATATCGGCACTAAGGCTGTGATTCTTGATTTTAGACTTCCCGTCATAAAAGTAGACCCACGGGCACTTTGTGCTTTAATGATTTTCTCTGTTTCATCCATTAGAGTTGGAATGAAACGTAATGAGATGGACATCATCATGGCGATTTCATGAACAGGTATCTTAACTGCTTTTAACGATTTACATAGTTTTTCTATGGCATCTGTTAATTCTATTGGACTCGTCGTTAAAGTCATCAGTGTAGTGATAACCACTAGTAGTGCAAGTCGAATTGTAATATAAATCCCGGTAATCAGACCGTTGGATTCAATCGTAAAGAAGCCACCTTCAACAAGTATAGTACCACCCTTGGTTAAGAATATATGCATCAAGAAGGTGAATATCAACAGTATCAAAACGAGTTTTAAACCATTGAAGAGGAAGCGTACTGATAAGCCAGCAAGCTTAGTCACAGCCAGTACAAAAAGTATGAGCATGCCGTACCCTAACCAATCATTTGCAAAGAATACAATAATCATAAAAAGAATAACTGAAATCAACTTAGCCCTAGGATCTAAGTGGTGAATCACACTCTCACCAGGAGTATACCG
This sequence comes from Jeotgalicoccus marinus DSM 19772, assembly GCF_000425825.1. Lineage (GTDB taxonomy): Bacteria > Bacillota > Bacilli > Staphylococcales > Salinicoccaceae > Jeotgalicoccus > Jeotgalicoccus marinus. Next base: position 49,317 of record NZ_AUEE01000003.1, read on the forward strand.
ACCAAGTAACATTGAACTAAGCATGACTATCCCTCCACTCTTTATAGAGAGAAATAAAGTCCTTAGTATTTAAAGGGATTTCTTTAAGATATACCCCTTTTTTCTCGAGGTCCTTAGTCAATCTAATAATATGTGGTATTTCAAGATTGTAAGCTGTCATAAAGCTTTCATCGGTTAAAATATCTGTCGTTTTTCCTTCTCTAACTAGTTCTCCTTGATCCATCACCTTAACGGCATCTGTATACTCTAATACATCATCCATATCGTGCGTTATCAAAATAACAGTCACATCAATCTTGTTGAAGACATCGTTAAATAATCGCATTGTCTCATCATGACTCACCGGGTCTAGGCCGGCTGTAGGTTCATCTAAAATTAGAATATCTGGTTCCATAGAGAGAATTCCCGCAATCGCTACTTTTCTCATCTGTCCACCAGATAATTCAAACGGACTACGCTCATAGAGTGTTTCTGGTACGCGGAGGAGTTCTAAGTATTGAAGTGCCTTTTCTCTTGCTTCTTCTTCACTCGCTCCCATATTCATCGGTCCAAACATGACATCTTTTAAGACTGTACTTTCAAACAATTGATGCTCCGGAAACTGAAACACCATACCCACTTTCATTTTAGCTTCATGAATTACCTTTTGCTTGGTCTTCTTAGAAAGCTTAATGCCATCAACATTTAAGTCACCTGTTGTCGGTAAAATCAAACCATTCATTGTTTGAATTAAAGTCGACTTACCACTACCTGTATGACCAATTAATCCATAGAACTTACCTTTTTCAAAAGACGTTTCAATCTGTTTTAAAGCTCTGAACTCAAATGGGGATTTCGGATTATATACTACACTCACTTTATGAAAATCTATAATCATAGGCGGTCCACCAACATTTCATGCGTCAGGTAAGTCCCATCTAAAAGTGCTTCTGATAGTTCCATTGTATAAGGCACCTTCAGGTTGCTTTCTTTTAGCAGCTCTTTGTCCCTGTAGATTTCATCAATGCTACCCTCAGCAACTGCTTTTCCTTGGTTCATAACAACGACCTTGTCACTTCTATAAATTTCAGTCAGATCATGGGTGATATATATAATGGTCGTCTCCAACCGTTCATGTAAATCACAAAGTATGCTCAGCACTTCTTGTCTGCCTTTTGGATCTAACATAGAAGTTGCCTCATCAAGGATGAGGACCTCAGGTTTCATAGCCAAGGCTCCCGCGATCGCAATTCTTTGTTTTTGACCACCCGATAAACGATGTGGTTCATGTTTTTTAAAATCAAGCATGTCAACTAACTTTAAGGCATAGTCTGTTCGTTCAATCATTTCTTCTCTTTCTATGCCCATATTCTCTAAACCAAAAGCGACATCATCTTCCACTGTCGCACCAACAAATTGATTATCAGGATTCTGAAACACAATTGCAAAACGACTACGCAAGTCTTTCATATTATCATTATTTAACTGTTTACCATCTATATATATGTTGCCTTCATAGGACTCTGTAATCCCCATCAGGACTTTAACAAGCGAACTTTTACCAGAACCATTATGCCCGATAATCGATGTCCACTTTCCTTTTTCAAAGTTAATGGAGATATGATCAAGAGCATATGCTTCTTCTTCTCTATACTTAAAAGCGACATTCTCTAGTTTAATCATATCTCCACTCCTTTAAAAATTTATGTAAAAAAAGCGCGTACCCTGCAATAAGAGTCGCGCACTGATTATTTACTGCAGGATACGTCGAGCTAGACGAAAGAGCCCTGATGGGCTCATCATCATAACACTCACTCTGCTTTTAAGAATTTACGCTTCTTCAGTTGTAACTGGAGCGCCTTCTACGAATTCAATAATTACAAGTTCAGCTCCGTCACCGCGACGGCTACCAAGTTTCTTAATGCTTGTATAACCACCTTGACGATCAGCAAAACGTGGAGCGATATCTTCAAATAACTTTTGAAGTGCATAACTTGTTGAACCATCTTCATTGATGATTTCTACGTTGCGTACAGTTTGACCAGCACGTCTTTTAGCTGCTAAGTCGCCTTTTTTACCAAGTGTAACAAGACGGTCAGCTAATTTACGAAGTTCTTTAGCACGGTCTTCAGTTGTAGTGATTCTTTCACTAACGATTAAAGACGTCGCTAAGTCGCGTAACATTGATTTTCTTTGGTCAGATGTACGTCCAAGTTTTCTGTAACCCATTATTTCTCCTCCTTTATGACTAGTCTTCTTTCTGTAGACCTAAGCCTAAGTCTTCAAGTTTAAATTTAACTTCTTCAAGTGACTTACGTCCTAAGTTACGTACTTTCATCATATCAGCTTCTGTTTTATCAGTGAGTTCCTGAACAGAGTTGATACCAGCACGTTTTAGACAGTTGTATGAGCGTACTGACAAGTCAAGCTCTTCAATTGACATCTCAAGTACTTTTTCTTTCTGATTTTCTTCTTTTTCGATCATGATTTCAGCATTTTGAGCTTCATCAGTCAGACCAACAAAGATGTTTAAGTGTTCAGTTAGAATTTTAGCACCTAATGATACAGCTTCTTGAGGCGTAATTGAACCATCTGTCCATACGTCTAAAGTAAGTTTATCGAAGTTTGTACTTTGTCCTACACGTGTATTTTCAACCGTATAATTCGCACGTTCTATCGGTGTGTAGATAGAGTCGATTGGAATTACACCAATTGGCATGTCAGCTTTATTGTTGCCATCTGCAAGTGTGTAACCTCTACCACTATCAGCAGTCATGCGTAATTTCAAGCTTCCACCTTTAGATACTGTTGCAATCTTAAGATCTCTGTTTAAAATTTCAACATCACTATCATGAGTGATATCAGCTGCAGTAACGACACCTTCACCGCTGAAATCAATTTCTAAAGTTTTCTCATCTTCAGAGTAGATTTTCAGTGCCAGGCTCTTGATGTTGGTAATAATTGTAGTCACGTCTTCAACAACATTGTCGATTGTCGAAAACTCATGAAGTACATTTTCTATTTCAATCGTCTTAACTGCCGCACCTGGTAATGATGATAAAAGAATGCGACGCAAGGAGTTCCCAAGTGTTGTTCCATAACCTCTTTCCAAAGGTTCTACAACAAACTTACCAAACTTAGAATCTTCCGATACTTCTACTGTCTCAATTCTAGGTTTCTCGATTTCGATCATGTGTAACATATCCTCCCTTTAAACGCCGAAAATATTAGAAAATTATATTGTTCCCAACTACTTAAGCGATTAAATAATTATTATACACGGCGGCGTTTAGGTGGACGGCAACCATTGTGTGGAACTGGAGTTACGTCTTTAATAGCTGTAATCTCAAGACCAGCAGATTGAAGTGCTCTGATTGCTGCTTCACGTCCCGCACCAGGACCTTTTACTGTAACTTCTACAGTTTTAAGACCGTGTTCCATCGCTGCTTTAGATGCTGTTTCAGAAGCCATTTGTGCTGCGAAAGGTGTAGATTTTTTAGAACCTTTAAAACCTAAGGCACCAGCAGATGACCATGATAAGGCATTACCGAACTCGTCAGTGATTGTTACGATTGTATTATTAAATGTTGAACGGATATGTGCAATTCCTGCTTCGACATTCTTTTTCACTCTGCGTTTACGACTAGTTTGTTTGCGAGCCATTTGTTATCCTCCTTTACTAAAGTAAGCTATTTATTTCTTCTTGTTCGCTACTGTTTTGATTGGTCCTTTACGTGTTCTTGCATTGTTTTTAGTCTTTTGACCATTAACAGGCAAGCCACGACGGTGACGCATACCTTTGTATGATCCAATTTCCATTAAGCGTTTAACGTTAAGGTTTGTTTCACGGCGTAAGTCACCTTCAACTTTGTAACCATCAACGACTTCACGGATCTTGTTTAATTCATCTTCAGTAAGGTCTTTAACACGAGTACTTTCGTCAACTGAAGCTTCAGCTAAAATTTTAGCAGCTGTGCTTGGTCCAATACCGTATACGTAAGTTAAAGAAATTACAACACGTTTGTCACGTGGTACGTCAACTCCTGCAATACGAGCCATATTTTTGCACCTCCAAATTATATATTAACCTTGTTTTTGTTTGTGTTTAGGGTTTTCACAGATTACCATTACTTTTCCTTTTCTGCGGATAACTTTACATTTCTCACAGATAGGTTTAACTGATGGTCTTACTTTCATGTTTTTTACCTCCTTAGAATATGGAGTCTCTTATTTAAAACGATAAGTGATTCTGCCACGTGTTAAGTCATATGGTGACATTTCAACTGTTACCTTATCACCAGGAAGTATGCGTATATAGTTCATACGAATTTTACCTGATACATGAGCTAAAATCTCATGACCATTTTCTAATTCTACTTTGAACATTGCATTTGGTAAAGTATCAAGCACTGTACCTTCCAGTTCAATTACATCTTGTTTACTCACTTTTTATCCTCCTTATACAGCATTTCAATTCCGTATTCGAAATTTGCTCTAGGTGACGATTCACTACGTCTAATAACGACTCACTCGTATACATATAGACAATAAACATTCACCTAAAGGCTGCGAAGGTGAATATCTCTATAAGTCATTAAGAATTTCATCGATTTCCTCGAATACTTCTTCTATATCTTTTGAGCCATCTACAGTAGACAGAACTCCAAGTTCTTTATAGAAATCTAAAAGCGGTGCTGTTTGTTTAACATTAACTTCAAGACGGTTCTGAACAGTTTCAGGATTATCATCTTCGCGTTGGTAAAGTTTACCGCCATCTAAATCACAGATACCCTCTGTTTTAGGTGGGTTAAACACGAGGTGATAAGTTGCTCCGCAAGTTTCACAGATGCGTCTACCTGTCAGTCTATTCATTAACTCTTCTTCAGGCACCTCGACGTAAATCGTTTGGTCGATCTGAGAACCTAACTCTTCCATAATCTTATTAAGGGCTTCAGCTTGTTCAACAGTTCTTGGGAAACCATCTAACAAGAAGCCACCTTTAGCATCACTTTGAGATAGGCGCTCTTTGACGATACCGATTGTTACTTCGTCAGGAACAAGTTCACCTTGATCCATAAATTCTTTAGCTTGTTTCCCTAAATCCGTCTCGTTTTTAATAGCGAGTCGGAACATGTCTCCCGTAGAGATATGAGGAATTGAATGTTTCTTAATTATCTTGGCAGCTTGAGTGCCTTTACCGGCACCTGGCAAGCCCATAATAATAATATTCATCTATATTTCCTCCTGCTTATCTGCGCTTTCTAAATCCACGATATTCCCTCTGATTCGCTTGTGCTTCGAGTTGTTTCATCGTTTCAAGTGCAACACCGATAACGATGAGTAGACTTGTACCGCCGATTTGAATCGCTTGTGGTAAATCCATAAACTTAGTAATCAACAGTGGCAAGATTGAAATACCTGCTAGGAATAATGAGCCAACAAATACTAATCTATATAGTACTGAAGTGATATAATCCTGAGTATTTTTACCCGGTCGGATACCCGGAATATAGCTACCTTGTTTTTTCAAGTTGTCAGCCATTTTCTCTGGGTTCACTTGCACAAATGAATAGAAGTAAGCAAATGCAATAATTAGAACAACGTAAAAGATCATTCCTACCCAATCAGATGGGTCAGCAAATCTTGCGACAGTCTGTGCCCAGTTAGCATCTGGGAAGAATAGTGTTAACGTCTGTGGCATCATTAAGAATGCCATGGCAAAGATTACCGGGATAACACCTGCTGGATTCACTTTCAATGGTAAGAAAGTTGCTTGTGGTGCAAGCTGTGAACCTGCATTTCTTTGACCTTTTGCGTACTGAATTGGGATTTTACGAATTGCTTGTAAGATAAACACCGCAAAGGCTGTGAGTAATAATAGGAATATTACTAAACCTGCAATTTGCAGAACCGCCATTGTCGTATCCGATGTGCCAGTAAATCTAGACTGGAACAATTGAATCAATGAACTTGGTAAAGCACCAAGTATCCCCGCAAAGATAATGATTGAAATACCATTACCTACACCGTGAGATGTGATTAACTCACCCATCCATAAAAGGAAGGCAGTTCCTGTTGTTAAGATTAATGCGATCAGCAAGTACGATCCAATGTTGTTATTTTCAATAAGTGCGCCTCCGAACATTTGGTTAAATGCGAAAGACATACCAATTGCTTGAATAAAAGCTAAAACGATCGTGAAATACCTTGTAAACTGAGCAAGTTTCTTACGGCCAACTTCGCCCTGTCTTGCCCACTCAGCAAACTTTGGCACTATATCCATCTGTAACAACTGAGTAACAATTGATGCTGTGATATACGGCATAATCCCCATTGCGAGAATAGAGAAGTTACTCAGCGCGCCACCACCGAACGTATTCATTAAGTCCAGGACGCCTCCACTAGAAGCACCCGTGTCAAATACGCTAGGGTCAACGCCTGGAACAGGAATATAAGTTCCTATCTTAAAGATAATCAGCATGGCCAAAGTAAAAAGTATCTTATTACGTATTTCTTTAATTTTAAAGAAATTCGATATCTTGCCGATCATTAGATCACCTCATGAGTTCCGCCTTGTTGCTCAATAGCTTCTTTAGCTGAACTAGAAAATTTGTGCGCTTTTACAGTTAATTTCTTATCAAGGCTACCGTTACCAAGAATTTTAATTCCAGCTTTTTCATTTTTAACAAGACCTGTCTCAACTAAGAGTTCAGGTGTTACTTCTGTACCATTGTCGAAACGGTTTAGTGAATCAACATTGACAACTGCGTATTCTTTACGGTTAATGTTTGTAAAACCGCGTTTAGGAATACTACGGAATAATGGTAATTGACCACCTTCGAAAGTAAGGCTCACTTTACCACCAGAACGTGATTTTTGTCCGTTGTGACCACGACCAGATGTCTTACCGTTACCTGATGACATACCGCGCCCTACTCTGTTACGTTTGTTACGCGCGCCTTCAACTGGTTTAAGTTCGTGTAATTTCATCTTCGCACCTCCTATATCATTTTATCATTAAATTTCTTCTACTGTAACTAAATGACTAACTTTGGCAATCTGACCTCTAAGTTGAGGTGTATCTTCGTGTTCAACAGTTTGATGCATTTTCTTAATACCTAATGACGCAACTGTTTGTCTTTGAGTTTCAGGTTTACCAATAATACTTTTAGTGAGGGTAACTTTCACTTTTGCCATTGACTATTCCCTCCTTAGTTTAGAATCTCTTCTACAGTTTTATCTCTAAGCTTAGCCACTTCTTTAACATCTTTAAGTTCAGTTAAGCCTGTAAGTGTTGCACGAACAACGTTAATTGGTGTATTCGCACCTAATGACTTGCTTAGGATGTCAGTAACACCTGCAAGTTCAAGTACGGCACGTACTGGACCACCAGCGATAACCCCTGTACCAGGAGCAGCAGGTTTCATGAATACGTTACCTGATGAGAAACGACCTTTAATTTCGTGTGGAATTGTACCGTTAACGATAGGTACTTCAATAAGATCTTTCTTCGCAGCTTCGATTGCTTTTTTAATTGCTTCAGGTACCTCTTGGGCTTTACCTGTACCGAAACCTACGCGACCTTTTCTGTCACCAACTACTACTAAAGCTGAGAAACGGAAACGACGTCCACCTTTAACAACTTTTGCGATACGGTTGATTGTCACAACGCGCTCTTCAAATTCTTGTACTTTCTCTTCTTTCTTGTAAGCCATGTTTATTGTCCCTCCTTTTTTATTAGAAATCCAGTCCGTTTTCACGTGCTGCATCAGCTAATGCTTTCACACGTCCATGATATAAATATCCACCACGGTCAAATACTACTTTTTCGAAACCTTTGTCTTTTGCACGAGTTGCAATAAGAGCACCGACTTCTTTAGCTGCTTCCACGTTAGAACCTAGTTCACCTTTGAACTCTGGATCTTGTGTAGATGCGCTTGCAAGTGTAATTTGCGCAGTGTCATCAATTAATTGAGCATAGATATGCTTGTTTGAACGATAAACATTTAAACGTGGTCTTTCAGTTGTGCCTGAAAGCATGTTACGCACGCGGCCATGTCTTTTTTGACGAACTTTATTCTTGTCAATTTTCGCGATCATTGATGGTCACTCCTCACTTATTTATTATTTACCAGTTTTACCTTCTTTACGGCGAACAAGTTCACCTTTATAGCGAATACCTTTACCTTTATAAGGTTCTGGTGGACGTACACTACGGATGTTTGAAGCTAAAGCTCCAACTTCCTCTTTATTAATACCTTCGATTTTGATGTTAGTGTTACCTTCTACAGAAATCTGAAGGTTTTCACCTGTTTCAAACTCAACAGGGTGAGATAAACCAACGTTTAATGAAAGTTTATTACCTTGCATTTGTGCACGATAACCAACTCCGATTAGTTCAAGTTCTTTTACAAAACCTTGTGAAACACCTTCAACCATGTTGTTGATAAGTGCACGAGTAGTACCGTGTACTGTACGGTGTTCTTTAGAATCACTTGGGCGTACTACTTCTAGTGTAGTATCTTCAAGATTGTATGTCATTTCTTCATTGAATGTGTTAACTAGTTCACCTTTAGGGCCTTTAACAGTAATAGTATTACCCTTGATGTCGATAGTTACATCACTTGGAATGTCAATAAGACGTTTACCAACACGACTCATTACTTTGCACCTCCTATAATATTAATTACCAAACGTATGCGAGAACTTCCCCGCCAAGATTTCTTTTACGTGCTTCTTTGTCTGTAAGCACACCTTCTGAAGTAGAGATAAGCGCAATTCCAAGACCGTTAAGTACTCTTGGTAACTCTTCTCTCTTAGCATAAACACGTAGTCCAGGTTTAGAAATACGTTTTAAACCAGTGATAACGCGTTCGCTATCGTTTGAGTATTTCATGAATACGCGGATAATACCTTGCTTATCATCCTCGATAAATTCTACGTTTTTTACAAAACCTTCAGTTTTTAAGATACCTGCAATTTCTTTCTTAATGTTTGATGCAGGGATTTCTAAAGTTTCATGTCTAACAATGTTCGCATTTCTAATGCGTGTTAGCATATCTGCAATTGGATCTGACACTGTCATTTAAGTTGCCTCCTTTCGAATAATGTTTCTTACCAGCTTGCTTTTTTAACGCCAGGAATTTGCCCTTTGTAAGCAAGTTCTCGGAAACAGATACGGCAAAGCTTGAATTTACGAATTACTGAGTGTGGACGTCCACATCTTTCACAACGTGTATATTCTCTAACTTTGAATTTTTGTTCTTTTTGCTGTTTAGCAATCATTGATTTTTTAGCCACTATTTCGCCTCCTTAGATCTTACTTTTGGAACGGCATACCGAATTGTGTTAGCAGTTCACGAGCTTCTTCGTCCGTGTTAGCTGTTGTTACAATTACAATATCCATACCGCGTACTTTTGATACTTTATCGTAGTCAATTTCAGGGAAGATAAGCTGTTCTTTAACACCTAGCGTGTAGTTTCCGCGGCCATCAAATGCCTTTTTAGAAATACCTCTAAAGTCTCTTACACGTGGAAGTGAAACCGAGATTAATTTGTCTAGGAATTCATACATTCTTTCTCCACGTAGTGTTACTTTAGCACCGATCGGCATACCTTCACGAAGACGGAAAGTAGCGATAGATTTTTTTGCTTTAGTGATAACTGGTTTTTGACCTGTGATTGCAGTTAATTCCTCAACAGCTGTGTCGAGTACTTTTGCGTTTTGCACAGCGTCACCAACACCCATATTAACAACGATTTTTTCGATTTTTGGTGCTTGCATTACAGAAGTGTAATTAAATTTATTTACTAATTCTTGTTTAATTGTTTCATTGTATCTATCTTTTAAACGTGCCATTTATGTGACCTCCTTCCGTTTGAACCTTATTTAATTTCTTTACCTGATTTCACAGCGATCTTCACTTTTTTACCATCTTTGATTTCATGACGGATACGAGTGCGTTCACCTGATTCAGGGTCAACGTGCATAACGTTAGAAACATGAATTGGCGCTTCTACCTCTAGAATCCCACCTTCTGGGTTCATTTGAGATGGCTTCTGGTGTTTCTTAACGATGTTTACATTTTCAACAATGACACGGTCTTCTCCAGGAATTGCTTTTAATACATTCCCTTTTTTACCTTTGTCTTTCCCGCTGATTACAATGACTTGGTCACCTGTTTTTACGTGCATAGTTGTCGCACCTCCTTCGGATTAAGATTATAGTACTTCTGGTGCTAATGAGATAATCTTCATGAAGTTACCTTCGCGAAGTTCACGAGCAACTGGTCCGAAAATACGAGTACCTCTTGGACCTTTATCATCACGGATGATTACGCATGCGTTCTCATCGAATTTAATATATGAACCATCTTCACGACGGATACCTGTTTTTGTTCTAACGATGACAGCTTTTACAACTTCACCTTTTTTGACAACACCACCTGGTGTTGCATTTTTAACAGTTGCAACAATTACGTCACCGATGTTAGCTGTTTTACGACCAGTACCACCAAGTACTTTGATTGTAAGTACTTCACGAGCACCAGAGTTGTCAGCAACTTTTAAGCGGCTTTCTGACTGAATCATGCGTGATTCCCTCCTTCTGTTTCAAGTATTATATAATTACAGACTCTTTAACGATTTCAACAAGACGGAATCGTTTAGTCGCTGATAATGGACGTGTAGCCTCAATTCTTACGATGTCGCCCATTTTCGCTGTATTGTTTTGGTCATGTGCTTTGTATTTCTTAGAATATCTAACACGTTTACCGATGATCGGGTGTTTTTTGTAAGTTTCAACGAGTACCGTTACTGTTTTATCCATTTTGTCGGATACTACGCGGCCCTGGAGAACTTTACGTTCGTTTTTCTCTTCCACGATTTGGACCTCCTCTAATTATTGATTCGCTTGTGCTTCTGCAATCTCTCTTTCACGAACCGTCGTTTTCATTCTAGCGATAGTTTTTCTAACTTCTTTGATACGAGCAGTGTTCTCTAGCTGACCTGTAGCTAGCTGAAAGCGCAGATTGAAAAGTTCTTCTTTCAATTCTTTGACATTTGATTCAATTTCAGAATTCGTTAAATCACGGATTTCTTTAGCTTTCATTCGTATCACCACCTAATTCTTCACGTTTAACGATCTTAGTTTTAACTGGAAGTTTGTGGCTCGCAAGACGAAGTGCTTCTTTAGCAACCTCTTCTTGAACACCTGCAACTTCAAACATAATACGGCCTGGTTTTACAACTGCAATCCATCCTTCGATTGCCCCTTTACCAGATCCCATACGTACTTCTAAAGGTTTCTTTGTATATGGCGTGTGCGGGAAGATGTTGATCCATACTTTACCGCCACGTTTCATGTAACGTGTCATTGCAATACGCGCTGACTCAATTTGTCTTGCAGTAATCCAAGATGTTGTTGTAGCTTGTAGCCCGTATTCACCAAAACTTACTTGATTTCCGCCTTTTGAACGTCCTTTAGTATCCGGACGGTGCTGACGACGGTATTTTACTCTTTTTGGTAATAACATTCCAATTTTCCTCCTTACTTATTTATTATTCTTTGTAGGAAGAACTTCTCCACGGTAGATCCATACTTTGACACCTAGTTTACCGTAAGTAGTGTCTGCTTCTTCGTGTGCGTAGTCAATGTCTGCACGAAGTGTATGAAGTGGAACTGTTCCTTCACTGTAGCCTTCAGCACGTGCGATATCTGCACCGCCTAAACGCCCTGATACTTGAGTTTTGATTCCTTTAGCGCCAGATTTGATTGCTCTTTGTAGCGCTTGTTTTTGTGCTCTTCTGAATGAAACACGGTTTTCTAATTGACGTGCAATGTTTTCAGCAACAAGTTTAGCATCCATATCAACTTTCTTGATTTCAATAACATTGATATGAACTTTCTTGCCAGTTAGGTTAGTTAGAGCTGTACGAGTTTTGTTGATCTCGCTACCACCTTTACCGATTACCATACCTGGTTTACCTGTGTGCAATGCAATGTTAACTCGGTTTGCAGCACGTTCGATTTCTACTTTAGAAATTGATGCATCTTTGAGATTAGTCTCGATATATTTACGAATCTTTAAGTCTTCGTGTAATAGAGTTGAGAAATTTTTGTCAGCGTACCAGTTTGCTTCCCAGTCACGGATGACACCTACACGAAACCCAATTGGATTTATCTTTTGGCCCAAGTTAATTACCTCCTTATATTATTAAGCGTTCTCTACTTCTTGATTTTCTTCAGTATCTACTTCATCAGCATATTCTTTTACAACTACAGTGATATGACTAGTGCGCTTGTTGATCTTAGAAGCACGGCCTTGAGCACGTGGACGGAATCTTTTAAGCGTTGGTCCTTCATCTGCAAAGATTTCAGAAATATACAAGTTATCGATATCCATATCGTAGTTATGTTCTGCGTTAGCAACTGCAGATTTAACTAATTTCTCCACTACCGGTGAAGATCTCTTGTTTGTAAGTTTTAAGATTGAGATCGCTTCTCCAACTTCTTTACCTCTTACTAAGTCAGCAATAAGACGTACTTTACGTGGTGCGATTCTCACAGTTCTAGCAACAGCTTTTGATTGCATGAGTCTTTCCTCCTTTACCGCATATGGTTAGTGTTTATCTTCTTGTTTTCTTGTCGTCAGCTGCGTGACCTTTAAACGTTCTTGTTGGTGCGAATTCACCAAGTTTGTGGCCAACCATATCTTCTGTGATGTACACAGGTACATGTTTACGTCCGTCGTATACTGCAATTGTATGTCCGATAAAGTTCGGGAATACTGTTGAACGGCGTGACCATGTTTTAATTACACTTTTTTTGTTACCTTCGTTTTGAGCCTCAACCTTGTTCATAAGGTGTTGGTCGACGAAAGGTCCTTTTTTAAGACTGCGTGCCATGTAGGCGCCTCCTTCCAATAATGCGTGCGGAGTAAATCCGCACACTTAACTCATTTATTTTTTACGTCCTCTAACGATTAATTTGTTAGAACGGTTCTTACCTTTACGAGTTTTCTTACCAAGCGTAGGTTTACCCCAAGGTGAAACTGGAGATGGACGACCGATTGGTGCTCTACCTTCACCACCACCGTGTGGGTGATCGTTAGGGTTCATTACAGAACCACGTACTGTAGGGCGTTTACCTTTCCATCTAGAACGTCCGGCTTTACCAACGTTAACAAGTTCGTGTTGCTCGTTACCAACTTGACCGATTGTTGCACGGCAATCAAGTAAGATCATACGTACTTCACCTGAAGTTAATTTAACTAGTGCATATTTACCTTCTTTACCTAGTAACTGTGCACTTGCACCTGCAGAGCGAGCGATTTGACCGCCGGCACCTGGTTTAAGTTCAATGTTGTGAATTGTAGTACCCATTGGGATATCAGAAAGTACTAATGTGTTACCTACTTTAATATCCGCATCAGCACCACTCATAAGTTCAGTACCAACTTTAAGTCCTTTTGGTGCAAGAATGTATCTCTTTTCACCATCTGCATAAGCAACTAACGCAATGTTAGCTGAACGGTTTGGATCGTACTCTATCGTTTTAACTTTTGCAGGAATTCCATCTTTATTACGTTTGAAGTCAATAATTCTATAATGACGTTTGTGTCCGCCTGCTTGGTGACGCACTGTGATTTTACCTTGGTTGTTGCGTCCCGCTTTTTTCGGAAGCGGCTGTAATAATGAACGTTCAGGAGTCGTTGAAGTGATTTCAGCGAAATCTAAACCAGTCATATTACGACGACCATTCGTGGTAGGCTTATATTTTTTAATTGCCATCCTCGTTATACCTCCTTAATGGTATGTGTTTATATTTATTAGAAGATTTCGATTGAACCTTCTTTAAGTTTTACAATCGCTTTTCTTCTTCTGTTTGTATAGCCTTCGTAACGGCCCATACGTTTTTTCTTAGGTTTAACATTCATAATGTTAACTTTATCTACTGTTACATCGAAGATTTCTTCGATCGCGTGTTTAACTTGTGTTTTGTTCGCTCTGACGTCTACATCAAATGTGTATTTGTCTTCTGACATTAAGTCAGCAGAACGCTCAGTAATTACTGGGCGCTTGATAATGTCGCGTGCATCCATTATACAAGTACCTCCTCTGCTTTTTTGATTGCTCCTTCAGTGAAAATCACATGGTTAGCAGATAGGATATCTAGTACGTTAAGACTAGCTGGAGTTAACACTTTAACACCAGGGATGTTACGTGCTGATTTTTCAACAACTTCGTCTTTAGTATCAAGTACTAGAAGTACTTTCTTAGCAGCACCAAGGTTTTCAAGAACTTTTACGAATTCTTTAGTTTTTGGCGCTTCCATTGCTAGGCTATCTACCACTTGGAATACTTCTTCATTCACTTTAGCTGAAAGTGCTGAACGAAGTGCAAGTTTTCTCATTTTCTTAGGCATGCTGTAACCATACGATCTTTTAGTTGGTCCGAATACTACACCACCACCACGGAATTGTGGCGCACGGATTGTACCTTGACGTGCATTACCAGTACCTTTTTGTCTAAATGGTTTTTTACCACCACCGCGAACTGCAGAGCGGTTTTTTACAGCATGATTACCTTGTCTTAATGAAGCTCTTTGTAAGTTAACTGCTTCAAAAAGTACGTGTTGGTTTGGCTCAATACCAAAAATGTCTTGGTTTAATTCAATAGAACTCACTTTAGTTCCTTCTTTTGATAAAACATCGATTGCCATGTGTTTATCCTCCCTTCCTTATTACTTATTACCTTTTTTAATTGATGATGAGATTTTTACAAAGCTCTTTCTAGGGCCAGGTACGTTACCTTTGATAAGAATAACGTTTTTGTCAGCGTCAACGCGTACAATCTCAAGATTTTGCATTGTGATTGTTTTACCACCAGTTTGTCCAGGTAATTTTTTACCTTTAAATACTCTTGACGGGCTCGCAGCCATCGCCATAGCACCTGATTTTCTGTGGTAGCGTGAACCGTGGCTCATTGGTCCGCGTGCAAAGCCGTGACGTTTAATAGAACCTTGGAAACCTTTACCTTTAGAAGTTCCCGTCACGTCTACAAAATCACCTGTCTCAAATGTATCAACAGTGACTTCTTGACCTACGTTGAATTCGTCTACGTTTAAGTTCTTGAATTCACGTACGAAGCGCTTAGGAGCAGCACCTGATGCTTTAGCGTGGCCTGCTTCTGCTTTGTTTGCATACTTGTTACTTCTTGCTTTCGCGTTATATTCGCGTTTGTCATCAAAACCGATTTGAATCGCGTTATAACCGTCTGTTTCTTCTGTTTTCTTCTGAACTACTACGTTACCAGCAGCTTCTACTACTGTTACAGGGATTAATTCTCCGTTTTCACCGAAAACTTGAGTCATCCCAATTTTTCTACCTAAGATTCCTTTGGTCATCGAAAGTCGCACCTCCTATAATTTATAACTTGATTTCGATGTCTACACCTGATGGTAAGTTTAAGCCCATCAGAGCATCAACTGTTTTTGGTGTAGGGTTTAAAATGTCGATAAGACGTTTGTGTGTACGTTGCTCGAATTGTTCACGAGAATCTTTGTACTTGTGTACCGCACGGATAATCGTGTAAACAGTTCTTTCAGTTGGTAACGGAATTGGTCCTGATACATCTGCACCTGAACGTTTAGCCGTTTCTACGATTTTTTCTGCTGATTGATCCAGCACTCTGTGATCGTACGCTTTCAAACGAATACGAATTTTTTGTTTTGCCATTATTTATACCTCCTTATGGTCGTCATCCTATTATGGTAGACTATCTCAGCGAAAATTTTCTCACGCATCAGCCATGGCAATGCGGCCGGGTGTGTCAGTAACCTCTCGCGTCATCGATGTGTGATGTGCATGAAATCAGCACTTCACTTATAAAGGACACATTGGTGTCCACTCAAGTCCAACGTTAGATATAATACAGCAAAATAGCGAAGAAATCAATAGTATTCTAGAGATTTCTTCGCTATTTTAATTAATTATATCTTTTCTTCTATAGTAAGTACTATTAGTTCTAGTTTATAAAGACAAAGTACAGTATGAATACCACGAAAAGTCCATACATAATCGGGTCAATCTCTTTACGTCTACCTGCCATAATCATCGTAATTGGGTAGAAGATAAAACCAACCGCAATACCTGTCGCTATACTATAGGTTAACGGCATCATGAAGACAGTTAGAAAGGCAGGTACCGCAAGTTCAAAACGTCCCCAGCTAATTTTAGATAAGTTAGAAGCCATTAATATTCCTACTATTATAAGTGCAGGTGCAGTGACTTCCGATGTGAAAGTAACGATGAGCGGTGAGAAGAATATCGCTGCTAAGAATAGCACACCTGTCACGACTGCTGCAAATCCACTTCTCGCTCCGGCTGCAACACCTGCTGTTGACTCAACATAAGATGTTGTCGTCGATGTCCCAAATACTGCGCCAGTAATCGTCGCAAAGGCATCTGCTAGTAGAGCTTTTGAAGCACGTGGCAACTTATTGTCTTTAATTAGGTTAGCTTGTGAAGCGACTCCAACAAGTGTGCCTGCTGTATCGAAGAAATCAACAAATAGAAACGTTAAAACGACAATTAGAAATTGAACGTTTAATATTGAGTCTAAATTCATAAAGCCTTCAAAAGCTGCACCAAATGTCGGTGCCACACTTGGTACTGAACCGACAATTGCATTAGGCATTGGAACAATTCCTACTATAACACCGATGATCGCTGTAACAATCATACCGAAAAATATTGCTGCAGGCACTTTCTTTGTCATAAGTATAACTGTAATCACTAGACCAACAAAAGTGAGGATGACCCCACCATCCTGTATATTACCTAAACTAATTAAAGTTGCATCGTCATTCGCAATAATTCCGGATGACTGAAGACCAACGAATGTTATGAAGAATCCAATCCCCGCGGAAACAGCCATCTTCATCTCCATCGGAATAGAGTTAATTATGTATTCTCTCAGCCCGGTTAAAGTTAAAATTACAAAGATCAATCCTGAGAATAAAACTCCCGTCAAGGCAGTTTGCCAAGGAATGCCCATTGTTAAGACTACTGTAAAGGCGAAGAATGCGTTCAGTCCCATCCCCGGTGCAAGTGCGATTGGATATTTCGCAATAATCCCCATGAATAAGCAACCGACAAAGGCTGCTAAACAAGTGGCAACAAAGACCGCATTAATATCCATCTTCATGTCATCCGGTACACCTTCAACACCCTGAAGAGAAAGGATCGAAGGATTGACTGCTAAGACATAAGCCATTGAAAGGAAGGTCGTTAGCCCTCCGATTATTTCTTTCTTAAAGTTTGTGCCTAGCTCATCAAACATAAAAAACTTTTTCATAACTGACTCCAATCCATTATAGATTATTTTAATTGCAAGATTTTCGGATCATTATATCCGATGAATCGTATGAGCATCTCTCTTGTATATGGGAAAAACATATTGATTAACTTACCGTAAAACAAGACGATTAAAATCGTACCTATAAATACTGGACCACCCAAAAGTAAACCGATAATCGCAACGACTAATTCTATTAAGAATCTCGCTCGGTCCATTCTCAAATTAAATTTCCACACGAGTATCATCATCAATGAGTCCCTAGGACCAGCTCCAAGGTTCGGCGTAATGTAAAAAGCAGTGCCGAATGAAGCGACAAAAACCCCGAGAGTAAAGTAGACTGCTTGAACTGGCCATGAAGCCACATCAGGTAAGAGCCAAACAAAGAAATCAATAAATGCTCCCATAACCACTAAGTTGACATAGACACCACCTTTTGGTAATTTCCTAACCAAAATTGATGTGGTAATCACGATGGCGATCCCGACAATAACTGACCATGATCCAAAGGTGAGGCCGAGTGACTGCCAGAGCCCAAAATGTAATACATCCCAGGGTGATAAACCCATCACAAAACCCTTAACTTGTAGGGCAACGCCCAGGGACATAATCAACAGTCCCACGAAATAAAACAAGCAACGTTTTATAAAGCTTTCGGACAAGTTACCACTCCTAATATTCCAAGTTATTCTTTAAGCTTCCCGTTAAATACATATATATTATACACCTCATTACAGAAAAATCCATGAAAATCCGTACATTTATCAATAAAAACGTTTTATTGTTTGTTAAAATGTTATTTTTGATTTCTCTTCACATTCAAGTAATTATTATTATGATATGATATGAGTTAAGTTTAGGTGGTGGTAAAATGGACTTAGAAAGTAAGTTACAAGAGCTCAAGTATGAGTACGTACATTTACAAGGTGACCTAGAAAAAATTGAATCTACAGGTCATCCGACTAAAAAAATGACCGACCGACTTGCTGCACTTGAAAAAGAAATAAAAGAAGTAAGACAAGCTATTAAAAATCAATAAGTCAGGATGCGTGTATATAGATGAAACAATTGATATCCGTCATTATGATTATACAATTTTTGATTTACTTCGGCTTTAGTATGATCATCCCTGTTATACCGGAACTCGTTAACCAACTTGGTGTCAGCACTTTACATATGGGACTCTTGCTTGCCATATATTCCTTGGCGAGCTTCTTATCTGCACCTTTTTTCGGCCGCTTATCGGATAAAATAGGTCGACGTCCATTATTAATTGGCGGCTTATCTACATTTGCATTTAGCTTCTTAATATTTGGGTTGTTCATCGACAACTTACCTATTTTATATATAAGTAGAATTATCGGTGGTGCCGCTTCAGGGGCGTTATACACTGCGACGACCAGTATGGTAGCAGACATTACAACAAGAGAAGAACGTACGAAATACATGGGCTTAATCGGTATGTGCATCGGCTTTGGCTTTATCTTTGGTCCTGGGGTTGGCGGCTTATTAGCAGGCATTAGTTTGAGTTTCACTTACTATATGACGACAGTGGTTATACTTGGCGCCCTAGTATTTAGCTTGATTAAAGTACCTGAGACATATAAAAGACAAACTAATGTGGCACCTAAGAAAATCGGTCTCACGATTGATTACTTTACTCAACCCATTGGTATTCTTTTGGTCGGCACATTTTTCGTTATGTTCTTCATGAGCGGAATGGAGAGTACCTTCCAACTACTTGGTCAAGAAAGAATAAATATTACACCGACAGAGATGGGTGTCCTGTTTTTCATCGGGGGTATATTTAACGCCCTAACTCAAGGTGTATTTATTAGAAGGATTAAAGACGGCGACGAAAAAATGCCGATGGTAATCGGTCAAGTCATGGCAGTAGTCGCATTTATAATGTTGCCATTCATGACTGGCCTAGTTTACGCGGGAATTTGCATTGTCTTATTAATGACAGGCAATGCCCTTGTTAAAACATTGATGACGTCATTGATCACAAAAGAAGCATCTCAAGATGATATGGGTAGAGTGACTGCAACGACCTACTCTTTAGATAGTTTAGGAAGAATTTGTGGCCCTCTTGTGTTTAATGCACTATTCCTATTCACACCAGGAATACCATTCTACTTCGGTGCTTTAATGACAATATTCTCAACACACTTTATTTTTCAATATTATAAGAAGAGAAGGAGACTGGCATGATTCTCTTATCCATACTCATCGTTTTAATCTACATCGTAGTCAGCGCGGCAACAATTCTAACCTTTCGTTCTAAAACTTTAGACATTGCACGCCTATTTTCAGGGTTAGCATTTTTAATCATGATCATTACAACATCGATGTCCTTAGACGGTAGTGATATTTACCTGACAATTGCCTTAGCGATTTGTATTGTTTTAAGTGTAGAAATAACTGCTTTTAAGGAAAAACAAGGTGATCAAAAGAACTTATTTTTAATTCACGCTTTTACACTAACTATGACACTTGTGTTGATTATAATGTTAATTACACTTTAGGGAGATAAATTATGAGACGCGTTATTTTAATACTGCTGATAATCATTCAAATCTTATTCTTTATTAATTATTCTATTAATGATGGTATTATTTTTTATAATATCTATATTTGGTTTACCTTATCAGCCCTTTCAGTCATTACGGGTATTAGAGCCTTTCGCTCTGAACCTAATTTGAACGAAAGTCGACAAATACATTCGTACTTCTCCCTATCATTAATTATTATTTCTATATCTTCTATCTTGTTCATTGTGTATATTGCAATAATGCAACCTTACTATTTATAAAATAACTAAAAGCTGAGTGCGCACCTTATCATGGTGCACGCTCAGCTTTTTATTATCGACGGAGTATTTTTCCGATTTGCATCTTCGCTTTTTGAAATAATGGAACCATAGATTCGGATAGGGTGTAAAGAGGTTTATTAATGACATAATCAAATTCTCCGATTTTGTCAGATACTTCTGTTCCCCAAACCTTTTTAAACTGCCATAAGCCGAAGTGTTCATCATCCTTATCGGGTGATACTGATACACCACCAAAGTCATAGCTTTTAGCACCATGTTCTCTCGCATATTGCATCATGTGCCACTGCATGTGGTGATTCGGTAGGTATTCTCGGTACTCATTAGATGAAGCCCCGTATAAGTAATAGGCTTTTCGTCCGGCTAAAGCAAGCAATGCGCCGGATAATAAGACCCCATCAGGGTGCGTACTTCTGATTTCTTTCATATCCGATAGTTGGCTATTCAACTTTTCTAGTCGGTTGTTTAAGTTTTCTAGCTGGTTATTTCTTTTCTGGTCATCTTTTATTTTGTTAGCTTTCGACGTTTCCTTATGCACTTTTTCAATCGCCGCTTCTGTTGATAGAATCGCTTCTTGAGGTAATAGCTTCACTAAAAATAATTCCATGTGACCCGCTGGGTTTAAGTGGTCGTATAAGGATTCAAAATATGTGATATCTCTTGTTAAGAAACCATCCCTATCTCCTGTTTCTTTCATAAGCTTCACAAAGTCAGGCAGGTCTTCACGTTTTGCTTTAACAACAGTTGTTCCCGCTTTTAAGGCATTTCTAACCTTGGTGCGGTTATTACGTTCGAAGCTTTGTAAGAGTGTCTTATCATCTACTTCTATGTCAGTGACCATCGTCGTTCTTGGTTGAATTACTTTTTTACTCATACCATCTGTTAAGCCGTGATGTTTAAATCCTAATGTCTCTAAACTTTCAATAATATCTTCATTACCCTCTACTTGGATATCTGGATCAATCTTAATGGTATAAGATTTCTCGTCCTTAGCAATTCGCTTCGCTTCAGCTAAGAGTACTTCAAGGACTTCTCTGTCTCTGTAGTCACAAACAAAACCTCTTGAAACATAACACATTGTAAATGGGGTCTTTGGCACTTTCTTAAACAGGAGCAAGCCTACACCTTCTACTTGCCCATCACGCCCGACGGCAATCCTTCTACTATACCAGCCCGTCAATGTCTTTGTGCCTGCCCATGAGCTTAACT
Source organism: Jeotgalicoccus marinus DSM 19772 (assembly GCF_000425825.1). Lineage (GTDB taxonomy): Bacteria > Bacillota > Bacilli > Staphylococcales > Salinicoccaceae > Jeotgalicoccus > Jeotgalicoccus marinus. The sequence goes on from NZ_AUEE01000003.1 coordinate 70,696, forward strand.
GTAATAGGTCACCATTCGGATGTGACATTACAAATTCATCGTGTGTTTTATCGGTAATATTTAACTTCTCTACCATAGTCTCCACCAATCATTTCTTCATTATTTCTGCTATAATAAGTCCCCAAAGGGAGCGTATAAAAATGAAACAAATCATTCTAATCTTACTTACTGCATTTAATATTTATAGCTTGATCAATATTAATTTAACATATCAACATGATGACCTCATTGCCTTGCTCAGTTCAAGGATTATTTTACTTGCTGTCTCTATTATCTTACCTGTTCTTTTCTTTATAGTCGGTTCATCCAAAAGCATTAAATTACTATCTATTATTTCTATTTTAAGTGGTATTGCTCATTTTGCAATTATCGCTTTAATTTACATTTAATTTCTTAAATATTGTAGCATATTTAACTCAATTGTTCTTTTCAGAGTACCTTTTAGGAGTCGATTATATGAGAGATTTAGGCGTTTATTTCGGAACATTTGCCCCATGTCACGTCGGCCATTTTGAACAAATTGTTCGTGCAAAAAGAGAAAATCATCACGCCGTCATCATCGTTTCAGGTTATGACGGCGATCGAGGCGATAAGATCGGTATGAATGTTGAACACAGAACACGTGCGATGCGTCAACTTGTTAAAAATGATACCAATGTCACTGTCTTACAACTTAATGAGACTGATATCCCGCGTTATCCAGATGGCTGGCAGTCTTGGCTAAAGATGCTTTCTAGCCTAATTAAGAAGACCAAAGATGAACTTGACTTTGATGTACAAAAGCTAACTCTTTACGTTGGAGAAAGCGAATATGTGGAACCACTTGAAAGCTTTTTTACTGACTACTGGCCAGAACTCGACATCAAAATGACTATGGTTGACCGAAAAATTTTAGGAATTAGTGGTACAGAGATTAGAGAGACCCCTATTTTGAACTGGGATTACGTCACACGTCCATTTAGACGTTACTTCGTGCAAAATGTATTAATAACAGGCGCACCTAACAGTGGCAAATCAATGTTGACTGAGGATTTAGCAAGACGGTATTCATCGAGTTATTCACTTGAGTACGCTAAAGAATATTTTAAAACACATCAACTCTTGCCACATGAACTGGATGCGAAAGATTACCATGCAATTGGCATCGGCCAGTTCGACTTAAACCGTGAGCATATACACTCAAGTGCGACGCGTAAGATTTTTTTCGCCGATACAGATGTGATGTATTCGAAAGTCTACAATATGTTAAGCAACCAAGAAGATAAAGCATATGTCAATCAAATATTCGAACATTATATCCAACTTCAAAACTGGGCATTGATATTTATCTTACCTCCAAAGTCACATGCAAATGATGATGAAATTAAGTTTTACAACAAACTACTAGAGGAATTAAAAGCATATAATCTCATGGACCAGGCGGTCATTTTAAATGAAAGTTACCAAGAAAATTACCTCCGTGCACATCAATTATGTGATGAATTACTAGAAGATGGCAAAGATAACTGAATTTTAAATTTATTTTGTTATAATTAATGTTAATCTATCCAAGAATTAGGAGTGGTATTTGTGCAGGAAGAATTGTTATTAACTCCAGGCCCTACGCCTGTTGCTAGACGAACATACCAAGCAATGTCGCAGGGTATTATCCCACATCGCACCCAAGCCTTTAAAGATTTAAGTGTTAGAATTCAGAATCGTCTTCAACCACTATTCGGAACTACTCATCCTGTAGTGATTTTAACCGCTTCAGGTACGAGTGCACTAGAAGCAGCGATGGTCAACTTCGTAGAAGAAGGCGAAAATATCGCCATCATCGTAAGTGGTGTCTTTGGTGGTAAATTCAAGGATATCGCCGAGCGTTATAACTACAATGTCCATGTTTACAATGTTGAATGGGGACGTGCTGTTGACCCTGTGGCATTTAAAGATTTCTTAGCAACCATTGATAATGTATCTGCAGTCTTTACACAGGCATGTGAAACTTCTACTTCTGTACTCCACCCACTGAATGCACTCGGTAAAGTGGTAAAAGATTATAATGCACAAACACTTTTTGTCGTCGATGCAGTGAGTGCCTTAGGCGGTGCGGATATCAATATGAAACGTGACGATATTGACGTCTTAGTCTCGGGCAGTCAAAAAGCATTAATGCTACCACCGGGTCTTGCCTTCGTTGGCATTAACGACCTGTCATATGAAAAATTAAATCAAGCATCAGATAAGCGATATTACCTAGATTTAAGAATGTACTTAAAGTCACTCGAAGATGATTACACACCTCAAACACCAGCAGTGACCTTATATCAAGGTTTGGATGATGTCTTAGAAATGATTGAAGAAGAAGGGTTAGAAGCTATCTTTTCACGTCATAAAAAAATGCAGCAGATGATAAGAAGGGGTGTAGAGGCTTTAGACTTAGAACTATTAGTAGGAGAAGCTGATGCTTCACCCACTGTCACTGCTGTAAAATCGTCACCTGAAGAAATTACCTTAATTAAAGACAGTCTGTTTAATGATTATGGTATATCCGTTGCTGGTGGTCAAAAAGATCTGTCAGGAAAAATCATACGCATCGGACATATGGGCTTTATGTTCCCGAAAGATATGCTAACTATACTCAGCGCCTTAGAAGATATATTAAGTAAACTCAGACAAAAAAACTATTATGGAAAAGCCCTTACTGCCTACGAGGAGAGATGAAATGGTCAAACATAAGGTATTAGTTCTAGACCCAGTGAGCCAAGATGGAATTGAAGAATTAATCGCTCATGATGATTTTATCGTTAGCAGACAAGAAGGATTATCAGAAGCACAGATTATCGATATCATCAGTGACTTTGAAGCGGTCATTGTCCGTAGCCAAACGACCATGACCAAGAGAATCATTCAGCATGCTCAAAAATTAAAGGTGATTGCGCGCGCAGGTGTTGGTGTTGATAACATTGACATTGATGCAGCGACTCGACATGGCATCATTGTTATCAATGCACCTGAAGGTAACACGATATCTGCAACAGAGCATACGATGGCTATGCTCCTTACCATGGCAAGAGACATACCTGAAGCATATAAAGAACTTACATCTGGTATATGGAACCGCGGTGCGCATAAGGGTGTTGAACTCCAAGGTAAAACTCTCGGTATCATTGGCGCAGGTAAAATTGGTTTTGGCGTCGCTCGGCGTGCAAAGAGTTTTGGTATGAAAATAGTGGCGTTTGATCCGTACTTATCAGATGAAAAAGCCAATGATAATGAAATTGAAAAAATGGAAGTGGATGAACTAGCAGCAGTCGCAGATTTCGTCACTGTGCATACGCCACTCACCCCACAAACGAAAAGCCTGATTAACAAAGACTTCTTCAACAAGGTTAAAGATACAGGAATTTATGTAATCAACGTTGCTCGAGGTGGTATTGTAGACGAAGTTGACTTACTAGAAGCACTTGAAGCGGGAATTGTTAACGGGGCCGCCTTGGATGTGTTTGTAACAGAGCCCCCAGATAATACAGCTTTAATAGAACATCGCCGTACAGTGGTAACCCCACACCTCGGTGCCTCTACAGTTGAAGCACAGGAAAAAGTCGCTGTAAGTGTATCAAAAGAGATTATTGAGTACTTCTTAGACAACAAGATCACACATGCTGTCAATGCACCGCGTATTTCTAGTTCTGTAACCGAAGAACTGAGACCATATCTGTCTGTCGTTAAGCATCTCGGACAGTTTGGAATCCAACTCTTAGATGCCCCACCACACGAAGTTAAAATCAAATACTATGGCGACCTTGCAGTTGATGATACGAGTATTCTAACTCGTACTTTTGTCAAACATGTCTTAGAACCGCACTTTGCAGATGAGGTAAATATTATCAATGCACTCTATTATTTAAAAGAACTCGGCGTTACCTATAATATTGAAAAGAATCCTAAGGCTGATGGTTACACTAACTATTTAGAAGTCGAACTCATCAACGATAAAGAACACGTCACTATCGGTTCATCCAGTATCCCAGGATACGGTGAACGCTTGGTAAAACTGAATCAATACTCGATTGACTTCAAGCCAGAATCTCATATCCTAATTATTGAACACACTGACCGACCAGGTATTATCGGTGAACTCGGTGCCTTGTTAGGAGAAGATTTGGTCAATATCGCTTCCATGCAGCTCGCCAGACAAGTACGTGAAGGTGATGCGATGGTGCTCTTCACCCTAGATAATCAAGTACCGGATAAGACGTTAGAGAAAATCAAAGACATTAAAAACATTCATAAAGTGCACACTATTATTTTGGATTAGTAATAAGGTCCATCCGTTTCAGTTAACGGATGGACCTCTTTTCGGTGATAAGTCACTGCTTTTTAACTCACTTATCACCATTATCACTTCTAATGCTCCAGCTCTTTAATTGCTAAAGGGACATCTAATACATTTTCCATAAGGTGGCTCTCTTTTACACCGAGCTCATAAAATGTGTCTTTTATATCTTCTCCAGTTAGACCAGTTAAGGGGCATAAGAATGTCGCACCAATTGCCTTTGCACAGTAAAAGTCTGCAACAGAATCCCCTACAATATATATCTGTTCATCACTAACATTTTTACCGTGAACTGCTTCTTCGAACAATGTATCGTTGTGCATATATAAGCTCCATAGGTAAGAAAATGGATGTGGCTTAGTCAGTGCATGGTCTACCTCGCTCTTCTCCTGTGAGGCCATCACTTCACTTGCCGTAGAAATTCTACGCTGATCAAAGCACTCATCAAGCCCACCTTGTTCGAAAGGGAGCAAAGTTTCTTGTCTTGGTCGTCCAGTTGCCACACCAATGGTATAGCCCGCTTCCTTAAGTTTTTCTAGCATATCAACAATTAACTGAGGATCAACAATCCACTCTTCATCATGAATGAAGCCTGTCTTATCCAATTCTTCTGCAGCCTTCCCTGTATCCGCTTCGACTAAATCACTACCTAAATACCACTCTTGGTATTTATAGTGACCTAAAGACCATAGTGCTCCATACAATTGAAAGCTCCCTTGATCAGAAAAACCTTCTAGCTCACCTGCTTTGTCAATAAGCGCCTGGTAAATATCTTCCTTTGAGTTCAACGTCCCTTTTAAAAAGTCGAGTACTTTTTCTGGACGAACTGTCACGTCGCCTAACATATCGCCAACTTGATTTAAATCGTTCAAGTTCACACCGTGTAGATTTAATTTTTCCTGCTCTAAGATGTCTAAATATATGACAGAAAACGTTATAAACAGCATATCCCAATTGGAGTTTAAGCCCGCTTCTTTAAAGGATTGTAGGATTTTATCGTTAACAAAAATAGTATTACGGATGTCGGCAATCTCTTCATCCGTATATATTGCTTTAAACTTCCTACCGTCTAAATTTAAATAACGCGGATTGTATAATAATTCTTCAACTGTAAGCGCAGATACATCAAAGCATCGTTCTTCGCTTAAGAATACACCGTCAACATCAAATAAAATTGTGGCCATAATACCACTCCAGTTAATTATTTATATTATATTTTTAAGTTTGCCACAGCCTTTTCTAAATGTCGACTGATTTACCAAATTTTCAGGAAACTCAGACCTTTTATCAATTCTTAAATATATGTTTAAAAAAGCTGTCATTTGTAATATGATTAACGTAGATTGTAAACTTTATATTGAGTTTATTAATTTGTGAATAAGAATGTAAAATTATTATAATTTGGAGGACTTTTTATGTCTCTTAGTCCAATGGAAGTTATCTTTATGTTCCTCGGCGGACTCGGTATCTTCTTGTATGGTATTAAACAGATGGGGGACGGTCTTCAAGCCGCCGCAGGTGACAGATTAAGAGAAATCTTAAATCGTATGACTTCTAACCCTATCAAAGGTGTACTTGCTGGTATCATTGTAACTGCCTTAATACAAAGTAGTTCAGGTACAACAGCAATAACAATTGGACTTGTCAGTGCTGGATTTTTAACACTTAGACAAGCCATCGGCATTATCTTAGGGGCAAACATAGGTACGACAATCACAGCATTTATTATTGGTTTAGACGTTGGAGCGTACTCACTTCCAATTTTGGCTTTGGGTTCATTTTTATTATTCTTTTTTAAGAGTAATCAAGTAATCAATATTGGTCGTGTTTTATTTGGTTTTGGTGCCTTATTCTATGGTTTAGAACTCATGGGAGATGGCGTAAAACCACTAGCAGATTTACAATACTTTAAGGACTTAATGCTGGCAATGAGCGATAACTCATTCCTTGGATTAGCAGTTGGTGTCATTCTAACTGTTGTAGTACAAAGTTCTAGTGCGACAATCGCGATTCTGCAAAATTTCTATGCGAATGATCTAATAGATTTACAAGCAGCACTTCCAATACTTCTTGGGGATAATATCGGAACAACAATTACAGCTATATTAGCCGCATTGGTCGGTTCAATTGCCGCCAAACGTGCAGCCATGGTACACGTCATGTTTAATGTAATCGGTGCAACAATATTCATGATACTAATGCCATTCTTTGTTATATACGTGGAGCAACTACAAGGTTTACTTGCTTTAAATAAACCAATGACCATTGCCTTTGCTCATGGGTCATATAACTTTATAAACACATTAATACACATACCGTTTGTTGGTGTTCTTGCTTGGATTGTGATTAAGATTGTTCCAGGTAGAGATTTCTCGGAAGACTTCAAACCTAAACATCTCGACCCACTACTTTTAAAACAATCACCGAATATTGCAATTCAATCAGCACAAAGTGAAATTAAAAACCTAGGTGAACTTGTCCTCAGTACTTTACAAGATGCACGTCGTTATAGTGACAAAGAAGATGCGAAACTTTATAAGCAAATCGAAGACAAGATAAACGTCACATCAACTTTACAAGATAGCATCCGTAATTATTTATTAGACATTACTAAATATGAAGTATCGCAAGAAGATACTGAACGTATCAGTACCTTGCTCGAGATTTCTCGTATTTTAACAAAAGTTTCTACTCAAGCACATAATCTGGCTAACCAATACCATATTAAATACGAAGAAAAAATTGAGTTATCAGATGAAGCTAAAGAAGGACTTGAACATCTTTACAATCACGTATACGAATCATTTACGTTAGCGCTCGATTCAATAGATATATATAACCCACAAACACTTGAACATATCGTTAGATTAAGTCAGAAATCCAATCGTATAGAAAACAAACTTCGTAAAGAGCACATCAAACGCCTATCAAGAGGTGAATGCTCAACTGATGGTGGTATGCTATACGTTGAATTAATTTCTAATCTAGAACGTATTGGTTATAATGCTAGAAATATTTCTGAAACTAACTTAAGTACAGGTGTAGACGAATTCACTGAAGACTTCACAGTTTACGATTAAACTTAATACAGAGACTAAAAAGTCGTAAAATAAACCCACACTTAGAAATAATCTAAGTATGGGTTTATCTGTATTGAGTATATCCTTAATACTGGTCTAGATAGTGCTCTAATTCCCAATCGGATACGTTAGAACGATAACCATCCCATTCTACAAGTTTGTGCTCATAGAAAGCCTTAAAGAGGTGTTCACCAAGTGCTTCTTTAACAAGTTCACTATCACGCATTTCTTTAAGGGCATTATATAGCGTTGATGGTAAATCTTCTACACCGTTCTGAACACGTTCTTCACGAGTTAACTCATATAAATTAAGGTCGATTGGCTCTTGTAATTCCAATTTGTTTTTAATGCCATCTAAACCGGCCTTTAAAATAACTGCTAATGCGAGGTATGGATTCGCTGATGGATCTACAGAACGCACTTCTACACGAGTTGATAAGCCACGTGAAGAAGGAATTCTCATTAATGGTGAGCGATTACGTTTAGACCAAGCAATATAACTTGGTGCTTCGTAGCCAGGTACAAGTCTCTTGTAAGAGTTAACAAGTGGGTTTGTCACTGCAGTGAAGCTTCTGACGTGTTTTAAAACTCCAGCCATAAAGTATTTCATGTCTTGACTCAAGCCATCTTCAGCAGATTCATCAAAGAATGCATTCTCTTTTCCTTTAAACAATGAAACGTTAAAGTGCATCCCGTTACCGTTAATTCCAAATAATGGTTTTGGCATGAATGTCGCATGTAAGTTATGTTTTCTTGCTACTGTTTTTACGACAAGTTTGAATGTTTGGATGTTATCACAGGCAGAAATTGCATCAGCATACTTAAAGTCTATTTCATGCTGACCTTCAGCAACTTCATGATGTGATGCTTCAATATCAAAGCCCATATCCTCTAACTCAATGACAATATCTCTACGGCAGTTTTCACCGGAATCAGTCGGTGCTAAATCAAAGTACCCACCGTGGTCGTTAAGTTCAGTTGTCGGCTTCCCATTTTCATCCAATTTAAATAAAAAGAACTCAGGTTCTGGCCCGAGATTGAAAGATGTATAGCCCATGTCAGTCATTTCTTTAAGTACAGATTTTAAGTTTGTACGAGGATCACCTTCAAATGGCGTTCCGTTAATATTATATACATCACAAATTATGCGTGCCACTTTGTCACCTTTTGACGTCGTCCAGGGGAAAATTGTCCAAGTTGTTAGATCTGGCACAAGATACATATCTGATTCGTGGATACGTGTGAAACCTTCAATTGAAGAGCCGTCGAACATCATTTGGCCATCAAGGGCTTTATCCAATTGACTAAATGGAACCTCAACGTTTTTAATTGTTCCCAAAATATCTGAGAATTGTAGTCGGATAAACCTAACGTTTTCTTCTTTAGCGGCATTGAGAATTTGTTCTCTTGTTATATTTTCCATAACTCACACCCTTTATAAGATTTGGACCAAGGCCCTTAAAAACTCATGTTAAAATGTTACCACAAGTAAATATCAAACGCAATTAGCATATAAAATAAAAGAGAAGGAGTCCCACACTCCTTCTCTAAAATGTTTTAGAAAACACCTAAAATATTTACGATAAATATTAAAAAAATAATCGCTGGCAAAATGTATTTTAACATAAACATCCACGCTAAAAATACACCATAATACTTACCACCCTTAGTTAAATTGAATTGTTCCATTGTCAGGTTTTTATCCATTATATGACCGACAAAAATAGAAGAGAATAAGGCACCAACCGGGAGTAAAATATTAGAGACTAAAAAGTCTGCATTATCAAAAATAGTTCCGGTAAAAAATTGTACATCATTTAGCACACCTTCAGATAGAGCAGAAGGTATACCAATCATAAAGACAACCAATGCATATAAATAAGTGACTTTCTTACGATGTTTTTGATTACCTTTTAATGTATTCGCTACGTTGATCTCAATCATTGAGAACGATGAGGTTAACGTTGCGAATAAGAATGCTATTAAGAACATCAAATAGAAAATAATACCGAACGGAATGGCATTAAAGATTTCTGGTAGGACTATAAAGACTAAACCAGGCCCTTCGACACTTTCCATATTAAATGACGCAATTGCAGGAAAAATCGCTAAACCTACCATGACAGAGACAGCGATATTCATTATCACAATGTATCCTGCAGATTTTGGAAGGCTTTCATCACCTTTTAAATAAGATGAATATGTGATCATCTGTGTGATTCCCACACTCAATGCGAAGAATGATTGACCAAGCGCAAACATTACTGCATTAGCATTTAATTCACCAAAATTTGGTGTTAAGAAATACTTTACACCCTCAAATGCACCAGGGAGGCTAAGAGACCGAATAATAATAAATAAAAATAAAATAAATAGCAAGGGCATCATGATTTTAGAAGCGCGTTCTAAGCCTTTTTGAATCCCTTGTGCAACGACGAAGGCAGTAATAAAGATAAATACGCCTTGCCCTAAGACTGCAAACAATGGATTACTAATAACCTCTCCTAAAAGTGTTCCGTAGTCTTCAACAACATATAAACCGAGTAAATCCATTAAGGCAATGACAAGATAGATTAAAATCCATCCACCAATCACACTGTAAAAGGATAAAAGTACCATTGTACCTAGATGGCCTAACCACCCGAATATTCGTAAGCTTTTCTTACCACTTAAGTATTCAAATCCATCTATTGCATTCCGTCTTGATGCCCGCCCGATGACAAATTCACTTATTAATAACGGCAAACCGATGAGGATGGTAAATAATAGAAAGACAAATAAAAACGCGCCTCCACCATGTTCAGCTGTCATATAAGGGAATCTCCATACCGCTCCGAGACCAATAGCAGAACCTGCTGCAGCAAGGACGAAACCAAGTTTAGAGTTCCAGTTATTCTCTGACAAATTTATACCTCTTTTCAATACTAATGTTGGTATTCTATCATATATGTGAAACAAATAATATAACCAAAAAAGCTGAAAGAGTTAACAACTCTTCCAGCTAGTATACTCATTTTTACTTTAGTTCGGATTGTCTTCTAATTCTGGGATAGATTTCTCTAGATATTGACGGTCTTTATTTGCATTAAAATGATCTGCTTTCTCCATTTTTACATCTGTAACGTAGTCCGGCATTTCTACGAAGCTTTCGTAGATTCCTTTTTCTACTAAGAAGTTACCTTCTGGGAAGTGTGCTCCAATATTACCTTCTTTAATGTCCGCATAACGAACGAATCCTTGGAAGACACCATTCTTGTTGTAAAGTACGACTGCTTCCCCGTTTTCTAAACCTTCTTTACTCGCATCTTTCTCATTAACTAAGACGTCATAACGTCCCATAGCATTGAATGCGTCATTTTCACCGTAGATCATTGCGTTAAATTGTTTACCACGTCTCATCAACAATTTAAACTCTCCAGCTTTCTTATTGTTGTCTGGAATATCCATAGTAATTAAGTTCGCTCTACCATCTGGTGTCGGGCAAACACCGCCTTCACATAACCATGCACCACCGTATTGGTAAACATCTCCAGCTTTCTTAAGATATTGAACACCATCATACTGTGGGTTACCCTTAGCAATTTCATTACGGATATCTTGACCTGATTGGAAATCAATTAGGTGAGATTCTTCCGGTTTAACGCGTTTAGCAAGGTCAACATAGATTTGCCACTCACTTCTAGCTTCAGCAATTCTGTTGCGGTTACCTTCGATTTCTGGTGAGAAGTAAATCATTCTTTCAGTTGATGTAGATAAGCCACCGCCGTCTTGCTCATAACGCGTTTTAGCAGGTAATACAACAACTGCTTCTTTCGCATCAAGTAGCGTAGATGTGTTTAGGATAATATCTTGGTGCACACGAATATCTAGGTTCTCTAAAGCCTTAGCGACGAAGTTTGGATCTGGCATCGTTTCTAAGAAGTTACCACCAGACATGTAGTAAAGTTTAAGTTTTTTCTCATTGTCATCAGGTAGCATTGAGTTTTCAATTGTTACACCAACACTGTCCCCTGGCCATTCTGGAAGTTTGAAGCCCCAAAGGTCTTCAATACGTTTACGGTTTTCATCATTATAATCTCCACCAGGTAAGGAGAATGGATCTGCACCCATTTCACCTGATCCTTGCACTGAGGAGTGTCCACGAAGTGGCATAAGGCCTTTGTTCTTACCACCTAACCAACCACGTAGTAAGGCAAGGTTAGCAACTTGTGAAATATTGTCAGTTGCGTGTTTGTGCATTGTTAGACCAAGCGCCCAAACCATAACACCATTTTTAGCTTGAGCAAGTATGTTTGAAAACTCGATGATTTTCTCTTTAGACACACCAGATGATGCAACAATCTCATCCCAGCTCTGGCTCATCGCATTCTCTTTCATATCCTCATAGTTGTTAACGTGTTCTTTAACGAAATCATGGTTGATTGCTGAACCTGGATTCTGTTCTTCAAGATCAAACCAGTGTTTCATTACACCGTGCATTAAAGCGATGTCTCCGCCAATGTTTACTTCGTAGAATTCATCCGCAATTTCTGTACCGAATAAGGCAGATTCAACCACTGAAGGTACCCAATAGTTTTCCATTGCCGGTTCTCTATAAGGGTTAATTACAATAATTTTTGCACCGCGTTTTTTAGCTTCCATCATATATTTAGTTGATACTGGTGAAGCATTTGAAGCCACACTACCCCAGAATACTAATACATCAGTACCTAACCAGTCTTGATAGTTACAAGTTGATGCCCCAACACCAACTGAACGTTTCATTGCTGATTTACTTGGTGAGTGACAGATACGTGATGCGTTATCAATATGATTTGTTTCTAAGTAACGCGCAATTTTTGCAGCGACGTAATAAGACTCGTTTGTAATACCACGACTTGTTAAATAGAACGCATATTGAAGTGGATCTAATTCTTTCATTTTGTCAGCAATCGTATTCATAGCCTCATCCCAAGAAACTCTAATGAATTTACGATCACCTTTACGACGAATCATTGGATAAGGAATACGACCAAGTTCACGTAATTCCGTACTGTCCATCTTGCGTAACTCATCTATGTCCTGGTGTAATATCTCAGGCTTGATTGGCGGTGCTGTATTTAAACGTAGAACGTTAAAACGTGTTGTACACATGTGTGGTCCATTTAAGGTTTGGTCTTGTAAACCAGATACACCTAGTGCACAGCCATCACACACACCTTTTAATATAATATTCTTAGCATAGTTCAAGTTGTCTCTATTTTTCCAAACAATCTTAGCTGTATCTCTCATGTGATGTGGTTTAACTTTTGTTAAACCGAATGGAACAGGACTGACCCATAGTTTAGGATCCCAACGCTTAGTCTTGTTTATAGGACCCGGGTGAAGAGTTTTCCCCATGATTACACTCCCTCTATATTATAATAATTCCATTGTACACTATTTTTAATCTTTGCTCAGACCCTGTGCTCATTTTTTACTTTAAGCTTTCTTATATCAAATCTTATAATAATCGAAATGATTAGTGCGACAACGAACATAGCCACAAAGATATAAAGTGACAAGGCATAACTTTGTGTTGCTTCATAGATTTCCGCAACAATAAACGGCCCTGCTAAACCAGCCGCTGCCCATGCTGTTAAAATATAACCATGGATGGCACCAAGCTGTTTCGTTCCAAAAATATCGCCAATGTAAGCAGGAATTGCTGAGAATCCACCACCATAACAAGTAATCATGATGAATAGTAAGATTTGGAATAGTATCCCGTTTGTTGTAAACGGTAAAATTGCGAAAACCCCAATCTGTAACACAAAGAAGATTGTATAAAGATTTGGACGTCCAATATAATCGGAAATAGATGCCCAGATTAAGCGTCCAGCACCGTTGAACACACCCATAATCCCCACCATGACAGCGGCTGCGCCAGCAGAAAGGCCTGCAATTTCAACACCCATTGGGCTCGCAACAGCTAATATAGCAATCCCACATGTGACGTTGATAAAAAGCATAAACCATAAGAAGTAAAAACGCTTAGTTTTTATAGCTTCATTTGCAGTAAGTTGCGCTAAGTCTTTACTCGCTGTTTTTGTTTCTTCTATAACTACACCAGCTGGTACATAACCTTCTGGCGGTTTCTCTAAATAAAGACTCGCAACTAACATAATAACAAAATAAATGGCACCTAAAATAAAGAAGGTATTTGGTATACCTACGGACTCAATAAGAAAACGCATGACTGGACTCGCAATCATCGCAGCAAAACCAAAGCCCATAATTGCCAATCCTGTTGCCATACCACGTCGATCTGGGAACCATTTAACAAGTGTAGACACTGGTGTAATGTAACCAATACCTAGACCTATACCTCCAAGCACTCCGTATCCGACATATAACAACCATAGCATTTATAACTGAATTCCAAAACCTGCTGTAATCATTCCTAAAGCAAAGAACACTGTAGATACTAACCCCGATTTCCTCGGCCCCTTGGCTTCTACAAAATGTCCCATGAAAGCTGCAGATAACCCCAAAAACAAAATAGCAATACTAAAAGTAAACGATACTTGGCTAAGTGACCATCCGATAGATTCTTGTAAAGGCGTTGTAAATACACTCCATGCGTAGACAGAGCCGATTGAGATATGTATTCCCACACCTGCAAGCGCTATCAACCAACGGTTTTTCTTTGTCTCCATTTTTATTCCCCCTGTTTGTTTGACGAAGTTCCGAAAATTGAAATTTCATCTTAGTTGTGATTATATTAAGAAAAACAGATATTTACAATATGTTTCGATTAGGAGAAATTAAAATGGAAATCGTTACTAAAAATACGATAAGACGTTATGACGATGGGAAGTTTACTGAAGTAGAAGATACGATAGCAGAAGAGTTTCCTCTAACGATATATTTAAATGATGTAGAGTTTGCCACTTTAGTATGTTCACCAGATGATTTAGAAGAACTTGTCATCGGTTTCTTAGCTTCAGAAGGTGCACTCAGATCATTTAAAGAAATCGAATCGATGAACATAGATGAGCGAGGTGGCTTTTGCCATGTCAAGATTTCAAGAGAACTCCCTAAAAATTTCGGTGATTTCTCAAAACGTGTAATCGGATCATGCTGCGGTAAAAGTCGTCAGTTCTATTTCCAAGCCGACGTAGAAACTTCTAAATTCTCACTGTCAGATACAAAGATCACACCAGACCAATGCATTAGTTTGATGAAAGAAATGCAGAATGCAAGTACAATTTTTAAGGATACAGGTGGTATCCACAACGCAAGTATCGCTTCACCAGATGGGACGATCATTCATAAAGGTGATATCGGCCGACACAATGCTCTAGATAAGTTATACGGTCACTGTTTACAAAACAACATCTCAGTCAAAGATAAGATCATTGTCTTTAGTGGAAGAATTTCATCAGAAGTACTCACCAAGGCATCTAAAATCGGTGTGGGTATTGTTCTAAGTAAGTCTGCACCAACTGATTTAGCAATCAATCTTGCTAATGATTTAAATATTACCGCTGCAGGCTTTATACGTGGTAGTTCATTTAACGTGTATAGTCATCCTTGGCGCATTGTTGGTGCTGATGATGTAGAGTAAAAGGGTGAGACTTAAGTCTCACCCTTTATTCTATATAGTTATCCTTATCAAGTTCACCGTGCTCTAGACCTAGGGCATTGTAGTGCCCATTCATAAGTTGCGCAATTTTTTCCGCCCAGGCGATATCTGTCGCGTAAAGATGTGTACCTGGATTCTCTGGATTCCATCTCATCCTATATAATGTGTTTTGATTGTTGTTGATATAGTTCTTCCTAATAAATTCTGCCCCACCATCAATGGCACGCGCTGGTGCTGACCAATTCGCTTGCTCGGCATAAGACGATCCTTCTAAAACAGCATCATGGTCAAAAGCCCCGATGCCAAAAAAGTTATAGTAAACCGTATCATTAACTTGGATTCCTGAAGCGAGTTCAGACTGGCCATGACCAGTTTCTAAAGTCGCGTGAGCAATTAAGTATATTGCATTAATTTGATGATTTTGCTCCGCATCATAAAATGCCTGACCTTCTCCCTCTAGGATGCCTTTACCTTCTAGTTCCTCATTTAATTGTTCTACAGTTGCACCAGATAATTCATCTAATCGGAGAAACTGATAATCATTACTATTATTCATGTTCATAGCATTTTTAATATCATTATCATTCGCCTGTTCTGTCGTTTCATCTACAAGTTTTAAGTCAGTTGTATCATTAGAAATTTGCATACTTACCGCTTCTTCAAAGGTATACGTATGTATCTCCTCCTCATCAAACAGTGACGTTTCAGACACTATAAATGCGAATACAAATAGTGCCATGACGATAATCAATAATATAAATGGTATATTCTCTTTTACCCTATCCATGAACGTCCTCCAAAAATAAATGAGACTGACAATGTCAGTCTCATTCTCATGTTATCAGTATATTGTATTATCAGGACCTTAATCAAACAACACTTTTTCAAGTTGCTTTAACTTCTCCTGACTTTCAGCATCAAGAGATTCGATAGTTATGCGATGCTCAAGAAGATCGGTTGCTTCTTCAATAGAAATACCAATCGCTTCACTAATCTGATATGCAGTTAAATTGCCTTTTAAAATGTTAAAATCTGTCTCCATAATATCACCTGTCTTAAAGATTCTAAATTATCAAGAGCTAAACTAGCATACAAAAATCGTACGCACGTCTATATGTGTATTTATGAAGCTCAAGACAAAAACGCTACGTATTAGTGAATTTTTTTTACTAGTAGATTCATTAAACTACATAATTCATTGCTTTTCAAGCTGACTTTATGAATTATTACAAACAGTTTACATTTTTATAGTATCATACCTGCAATAAAACCTGTAATGACAACTGGAATATTTAAAAAGATAAATGTAGGCACACAGGTATCCCATATATGATCATGTTGACCATCAACGTTTAAGCCTGCCGTTGGACCAAGGGTAGAATCAGACGCTGGACTACCTGCATCACCTAGAACACCAGCAGTACCGACAATTGCAATTATCGCTGACATGGACAGACCAAGTTCAGCACCCATCGGGACAAAAATCGCTGCAATGATTGGTAAGGTCGCAAATGATGAACCTATCCCCATCGTCACGACTAGGCCAACAATCATCATACCAAGTACAATAAATGCCTTATTATCTCCAAGTATATCAGAAATACTGTTAACCAGTGGTGTCACATCTCCAGTCTCATTAATGACGCCAGCAAAACCGTTAGCTGCTAACATTACCATTCCAATATACGCCATAATCTTAATGCCGTTGACAAGCTCGGTATCAAGTTCCGACCATTTAAATCTGAATGACAAGAAGAAAATCATAATTCCACCGAGCGCACCAAAGATCATAGAATCAGTATAGAACTGTACAGTAAAGGTAACGATAATAGCAATAATCGCTGTCACAATAGTGCTAGCACTGACTCTTATTTTCTTTGTAGCTAGCTCACTTTCTTTATCTATATACTTACGTGATTTTCTAAAATACCAAGTCGCGATAATTAAACCGAATATAAAACCAGATACTGGTATCAACATATTTGGTGCAACATCTTGAAAGCTGATTTCTACACCTGCATTGCTAAAACTTTTTACGATTGTATTTTGAAAAATTTGTCCGTAACCAAAAGGTACTATCGCATAGGTAAATGTCAAACCGAATGTAAGTACGATTGCTAGCAATCTTCTGTCTATTTCCAATTCATTAAACAAGCTAATTAAAGGTGGAATCAGTATAGGTATAAAGGCAATATGTACAGGAACTAGATTCTGACTCATCATTGCGATAATTAACAAGGCCAATACGATTGAAATTTTCGCAATAACTCTCGCTTTTTTCGTTTGATTACGCTGTAATATAGATAGGATTTTATCTACAAGGACATCGGTAATTCCACTGTATGCTATCAGGGCAGCAAATCCACCGAGTAAGGCGTAACTTAGGGCAATTTCTGAACCTTGAACTATGCCGCCTGTAAACACAGTAATTACTTCATTTAAATTCATACCTGCTATTAAGCCACCGGCTATCGCTCCGATGAATAACGCTAAAATAACATTAAGCTTACACAGGCTTAAGACCACCATAATTAAGATGGCGATTAAAACTGAGTTCATTCTTTCTCCTCCATAATTTTTTGATAATTTAGATATTGACTACAAATCGCTTTCACTGATACATTGTATATTATTAATTACTGGGAAACGGAAGGTGCATTCCATATGCCTATTAAAATAATTGAAGGCTTACCTGTTAGAAAACAATTGCAACAGGAACAAGTATATACCATAGAATCGTCACGTGCGATATCTCAGGACATTCGTCCACTAAAAATTCTTATCTTAAATTTAATGCCGCTGAAGGAAACAACCGAGCTGCAGTTGTTGCGCCTACTTGGCAACTCTCCCTTACAAGTCGATATCGACTTTTTACATATGTCTACTCACAAAAGTAAAAATACGCCGACCTCATATCTGCAAAAGTATTATAAAACGCATGATGAAATTAAAGATGAACATTTTGATGGCTTAATCGTTACCGGTGCGCCAGTAGAGAAGTTCGATTTCGACAAGGTAGCCTACATCGATGAGCTTAAAAAAGTGGTCGATTGGGCACAATCACATGTCTTTAGTCGCTTCTATATTTGCTGGGGGGCACAATTCGCTTTAAACTATTATCACAATATCGATAAACTTCATTTAGATGAAAAACTTTTCGGCATCTTTGACTATCACAACGTCTTACCTAGCCACCCTTACATTCGTGGTTTTGATGACATCTATCAAGTTCCACAGTCTAGACATACTAAAATAAATGAAAAACAGGTGAGGGCTGTAGAGGATTTAGAAATTCTGTCTGAGCATCCGCTTTTTGGACCAGATATTATCACTTCTACTAGTCAAAGAGATTTATTTATTTTCGGTCACTTAGAGTACGACCGTGACACGCTAAAAAAAGAATATGACCGTGACATAGAAGCTGGTGCGGATATTCAGCCACCATATAATTATTACCCGGGTGATAACCCGAAAGAAAAACCAATGTTTCAGTGGCGAAGCCATGGTCATCTACTCTTTAACAATTGGCTTAATGAAACTTATCAAAATACGCTTTATGATCTTACTAAACTTCATAAGTTAAAATAAGAAACTGCTGCAGCGAACCTGCAGCAGTTTTTGTTAGCATGTTTTTGTAACCTTATTATTTAACGCTTCACTCTGTCTTGTTCTTGAGAGTTCCATGAGGCGTTTAGTGAATTCACGAGCGTATTTATCTAGCGTATGGTCTTTTAGATAAGTTACATTTTTCTCAATGACCTTATCTTCACGTGCTTGATCTAAGACAGGAATATTATTCGCACGCTTATAATCTGCAATTTCCCTTGTTATATTCATTCTTTCTTCAAACAATTTCATAAGTTGGCGGTCAATACGATCGATTTCATTGCGTAACTCTTCATGTTTCCCCATGGTAAACCTCCTCTATTATTTCGTTAATATAGGACGATCAATTGTTTTACCCTCAAGCTCCAACAGGACATTTATTGACTGCATTAAGTCAGAGAACTCTGCAGGTGTCAGACATTGTTGGCCGTCACTCCAAGCATTCTCTGGATCTTCATGAACTTCGATTTGTAAACCACTTGCACCTGCAACTACTGCAGATTTTGCCATTGAAGGAATAACATATCTTGTACCTGCAGCATGGGATGGATCAACAATAATAGGTAGATGAGATTCCTTTTGTACTACCGGTACAGCTTGAATATCTAATGTATTACGTGTCGCTGTTTCAAATGTTCTGATACCACGTTCAACAAGTACTACATTTTCATTCCCGCCAGCCATGATGTACTCAGCTGACATTAACCATTCTTGAATTGTTGCCGACATTCCACGTTTTAAGTAAATCGGTTTGTTCGTTTGACCTAAGGCTTTAAGTAAATCAAAGTTTTGCATATTTCTCGCACCAATTTGGATGACATCCACCATATCAACGAATGTATCAAGATGGTCTGTACCCATGAGTTCAGAAACGATTGGTAATCCTGTTTCTTTCTTTGCTTCATTTAGAATTTTTAAGCCTTCGACACCAAGCCCCTGGAAACTATATGGTGATGTTCTAGGTTTGAATGCACCACCGCGCAGTGAATTTGCACCTGCTTCTTTAAGTTTAATTGCAAGTTCCACTGTGCTGTCTAGATCTTCAACAGAGCAAGGTCCTGCACACATCATAAAATGATCTGCCCCGACTTTAACACCATTTCCAATATCTATTACACTATCTTCTTCTTTAAAACTTCTGTTCGCTTTCTTATATGGCTTTTGAATTCTGTACACCCCGTCCACGATACTGTATTTTTTAAAATCATTTTCAGAGACTTTGGATGTATCGCCGATTAGACCGATGATTGTTCTTCTTTCACCATCAGAACGGTGCACTCTAAAACCAGCATTTTCTACTGCTGTAACCAATGTCTGAATGTCATTTTCCTTTGCGTCACGTTTTACATGAATAATCATAAATATAGCCTCCTAATAATTTTAAAAATAAAACTGCCACTTAACTTTAAAGATAAGTGGCAGTAGGTATAAAAAAATATATTAGAAGTCCCGACCTCTAGCCACTTATTTTTAAGTAAATGGCTAGACATTACAAAATCTTCAGCCATCATTGATACAAACAATTTGTTTTACGTTTGTACAAATGATGAGTACAAACGGTATCAAAAATAGCTAAAGTAAAGCGTGTTATTTGGTTGTATAATCTTGTGAGTTAACATAATAACAGCTCCTTGTAATGTATTTGATAGTTATTATAGACTCGGCTTTTTCGTTTGTCAAACCAAATCTCAAAATTGATTAAATCTTTACATAATTTAGTCATTTACTGTATAGTCATTAAGATAACAATACTTGGAGGCATATTTATGAACATCGCAATTATTGGTCTAGGAAATATAGGTGGCTCATTTGCCAAATCAATAAGAGCAAGTTTCCCTAACTATAAAATATATGCAATCGATATCGATACGGTTACTCTAGATAAGGCACAATCAATTGGGCTAATTGACGGAGGTTCTGATGATTTCACTGCTATTATACCTAAAGCAGATTTAATTATCTTTTCTGTTTACCCTACCTTACTCAAGAATTTAGTCGAAAGCTACGTCCCATACTTTAAAAATGGTGTTGTCATTACTGATGTGACCGGTGTTAAATCATCTGTAATCAATCAAATTGAACCCCTTTTACCTAAAAGTGCGGACTTCATTTTCGGTCATCCAATGGCAGGTCGTGAGAATCGCGGGCTAGAATTTAGTAGTCGTGAGGTGTTTATTGGCGCAAACTATTTAATTACACCCACTAGTCGGAATCTCGAAGAAAATATAGACTTCCTTAAAAACTTTGTTAAACAACTTGGTTTTGGTAATATATCTGTGATCACACCTGATTTTCATGATGAGGTGATTGGATTTACCAGTCAACTCGCCCATGTCATAGCGATTTCTTTAATCAATAGTGATGATACTAACCGCAATACAAAGCAATACACAGGGGACAGTTATAGAGATTTAACACGTATAACAAATATTAACGAAAAACTATGGCCTGAATTATTTATGATGAATAAAGATCACCTTATTAAACATATTGATAATTTCAAAGTACAACTTGATAAACTGACTCAAGCAATTGAGAATGACGATGTTTCGACCATGGAAAACATGATGGTCGAGAGTACTAAACGCTACATGGATCTCCATGATTTGAATGAAGAGTAAACACAAAAAGCGAGACCTGAAGTGATCACTTCAGGTCTCGCTTTTTGTTTCTTAGTATACTTTATCCCCGTTGAAAATTGAGTTTTTAACGATGACATAGTCTACATTTCTGATTGATTCTAAATCTTTACCGCCTGCATATGAAATAGATGACTGTAGGTCCTGTTGCATTTCTACTAAAGTGCCTTCAAGTGGCCCTTTATATTCAACGTACATTTTCTTACCTTCAACGTTTTTGTGTTCACCTTTTTGGAACTCTGAAGCTGAACCAAAGTACTCTTTATATTTCTTACCATTTTCTTCGTAAACTACGCCTGGCGATTCTTCGTGGCCAGCAAATAGTGAACCTATCATCACCATTGAAGCACCAAATCTTACTGATTTCGCAATATCTCCATGCGTACGAATCCCACCATCTGCAATAATTGGTTTAGATGCAGCTTTTGCACATAGACGTAGTGCAGCAAGTTGCCAACCACCTGTACCGAATCCAGTCTTAATTTTAGTAATACATACCTTACCTGGTCCAATACCTACTTTAGTTGCGTCTGCACCCGCATTTTCCAATTCACGCACGGCTTCTGGTGTACCGACGTTACCTGCGATTAGGAAAGATTCTGGAATATGTTTCTTAATGTGTTTAATCATATCCATTACACGGTCTGAGTGTCCATGTGCAATATCGATAGTAATATAGTCAGGTACTAAGTTTTCTTCTTTTAATTTAAGCACAAAGTCATATTCTTCAGGCTTGATTCCAACACTAATAGATGAGATCAAATCTCTTTCTTGCATCTTTTTAATAAAATCGATACGTGTCTCTGGGTTAAAACGGTGCATAATATAAAAATAACCATTTTCCGCTAAGTATGTGGCTATATTTTCGTCAATAATTGTTTGCATGTTAGCTGGAACGACTGGTAGTTTAAATGTGTGTTTTCCAAATTGAATCGAAGTGTCACACTCTGATCTGCTGTCAACAATACATTTGTTCGGAATTAACTGTATATCTTCATAATCAAAAACGCTATCCATGATAAATGCTCCTCTAATCCGTATATTAATTACATGATATTATTATCTCGTTCGCCAATAGGGATTATAAGGGATATGAATTATAAAGTCAACGAAAGACGTTGAAATAAAAAAGAACCGAAAATTTTCGGTCCTATCCTTTAAATATACTTGCAAGTTTACCGAAGAAGCCTTTCTTCGGTTCTTCAATTTGTTTTTCTACAGAATCACGATAGTTAAGGTTTTCTGGCTGTGTTTCTTTTTCTTCGTTAGATTGACTCATATCCACACTTGTTTTTGGCCGATCTATTGTGTCATCAGTAGATGGCTCAGGAGGTGCTTCCTCTGATATATGATTTTCCTTAGGTTCAGTTGCCTCAGATTCAGTTTTTGAAACTTCTTCTGTTGAAGTTCTAGTATCTTCAGCTTCCTCTGTTACATTTACTTCTTGTTCTATAGTAGAGTCATCAACTTCTTCCACACCAGGCGCCTCTGTTTTAATCGTTTCAGTTAATGCAGCCGGTTCCTCAGTGACTTCTTCAGATACAGTCGTTTCTGTCCCGTCTTCAGGTACTGTTTCAGATTCTAACTCATCTGCAGTTGAAAGTACCCCATCTTCTTCAAAAGCTGTATATTCAAGCGCTGCACGATCATATTCTTCAAGTCTTTGAACCAGAGTATTGATATTCGTTTTTAATGCTTTGTTTTCATTTTGTATTTCGTCTAATTTCTCTAATACAAGTGAAAACATTCTTGAAATATCGTGGTTCGACATATTAGAAACTTCGTTTGTCTCTTCTGAAGAATCTTCATCGAAACTATTTAAGTTCTCTATAATCTCATCTGCTGCTGAATCCAAAGTATTACCTGGAGATTTAGCAATTCTAATCATTTCCTGGAGGATGCTTACATCCTTTTTAGAGAAGAGTCTACGATTATATTCATCCTTAGCCACTTCATAATTTCTATCCTCAAGTAACCTAACATACTTTCTCACATTCTGATCGGATAACTCGACCATTTCTGTTACTTGTGCGGTTGTATAATATATAACGTTCCGAGACTGGTTCACCGTATCACTCCTGTAGGTTTAATACAATCATTATAACGCCTATCGTTACAAATTTCTAGATGCTTTATAGTGTTGTAACGGCGTTGCACCGTCTTAATTATCGAAATATTCCATTAAAACATTGACTTTGCTAGCTACTTTTATATATATTTAATCTATCTTTCAACAAATACATAAGAAGAAAGGACGTTACATATTGGATACTAAACTTTCACAAATATCATTAAATCCAGACCATACTGGAGCAACAACAAATCCTATTTATTTAGCCACTGCCTATGAACATGAAGGTGTAGGTAAATCAACTGGTTTTGATTATACAAGAACTAAAAACCCTTCAAGATCATTCTTTGAAGAGGCATTTGCTGACTTAGAGGGTGGCTATCAATCATTTGCAACTGCGAGTGGAATGGCCGCTGTTCAACTGTGTTGTAATCTATTCAACAGTGGGGATGAAATATTAGTAAGTTTTGACCTTTATGGCGGTACATTTAGAATTTTTGATTTCTATGAAAGAAAATATAATATAAAATTCCACTATGTCGATTTTAATAATGAAACGACATTAAAAAAACACATAAACAATAATACTCGTGCATTCTTTATAGAGCCTATTACTAATCCTTCAATGGAAAAAACTGATTTAAAACCTCTATATAAGCTCGCTGAACAACATGAAATTCTCACCATTATCGACAATACATTTTTAACACCTTATCTTTCGCAACCCTTGACTGAAGGTGCAGACATTGTACTTCATTCAGCAACTAAATATATTGGTGGACACAATGATGTATTAGCAGGTGTTGTCACTGTTAATAATCCAGAATTAGCAGAACAATTATTCCTATATCATAATATGGTTGGTGCAACACTCTCACCAATTGATTCTTTCCTTTTACTTAGAGGGCTTAAAACCCTACATATTCGTATGGATCGCTCAATTGAAAACGCCAAAAAAGTGGCTGCCTATTTTAATGGACATAAGAGTATAAAAGACGTACTTTATGCTGGAACTACAGGCATGCTCAGCTTACGTTTCAATGACAACTATAGCGTCAATAAATTCTTAGAGAATATTGAAGTATGTACTTTTGCAGAAAGTTTAGGTGGAACTGAAACCTTTATCACATTCCCATTCACACAAACTCATGCAGAAATGCCTGATGAGGAAAGATTAAAACGCGGTATCGATGATACTTTAATCCGGTTATCAATTGGTATTGAAAATGCAGATGATATTATTAATGATATCGAACAAGCTTTAGAAAAATCTATAAAATAGAATGCACTATAAAAACCCCTTTCGTTAGCATTATCAACGAAAGGGGTTTTCCTATTCAATTAGCTTAACAAAGCACCTTCTTCATGGCTTTTTAAGCCAAGTGCCTTTGTAGTTCGTTCATTTACTTCTTTAAACAACTCTGGATTTTGGGACAAGGAAGTACCGTAAGTTGGTATCATTTCTTTAATTTTGTCTTCCCAGCCCGGGAACTCTTCTGGGAAGGCTCTACTGATTAAATCAAGCATCGCATCTACACAGACTGAAGCCCCTGGTGATGCACCTAGTAAGGATGCTATCGAACCATCTTCTGATACGATTGTTTCCGTACCAAACATCAATGTACCTTTTCCGTCTTTGTCTGTATCCTTGATAACTTGAACGCGTTGACCAGCAACTACTGTTCTCCAGTCCTTACTTTTGGCATCAGGAATAAATTCTCTTAGCTCTTCGATACGCTCTTCTTGCTTTAATAATACTTGTTGTATTAGATATTTTGTTAATCCCATTTCCTTAGCACCAGCGGATAGCATCGTTAAGACATTATAAGGTTTTACCGATGCAATTAGGTCTAAATATGACCCTGTTTTTAAGAACTTAGGAGAGAAGCCTGCAAATGGTCCAAATAATAGTGAACGTTTACCATCGATGTAGCGTGTATCTAAGTGAGGTACAGACATTGGTGGTGCACCCACTTTCGCTTTACCATACACTTTCGCTTCATGTTTATTGACGATTTCTTCATCTTCACAAACTAAAAACAGGCCACTGACAGGGAATCCACCGATTTTTTTAGACTCTGGTAATTTCGTTTTTTGTAAGAGTGGTAGACTCGCTCCACCTGCACCAATAAATACAAAATCAGCGGTATGAAATTCTAGTCTACCCGTATTTAAATCTTTTACTTTCACTTGCCATTTGCCAGATTCTGTACGTCTTAAATCTTGCACCTCGTGCTTATACTCAACTTCAATACCATCATTTGCTAGGTTATCAAATAATTTTTCTGTTAGACTTCCGAAGTTAATATCCGTTCCGGAGTCAATTTTAGTCACTGCAATTTCTTCAGATGGTTGGCGGCCTTCCATCATTAAAGGCACCCATTTTTTCAATACTTCATGATCATCTGAGATTTCCATACCTTCAAAAAGTGGACTTTCAGTTAACTTGTCGACACGTTTTTTAAGGAATTCAATATTCTTTTCACCTTCAACAAAACTCATATGCGGCACTGTATTTATAAATTCAGATGGCGAAGATAACTTGCCATTTTCTACTAGATAAGACCAGAATTGTTTTGATAGTTGGAACTGTTCATTGATTTTAATTGCTTTTGTTGCATCAATTGTCCCATCCTTCATTTCCGGTGTATAGTTTAGTTCACATAAAGCTGAATGCCCTGTCCCAGCATTATTCCATGCATTTGAACTTTCACTTGCCACAGCATCCAGTTTTTCGAATACCTTGATATTCCATTCAGGTTTTAATTCTTTTAAAAGCGTTCCAAGCGTGGCACTCATAATTCCACCACCGATTAGAACGACATCAGATTTGCTAATAGAAGTAGCCATAATCTTATCTAAGCCCCTTATTCTCTTATTAATTGTTTTATATATATACAGTATACTCTTTTTACTCAAGTTCTTAAAGTCAAATTACGTAATGCGTTATACTAATTAAAAAATGTGTCATACTAATAAAATATTCAAAAAAGTCACCTGTTTATAACAAACAAGTGACTAAAGAATTTCATTATGAAAGTTGATTGTTAACAAACTGTGCAAATTCATCCGCATCACCTGAAGTGATATTTACCATTGCGAATTTGCCCATACCATCTGGGAATTCTATAATCAGTGAGTCATTCTCAACACTTGCTTTAACGATGTCAGTATAAGCAAACACGCGAGTGTAAGCCTCGCCGTTCATATCAACATTCATAAACATACGTTCATTCGTTGTCATGTACGCTCCCTGGAAATAATTCTGATCTCTCACTTTATATAGTAGAGTCCCCGTTAGTGACGGCCCAAATTTTTCCGTCGGATACAGGTCTGCCTCTGTTAAATTGAGCAAATCCATGTTGTTACCTCCTATATATTATTCAAGATTTTCCAGTTGTTTTTCTGTGCAACGGATAAAAGGTCAGAATCTGGCGAAACAGCAACCGGCTTACCTACAAGTTCTAACATTTTTAAATCTGAAATGCTATCACTATAAGCACGACTGTTTTTCCAGTCAATTTCCTTATTCTTGAAGTGATCTTTTATGATATCAATTTTGCGTTCAGCAAAGACACGCTCAAAACGGGCCTTATAGTCAAGTTTTCCTTTATTGTTATAGTTTACAGATGACCCCACAATTAAGTCAAAACCTATACCTTTAAAGAGGGCTTCTAATAAAGGAATAAAAGCACCTGATATTAAAACGACATAGTAATTGTCTTGTTTTAACTGTTTAATCTTATCTAGTAAGGGACGACGAAGCTCTTCAGACATAGACCTTGCAACATCAGTGAAGAATTCTTCTATATCAGTCTTTGAATAACCTTTAAAAGAAAGAATATACGACTCAAGCGCTCTTTGTTGCATTTTAATTTTAGGCACTAATTTTAATTTATAACCGAAATATGTAGGTGCAAAATAACGTACAAAACGTTTATAATTCTTTTTATATTTTGGATGACTTCGAAGATGCAAACGCAAAGTTTCGAAGGTTTCATGTGGGTACAATGTGCCATCAAAATCAAATAATGCTACTTTCATGTCGCTTTTGTCCTCTCCCTAAATAGTAATATCTATAGTAAATATTTTAACATAAATGATTTAGGGTATATACTATTATGCAATGACGATTAGGAGGGTAAAAATGGATTTAACAGTATATTTAGCCGGAGAAATTCATTCTAACTGGAGAGATGAAATCGAAACATTATCAAAAGAAAAGAACTTACCATTAACTTTTGTCTCACCACAAACCAACCATGATTTATCTGATGATATTGGTGAAAACATTCTTGGTGAGCAACCAAGTAAGTACTACCGTGATGATGCTGCTTCAAGCATCAATAATTTACGCACACAAGTAATGATGAACAAAGCTGATATTGTTATTGCCCTATTCGGTGAAGAATACAAACAGTGGAATACCGCAATGGATGCAACAACAGCGATTAATCTCGGCAAACCACTCATTCTAGTTCGCCCAGAAAAGCTTATTCATCCTTTAAAAGAAATCTCTCAAAAGGCGAATGTTGTTACAGAAAATGTTCAACAAGCGATGGAAGTTATCGAGTACATCTATAAATAAATTCACTTTTATTAAGCCGCTTCAGCACCTTACCTACGCGGCTTAATTTTTTTAAGTTTTTTTAATACTCCAATTGACGTTGTAAATTTTCCCGATGACCGCTATAATTGGCCCATGTGTCAGATATATTGCTCTTACTAAAATATATTACAAAAGGGGAGATTTATAAGATGATTTTAAATAGTGCATTAAATTCTGGCTTTACATTCTCTGTAGGTTGGCAACATTATCTAATGATTGCCTTATACTTTTTACTTCTTGCAGGGATTGGTTATTATGCGTACAAACAATCCACATCTACAATGGATGAATACACACTTGGTGGCCGCAATATCGGTCCTTGGGTGACTGCATTATCTGCAGGTGCTTCAGACATGTCAGGTTGGATGCTAATGGGACTACCTGGAAGTATGTATGAAGTTGGTATGTCCAGTTTATGGATTGCAATTGGTCTTACTGCCGGTGCATATGTGAACTACATCATTGTTGCACCAAGACTCCGTATCTATTCTGAAGTATCTGAGAACTCGATTACTTTACCTGACTACTTTGAAAATCGTTTTAAAGACGAAAAACATCTCGTAAGAATCATAGCAGGACTAGTTGTTGTTATATTCTTCGCTGTATATACAGCTAGCGGAATGGTGTCAGGAGGTAAACTCTTTGAAAATGCCTTTGATTTACAGTATCATTGGGGACTTTTCATTACAGCTAGTGTCGTCATTATCTATACATTTGTCGGTGGCTATCTAGCAGTTAGTCTAACCGACCTCTTCCAAGGCATAATAATGTTTATAGCCATATTTATGGTTCCTATTGCAACATGGTTAACCCTTACAGGTAATGGGGTTGAGCCTTTTGTAAGATTGGAAGACCTCGGTGCAATAAACGATGTTGATTACATGTCCATCATAAGTGGTGTTTCTTTTATTACTATAATTAGTAATCTAGCTTGGTTTTTCGGTTACTTTGGTCAACCGCACATTATTATACGTTTTATGTCCATTAAAACACATAAATTACTACCTGCTGCACGACGTATTGGTATAACATGGATGGCTATTTCACTAGCAGGCGTTTCACTTGCTGGTCTACTGGGCGTCGTTTTTATAGACCATACTCGGCACTATGTTGAAGATCCTGAAACAATCTTGATTTTAATGAGTCAGGTACTCTTCCATCCTCTTGTTGGTGGTTTCTTCTTAGCCGCTATTCTAGCGGCAATTATGAGTACAATTTCTTCTCAACTATTAGTGACTTCGAGTTCACTTGTACAAGACT
This sequence comes from Jeotgalicoccus marinus DSM 19772, assembly GCF_000425825.1. Taxonomy (GTDB): domain Bacteria; phylum Bacillota; class Bacilli; order Staphylococcales; family Salinicoccaceae; genus Jeotgalicoccus; species Jeotgalicoccus marinus. The sequence continues at coordinate 99,885 of NZ_AUEE01000003.1, forward strand.
TTTATAAAATGATTCGTCACCGTGTATTAAAAGGTAAGGAAACTAAAACAGAAGCTGAACTTGATAAAATTTACGTTGCGATGAGTCGCTTATCAGTAGTTATTGTTTCCCTTGTTGCGATTGCTATTGCATGGGACGATGAATCAGTTATCTTAAGTATAGTAGCCAATGCCTGGGCAGGATTTGGTGCTGCTTTTGGTCCACTCGTTGTAATGTCCTTACATTGGAAAGGCATGACTCGCTCTGGTGCAATTGCCGCAATCATTGGTGGTGCCGCTACTGTAATCATTTGGATTGCAGCGGGTACATTTGGTACTGGCTTATATGAAATTATTCCAGGAGTTATCGTATCAACGCTTCTCGGTATTATTGTAAGTAAAATGACTCAGAAGAAAGAGCTTAAACCAGAAATGATGCGTGAGTTTGAAGAAACTGAACGTATTCTTAAAGGTTAATATAAGTAATAAGACCGTAACTCATGGTAACAACCACTGAGTTACGGTCTTATTTTTTAAAAAGTCTCTCCCCTTTAAAGATAGAGATATGATAATCTTTAAATGAGGTGGACAAATGACAGAAAAATATTTAAACAGAACATTTATATTGGGTATTGCTTTTACTTTACTTATTGCATTAATCAGTATGGGCTTAGCTCAACTGCCTATTGTACAGAACATTGGCGCTTTAGCTATTGCCTTACTTATCGGTCTAATTTACAGGCAAATATTGGGTTACCCTGAGTCCATTCGGCCCGGCATTACTTTCTCAGCAAAAAAACTGCTCAGAGTCGCTATAGTATTGTATGGTTTTAAATTAAATTTACAACTTATTATCTCTGAGGGTTGGATTATGCTAGTACTTGGAACAGGCGTGATTCTCTTATCCTTTTTACTCATGCATGCCTTTAATAAGTTCATGGATACAAATTCATCGATCATGTTCTTGCTTGCTGCAGGGACAGGTATATGTGGTGCTGCCGCTATTTCAGCAGTAAGTTCAATAACCAAAGCAAAAGAAGAAGATACAGCTATTAGTATTGGTTTAATCTCAGTTGTCGGAACAGTTTTCGCCTTAGTTTATACTTTTATTGGGCCAGCTATAAATATGGACAACAGTGTTTATGGTCTATGGAGCGGCTTAAGCTTACATGAAATTGCTCAAGTGGTTCTTGCAGGCGCAACTGGTGGGGATGATGGAATGGCCATGGCCCTATTATCAAAACTAAGTCGAGTATTTTTATTAATTCCAGTCAGCTTTATTATTATGTATGCATTCGCTAAGAGAAATCATACAGATGCAAAAGGAAAAGTTGATATACCTTATTTCTTAGTTTTCTTTTTAGTTGTCACAGTGTTGAACAGTTTTATTTACATACCTGATAATATACGAAATATTATTGATCAACTCACTACCTTACTAATGGTTATGGCTATGGTTGGGCTTGGCTTAAGTGTCTCTCTTAAATCTATTAGAGAAAAAGCAATGAAACCACTGATTGCCTTAATTATTGTATCTATTATTTTATCCCTAGTTACTTACTATGTCGCAAGCTTTATAAACTAAAAAAACTGGTGAACTGCCTTTTGGCAATCCACCAGTTTTTTATGCTTTATAGTAAGCCAATCCACTGCCAGTATGTTGCTGACATGATGATGATTAAAATGTAACCTCCGACTGTCAGGAAGATACCTGATTTAAGTAGGTCTTGTACTGTAAATGTTCCTGTACCATAAGCAAGCATATTCTGCGGAGCACTTACTGGTAAGAGGAAACCGAAACAGATTACAAATTGTTGAATTAGGACAAATCCTAGTGATGAATCTCCAAAATTCAATGTTGTCGTTAATGCAATAAACACTGGAATCAAGGCTGATGCAAGTGATGTTGCACTCGCAAACCCTAAGTGAATTACAATGTTAAATATTGATACTAGCGCAATAATAGCAACAAGTGGTAAGGAATCTAAGCCCATAGCTCCAAATGTAACATCAGATAACCACTGTGCAGCACCAGTTCTTAGTAATACTGTACCTAATGAGATACCAATTGCGAATACGATAATTGTACCCCAGTTGATCGTCCCTTCTACTTCCTTCCAAGTAAAGACACCAATCTTAGGTGTTAACATTATTGCAAGTGCAATCAATGTAATGGATGAAGAATCAAATGGGTGAAGAATGCCTTCTGTCGCCCAGAATACTAGAAGTAAACTTGCGATCGTTATCAAACGCCACTCAACTGGTTTTATTGGACCAAGTTTTTCAATTTCACTGTTGATCATCTCTCGTCCTCCAGATATCTCATCCGTTTCCGCTTTAAAGAAACGTGTCATTACGAAGTATAATAAAATACTCATAATGATAGAGAACGGTGCTGCATAGATGAACCATTGAATCCATGATACATCTTCTCCCATAGCTTCATTAATAAAGCCTATTGCGACTAAGTTTTGTGCTGCTGCGGTTTTAATACCAATGTTCCAAATAGAAACGGCTTGTACAGCTGTAACGATAAGGAGTGTTGCAAGACGACTATCTTTTGGCATACCGAATGCAGCAATCATACCAATCAGAATTGGGATAACTGCACCCGCTCTTGCTGTTGCTGATGGTACGAAGAATGCAAGTAAGATAGATACTAAAATTGTACCCAAGACAATTGCATTCGTTTTGTTACCAACAATACGTAAAACGTACAGTGCTAAACGTTTATGCAAGTTAGTAATCTGCATAGCACTCGCTAGGAATAGTGCTGCTGCAACTAAGGCAAGTGCTGAACTAGAAAAACCAGAAAAGGCAAGGCTAAGTGCATTACTTGTACCAAATTGATCTGTTCCATCAGGTACACCTAGTGCTTCCCCAATTTCATTTCCTGGTACTGGAGACAGCCCAAGTAAAATAATGAGTAGGCCAACTATCATTACTGCGGATACTGGATATTTCACTGCTTCTGTTACCCACATGATGACTGCAAATGCTAGTACAGATAATGACCTTAAACCAACTACACCAAGAGCTTCAGGTGCTGGCAAGAAATTAATAATAATTAAAACTAAAAAGGCTACAATAATCCAAAGCGGCTTATACGCTTTTTGTTCTTTCTGATTCGCCATAACAGTTCTTTCTCCTTTTAAAATTTATTATCTTTATCACTGCAAATATACCATTTTTTGTTACTTTAATCGCTTCACAATACCAATTTGTCATAATTTCATCAAAAATTTAAAAGGAGAAAAATTGTATTCGTTTTCATTTTTGCTCACATACTTTTAATTTTATATAATAGAAATTATATATACCTACTGAGATAAAATCAGCCATGCACGATTTGTGCATGGCTGCTTCATCTTATTAATCTTCTTCCAAAGCTTCGCTATTGTAAATTTTTACATTTCTAAATACATAACTACCGATTACTGCAACAATAAATGAAATTACTGCACAGATTGCAGCGTACATAAGCACTTGTCCTGCAGGATTATAACCAAACATTACAAGTAAACCAGGCACGGGTGCTGCAGTTCCTGGGGCATCATTGACCATACCTGACGTCGCAATAACGACACCCGATAAAGCCCCACCTACAAAGTTTGTCACATACATCGGTATAGGGTTTGCAGTCACTAAGTCTGCCTTAGACAGCGGTTCTATTGCCACAGAAATAATGGACTTTAAATCTCCTATTTTCAACTTATAGAAGAGCCAAGCACTAGCTGGAGATGATGCAAATGCTGATAATGCTGCAACAGCCATTGGTATCCCTGTTAATCCAAGTAAGGCTGTTAATGCCATAGAACTAAGTGGTGAAATTCCAACTATTGTAACAATACCACCGAGCATTAAGCCCATTACTAATGGGTTTGTTTCAGTTGCAGTTTGAATGATTGCACCAATTTCTAGTAATGAGTTGTCTACTAGTGGTGTGATTGCTAATCCAAGTAATCTAATTGCTGGTAGACCAACAAGGATAACGATAATAAAGTCTAAGCCCTTCGGTACAACTTTCTGCAACCAAAGTACAAAGAATGACACTAGATAAGCAGAAAACAAACCAGGAATTAGACCCATATCACCAAAACCAGCAGCTAATATTGCTGCATTGACCGGTGCAACTTTCATTGCTAAGGCAACTAACATAACGACAATTGTGCCATCGAGACTACCTGCAACTGCACCCGCATCTTGGAAAAACGGTATTCCAAATATGTCACCTATCACGAATGTATTCAGTGCCTCAACTAAATATGTCGCAATAGCTGCACCTGCAAATGCACCCATAACTTTAGAACCATATGGCGCGAAATGCGTAAATAACGTAAAAACTAGTAAAATAACTAAAAGTAATCCAATACTTAACAGCTCGTCAATTTCCAAAACCCCCACATTGTATATCTATCAGTGTATAATTATGAAAAGCCTTTCAAAATTACAATGAGATTAAGTTATCATAGCAAAAAATTTAAGTCAATTACTTTATATTAAAGAATAACTTATCTTTATGTTAAACTAAAAATGTTATAATACATTAAATTACAAAATATGGGGGCATTATTATGATTAAATACTTAGCAAATGCTTATCTTGGATCACAACTTATTGAAGGTGGCTTAGACAAGATCAAAGCGGACGGAAACCTAGGTGAAGATTTTGAATCTGAGTTTAACGTGAATGCTGATCAAATGAAATTAGCAGGCTATTTAGAGGCAGTTGGTTCTATCTTCTTGTTCTTATCTTTCTTTGGTAAGACCTTCACAAGAATTGGTACACTTTTAGTTAACGCGGTACTCGGTGTTGCAGTTATAAAACATTTCAAAGCAGGTCACGGATTTGAAGGAAGTAAAAGAGCCTTAAAACTACTCGGCCTTAGCACATTAAGCTTCTTAGACTCTTTCCGTAAGTAATGCATAGCAGCTAATTTATTATGTTTGAAAATTGCAGTTAAAGGATAAATATAAAGACAACATATTTTGGAGGTTTTTTAATTGTTAAACTATAACAAACAGTATATAAATGGCGAATGGGTTGATAGTGACAGTAAAGCAACTATAGAAGTTATTAACCCCGCAACAGAAGAAGCATTTGCAACTGTTGCTGCTGGTAACAAAGCGGATGTAGACAAAGCGGTTGCTGCAGCTAAAGACGTATATTTAGAATTTCGTAATACCCCAGTAAAAGAGCGTCAAGCGATGTTAGAACGCATTGCTGAAGAGTATGAGAAACGTAAAGATGATTTAATCGAAACAATTTCTAACGAACTTGGTTCGCCAATAGATATGACTGAGCAAACACACTATAACGCTGGTTTAGGACACTTTAGAACTGCTGCTAAAACCTTAGATACTTTTGAATTTGAGGAGCAGCGTGGCGATGCTTTAATCGTTAAGGAAAGTATTGGTGTTGCAGGTTTAATAACACCATGGAACTTCCCAACGAACCAGACAGCATTGAAATTATCAGCTGCCTTTGCAGCAGGGTCACCAGTTGTCTTAAAACCAAGTGAAGAAACACCTGTTACTGCAGTACTACTAGCAGAAATTTTTGAAGCAGCTGGTGTACCTAAAGGTGTCTTCAACTTAGTAAATGGTGACGGTGAAGGTGTCGGAATCCCATTAAGTGAACACCCAGATGTACGTATGATGTCATTTACTGGTTCTGCTCGCGCAGGCCGAAGCATCATGGAAAAATCAGCACAAGACTTCAAGAAAGTTGCACTTGAACTAGGTGGTAAATCACCACTAATCGTTTTAGATGACGCAGATATAGATGAAGCTGCTCGCATTGCAACTGGAAGAGTGGTTAGAAACACAGGCCAAGTTTGTACAGCAGCAACACGTACAATCGTCCCTGAAAGTATGAAAGATGCCTTTATCGAGAAAGTAACTGAAAAAATGTCACAAGTCAAAGTTGGTAATCCAAAAGATAGTGGTGTCGAAGTTGGACCCTTAATTAGCAAAACACAATTTGATAGAGTTCAAAGTTATATTGAAAAAGGTGAAGCTGAAGGTGCAACCTTACAATTAGGCGGTACAGGCAAACCCGAAGGTCTAGAAACAGGTTACTTTGTTAATCCGACAATCTTCACGAATGTAGACAACAGTATGACGATTGCTCAAGAAGAAATTTTTGGACCAGTCATGAGTATCATCACATATGATACTTTAGAAGATGCAATTAAAATTGCCAATGACACCGTCTATGGACTAGCAGGTTATGTCGTTGGTAAAGATCCAGAAAAACTTAAACAAGTCGCACGTTCTATCGAAGCAGGTACAGTGATTATCAATGAAGGTAAAGGTACAAATGATTTACCATTCGGTGGTTATAAACAATCCGGTATCGGTCGTGAATGGGGCGACTATGGCCTAGAAGAATTCCTTGAAGTAAAATCAATTAAAGGCTATTTCGAATAGAATTTAGATACAGAAAGTCGTCCGTTTTTTAAACGGACGACTTTTTATATTTTAAAATGCCAAATTCTTCTTTTTAATAAGTATAAGAAAGTCATATAGAGCATTAGTCCGAGCACTAAAAATGAAATATTCATTAGTGATACACCGTACCAACCAGCCATTCCCCAAAATAGGCCGGCTAAGGTACCACCAACACTAGATCCTGTGTAGTAGAAAAACAAGTAAAGTGATGAGGCCTGAGCCTTATTATTGTGGGCGATACTACCGACCCAGCCACTGGTTAATGAGTGTGCAATAAAGAAGCCAAAGGTAAACATGACGAGTCCAATGATAACCGCAATAAGTGATGGGATTAACAAAATTAGTAAGCCTGAAATCGAAATGATGAATGCTGTATATAACATCGTTGTCTTCCCAAATTGGTAAACTAAACGACCAGAAATCATTGAGCTTAATACTCCAACTAAGAAAATTAAATAAATCCAACTGACTATAGTTTGACTCACTTGATAATCTTCAATGAGCACGAATGATACGTAGTTATAAACAGACACATTGGTTCCAAGTAATAGGAAACCCATAACAAATAGAATAACCAATAAAGGATTTTTTATATGTGCAGCTAGTGTTTTTAATAAACTTAATAGATTAAATTCTCTTTTAGTAAAATGTTGAGAGGGTGATAACGAGTACCAGAAAATGACGGTTGCAATTAAGCTCACTACCCCAACTCCGATTACACCGACTTGCCAGCTCCACAAACCCGCTGCAAGTCCTGCAAAGACCCGTCCAAATACCGCTCCAAGGGCATTCCCACTTATGTATAGACCCATTGCCCCAGGTAAGCTAGTTGGATGTATTTCCTCTCCAAGATAAGCCATGGCAATGGAAGGTAAACCCGCTAGGGCTACGCCCTGTATAGCGCGCATCACAAATAGGCTTGAGAATGTTGGGCTAAATGCCGTTAAAATACAGAGTAAAGACGCGACTAACATCGAAGTTATCATAATATTCTTTCGCCCAACTGTTTCAGATAAAGACCCAAAAAACAGCATGCTGATTGCCAATGTAAATGTTGTCACTGAAAGGCTAAGACTTGCTGCGGTCGGTGTAACATTATAAAAAGTCGTTAGGTCTGGTAAGATTGGTTGCACGACATACAAAATCGCAAAAGTATTAAAACCTGCTGCAAAAAAAGCTAATACGGTCTGCTTATATTTTGAAGTACCCCGCTCTATAAATTTCATTTTTCATCCCTCTTTAATGTGCATCTTTGTATACTGTTCGATCTAACCACGCTTTAGCTTCAGTTAATTCGGCTGTACTTAATTCTCTTGGATACGTCATCTGTACGAGTTCTACGGTGTCTAAGTCCTTATTGATTTTAGGCTGCATATACTTAAAATCAGTTAGATAGTAACCATTTTTCTCGTAAAATTGCACACGTCTTTTCTTCGTTTCATCATCAGGGGCTTCTACTTCAAGAATGACTGGTTTGTTATCTAGGTCATGGAAAGCTTGTAAGGTTTTAGATCCAAGACCTCTTGAACGATAGTTAGGGTTAACTGCTAAATGCTCTATAAAGCGATATTTCTCATTTTCCCATACTGCATAAAATGCGAGAATATCGTCATTTTCCTTTAGCACGAGTATGTTATAGTTATTAAGTTTCAGTAAATCTTTTTGACCTTGATACGTTCGTCTCTCTGACTCTGGAAATGACTCTGCCATGAGCTGATAAACAAGATCAAACGCTTTGTCTTCTAGTTTTTCTAACATATTTACACACACTTTCGAATTGTATTTACTTAATACTATAGAACAGTTTGACAATTAAATACAAACTAATCATTTAACCTATTAAAAATACCCCATAAACTGGAACCCTGAGTTCAGCTTAAGGGGTAAATGTTATTTATCGACTGCTACGGCACTAATTTTCTTTAACATATTTCTGAATTGAGAAAGTTCTTCATCACTCAATTCGTCAAAGAGACTCGACAAGAGGTTCGCATGACTCGGGAATATGTCACCGATTAAAGCTTGACCCTGCTCTGTGAGTTCAACTTTCATACTCCGCTTGTCGTGCTCGTCACGTAATCGTACGATATATCCTTTTTCTTGTAACTTATCTAAAACGTAAGTCGTACTTGAGTTTGCTATTAAAATGCGTTCTTGGATTCTGTTAATTGGCTGTGGTCCTTTGTTGTATAACAATTCCATGACAGCAAATTCACTGATGTTCAAGCCGTGTTTTCTCACGTCTTTTTTAACGCTTTTTTCTAATAGGTCATTCGTTCTTTTAATTCCTACAAAAGCCTTCAGACTTTCTTCAACTCTGTCCATATAATTAATTACCTCTCAACTACTACGAAATCGATAAAATTGTACCTCACCAAGGTGATTATGTCAACTTTAGTCTTCATCGTCTTCGTAGTCATCATCCTCTTCTTCGTCAAAATATTCATCATCGAATTCGATATAGCGACCATCAACCATATCAGCATAGGTGTTTGCTTCATAGATTAATTGTTCAATATTTCCGTAGTCATCATCGCTAACATCTAGGTAGACGACCTTGTTGACTTGTCCTGTCACACCATTGAGAGAGACCAAAGCGCCTTCATCATCACCGTCGACAATCTGAAGAATATAATACTCTCGATTTTGCCCTTCACCACTCCAAGTAGAATACACATTGTTGCCACCAACTTCATTTGCAGCAGCATTTTCTGCTTGCTCAACTGTTAAAATTTCAGGTTCATTCGATTCAGCGGGTTCCTCTTTTTTAGATGGAGCTGTACCTGACTCATCTTCTGTTTTTTCTGGTTCAGAAGGTTCATCATTTTCAGTCCCCTCATTCTGTTCTTGTGAAGTATTTGAATCGTCAGCCGCAGTATCCTCTGACGGTTTCGCAATAGTTTCAATAGCTTCTACCGATGAATCATGGCGGTTAATTGTGATCTTATGAGTACCTGTATCTCCTTCAACATTGACGATGTAAATGTCATCGTCTGCACCTTCTTCTACAGCTTCTACCGAACCACCGTAACGTTCTGTAACGATTGCCTTGGCCTCATCTTCGTTTATCAGGTCTTCTTGGTTGAAAAATACAAATACCATTCCAGCGATGATACCGATGATAACAGCGCAAATGGCAAACACTAATTTATTCCGCTTCGTCATGATCCACCTCCATATCTATAATTAACGTAAAGGTTGTACCTTTGTTCAATTCACTGTCCACTTTAATCTCAATACCGTTTTTATCTGCTAGTGTTTTGGCTATAGCTAGACCAAGCCCAGAGCCCCCTGTCTTTCTTGCTCTTGCTTTGTCTACTCTATAAAATCTTTCAAATATTTGATTGAGTTCTGCCTGAGGTATACCAATACCTCTATCACGAATTTCTATAAATACTTTTTCAGCATCCTTACTTATGTTCACTTCAATCGATTCTTGACTATACTTATAAGCATTATCTAAAAATATTTTAATCAATTGCTCAAAGGACTGCGTATTAATATAGATATGAGGATTTGTACCATCTGTACTCACTTCGATATGTCGATTAAATGCTTTTTCTAATCGTTTTGATACGTCATTAACAAGATGGACGACGGGTATATACTCTTTATTCTCTGATGCATCTTCTTTTGATACTTGAGTGAAACTTAGGAATTGTTCAGTTAAATATTTCATTCTTAGCGTTTCGTCCGAAATTGCTGTAATACCTTCATCTAATAAATCACTTCTTGTCTGACCAAAACGTTCTAACATCTTAGCATAAGATGATATGACTGTGAGCGGCGTTTTTAGCTCATGGGATGCATTCATAATAAAGGCTTGTTGGTTTTCGTCGTGCGCCTTTAAAGTTAACATCATATCGTTATAAGAATCTGTCAGCATTTTTAATTCCTCAGTATCAGACTCGTTTGTTGAGATTGTCTTAAATTGCCGAACACCTTCTTTGTCATTCATACGTCTAATCATTTGTTTAATGGGCCCTATGATTAAGTTAGTTATTACTCGGTTTAAGATAAAGACTAGAAGTATAATCACGACTGTTGATATGACTAGAATCCACTTCAGAATATTATAAGTACTATATAAGAACTCAACATTTTCAAATATTTGGAGTGAGTACACCTCCCCATTATCCCAAATAATAGGCTGGGAACTCATAACAAAATGCTGCTCACCTAGACTTGTAACGTCAGTGTATTGCTTCGTACTATAGTCCTCAGATAGCTCTACATAGCTCTGATCCGTCGCTATTCTAACGATATAATCACCCGCTTCATCTTGTAAGGCGATATAACCGTCAGACAGTGAGAAATATTGTAGGACTGTTTCCCCACTAATGTTGCTTTCCCTCGCATTTTGAACCTCAGAAATAATATTATTCCCTCTGTTCTCTAACTGTCCCATCTCAGCTTCTAAAGAATAGTGCTTATAAGAAAAATAAATAAGCAAATTAATTAAAATCACGACGATGGCAATCATCAGTGTGGTGTAAAGTTGGATTTTAGTTCCTAATTTCATAAGTTTAGTCCTTTATCATGTAGCCGATTCCTCTAACTGCAGAAATTAGGGAGGGCTTGGATTCATCTAGTTTTTTTCTAATGTATCTGACATAAACATCTACAGTGTTCGTATCTCCAAAGTAATCATATCCCCATACTGCCTCGATAATCTGTTCACGAGACAAGGCTTGATTCTTATTATTCATAAGATACAACAGCACATCGAACTCTTTTTGAGTCATATAGACCGCTTCACCACTACTGAACACTTCTCTAGACATGGGGTTAATTTCAATATGTCGGTGCTTTATAACTTCTGATTTAGTCTCTGTTACAGTCGTCGATTTTAAGTGTACTCTAATTCTCGCGAGAAGTTCTTCAACTTCAAATGGTTTAGTCATATAGTCATTGGCACCTGAATCCAGTCCGCTGACCTTATCCATTACTGCATCCCTTGCAGTGAGCATGATGACTTTAATTTCTTCATCTTTTAGCCGTATCCGTCTCAATACTTCTAAGCCATTTAACTTTGGAATCATTACATCAAGGAGCACTAGGTCAAACGCGCCATCTTCATATTTCTCTAAAGCTTCTTTCCCCGTATATGCTATTTCAGTTTTATAGCCTTCGTAGTCCAGCTCTAGTTGAATCACTCTAGCAATCTTCTCATCATCTTCTACAATCAATATTTGCTCCATGATATCCCCTCACAGTTCATTCTTACGGTCATTATATCATGTTGACTATGAGTAAAAATACGCCCATATGGGCGTATTTCTTAGTCTCCTACTTCAGTTACTTCACCAGTTTTAGCATTGATTTTAACTTCATAGTCACCGATTTCAAAATCGTATTCGAAGTCATCAACATCGTAATCCCATTCTGTAATTGTGCCATCTACTTCACTTTTAGCAAGCGCCTTAGCATCTTGTAGTGATAGAATCTTTACATCCTGAGCTTTCTCAACTCGTTTGAAGTCATCGCTATCATCGTCTCTCTCTTCATCTATAACCTTAAGATCATTGACATTGTATTTAACTTCATATTCATCATTTTGGTTTACAAGTGTCACTTCGTAATAGTGTTCACCTTCATCTTCTTGGTAATTCACACTCTCTAAGATGCCATCAAATTCTTCTTGGGCTTTCTTCACAGCATTGGCAACTTTGTCGCCTTCAAATGCATCTTTTAATGCAACTTGATTCGTATTTTCGTTGTTTGATTTAGAAGTCTTTTCTGCCGCTTGGACTTCATTTCTATCGTCACGGTCATCGTCATCTCTTTCATCTGCTTCGTCTCTGTCGTCATCTTCGTCTCTGTCGTCATCTTCGTCTCTGTCGTCATCGTGGTCGTCTACATCAAGATCGTCCTCTATAATACTTAGGTCATCTGCCTTAACTTTAACATCAAAGTCTTCACCGTTATTTTCAATTTCAATTTCGTAGTAATATTGGCCGTCATCTTCGTCGTATTCGACTTCTGTCACCTTACCACCGTATTCTGCTACCGCTTTATCTGCTGCCTTTTGAGCTTCTCCACTTAGTTGCTCTTGGTTATCGTCGTCATCCCATTCCATATCATCCGCATTAACATTTGTTGCTCCTAACACTAAGGCTGAAACTAATGCGCCACCTACAAAGATACTTTTTGTCAATTTCATCTTCAGTCATCCTCCATTTTTTTCCGATTTCATATCGGTTGTTTAACTTTCTGACTTTAGTATAGACAGACTAAACTAAGGGTTAGTTAATCAATTCTTAAAGGATGATTAAAAAATGTTTGAACTATTTTAATTGCTCTAAAAGCGCAAGTGCTCTATCATCTCCTGCTTTCTTTAGCGTCCTTAAAGCACGCTTTATAATAAAAGGGTTAGTCTTCTCGAAATGTTCACTTATAAAATTAGTGACAGCTGGCTCATCGTATTTAGATAGATCATTAAGATGATTACCAACTGATTTTTCAACGTAGCGTGATGAGTCACTTAAAAATGGTTCCAATAGTTTTAAATTCTCATTGACGTCACCTTTTATAAAGTCTAGTTTTTTGGCCCAAGGTAAGCGTGGCCGAGTACCCTCAGTAACTAAGCGTCGAAGATGTGCGTTTTCATCATTAGCCCAACGTCTGAATACCGTTTCAACTCGCTCGTAGTCATCTCTTATAAAAGGGCGTATGGCAAATTCACCAGTATCTCTTTTGGTAATTTCTTCTATAGTTTTAATAGATTGTTCAAAATGATCTTGACCATACATTTCTACAAACTTTGATAAGGCTCTGTAATAGTACATTTTTTCAAACGGGAAATAGAATTCATCGTTCTCTACACCAAGTATCGACATAATAATATCTGTTGCTGCTATATAATCATTTGGTAAATAATTTTTTAGTTGCCTGCTAAACGCTTCAATCCTTTCAGACATTCTCTTATTTCCTGTTTCCTTAACTACATCATCAATAAAGTTCGCTCTATCAAAAGCAGGGTAGACTTCACTAATATGTTCGGCATACAGTCTAGCTAAGTCTTCATTAAAATAATCTTTCATTACTGGTCGCTTATACATAATCTCTCTCCTTATAATAAAAAGGAGCCTCAAAAGAGACTCCTTTTTTCTATTTATGGTCAATATAACGGAATATGCCGAGACCCTTACTTCCGATTCCACCATGCACTCCTAAAGCTGGAGTTAGAAATCCTACTCTACAACTTATACCCGGATACATATTTTCAAATCGTTTTTTTAGTTGGTGAGCTTCTTCAGAAATATTACCATGCGCAATAGCAATCTTGATTTTTCCATTGAACTTATCCATCGCTTCATCTATTAGTGATTCCCACAATTTAATAACTTTACTGTTCGTTCTTACCTTATCATATGGTTTTACGCTGCCATCTTTAGCAAAGTGAACAATCGGCTTAATTTTAAATAAGCTACCAATAAAGGCACTCCCTGCGCTGAGACGCCCACCTTTAACAAGATAGTTTAAGTCATCAACGGCTAGATAAATTTTTGTATCTTCAACTAAATCACTTATTTCTTTAGTCGTTTCTTCAACGCTTACACCCCGTTCAATTAAAGCGATTGTTTCAGCTAAGAGATGTTCAATAATGAATGATGTCCCATTCGAATCGATAAGATGGTAATCGAATTTGCCTTCTTCCTTGTATTCTTCTAAAACCATTTGTGCACTTTGATATGTGCCACTAATACCACTACCGATATGAATTGCAATTACAGTATCATAGCCTTTTTTTACTATCTCATCACAGACTTCATAGTACTCACCAACTTGTGGTTGAGATGATTTTGGCAATTCCTTTTCATTAGCAAGTCGTTGATAGAATGATTTCAAGGCACTTTCATCCGTAGTATCCTTAAAAACTGAGCCATCGCTAAAAGTAACCGATAGATGAACCTGAAATACATCTGGATGGTTACTTAACTCTTCTGACAGGCTTGCAGTACTGTCTACAATATAGGCAATTTTCATTTTTTTCCTCCTAGAATCCGTACATTTTACTATAGCTTATTATATTAGATTCAGTATTATAAGTATATTAAAAACAGTCCACTACAAAATCGTTTATATTGCATGGACAACTTTCTAATAATTATGTAAACTCAAGTATATGAATTAGCATACACAAATACCTACATAACAAATGGGAGGGTTTTTATGACAGAGAAAAAAGGGTTTTTTCAGAAATTACTAGACACATTAGAGCGTCTCGGAAACAAGCTTCCGGACCCATTCGCATTATTTTTAGGATTAGCATTTTTAATCATTGTTATTTCTTGGATTTTCAGTTTATTCGATGCGTCTGTTATACATCCAGGTAACGGTGAAGAACTACCGATAAATAGTTTAATTTCAGGGGCAGGTCTTCAGTTTATACTCACATCCATGCTCGAGAACTTTACAGGGTTCGCACCACTTGGACTGGTACTTTCTATGATGCTTGGTATTGGTCTTGCAGAGAAAGTTGGTTTACTAGATTACGCAATCCGTAAAACCATACTCAAGTCACCACCATTCCTAGTAACTTATACAGTAGTATTTGTGGGTATCATGGGTAACTTAGCATCTGATGCTGCTGCTGTTATTATCCCACCCCTTGGTGCACTTGTTTTCTATAAACTTGGTCGTCATCCACTAGCAGGTTTAGCAGCTGGTTTTGCCGGAGCTGGGGCTGGTTTTACGGCCAACCTTTTCATCGCTGGTACCGACGTTCTTTTATCAGGTATTTCAACAGAGGCTGCACGTTTGATTGATGATTCAATCGTTGTTACACCTGTAGACAACTGGTACTTCAACATTATCTCAGTATTTATGCTAACAATCATTGGTGGTCTTTTAACTTCTAGATTTGTTGAACCACGGTTAGGTCAATACACAGGTGAAAGTGTTGAGGAAGAAAATGAAGAAGAATTACCTAATGCCAAAAAAGGCCTGATCGCTGCATTAATAACAGGTCTAGTATACTGGGGCATAATTATTGCTGTCATCTTCCTGCCTAACAGTCCTTTAACAAATGAAGATGGTGGTATTATTCCATCTCCATTCATAGACGGTATTGTTCCAATCATACTTATATTCTTTATTTTAATTGGGCTTGCCTTTGGTATTACAACTGGGAAAATTCGTTCAACTAAAGATGCAACACATTACATGACCGAATCAATCAAGGACATGGCTGGTTATATCGTACTTGTATTCGCAATTGCACAGTTCATTGCTTACTTTAACTGGTCAAATTTAGGAACATGGCTTGCTGTAAATGGAGCTGAATTCTTAGAAAGTGTTGAATTTACCGGTCTCCCATTAATCATTGGGTACGTTATCTTCACAGCCCTATTAAACTTCTTGATTACATCAGGTTCTGCAAAATGGGCAATCGAGGCACCAATATTTGTACCGATGTTTATGCAACTTGGTTACGATCCAGCCTTTACTCAAGCGGCTTATCGTATTGCAGATTCATCTGTAAATATCGTTACACCATTATTCCCATACATGGTTATCATTTTAGCCTTCATGCAGCGCTATGATAAGAATGCGAGTATTGGAACGTACATGTCACTGATGCTACCATACTCATTAGTATTCTTATTAGCATGGATTGTTTTACTAGCTATCTTTTACTTCACAGGATTACCACTCGGACCTGGCGTATCAGTATTTCTAGAAGACCGCGCACAATAATCTTAGGAGATGAATAACTTTGGTATTAAAAGACAAACTCATTCAATGGCGTCGTGATTTTCATCAACACCCAGAACTCGGTTTTTTAGAAATGCGTACCGCTTCAATCGTCGCTGAAACGCTAAATGAGCTAGGCATTGATTTTGAAATTGGTACGGCTGTTATGGATCCTAATTATGTTATGGGTAAACCAAGTGATGAAGAAACAAAAGCGCATTACCTATGGGCGAAAGCACACGGGGCCGTAGAAGTATATTTAGATGACCTAAAAGATGGATATACTGGAATTGTTGCAACTATTGATACGAACAAAGCAGGTCCAACGACTGCTTTTAGAGTCGACATGGATGCTTTACCAATCTACGAGGCAGAACATGACAGCCATGTACCTGTTAAAGAAGGCTTTCGTTCGATTAATAATGATATGCATGCATGCGGCCATGATGTCCACACATCCATTGGACTTGGTCTTGCTACACTTGTCCAAGAAAGAAAGGACGAATTGTCTGGTATTATAAAAATCATTTTTCAACCTGCCGAAGAAGGCACGAGAGGTGCAAGGTCAATGGCTGAAAAAGGAATCGTTGACGATGTTGACTACCTCATCGCCTCACATATAGGCACAGGTGTTCCAATGAATCATTTCTTAGGGTCAAACAATGGTTTTCTAGCCACAACTAAAATCAATGTAACATTTAAAGGTGTGTCAGCTCATGCAGGTGGCAATCCAGAACAAGGTAAAAATGCGATGTTAGCTGCAGCAAATGCTGTCATTAACTTAAATGCAATTCCTCGCCATTCTGAAGGCGCAACACGCGTGAATGTTGGTGAATTACACGCAGGTAGCTCACGTAATGCCATTGCTGATTTTGCCTCTTTAAAAATGGAAATTAGGGGGACTACTTCTGAAATTAACGACTATATGAGAAGCTACGCAGAGTCCATTATCAAAGGAGCAGCTGAGATGTTTCAGGTTGAATATACACTTGAAACTGTCGGAGAAGGCAGAAGTGCTAAAGGAGACACTACACTTGCTGAAATAGTGACCCAGGCAGCTCAATCAAATGGTTTAGAAACAACAATTGAAGAAGATAAACCGAGTGGTAGTGAGGATGCAACGTTTCTAATCAACCGTGTTCAAGAAAAAGGCGGGCAAGCAACATACTCTATTTTCGGCACAGAATTAAAAGCAGGCCATCACAATGAAAACTTCGACATAGATGAAGACAGTATGTTACCTGCTGTGAACACACTTTTTGATACTGCAAAACGTTTATCTACTCAATAATACACACCAGATATAGGGCAAAATCTCATGGTTTTGCCCTTTTTCACGTTTATTTTTCCTAAACAGTGCTATCTATATTATAATGATTAAATTTTTATCTACGTTCATGATTCACACTTTTCGTCTAGTGAGGTTGAAATTGTTAGTGTAGATTGTTATTATTTATCATTGTTAATCAAAAACCAAGGAGTGATGTAATGGCTAATCAAACGCCATCTTCGGAAAAGAACAAAGGAATGTCTCATGTATTTCTATATGCCGCTTTAATCGTCGGTGCCCTAGTTGTCATCGGTGCAATTTTCCCGGATCGTTTCGGTGATATATCTGGTTCCATTTCCGGCTGGGTAACAAGTTATTTTGGCTGGTATTACATGATATTAGTGGCTTTAATCGTTATGTTTTGTATTTTTCTTATCTTCAGTCCAATCGGAAAACTAAAGTTAGGTAAACCTGATGATGAACCTGAATTTAGAACAATCTCTTGGATTGCAATGCTCTTTAGTGCTGGTATGGGTATCGGACTTGTATTCTATGGTGCCGGAGAACCAATCGCCCATTACCTTTCTCCACCAACTGCAGACGGAGAAACTACTGCAGCACTTGCAGAATCAATGCAATCTACTTTCTTACACTATGGTATTCACGCTTGGTCAATATATGGAATCGTCGGCTTATGCTTAGCCTACGCGAGTTTCAGAAAAGGTGAAGTTGGATTACTTTCTAAAACGCTCCGACCTCTATTTGGTGATAGAGTAGATGGCTGGTTAGGCGTAGTAATCGATGTCCTTGCTGTTTTCGCTACTGTAATCGGGGTGGCCGTATCTCTAGGTATCGGTGCCATTCAAATTAATGGTGGCTTAAATTATCTATTCGGTTTACCTGTCAACTTAACAAGTCAGGCAATTATTATTGCTTCAGTGACTGTGCTCTTCCTATTCAGTGCTTGGAGTGGTCTGAGTAAAGGAATTCAATATCTAAGTAATACAAATATGATCTTAGCAGGTATCCTTTTTGCAATTATTTTAATTGTCGGGCCAACTATGATGATTTTAAACATCATGACAACAAGTACTGGTGGTTACTTAAGCTCAATCGTTACCAATACGTTTGATGTTGCACCACTCAATCCTCAAAAACAAGACTGGCTTAGTTCTTGGACTATTTATTACTGGGGTTGGTGGATGAGTTGGAGTCCATTTGTCGGTATCTTTATTGCACGTGTTTCTAAAGGCCGTACAATTCGAGAATTTATCATTGCAGTACTACTCGTTCCAACTGTAATTGGTATTATTTGGTTCAGTGTATTTGGTGTCACTGGTATTATGGCTGGTGTTAATGACGACCCAGGAATTTTTGAAATGGCAACAGAGGTTCAACTTTTCGCAGTGTTTGACACCTTGCCATTAGGTTGGTTATTGTCAATTGTTGCTATCCTACTTGTATCAATTTTCTTCATCACATCAGCAGACTCGGCAACCTTTGTATTAGGTATGCAAACATCACATGGTAGTTTAAATCCATCAAGTATGACCAAAGTGATTTGGGGTATCTCACTTTCTGCTATTGCATTTACACTATTAGCTGCAGGTGGAGAGACTGGACTGAATGCCTTACAATCTGCCGCAATTATATCTGCACTACCATTTAGTTTTGTATTAATTGGTATGATGCTCGCATTCTACAAAGACGCAAACAACGAACGTAAGTATCTCGGACTTTCAATCACACCTAGTAAAGAAAGACTTGAAACCTACAAAGAATCTTCTCATGAAGAATATCTAGAAGAACTCGATGCTTATGCTGAAAAAGATAAGCCTAGAGGTGTGTAATATAAAAAAGGCTTGATTCCATTTTGGAATCAAGCCTTTTTTGTGCTATTGCAATTTACCTTGAGCTGCGATGTCTAATGTGTCGACAACTTCACCTTCTCTTAATAGATATGCTTTATGATAGAGATTCGATACTGGGCAGATATGGTTCGGTATGATGCGAACTTTATCACCAATATTGATTGCTTGGTTAAAGTGTTCGTTATATATAATCGCATGTTCATCAAACACACCGTGTACATGTACATCGTCGTATTCTTTGACCTTACCAAATCCTGTAGTTGTCGTTAGCCCTTTACTTCTAGACTGAGCAGTTAGACCTTTTGCACCAACATCTGTGATCACTCGTTCTTTAGTCGGTTTAGAGATTATAGTTGTCAGTACACTAGCGGCAGAATGTTCGTAAGTGCCTATCGCGTTAGATTGTGAACAATCCATTAAAATATAGGTGCCTGGTCTAATCTCAGTGACACCCTCAGGAATATCAAAACCGAACATGAATGGTGGTGTTGAGCCAATGCTCACTGTTTCGAGTTCAAAGCCCATCTCGCTTGCAATATCGTTAAAGTATAAGGTTCTTGTTGTTGCTGTATTAAATACATCAAGACAATCCGCCTGATCTACTGCTTTGTAAGTATGGCCATCGTGTGAGAATATCCCTTTTAACTCAATGTTATTTGACGCTTTTATTTCATGAAGTAAAGCTTTATAATCATTGACCTCAATAATACCAGAACGCTCTTCTCCAACTTCGATTTCGATTAGAATCTGAGCTTTTTTCTGAGCACCCTCAAATACTGCTTCAATCTCTTTAATGTGAGCAATACTATCTACCCCAAATGAAATATCAACAGTTTCTGCAAGTTTTTTTATTCTTTCAAGTTTCTGTTTACCCGCAACTTGATTTGCAATAAAAATATCATTAATACCATAGACCGCCATGATTTCCGCTTCACCAATTTTAGCAACCGTAATACCACTCGCACCATTTTGTAATTGCTTCTGTGCAAGTTTAGGCATCTTATGTGTTTTTGTATGCGGTCGTAAACTCACATTTTGCTTCTTTGCATAATCACTCATATAAGCTAGATTTTTCTCTAGAACTGCTTCATCTATTAAGAGTGCAGGTGTATCGATTTCTTGATAATTCATTAAATCCCCCCTTACACTAAATATATACCATCTTATTCATCATTACATAGAATTTTGCCATTATGATGATGATGTTTACATTCTACTTGTAAAGTAACATGACTGATATTTGAGTCTTTCATCTTTTCTTCTATATCATTAATGATTGCTTGAGTTTCATGCACATTTAAGCTGCCATTAACTACAATATGTCCACTCATTGCATTAAAACCGCTCGTAATACTCCAAATATGAACGTGGTGAATGTCTTCAACACCATCTACGGTTCTTACCTCTTCTAATAGATGATTCAAATTAACGTCATGTGGCACACCTTCCATAAGGACATGTAGAGATTGACGAAGTACTCTCCATCCGCTGACAGTAATAATAGCAGCAACAATTACGCTAGCTAAAGGATCCATGAATCCCCAATCCAAAAACATAATGGATAAGGCGGCAACAATTGCTGCGACAGAGCCAAATAAGTCACCGAGCACATGTAAGAATGCGCCTCGCATATTGAGGTTATCATGTGTATCTCCAGACATTAAAATCTTTGCAACAATTAGATTTACTATAAGACCCATTATTGCAATGACTAGCATGCCCGTTGACGCTACTTCTGGTGGATTTATAAAGCGATTAATTGCTCCGATAAAAATTGCGATGGCAATAATAATCAAGGTGGCTCCATTGAAAACCGCTGCAAGAATCTCAAATCTCTTGTAACCGAATGTACGCGCTTTGTCCGCTTTTTTCTCACCAAATTTAAAGGCTAATAGTGCGATTAATAAAGAAAAAGCGTCACTTAACATATGACCAGCATCACTTAAAAGTGCCAGACTGTTCGTAACAATACCTCCGATAACTTCAACAATCATAAACACTCCGATGAGAATTAAACTGATCGTCAGTGCTTTTTTATTCGCACCATGAGTATGATCATGATGTCCGTGATTATGATGATGATCACTCATAATATCACTCCGCTTCTTGGGATTTTTTGCTATCTATTTACTATTTCTGGGTGTATTATAGGCATATCAATACTTTACCACATTTTAAAAGGTATATAGGTGTATAAATTATGAAACAAAAATATCAATTATATCTACTTTACAATAGTATTTTTCTTGTCTTTTTAGGTATCAGTTTAGTAATTCCAGTTCTACCTTCAATAATGAATGAACTTAATATTTCTGGTGCTGGCGTCGGTTACTTAACAGCCGCATTTGCAATGACCCAACTGATTTTTTCGCCTTTTACTGGTCGTGCAGCCGATAAGTTTGGACGGAAAATTATCATCGTTATCGGAATGGTCATTTTCGCCTTTTCCGAACTATTATTTGGACTTGGAACGACAATAGAAGTCCTTTTCATTTCAAGAATTTTAGGTGGCTTAGCAGGGGCATTTATAATGCCAGCTGTCACTGCATTTATTGTTGATTTAACAACAGATCAAAACCGTGCAAGAGCACTTGGCTATATGACCGCTGCTTTAAATTTCGGTTTTATAATTGGACCAGGTGTTGGTGGTATCTTAGCGGAAGTCAGTACACGTCTACCATTTTTCGTCGCTGCCGTACTTGGTATCATCAGTGCAGTTACAGCAATTTTTCTATTGACCGAACCAAGAAGAAAAACTGAGGTCGCAGCAGAGAAAACCGAAGTTAAGGCGAGCAACTTTAGAACAATCTTAACTCCAGTATTCTTTATTGCTTTCTTAGTTATCTTTGTTTCTACATTCGGTATGTCTGCATTTGAATCATTCTTTAGTCTATATTTCGATAGAAAACTCGGCTTTACACCGTTTGATATTGCAGTCGCAATAACTGGTGGTGCTTTGATTGGTGCAATCGCTCAAATTATCTTTTTTGAATCACTTGTTCGTAAATTTGGAGAAATCAATATTATCAGGGCATCAATCATTTATTCAGCCTTCTTGGTATTTATTATTACCTTTATGGAATCCTACTGGGCAATCATGGCCATTGCTTTTATTATCTTTGTAGGTTTCGATTTAATCAGACCTGCAGCTACAACCTTCCTATCACATATAGCAGGAGATAACCAAGGCTTTGCTGGAGGAATGAACTCATTTTTCACTTCACTTGCAAATGTTGTTGGTCCAATTATCGGTGGTATTCTATTTGATATTAATTTAGATTTACCGTATTACTTCAGTGCAGTTGTTTTAGTAATCGGTTTTCTTATAACAGTAATATTTTGGCGAGACCCTCGAAGAATATAGTGGTACTAAAGTCTGAATTACGCGTCAATCGCTCAATCTCGCGTTATAACACTTTTAATTTTGATTCGCATTATGTAATAATTAAGAAGATGAAAGTTGTTATGAGATTTCTCACATATTTTGGAGGGTTATATAAATGAAAGATGAAATTACAGATATAACAATTATTGGCGGTGGACCAACAGGTCTATTCTCTACATTCTATGCTGGAATGAGACAGATGTCTGTACGCTTAATCGATAGCTTACCTGAATTAGGTGGACAGTTAACTGAACTTTATCCGGATAAATATATTTATGATGTCGGCGGATTTCCAAAAATCCTCGCCAAAGATCTTGTGAATAATTTAGTGGAACAGGCGAAATACGCTGAACCTGATTTTCATTTAGGTGAAACTGTTCAATCATATAGAAAAGAAGATGATCACTTTGTCCTAACAACGGACAAAGGTGAATATTTAACACGTACAATTTTGATTACAGCTGGTGTCGGCGCTTTCCAACCTAGAAAACTTGGTCTAGAAAATGAAGTAGAATTCGAAGGCGCTTCCCTACAATATGCTGTTCGTGATTTAGAAAAATTCAAAGATAAAGATGTCGTCGTTCTTGGCGGCGGTGACTCAGCACTTGACTGGGCACTCATGTTAGAAAAACTTGCTAAATCAGTCACACTTGTGCACAGACGTGAACGTTTTACAGCACATGAAACGACAGTCCAACAAGTTAAAGACTCCAGTGTAACAGTTAAAACATCTCTTAATGTAACAGAAATTAAGGGTGATGCAGGTCAGATTGAAGAATTAGTTTTAACGGCTAAAGATGGTAGCGAAGAAGTAATTCAAGCAGACCAACTTATCGTTAACTTTGGTAACATTTCTTCACTAGGACCACTTAAAGATTGGGGTCTAAAGCTGGATAAAAACTCAATCGAAGTAGATGCTCACATGCAGACAAATATCGAAGGTATCTTCGCAGCAGGAGATGTCACTACCTTTGAAGGTAAAGTTAAACTAATTGCCACTGGATTCGGTGAAGCACCAGTCGCAATTTCATACGCTAAATCTTCATACGATGCTAAGTCTCGTATCCAACCAAAACACTCTACAAGTGTCTTCAAACAAGATTAATTACACAAAAAGCACGGTCATTTGACCGTGCTTTTTTCATGTGAAACATCATCCAAATATTCTTAGACCAACGACAGCAATGACAATGATTGAAAGATACATTACACGCTTATAGCTCGCCGATTCTTTATAAAAAATTATACCTACTAAAGCACTACCAATTGTGCCAATACCAGTCCATACTGCATAAGCGACACCAAGCGCAATTGTTTCCATTGCGAGACTTAATAATCCCAAGCTAATTGGAAAACCGATACATAGTGTCAACCAACCGCGTATCTTCTTACCCTGACCAATCCATGTCATACCAGTAACACCGGCAACTTCAAAGAGTCCAGCAAATATTAAAATAATCCAACTCATTTCGCACCCTCCTCATGATCCGTTACCGTTTTAAGGCCAATTACACCAAAGATTAATAAGGCAACAAAAAAGATGACTATCAGGCTAAAATCCTCACCAAATATAACAATGTCTACAACAACTGTCCCAACAGCACCAAGCCCTGCAAATACTGCATAGACTGTACTTGCTGGTAGTTTAGTAGAAACATACACTAAAAGTAAAAAGCTCCCGACGACACCTAAACCTGTTAAAGTCCATTCATACCACGTTACTGCATACTTTAATCCACTTGCCCAGCCAATCTCAAAAAGGGCTGCTAATACAACTAATAACCACATACCAATGCTCCTTTTCTTTGTTTTAGAGCGAAAAAAGCCTGGGAGAATAACATTCGTTACTCTCCCAGGCTTTTGTCCCTCCGTGTACCGGATAATCCGGCGTTTTCTCTCGGTCCAGACTTATTTTCATAACGGAACCCTAGAAAACTTTTATAGAATTCATTTTATAATAATACATCGTGAATTTTTTGTCAAACTTCTATGATTCCATAATGAAACTTACTCGATTCTCTTTTAACTTGTTTAAAGCCTAATGCTTCAAACCTAGGACTTCTGTAGTGATCTTTAAGAATCACTTTTTTTTTTGCCACTCTCTGTGCCTCTTCTACAGCTTTAGTCGTTAGACCTTGATTTGCTACAGTAGCAATAGCCTGTATTCCTTGTGACTCCTCTATTTCTGTTGAAAACATCGGGTCGAAATATACGATATCTATACTGGAATCCTCAAGGTTTTCTAAATATTTTACATGATCACTATGGATGACTTCTATTTGCCTCATACTGCTTATAATTTCATCTAAGTGACTTTTATATTGATTCATTCCTTCTTTTAACATGACATAGAGTGAAAAGTCTTTCTCAATGGCATACACTTTTCCTGTCTGACCAACTGCCATTCCTGCAATAATGCTGTCAGCCCCGAGGCCTGCTGTACAATCAAGAAATGTCATTCCTTGGTCTAGCCTCGATGTTTCAACTAAGGCATCAACTTCACCTTTAATGATGCGTTTCGCCCTAACCATAGCAAAGTTTGGGTGATAGACAATCGGTTTTTCTACGCCTGACAGCTTAATACTGATACTGTCTGAACTTACAACCAATATATCGTCGTTATATCGTTCCTCTATAGCTGATATAGAGCGTTTCTCTCTATTTAAAAATACCAGTTTGTAACGCGTAGCGATGTCTATTGCTAAAGCCAAAGTTTCCTGTGAATAACGACCTGCAGTTGTCACAATCATCGCCAAGACCCCTATCAAAATTGTTTATGTATGTATTTTATCATGGTAATATATTTTTATAGTACTAATAACGAAAAGAGGCTATCCAATGACATTAAAACAAGAGCTAAATGCTGAAGAAAAAGAAACGTTAATTGCCAAACTAAAATCTCGTTTTGATACTCACCAAGAAAGACATGAGTCTTTATCATTTGAAGATATTGAATCTCGTCTTGACGACAAAAAACTTGTAACACTTTACAACATGGAAGTCACTGAAGGTGAACCCGATGTCATTGTTTTAGACGGTGAGCTCCATTTTGTAGATTGTTCTAAAGAGAGCCCTAAAGGTAGACGTAGCGTTTGCTATGACCGCCAAGCTTTAGAAGCGCGTAAAAAGTATAAACCTGATAACTCGGCTGTCGATCTCGCTAATGAGATTGGTATAGAGATTCTAAGTGAAGATGATTACAGAACCCTACAAGAAGTTGGAGAATTTGACCTTAAATCATCTAGTTGGATTGTTACACCTGAAAAAATCCGTTTCCTAGGTGGTGCACTCTTCTCTGACCGACGTTACGATAGTATCTTCGTATACCACAATGGCGCAGATTCGTATTATGGCGCTAGAGGGTTTAGAGGAAAACTTAAAATATAAAAAAGAGGGAGACTCCCTCTTTTTTCATTTGTCATCAATTATTTCTTTTAAGACTACAGCTTGATTGTAATGTTCATCTTTTGCTGCATATAAAAGTGTCACATTATGACCATCTGAGTCATTCCGAATCTCAGCGATAAGATCTCCCTTATCCTTCAACTCTTCTTCATATTTCTCTTTAAATTCTTTCCATTTATCTACATCGTGATTAAACCATTTTCTAAGTTCAGTAGAAGGTGCCAATTCTTTATACCATTCATCGAGTTCTAAATCTTCCTTCTTAATGCCTCTTGGCCAAACTCGGTCTACAAGAATTCTTTTACCGTCTTGGGTGGAAATATCATCATACACTCTCTTTAGTTTTAACATATGACTACCAACTCCTAAAAAATATGCTACTCACTATATACCCATTCCTATATTATTTTTCGTCATCATTACCTTTATTTAGAATTAAAAAGTCCAATTCTTCTTTAGACAATGATTTCAAGGTCTTGTATTTAAATGCAAAGAATATAGTACCTAAGATTACCCACATTAATAAGACATAATATGACGGTGCCGAAAGTGCCGCTGGTGATCCTGGGTATAATAATAACACTAAGAACACTAATGAGATGATGACACCTAGAACACCGAATATGACATATACAATGTTTTTACTTTCTGGTTTGGAGAAGTATTTTACTGCGACTGCACTCGTCGCTAAGAAAGCAATAGAGACACCAACAGAAGACATATCTACAATCCAGTTTAAAGCAGTTCTTCCTAGCCATGGAGCAACAAGACAAACGATTAGAACGAATAACACTGCGTAGTGTGGCGTCTTGTTTTTCTTGTGCACCTTAGCAAATATTGCCGGTACAAATTGTGCACGTCCCAGTGCAAAAAGTAAACGTGATGATGACATATAGAAACCGTTGAGACCAGTAAAGACACCAAAAGTTATGGCAAATGTTAAAAACATCAACCCAATTATACCCATGGAGTTTTGGATGACTGAACCAGTTACCCAAACTGCACCGTCCATAGAATTCTGATCCGGGTAAATCCATGATGTTACTAAGATCATTGCGACATAAGTAATGATAGATGCGATGATTCCAAACACAATAAGTTTAAAGGTTTTATCTGCACTAAATTTAAACTCTTCTGCTGCCTGTGGAATGTTATCAAAGCCAACATACATCCACGGCGCTATTGCAACAATTAGAATGATGGACTTCCAAACACCGTCTGTTTCATGGAAAAGTGGCTGTGCATTCTCAAATGAGAATTCTCCGACGAAGAAAGACAATACAAATAATCCAGCTACAACTAAAGCCATAAACAAACAGAATATAAATTGAAGGTTTCCTGAAAGTCCTGAACCCTTCATACTAATCCAAGCAAAGATGATCAATATCACGGTGGATAAAATCACTTCCATAATATAAACGTCCCAGCCCGCTATCGTATAAAGGTAACCGACTTCTAAGAAGTCTGGTAAGACAAATTTAAAAAGTAAACTAAAGGCACTGGCATTCAGTGCGACGACACATATGTAACCGAGTACCAAGAACCATGAAGCAATAAAAGCTGCAAATTTACCAAATCCAGCATAGGTAAATGCAAATTCACCACCTGATACCGGGAATTTTGCCGTGAGTGCGCCGTAACCTACTGCAATGATGAGCATCAATATACCACCGATTGTAATACCTAACGTTGCCCCAAGTGTTCCTGATGAAATCAACCAATCGCCTGGTAGTATAAAGGCCCCCCAACCAATAGAAGAACCATAGGCTATCGCCCAAATAAATCGTTTTGACATCGTACTTTCTAATTCAGTCCGTTTCTCAGACATTTCTTTGACCCCTCTTGTTTTAAGTTTTTACTTGTGGTCAAGTATGTCATAATATGCTTGAAGTCGCTACATCTTTAATAAATTTATGACAATTTTAGGGAGGATTTGACATGACTTTACCAAAGATCGGAAAGCCCGCTACAAATGCCCTCGCCAACATCGGAGTCACTGAATTAAAACATGTTTCAAAAATCGACGAGGATAACCTCCAGAAAATTCACGGTGTCGGACCGAAAGCCATTAAAATTTTAAAGACGGCTTTAGCTGAAGAAAATTTAAATTTCAAAGTGCTAGAACCCTTACCATTTAGGACACCTTTTGCGGTTATGGGGTCTTTATCTTGTAACAATGCACCTAAAAGAGAAATACTACGGGATTTTGTGATTGGTGTTCATGCTAACCAGCCAACTTCGATTCGTCATTTACACACAGATGATTGTGATTTTGAGTTTTTTACTGACGTAGAATCGATCAGCAGTTTAGAGATTGACCATTTAATCACTCACGGTAAGGAAGGGGCCGCTTCAAGTATTACCACTTTAAAATCAGGAGAAAAATTGTCCTACGCCTATATATTCGAATTTGAAAATAGTAAAAAAGAAGCAAGAATTAAAAAAGTTTCAATTTATTTTCAAGCTGACTGTTAGTCACATAAAAATTCGGGTATTACTAAATAATACTTTAGAGAATAATTGAGGTGAAAATCAATGCAGGTGTCATATCACACAGATCACGACAGCGCATACCAAAAATTGATAACCGATGTTGCTGCTCGCCCTGACGATATTTTTCCACTACTCGGAACAACTTTAGGTGTTCAACAATGGTTTCCAGAACTCTCAGTTCGTGGTGGTGATGTAATTACTTTCGGCCACGGAACACAGGATGAAGAGGATTGTGAAATCTTCAAATACGAGAATCCTAAAGTGCTTCATTTCGAATGGTATGGTGGAGAAATAGAATTTCTATTAGAGGAAAATGAAGACTCGAGCAAGATTATGCTTAACCAGAGATTGCCGTTAGATACTGAGTATCTCTCTCAAGACTTTGGAGGCTGGCAACACCACTTTAAGAGCATTAAATCAATTGCTGAAGGTGGTAAAGCTTTAGAGATGGATATGGATGAATTTGAACATACTAAAAAAGATATAGAAGCAAATTTAGATAAATAATTTTAAGGGATAATACTACGGTGTTATCCCTTTTTTACTGCCTTTATTGACAATTAATAATTACATATTGACAAATAAACTTGTCAATATGACGTGTTAATGTTACATTATGTATATCAAATCGATTTGAAATATTGATCAGTGAGGTCAAAATATGAAAACAAGACTAAGAGAATTGCGTGCTAGAGATAGGTTAAACCAAACAGAACTTGCCAAACTCGCAAAAATTTCACGACAAACAATTAGCCTAATCGAAAGAGAAGAGTATATTCCTTCTCTACTTATAGCTAAGCGGTTAGCAAATATCTTTAACGAACCAATAGAAAGTATCTTCATTTTTGAAGAGGAGGAATTATAATGAAAATGGTACTAAAATTGATTGTTGGCGCACTCATCGGTTTTGCAGGCGGTTACTTGTTAATTGAAGCTTTATATGGAAATATTAATAATATTTATATGGATAATATTTATTACTATCTGAGTATCGTGATTGTCATTACTGCTCTAGGTTTAATGATTTATACACTCATCAAAAATTATCAATTGATTTCACGACTTAAAGGAAATAATACAGACTTTACTGATGATGAGTGGGACCGTTATAAATACAACTCATATAATATTTTGACAGTATCATCATCTTCAGCAATTATTCTCTCCTTCATTGGATTATCAATTCAACTGATGCATGCAAGAGATACATGGTTGTTGATTGCGACAGGCATTTTATTTTTAGTCTCAGTTGGCGTCAGCTTCGTGACACCTAATCTGATTCAATCTTTATTCCCTGATAGAGACTTGCCTGAACCAGGTGACAAGGATTACGCAGACAAATTGTTTAATGCATCTGATGATGGTGAAATTTATATCATGGCTAAAGCAATGTATCGTTCAACAAACTTAACGACGCTTCTACTATTTTTTGCCTTAGTAGCGATGATGTTCTATACAATTATAACTGGAGAATCACAAATTTTCTCAATCATTTTAGTCGGTATTATCTTAGTTATCAATCAAGTTAAATACTCTATTGAGATTAGAGATAAATAAAAAAGTCCTGTTAGCTATTTAAGTAGCTAACAGGTTTATTTATGAGTACATGATGCTCTGTGGTCAACGCCATCTCACCTTTGAACTTCCAGACGCTCACCACAACCTCTTACCACGTCTCTATATCATCACGTACGCTGTATTCTTGTTTTTTACCGTGTCGCTGTTCTAAATTCTCTTCAATATCTTTTAAAGTCACACTATTTTGATTTAGCAGAACTAAGAAGTGATACAATAGATCGCTAGATTCATCAATGAGCTCTTTTTTGTCTTGGTTTTTAGCAGCGATGACGACTTCCGTCATTTCTTCACCACATTTTTTGAGGATTTTATCTAGTCCCTCTTCCATTAAATACTTGGTATACGAACCTTCTTCTGGTTGTGCCATTTTTTTCTGAACAGTTTTTTCTAGTGTTTGAAGGTTGAAGTAATCGTCCCCAAAGCAACTGTTTGTTCCTGTATGGCATGTAGGTCCCTTAGGATTAACTTCAATAAGTAAGGCATCACTATCACAGTCGAGCTTCATAGATACGACTGCTTGGGTATTACCGCTCGTTTCTCCTTTTTTCCACAGGCGCTGTTTTGACCTAGAATAAAACCACACAACACCCTCTGCTTTAGTCTTTTCTAATGCCGTTTCATTCATAAAGCCATTCATTAACACTTGTTTTGTCTCACTATCCTGTAGAATTACAGAAAGCAGTCGATCATTTTTAGAGAAATCTGCCTGCATTAAATCTCCACCTCTATGCCTTCTTTTTGTAAGGATGATTTTAATTCATAAATTTCAACTTCTCCTTTGTGGAAGATGGAAGCTGCAAGTCCTGCACTTACATTTGTCTTATTAAACACATCGATAAAATCTTGGATGCTTCCAGCACCACCACTGGCAGTAACTGGAATGCTCACTGCTTCTGCTGATTTACTCAAGAAGTCATAGTCAAATCCTTGTTTCACACCATCGTGATCCATACTCGTGATTAACAGTTCACCTGCACCGAGTGATTCACATTGTTTCACCCAGTCTAAAGCATCGATATCTGCACGTTTCTTACCACCGTGTGTGAGGACGTAATACTTATCTTCTGTATCATCGCATTCTGTATCAATCGCCACAACGATCTTGTCACTACCAAATTTCTTAGAAGCTTCTGTAACGAAAGCTGGATTGGCTACAGCTGCTGAGTTTATGCTCACTTTATCTGCACCAGCTTCAAATAATTGTTCGATATCTTCAACAGATTGGATGCCGCCACCTATTGTGAGTGGGATTGTTAGGTCCTTAGCTGTCTCCCTAATCAGATCAAGTAATAAATCATGACCTTCTTCAGTTTTTGAAATATCTAGAAATACTAATTCATCGGCACCACTTTGATTATACTTATCTGCTAAATCCTTTGGATTACCGATATCTTCTAAATCTACGAAGTTAACACCTTTCACTACTCTACCGTCTTTTACATCTAAGCATGGAATAATCTTTTTCTTTGTCATGTAATGTCCTCCCAAAATTCATCTTTGTGACTCGCTTTACCTACAATCGCTTCGGTAATACCTAGTGATTCTAGACGATCTAAATCACGCTTATCTCTCACACCGCCACTTGCAACAACTTTGTGCTTAGTTAGATGATTAATTCTTTCAGTGTTCAGAAAATTAGGTCCAAGCCCCATACCGTCCTTATTAATATCGGTATATATGACACCCGCAAGTTCAAGGTTTTCAATTTGCTTTAGATATTCATCAATCGTAATTCCTGAGTTTTCAGTCCAACCGTTGATATAGATATCATTCTCTCTCGCATCAACACCGACAAAGATTTTCCTGGGAAATTTTAATGTAATATCCTTCAACCACGGAATATCCACAATGGCTCTAGTCCCTAAAATAAAGTAGTCTACCCCCATTTCGTGGTATTTTTCAATCATTTCTAATGAACGAAGTCCACCGCCAATTTCCAAAGGTTTGGAGGATAAAGATCTCAGATGGCTCACTAGATTCGATTCCTTAGATTCTTGATGGAGGGCACCCATCAAGTCGACAATATGAATCCGAGAAACCGAATCAAAGCTTTGGTAGAACCGAAGTGCCTCTTCTGGCGTTCTTTTCATAGCTGTTTTTTTATCGTAATCACCTTGTGATAGCCTGACATTATTGCCATCAATCAGGTCGATTGCAGGTACAATATTCATAGTGACAGTCCTTTCTTATTCGATGACGCCTTTAGATGATGGAATTCCGGAATTCGTTGGTGACAATGCAATTTTTAAACTGCGTGCAAATGCTTTAAATATTGCTTCTATTTCATGGTGTGAGTTACCTCGCTTAAGTAAATCAATGTGCAGTGTCATACGACTATTCATCGCTACTGCATTGAAGAATTCCTCAACGAGCTCAGTATCAAAGTCTCCGGTTTTTTCTCTTGAAAATTCCGCTCTGAAACTCAAGAATGGTCGTCCTGATAAGTCGAGCACAACGCGTGCCAGTGATTCATCCATTGGTAAATACATGGATCCATATCTAAGGTAACTCTGTTGATCTACGTATATTTCTCTAATCAATTGTCCTAAGACAATACCAATATCTTCTACAGTGTGGTGGGCATCAATATGGAGGTCACCTTCTGCTTTTACGTTCAGGTATATTTCTGAGTGAAAGCTAAACAGGGCCAACATGTGGTCAAAGAAACCTACGCCTGTATTGATATTAGATTCCTTGAAATCCCTTTTTGGATCCATAACAATTTCAAGCTTTGTTTCTTTTGTATCTCTCACTTTTTTATATTCAGTCATTCGCTTCACCCCACTTAGTGATCAGGGCTCTAAGTTCGTCTACAGCTGTCTCGTCGACAATTGAGAACCTCGCCACATTGGATAGTTGTTGGTCCTCTTCATATACTCGACCTTTAAAGCCATTTTCAAGTAAATAGTTGTATAAGTCTTTTGCCTTATCACCATATACAAAGACAAAATTCGTATGTGATGGTTTAATTCTGACGTGTCGACGCACGATTTCAAAGCTATCGACCAATTTTTGATGAAGTTCTTTTTGATAGTTAAACCATTCATCTAGTTTCTCTTCGTCATTTAAGAGTGCATTGGCTAAGACTAGAGAAAGACTATTCAAGGGATAAGGATGATTAATCTTGGTGATTTTATCGAAAGCTTCTCCTTTTGCAATGGCGATACCGATTCTTAGGCCGGCAAGACCGTACACTTTACTAAGCGTTCTTAAGATGATGACGTGGTCGCCTGTTGGCAATTCTCGATCCAAAGCAAACTCTCCGTACGCCTCATCTATAACAAGGTAACCTCCAACAGCCTTCATCGCATCGGCTAACTGTTTCATCGCATAAGATGGTAATAGGACGCCTGTTGGATTATGAGGATTTGATATAAAGAAGACGGATGGTTTTTTATCTTGTATTGCCCTAACTGCCGCATCAAAATCAAAAGAAAAATCTCCTCTTGAAGCGACTGAGTAAAATCGAATACCCACTTGATTTGTATAGACTTGGTACATAAAGAAGTCCGGCTTAAAGGACATCACACCACTCTGACCAAGTGTCATTACAATTTTTTGAATCCATTCATCTGAGCCATTTGCAACTTCGATTTGATTCCTATTAAATCTATTTCTTTTAGCATAAAGTGTCTTAAATTTTTCAAGTTCTTCCTCTGAATATGTTTCAATATTTGCTTGTTCAACCGCCTTATTAATCATGTCTTTTGTTAGCGGTGATTTTGGGGATGTGTTTCTATCCATACTGATCATGCGCTCACTCCATTCTAATATTCAAAGATTCTCCGTGTGCGAATAGCCCTTCTTTGTCAGCCAACAACTTAGCAGGTTGACTAATCTCATCATAAGTCTCTTTCTTTAAATTAATAATGGCATGACTAGTCAGACAGTCATTGACATTGAGACCATGACTAAAGCGACCTGTTCTGTTCGTTGGAAGCACATGGGATGGGCCTGCGGCATAATCACCGATTGCTTCTGGTGAATATTGCCCGATAAACACCGCACCTGCGTAAGAAATTTCACTTGCAATGGACTTAGCATCTTGATGCTGGATCGATACGTGTTCCGGTGCAATATAGTCGATAACTTGTTTTAAATTTTCTCTAGTATCGACAATTTGCCAGTGATTATTTTTAAGAGAGCCTTTAATTACATCTGCTCTTTCTTGTTCGTCTACCAAGCGATTCACTTCAGCTTCTACACCTTCGATCACTGACTCACTTTCAGCGATGAGGAAGGTACGTGCATTAACGTCATGTTCTGCTTGAGCAAAAATATCATAAGCAATTGCAGTATAGTCTGCACTCTCATCCACATAGAGTAGAATCTCACTAGGTCCAGCAACCATATCAATCCCGACATCACCAAACAATAATTTTTTTGCAAGTGCTACATACTTATTCCCTGGCCCGACAATCTTATCCACTTTTGGAATAGATTTTGTACCATAAGCTAAAGCAGCAATCGCCTGAGCACCACCGATACGGTATACATCTTTTACACCAGCGACATATAAGGCTCCAAAAGTAATGTTGTTATCAGAGAAAGTTGGCGTTACAACGGCGATATTACTTACCCCTGCAACCATGGCAGGTACTGCTGTCATCAGTACACTGGATGGGTAAAGTGCGGTACCACCTGGAATGTAAATACCGATACTTTCTATCGGTTTGTAGACATAAGAGAATTCATCGCCTTCGACATCCTTATATTTAATTGACGCCTGATATTCACTAATTCGGTCTTTGATAGATATCAGGGCATTCTTTTCTTCTTCAGTTAAAGCATCAAAACTATTCTTTAAGCTCTCTTCTGGCACTTTAAAATCTTCTATTTCCACACCGTCAAAAGCTTTCGTATATTTCTTTAGTGCTTCATCTTTATTTATTTTTACATCGTTGATAATATCTAGAACCGACTTCAAGCTGTCACTATCATCTTGTGTCGATGTAGAAAAACGTTCTATAAACTGCTCGGCATTCATTCAATCACTCCAATTTCGCTTAAAAATTCATAGATGTCATCCTCTTTGGTATAAAAGGTTTGCTTATTCGCAATCAATCTTGCTTGAACATCTAATATCTTTTGATATTCAATTAAACCGTTATCTCTTAAAGTACTCCCTGTCTGTACAATATCCACTATCCCATCTGCTAGGCCCAGTATTGGAGCCAGTTCGACTGAGCCATTTAAATGAATGAGAGATACCGCCTGTTGTTCATCATTAAAGAATTTTCGTGCAATATTAATATACTTCGAGGCAATCGTCTCAAAACGTTCTATATTCGGTGGTCCAGCTAAGGCAAAATGGCATTGCCCGAAGGGAAGTTCAGATACGTTTAAATAAGAAAATGCATCCTCTTCTAAAGTATCTGATCCAACGATGCCAATATCTGCGACACTACGTTCAACGTAAACAGGAACATCTGGCCCTTTAGCAAAAATGAATCGCACATTTCCGGATGTAGTATATAAAGTCCGAGATTTTTCTTTTAATACTCCGCTGTATTTATCTAAATTTTTTTCTTCTAAATATTTTATGAAATCATCAAATAGTCGACCTTTTGATAATGCTACCGTAATCATAACAAGCCTCCATCAGAAAGATTTAAGCCTATTCCAAAGGCACTGCTGTTGTATTGTCCACCACTGAGTACAGGTGAGTTCGCATTGAGGAAAGCTTGGAAGTACAAACCATTGTAATATTTTTGAGGTGACCGAAATGATAGATCTAAAATAAATTTCATTTCTTTATTTTGAGATTTAATAACGTCTTTTACTCTCTCAATTAACTGCATTATCTCAGTGTCGCCGAAAAGATGTTGAATCATTCCATATTGTTCACTCACCTTAGCACTTATAATCTTGTATAAATCATGGTCAGTACCAAGCACCCGTCTCAACTCTGAAATATTTTTACTGTAGACGAGTGTGCGGATATTTTCACTGAGTTTGTATTTGTAGACAAACAAATCCAAAAGCTGATCGTTGTTGATTACAAAAGTCTTAATCGTATCTTCTGTACTATTTTCTACAAACTGAATATGCATCAGTAAAGTATTGATAATGTCTTGATTTCCGACCTTATATATTTCGACACCGGCCTGGTAGAAAGATTCATGTTCCCTTACAACCGGGCCAAAATAACCAAACTTGGTTTCATTTGAATAGTAATTGTTATTGAAATTAAGTAAAGTTCTCGTCCAATCACTGCGTATCGCGTACATTGTGCTATCTCGTTCAAACACGATACTCGTCGGATGATGATTTTTATCGTCTATATAAAAAGGTTCAATCATATTCATATCGACTAAGGTAAAACCTGAGCGGTCCAATAAGTCTAAGTACGTTGTACCCAATGCAGTTCGTTTTAGTATTAACTGATTTGCTGACATGCATATTCTCCTTTACTACTTTAGCGTGATAAAGAAATCTGATAAATTACATACTAACAAAGAACAGAAATAAGTACAACGATTTTCTTTAGCTCTTTAGTATGTTAAAGTGGGATATATGAAAATACGGGAGTTGATTACATGCAAATAGATAAGTTAAAAGGTCAGGAGCTTGATGATTTGTTCGACGGTATCTTATCTCTTGAGTCAAAAGAAGACTGTTATAAATTCTTTGATGATATTTGCACGTCTAATGAACTTGTCTCGCTTAAACAACGTTTTCAAGTGGCAAAGCTCATTAATGAAGGAATGACATATTCAAAAATTCAAGAAAAAACGGGAGCATCTAGCGCGACAGTATCGCGTGTGAAACGCTGTATAGATTATGGTAGTGGTGGATATATCACCGTTTTAAGTAAAATGGAGTAACGCTATGCGTTACTCCATTAGTTCTTCTTATTTACTTATAATTAATCTTCATCATCACGTTCTGTATCTAGAATTTCAAGTGAATCTGCATCAATTGTATATTCGTAAATTTCATTTTCATACAGTAAGTCAATGTCATATTCAGCCTTACCATCATCCATTGAAAGTGTCCATTCTGAAATATCTCCGCCGCCTGCATCAGAACTTGCGACTTCAAAAGCTTCGTCAATTGAACTAACGCTAGAGTAATCTAGAATTTCTTCTTCATCGTCATCACCTTCTGAATCAGTTCTAACGTCGACGACTTCCTCTGTCTCTTGATTAATCGTTACTTCAGCTTCTTCATCTGCACTTCTTAGGTCTATTTTATACACCCAGTCTCCTCTATCTTGATCGAGCTGAACTTCGTGCAGATTACCATCGAATTCACCCTGTGCAATTTCAATAGCATCTTCAGGACTTAAATTTACATCGTCAATGGCGATTGCTTCACTGCTATTCCCTGATGAATCACTGGAAGACTCTTCTGAGCCGGAGTTATCATCGTTTGAATCATCATCTGTTTGATTATCACCTTGAGTATCTTCCACAGGTTCTGCAGGTGTACCTGCATCGTCTGCATCTTCTTCAGAACCTCCATCACTATTACAAGCAGCTAAAGCTAATGTTGTTGCTAATGCTAGTCCAAAAATCTTCGTTTTCACCCTCGTTCCTCCTTATTCTATCTATTAATCTTTTAACCAATAATGATTCACTACAAACATGTACGGGAAATCATTTATCATTTACATGCTTATCGATATAATAGAGGTATTAATATTTGAAAAGGCTTAGGGGTGTTTAGATTGACAAATATCGATAACGACAACCAGGATTACAAGGCGCACTATTTTCAACTTTTAGCCGAGAAGTTTAATTCTGAAGAAAAAGTGGCAACTGAGATTATAAATCTTGAATCTATAATGGAATTGCCAAAGGGTACTGAGCACTTTGTCAGTGATTTACATGGTGAGTTTCAAGCTTTCCAACACGTATTAAGAAATGGTTCGGGTAATGTCAAAGTTAAAATTGACGATTTATTTAAAGACCAACTGACAACGAACGAGTTAAATGAACTTGCAGCTGTCGTCTACTATCCTGAAGAAAAGCTTCAATTAGTAAAGAATGAATTTACCAATAAGGATGAATTAAATCATTGGTATAAAACTAAGGTTGAGCAATTAATTGAGTTGGTTGCTTACTCTTCTTCAAAATATACACGTTCAAAACTTAGAAAGGCCTTACCACCACAGTTCGCTTATATCATTGAGGAACTTTTATATAAGAAAGATGAAAATGATAATAAGAAACAATACTATAATAGTATTCTTAGTGAAGTAATCGGTTTAGGTCAAGCGGATAAATTAATCACTGGACTCGCTTTTAGTGTTCAAAGATTAGTTGTCGATCACCTTCATGTTGTTGGCGATATTTATGATAGAGGGCCAGAACCTGACAAGATTATGGATACGCTTATCGATTATCACTCTGTTGATATTCAATGGGGGAACCACGATGTTTTATGGATTGGTGCCTATGCCGGCTCCAAAGTGTGTCTTGCCAACATTATTCGTATCTGCGCTAGATACAATAACTTAGATATTATTGAAGATGCTTACGGTATAAATTTACGCCCTTTATTTACTTTAGCTGATAAGTACTATGGAGATAACAAGGCATTTAGACCGAAGAAAACAACTGGTAAAACATTGGATGAAGCTGAACAGTTACAGATGACCAAGGTTCAACAAGCTATTGCGATGATCCAATTTAAACTAGAGGCACCCATTATCAAGCGCCGTCCTAATTTTGAAATGGATGACCGTCTAGTACTGGAAAACATCAATTACGACACACTTGAATACACAGTTAATGGTAATATATATCCTTTAGAAAATACTTGTTTCTCTACGATTGATCCGAATAATCCTACAGCTTTAACTGAAGATGAAGAAGATGTGATGAATACTTTACTCATCAGTGTGCAACAATCCGAGAAACTAAAACGTCATATGAGTTTCATGATGAAGAAAGGAAACTTATACCTACGTTATAACGGCAATCTATTAATTCACGGCTGTATTCCTGTAGACGAAGATAGCAATATGGAAGGTATGGAAATCGACGGTAAAACATACTATGGCCGCGAACTTCTAGATCAGTTTGAGTACTACTTACGCTACTCATTTACGCACTTAGATGACACTGATGATCTAGCCACTGACCTTGTATGGTACTTATGGAATGGTAAAAAATCTTCTCTATTTGGAAAACGTGCCATGACTACATTTGAGAGATATTTTGTAAATGATAAACCCGCTCAAAAAGAAGAGAAGAACCCATACTATTACCTTAGAGAAAAAGCCGAGTCTGCACGTATCTTCTTAGAAGAGTTCGATTTAGATCCTGATGAAGGTCATATCATCAACGGACATACGCCTGTGAAAGAAAAAGAAGGTGAGAACCCGATTAAAGCGGATGGTAAGTTTATAGTTATCGACGGTGGTTTCTCTAAAGCGTATCAATCCACAACAGGCATTGCCGGCTACACCTTGTTATATAATTCATATGGTATGCAACTTGTTGCCCACCAAGAGTTTAACTCTAAAGATAATGTACTAAATAATGAATCCGATGTACTTGCTGTTAGAAGGATTGTCGATGAAGAAGTAGAGCGTAAAAAAGTTCGGGATACGAAAACTGGTAAACGCTTGAATTACGAAATTAATATGCTGAAAGAATTAATGAAACAGAGATATCTTAACTAGAAGATAGAAACAAAATTTAAGACAAGCTGGAGTTTTTGTTAGATGATGTAATAGAGCGTAAAAATGGAAGGTGATAATATGAACAGCATCCCAGAATATAATTTACATGATGG
This sequence comes from Jeotgalicoccus marinus DSM 19772, assembly GCF_000425825.1. Taxonomy (GTDB): domain Bacteria; phylum Bacillota; class Bacilli; order Staphylococcales; family Salinicoccaceae; genus Jeotgalicoccus; species Jeotgalicoccus marinus. The sequence goes on from NZ_AUEE01000003.1 coordinate 139,763, forward strand.
TTACAAAATTCCAGCCATTGGATTTGGAACGGTATACCTTAACGGGAAGCAAGGTGCTAAAGATATAGAAGCTGCCATAAATAATGGTTACCGGTTATTAGACACTGCAATCCGTTATAGAAACGAAGGGGCTGTTGGAGAAGCTATCAGAAATACTGATGTTTCTAGAGAAGAAATATACGTGACATCTAAGCTTCGTGGTGGTTTATATGATTATGACACTGCATTAGAATCTATTGAAGAATCCTTGTTTAGAACAGGTTTGAATTATATTGACTTATTCTTATTGCACTGGCCAAATCCTAAACAAGACAAGTATGTGGAAGCTTGGAAGGCATTAATTCAAGCTCAAAAAAATGGATACGTTAGATCAATCGGTGTGTCTAACTTTGAACCAGAGCATATTGACCGTCTAGTCAATGAAACTGGTGTGAAACCTGTTATCAATCAAATAGAACTTCACCCCTGCTTTATTCAAGAAAAGGTCCGTAAATATAATAAGGATAACGACATTATAACGGAAGCATGGAGTCCTTTATCACGTGCACAATCAGTAATTAATGATCCGCTTTTGCAAAAACTAGCAAAAGAAAAAGAAAAAGACGTCGGGCAAATTATTTTACGTTGGCATTACCAACATGGTGTCTTACCAGTACCACGTTCATCCAAACCAGAACGTCAGATAAGTAACTTAAACATCTTTGATTTTGAACTCTCTGAAGACGAGATGCATGCGATCGATCGTTTAGACCGCCTTGATGGACGTATCAACGACCAAGACCCAAATGAATATGAAGAATTCTAAAAAAAGCTGGCTCCCTAGGGAGTCAGCTTTTTTAATCTATCAGATTATTTTCTTGTAAGAATTCTTCTGCCACGTCATATGGTGCTTCGTCATCTACTGTTACCCGATAGTTCATATCTTGCATTTCCTCATCTGTAATCATGCCAGACAATTGATTTAATGGATCAATAATTTCAGAATGTTCATCTAAAAATTCTTGCTTAAAGAGTGGCGCACCTTGATATGGGGGAAATACTTGTTTGTTATCTTCCAATATAACCATATCGTACTGACGTAATTCTGCATCAGTTGCATAAGCATCCATTAAGTTAATCTCACCATTTTCAATTGCTTGGTATCTCAATTGTGGCTCCATAGTAATGACATCATTAAAGTTTAGGTCATAAGCTTCTTGAATTGCCGGGTAACCGTCTTCAACTCGGTCATTAAACTCCATAGTAAAGCCAGGTCTTATTTCATCTTCTATACTTTTTAAATCTTCGATTGTGGTTAAATTATTTTCTTCAGCAAAATCTCTTTTTACTGCTAGAGTGTAAGTGTTGTTAAACATCATAGGTTCGAGCATGGTCATATCAAATTCCGAATCTAATGCAGTGTTCGCCTGGTTGTATACCACTTCTACATCATTCGATTCTGGAGCTTCTTTTACAAGCTCTCCTAAGACTGTACCTGTAAACTCTAGGTAACCATCTATATCGTCAGATCTTAAGGCATTGAACAAGAATGAAGTTTGCCCTAAACCATCTTCAACATTCACTGTATAATCGGTTTCTTCTTCAATTAATATCTTATACATATTCGTTATAATCGCAGGCTCTGAGCCTAATTTACCTGCAATAGTAATCTCGCCATCTCTATTCGTTAATAGTGGTGCTAAGGTAACTGCTAAAATAATGACAAATATTGTACCCACTGTAATCATGGCACGTTTATAGGATAAGTTTTGTATGATTCTTAAACCGATATCAAAAATAATTGCTAACAGTGCTGCAGGTATCGCACCGATTAGAATAAGATCTGTGTTATTACGATTAATACCGAGTAGTATTAAATCACCTAAACCACCTGCACCAATTAAAGCTGCTAAGGTTGCCGTACCAATAATTAACACCATTGCTGTTCTAATACCTGCCATAATAATTGGCATAGCAATCGGTATTTCCACTTTTAATAGTCGTCTTACCGGTTTCATACCGATACCTTCAGCCGCTTCCACTAAAGACTCATCTACTTCATTAATACCTGTATAAGTATTTCTTAATACGGGCAGTAAGGCGTATATTACAAGTGCGATAATTGCCGGTACTTCACCGATACCAAATAAGGGTATCATCAAGCCTAATAGTGCTAATGACGGTATAGTCTGCATTACTGCAGCGATATTTATAACGATCTCAGCAATTCGGTCCGTCTTGGTTAAAAGTATGCCAAGTGGTACCCCAATAAGTACCGCAATTAAGAGGGCAATAAATGAAATCTGTATGTGCTCGATTAGTGTTTGTAAAAGCTCACCACGTCTCGACGATAAAGTCTCTAGAAATGTATTCATTTAACTTCACCACTTTTCCGGGCGAGATGTTGAAACACATCAGAACGCGTTAATAGTTTAGGACCGTCCTCAACTTCAACTATAACTTCATCCTGTTCAGTGAGTGCTGTAAAAACATCGTGAAGTGATTTATCTTGTGAAATATAGACGCCCTGATGTTCATTACTAATTACTGCTTTATTTAATACTAAATCGCCTGCTTTAATATCATCAAAAGGTTCACTTTGACCACCTATAAAGGTTCTAACAAAGTCACTTTTTGGCGTCTGAATAAACTCATTTGGCGTACCAATTTGTTCAACTGCCCCTTCATTGAACAAACATAAACGGTCTGCAAGCTTGAATGCTTCAGATATATCATGCGTAACAAAGATAATGGTCTTTTTGATTTTCTCTTGTAGTTCAATTAGATCGTTCTGAAATTTTTCTCTAGTTATAGGGTCTAGTGCACTGAAAGGCTCATCCATTAAAATCACTGGAGGATCAGCAGCCAGTGCTCGAAGCACACCGATTCTTTGTTGTTGACCACCCGACAGTTCAGTCGGCTTCCTATCTCTATAAACCTCAGGGTCTAAGCCGACCATCTCTAATAATTCATCGATTCTATTTTTAATTTTTTCGTCAGACCATTTTTCCATCTGTGGGACTTGTGCAATATTTTCTGCGATTGTCATATGCGGAAAAAGCGCAATTTGTTGTAGTACATATCCCATGTCTCTACGCATTTCATAAACTTCGTAATCGCTAATTGGGTTGTCTTTAAAATATATGTATCCTTCACTCAGAGGAATTAGCCGATTAATCATTTTAAGTGTTGTCGTCTTACCACTTCCTGATGGGCCAATTAAAACAAAAAATTCTCCTTCATTTATATAAAAACTGACGTTATTCACAGCGATTTTATCACCATAACGCTTTGACACATTTTTAAATTCAATCATGACACAAAGCTCCTTTATAATTTCATATATGTTATAGATAAGTTAAACTGGTTGTAAATGTCCATACCCTAAATATCAATATCTTAAAAGATTATTCACAATATAAATATATTTTGAAAGTAGGTTTATACTATGTCAGTTGAAGCACTTGTTTTGGAACAAAGAAAATATTTCTTAAATGATTACACACGCCCTGTTGACTTTCGTGTTCGTCAACTTAGAAAATTGAGAACAGCTTTAAAAGCCAACGAGAAAATAATCCTAGACGCACTGTATGAAGATCTTGGCAAATCATCTACTGAAGCTTATATGACAGAACTCGGCATTATTTACCAGGAAATAAATTATGCAATTAAACATGTAAAGAAATGGGCGAGCCCAAAGAAAGTAAAATCTAGTGTCATGAGCTTACCAGCATCTAGTCATATTTATGCTGAACCTTATGGTGTGACCTTGATATTGTCACCATGGAATTACCCTGTAAATCTAACAATCGGTCCATTAATCGGCGCCATTGCAGCAGGCAACTGCGCTGTAGTAAAACCGTCTGAAACTAGCCCTAAGACGTCTGCAATCTTAGAAAAAATCATAAATTACACCTTTGTAGAGGAATTTGTTCATTGCTTACCGTATGACACACCACATGATGAGGTCAACAAGCAAGATTATGATTACATCTTCTTTACTGGAAGTACAAGAATAGGTAAGGAAATTATGAGTATAGCGAGTCAAACATTGACGCCAGTTACACTTGAATTAGGTGGTAAGAGCCCGGCCATTATCGACGAAACTGCTAACATTGATGTCGCTGCTAGACGCATTGCTTGGGGTAAATTCATTAATGCAGGACAAACTTGTGTGGCACCAGATCACCTTATCATTCATGAGTCCATTAAGGATGCCTTTATTGAGCGTCTAATCGATGAAATAAATGAGCGCTATGAAGATGCAGAAAGTCGTGATGATTATCCAAAAATCATTAATAATAAGCACTTTGAAAGATTAACAGCCTTATTAGATGACCCTAAACTTATTGGGGGTAGGGTCAATGTAAAAGAGACAAAAATTGCACCCGCTATCTTGCCTGATAGCTATTTAAATGATGATGTAATGGCAGAAGAAATTTTCGGCCCTATTTTACCAATCCTAACCTACGATAATATCGATGATTTAATCGTTCAACAACAAGCACTGCCTAAACCACTGGCAACATATATCTTTACTGAAGATAACAACACAGCAAACCTGCTGTTACAGAAATTATCTTTTGGTGGCGGTTGTGTAAATGATACACTGATGCATTTAGCCAGTCATTCTTTACCATTTGGTGGCGTCGGTGCGAGTGGTATGGGTGCCTATCACGGCAAAGCGTCATTTGATACGTTTTCACACTTTAAGAGTGTTGTCAAAAATACCACAGCAGTAGATTTCCCTGTACGATATGCACCATTTGATCAAGCAAAATCCAAGCTATTCAAACGTTTATTAGGATAAAATAGACATATCAACCTATAAGGAGTGTATGACTTTATGAGTATATTAGTTATCGGCGCCAACGGCGGTGTAGGTAAACACCTAGTTAAGCAGTTACAAGGTAAGGGCAAGACATTCACTGCAGGGGTTAGAAAAGAAGAACAAAGAGATGCCTTAAAAGATAGTGGTGTGGAATCCTTACTTATTGATGTAGACCAAGATACCATTGAAGAATTAACAGATAAGGTTTCAGGCTTTGAACAAGTCGTATTCTCTGTAGGATCAGGGGGTAGCACTGGAGCAGATAAGACAATCTCTGTCGACTTAGATGGTGCAGTTAAAACAATAGAAGCAAGCAAAAATTCAAATGTTGATCACTTCGTTATGGTATCAACTTTCGATTCAAGAAGAGAAGCATTCGACACACCAGATGCTCAGAAAATTAAACCTTATACAATTGCTAAACACCATGCAGACGAACACTTAAAACGTTCAGGATTGACACATTCAATCGTTCACCCAGGTATTCTGACTGATAACCCAGGTACAGGTAAGGTCGAGCTAGGACTCTACTTTGACGAGATTAAAGAGGTTCCACGAGAAGATATCGCAAGCGTAATATTTGAGCTTGTAGACAATGCTGACAATCGTGGTAAAGAACTTCAAATTGTTACTGGTGACCAAGATATTTCAACAGCAGTGGCTAAATTTTAATAAGAAAAAACGGGGAGAAAATCTTAGAATTTTCTCCCCGCTTTTTTAACTTTAGGACCAGCCAATTGCTTGGGCAACGATCAATGCACCTAATGATATCCCCATAAGAATTAAGAATAACGGCAGGAAGAATTTTATCCATTTATGCCATTCAACACCTGCGATAACAAGTGCAGCCATGAAGTATCCACTTGTTGGATATAAAATATGTGCAAAGCCATCACCTAGTTGGAAAGCGAGTACAGCTGTTTGTCTTGTCACACCGAGCATATCCGATAATGGAGCCATAATTGGCATTGTTACCAATGCTTGACCAGATCCTGATGGAATGATGAAATTAATCAGTAACTGAACGAAGTACATACCTGCAGCTGCAAGAACTGGCGGTAAGTCTCCTACAACTGTTCCAAGTCCATTTACAATCGTATCCATCACTCGACCATCTTCTAATATTACTGCGATAGAGCGTGCTAAACCAATAATCACAGCACCCATTAATACGTCTCTAAAGCCTTTAGTGAAGGACTCACTAATATGTGTTAATGACATGCCTGAAACCATCCCGACTGTCACGCCCATCAGTATGAATAAACCGGCCATTTCTATCATAAACCAACCTTGAGTAATTACGCCCCATACTAAAATAATAAAGAATATGAGTACAGTGAACGCTCCAGCAATTTGTCTATTATTTGCCTTTAGTGGTTCCTGATCCGCAATTGATTTATATGATGCACGTTTCTCACTATCTTCTTCATAGACGATACTTGCCGTAGGGTTTTTTTGAACCTTTCTAGCATATCTCATAACAAATAGAATTGTTATAGTCAGTACGATCACAAACAGTATTAACCTAAAGCTTAGTCCAGAGAAGGTTGGTAATTCTGAAATGGTTTGTGCTAAACCGGTATTGACTGGATTCAATACCCCCACCGAATAACCAACAACCGTTCCACATAAGGCAATTGCTGCTGCAGTCATGGAGTCATAACCTAAGGCAATAATTAAAGGAATAATAACGGGTATGTAGACTAACGATAATTCTGCAGTTCCAATAAGTGTCGCTATTGTCGCAAATACTGTCATTAAAACAGGAATCACAAGAATACTCTTATTTGAAAACCTACGCGCGAGCTTATCAACCGCTATTTCAATAATCCCACTTTCTCTAAGCACCATGAACATTCCACCGATGATTAATGTGAAGAAGACAACTTCACCTGCATCGATTAGGCCTCGTGGTATAGCTGTCATAAACTGAACTAGGTCTGTCGGTTCAGACTCTGTGAATTGGAATGATTCAGGATCTACTGCTGTTCTCCCTTCCTCTATTTCAACTCGGTCAAATTCACCAGCTGGTATAAGATATGTAGATGCAGCTGCAACTAGACCAAATAGGAATAAAATCACGTAAATATGAGGCATCTTAAATTTTCTTTCCTTATTGTTATTCGTCATAAATTTCTCCCTTCAAACTGTTTATTACAGTTTACCTTATAATATCAACAGCGACTAAAGCAATAATATAAGAAAAAAGAGATATTTATGTTTTCATAAATATCTCTTACCCTATTAACCTTTAGTTATTTGTCCATCTTTCATCTCAATTCTACGATCTGCATATTCCAACATATCCATGTCATGTGTCACCATTAACACTGTGATACCTAAATCTTGTGATAATCTTTTAATCAGTGCCATAACTTCTTCAGAACGTTTAGAGTCTATGCTTGCTGTCGGTTCATCTGCAAACAATAACTCTGGATCATGAATGATTGCTCTCGCAATTGCTGCTCGTTGTCTCTCACCACCTGATAAATTTTCAGGATAACTATTCTTATGCTTGTACATATCCACAGCTTGAAGTATCTTATTAATTTTATTATTTTTGTCTTCTTTAGAAAGTTTGACATTTGCCGTATCAAGCATGAGCGCCAATTGTTCCCCAACAGTTAGGAATGGTACGAGATGCGCATGTTGAAAGACAAAACCAAATTTTTCTGCTCGAAGTTTTCGTATTGACCCATCATTCTTTTCAGATATTTTTTTACCTTTAAATGAAATACTACCGTTCGTTTTGTTTTGTAAACAAGCTGCAATGGTTAAAAGTGTACTTTTCCCCGAACCTGAAGGACCTGTAAGGGCCGTTAATTCACCTTCATTTAAAGTTAAGTCCACATCGTTTAATATTTTTTCTTCCCTATTTCCATTTTTAACTGCCTTATCGATATTTGTGAGTTCAAATAATGCCATCTTACATACCTCCTTGATTAATTGCCTGCAATGGTTCTGCTTTTCTAATCTGAAGTCCTGAAATCGTAGCACCGACAAAACCAATTACGATAAAGGCCACAACTGCAAAGATAATCGTCTCAGTCGGTAAGAAGAACGGCATACCTTCTGGTGCAACAGCGTTTATGATTAAGCTAATCGCAATAGCTGGAATTAAGCTGATTACAGTAATGAATAGCATTTGAGCCCACATCATTACAAATAGTGAAGATTGCTTAACTCCAATCGCTTTTAATATGCCAAAGGTACTCATTTTTTGGACATTAATCATATAGAAAAATATCGCAAATAATAAGGCACTGATCACATATAGAAATACGATAATCATGTTGAGTGACATCTGTTCTGCGCTGTAACTTGGGATTGTGTTTAAGAAGTCACTGTTACTATAATTAGTCAGACCTTCTACATCCGCTTCACCTTCAGTAAAACCGACTTGAAATGCATCAGTTCTATACATTTCTTGGAAGTCCGCTTCATTGATAAATCCAGCTTCTGTGTGACTAAATTTCTGTCCATCTACAAAACCTGAGATAGTTAAATCATCTTCAATTAGACCATTGGTTACTTTGTCTCCGACACTAAAGCCTTCATCTTCTAGTGAGCGATCTAAAATAATCTCACCATCATCCACATTAGGGAAATAATCCCCACCATCTGATGTTACAAAAGCCGTGCTAAATTTCTTGTCATCTGCATTATTGATTTCTCCCATTTGAATGGAAAAGAGTGTGTAATTTTCATCTGTTGCTGCTAGTGCTTCTTCCTGTTCATTCTCAATTGCTGAAAAGCTATAATTATCTTCAGCATCTTCACTCATGTAAAACGTACCATCTGGCATATGTTTAATTAGAGATGCATTATCATCGGATAAGCCATTTGCCAATCCGGAGATGCTCATTGTTAATATGCTAATCAAAAATACGATAAACCCTAGTATCAAATAACGTAATTTAAACTTTTTCATTTCTTTCCATGCCATCTTCATGAAAAAGACCTCCTGTGTTCTTGTTAATTCACACTTTACTTAAGTTATGTGAACTCAATATGAACAAGGAGGTTTTTCTTATTTTTCTGTTATAGGTAAACGGACAGTAAAGGTTGTACCTTCTTTTTTACTTCTTACATTGATAGAGCCATCATGCATTTCGATAATTTTTTTGACGATAGATAATCCCAATCCTGAGCCACCGACCTTATTTGTTCTAGCATTATCCGCTCTATAAAAACGGTCGAATATTTTATCGATATGAACATTATCTATACCTTTACCGGTATCACTTATCGACACGATTACATGTGAACCATAGTCAGCCATTTCAATATCAATACTGCCTGCATCCTCATTGTATTTTACAGCATTAGATAAGAGGTTATCCCACACTGTATTCAGCAATGACTTGTCAGCTCTTATATCTATATCGATTAACTTATGAGATATCATTAGCTCTCGTTCATTAATCTGCCATTCGTAAACTTTAATCGCTCTTTCAAGCTGTTGCTTGAGATTATAATTTTCCCTTCTCATCAGGTAATCTTCATGGTCGATGGAAGACAAGACTAAAAGTTGTTTAGTCATCGTAGATAAACGATCAATTTCAAAATCTATTGTTTCTGCATAATCTTCACGTACATCATTCGACAATGGTTTCTTCAATAACTGATTATAGCCCTTTATATTCGAGAGTGGCGACTGGATATCATGAGAAATATTTGAGATGAAATCTCTTTGAATTTTATCATTATAGCCTAGTTGTAAGGTCATGTTTCTAAAGTTCGTAGCCAAATCTCCAATCTCATCTTTCCTTGATATATCAAGGTTATCTAGAGAGTAATCACCTGAGGCAAGTCGTTTGGTTGCCTTGCTCAATTTAGTTACAGGCTTAATGAGATAATGGGCACTAATCAGCACTAAAATAATACTTAATATAATAGTAATTAAGAATAAGACACCGAACAAGACGTGCATTTCATTGAATAATAATTCAATATCCGTACGCATGAACAACGCATAAGATTGACCATCAATTGTTACTGGTACGCCTACTGTATTCTTAAGCTCATCTGCAAAGAATCCCGTAACGAATAATTCAGCATCAAAATTCGCCATACCATGATATATTTCTCCAGAATGTACTTCTTTGATTGCCTCATCCTGAAGGTTGATGTCTCCAAACTGTGTACCAAAGAACTGATCTCGGCCATTCGCATCCACTAAGTAAATTTGGTGTCCAGATTTTGCAACAGTATCCAAGTATTCCTCTACTTTAATGTCAGGATTGTTTTCGATAAACTGAGCAACTTCTAGTGCAATGTTCTTATGCTTGGTGTCATTCTCTTCTTTTAAGTTTATCTGGTAGATAAAATTTGAAATGAAAAAGGCGAAAAAGAAACTGAACAGCATTATAGCAAGTGTTGTAATTAAAAATTTTACGTATAATGATTTCATATTTTTCGCTCCAGAAAATATCCTCTGCCACGCATTGTCTTAATTTCAAATTCATCAACTGCTGATTTAAAACGCGATCTCAGACGCTTTATATGTACATCAACTGTACGGTCATCTCCCTCATAGTCTGGTCCCCATATACGTTCAATTAGAGCATCTCTAGTAAAGACCTGCCCTGGATACTGAGCTAATAGTTGCAATAACTCAAATTCTTTTAGAGGTAGCATGTACACCTTACCTTCAATTTCCACTGAATAATTGTTCGAATTAATCAAAACTTTTCCCAATTTTAAGGTAGTATTAGAAGTCTCATCACTATATCTTCTTAATAAAGCTTCAATTCTAAACAATAGTTCCCGAGGTTCGAAAGGTTTAACTAAATAGTCATCTGTCCCTATTTTAAATGCTTCTGCCTTGTCATCGATATGTCCCTTAGCAGTCAGCATGATAATCGGTATATCAAAGTCTCTTTTTAGAATTTCCGTTAAAGCTAAACCATCCATATACGGCATCATAATATCTACTACAGCAAGGTCACAGGCTTCTTTCTTTAACTTTTCTAAAGCGTTTCTACCATCACTCGCCCCGACAGTTAGAAAGCCAGCCTCCTCTAGGTTTAAAGTGACAAATTTGACAATGTTAGGATCATCATCAACGACCAAGATTTTATTCATACTGAACCCCCAATCGTCTACTTTTATATTATTGTACCATTAAGTTGTCATATCTTTCCTTCTCGGTACATATACAAAATTTGATTTTCCATCCATAATATATGAGTGAGATGACAGGAGGGAAAGCCTTGAATAAGAAATCATATCCTCTTATTTGGAGATGGCATTTATTTGCCGGCATCATTATAGCACCATTTTTAATATTCCTTGCAGCAACTGGTGCGCTATATTTGTTTAAAGATAATATTGAGAACTACACATACCAAGATTATTACTATGTAGAAGCTGCTGAAGATGGAGAACGATTACCTCCATCTGATCTTGCCTTTACTGCTGAAGGTTATGCAGGGGGTGGGGACGTCACGCGTTACCGACCTGGTGAAGATGAAAACCGATCAGTAGAGGTCGGTGTCACTCAAACTGATGGTACCGCGGTCACTGTCTTCGTCAATCCTTATAATAGACAGGTCCTCGGAATGATTGAGGATGCGAATCGCCCAATGGATATCTTAGAGGCCTTACATGGTGAGCTGAGCGCAGGGACAATTGGGGATAGAATCGTAGAACTCGTTGCTTGTTGGACGATTATTATGATTATCTCTGGTTTATTCTTATGGTTCCCTAGAACTAAGGAAAAAATCAAGGGCGTATTCACAATTCGTTTTAATAAGCAGGGGCGTATTCGTTTACGTGATTTTCATGCAGTTCCTGCTGCATGGCTTTCTATTGGACTGCTATTTTTCTTATTCTCCGGACTCTTGTGGACCGGTTTTTGGGGGAATGGTGTCCAACAAATCGTCACAGCTTCAGGCTCAGGCTATCCACCATCCATTTGGACAGGTCCAGCGCCTGAATCTGATACTGTTACAGAAGATATTGCTGAAGTATCCTGGGCAGCTGAAAAAATGCCTGTGCAAAATTCAGACCAGGAATCTGGCTTTAGACAACTCTCTTTAGATCAAATCATTGAAACCGCTGATAGTACAGGTGTAGATCCTAGCTACGATATATTCTACCCCGCTTCAGAAGAAGGGGTCTTTACCTTATCGGTCTTTCCTGACCAAGCAAGAGATGAAGCAACAATTCATATCGACCAATACACAGGTGATGTCATTGCTGACTATCGTTACGATAACTACGGACCGTTAGGAAAGATAATGGCAACGATGATTACGGTACACAAAGGTCATGAATTTGGCATTGTAAACCAAGTGCTTGGTCTCGTCATCTGTTTGGGTCTAATAGCCATGGTTATTACTGGCGTTTACATGTGGTGGAAGAGAAAACCTAAAAATAAAAGTGGGGCACCTAAATCTGCAAGTGTCGTTGAATACAAGGGAATCTTCTTCACCTTAATCGCACTCGGTATTATCTTCCCCTTAGTTGGTCTATCGTTAATTGTTATCTTTATTGTCGATCGTCTGATTCTTAGACGAAATGAAAAAATTCGTTCTTGGTTGAACTATTAAGGAGAGGCTTATGGCTAAATATATTTTTTTAATATTCTCTGTCCTATTCTTAAGTGGTTGTTCCATAGTCGATCAGAGTACACACGATAAGTACAACAATCTAGATAATTCCGTTATCGTTATCGATACGTCAGAAATTACCGAATCAGAGACAGAAGGACGCGTAAATATTCACATCTTAGAGAATGGTCAACCAGTTGAAGATGCTGACATCACCCTCTTCAGTCGACCAGCTAAAGAGGCAGAAGTATGGAATGAAGAATATGAAGTCAAAAAAGTAGACGATCATTATACAGCTGATGTTGAAATTCCAAGGGATGGTCTTTACCTTCTTACCCTAAATGTCAAAACGGATCACTTAGATGCATCACCAATTAAATTTTTCACGGTTGGTGAGCTCGATATGTTTGAAGAAGTATTTTTACAGGAATACCAAAATGATGATAGTGCCGGTGGACACAGTCACCACTAAAATATTAAATGACACAAAAAAAGGTGAGCATATCAAAGATACGCTCACCTTTTTATTTGTAATTTAGACTGGTGTACTCAATCTAGGAACAAATAGCTCATAGTGAATATGTTCTGAATCTACACCTGCTTTTTCTAATTCCTTAACAATAGATTGAATGAATGTTACACCACCACATACATACACTTCTTGATTCTCTTTTAAATATTGCTCAAGGTTTTCTTTAAACAGGTAACCATCTTTATCGCGTAGATGATTGTGAAGTTCTACGTTATTTTTAGTAGCAATATTTGCTAATTCAACTTCGAATGCAATGTTGTCACTATTGTCTGATACTTGTAAGAATTGAACATCATTCGTCTTTTCTGCTGCTTGACGGAACATAGGGAATAACGGTGTTACGCCGATACCTGAACCAATAAACAACTGCGGCGCATCTTCGTTTTCAACTCCAAATACACCAACTGGTGCAGAGATATTAATTGTATCGCCTGCTTTAATTTGTTCATGTAAGAAAGTCGATACTTCCCCGCGAATACCATCAAGTTCTTCTTTTCTTACTGCAAATGTCAGTCTACCATCTTGTACATCTACAATTGAATAATGACGTTTCGCTCTATAAGGTAGTTCTGGGACTTTTACATCAACAGTGATGTACTGTCCTGCTTGATATGGAATATCATTGATTGCGTCAGATTTTACTGTAAATGATTTAATAATGTCAGTTTCATCTCGAACAGCTAATACTTCAAATGGTTTAAAGCCTTCCCAAGCCATAATAGCGTATATTTCTTTTTCTATACCGATAAAGGCATCTGCAATCTCACCGTAGGCTTTGCCCCATGTTTGAATTACTGGATCATCCATATCTAAGCCAGTGACTTCGGATATTGCTGCCAATAAGTTTTCGCCAACGATTGGATAGTGTTCCGGGAAAACTTGAAGTCCACAATGCTTATGAGCGATTGGCATAACAACAGGTACAATCGGTGTTAAATCTTCAATATGTTGTGCTGCAGCAACTACAGATGCTGCTAGTGCAGTCGACTGCAAACCCTGTTTATGGTTAGGTTGATTAAACATATCTCTGAGTTCAGGGTGGTTCTCAAACATTCTTTTATAGAATTTAGTTGTAATTTCTACACCCTTATCTTGTAATAATGGCACTGTGCTATGAATCGTTTGAATTTCTTCTTGATTTAACATAATGACACTCCTTGTATGATTAACTTACTACCATTATGTTTTACTTTTTCAATAATTTCAACGCTCCTCAACAACTATTGTTAATTTATTCACATAAATATGGAAATTTATTGACAATTATTTGTTTACATTGAAAAAAGACGTGAATAGGCGTATTATTCACGTCTTAGATAATTAAGTGACTGTCACTTCTTTTTTACTAAATAATTGCCCCTTTTGAACCTCAGTCGCATGCTGTTCTTGCACACACAAGAGCGCAATAAAAGCAATGACACTTGGAACTGCGAATCCTAAGAATGTTAGTTGAGGTGGTAGGGTTGTCATCAGTACCATGCCAATTAATAATGGACCTGTAATAGAACCAATTCTCCCCATACCAACAGCAATACTAAGTCCAGATCCTCTAATATCTGCAGGGTAAAACATTGTGATATAAGGGTTGATTAGGTTCTGTGAACCAGCTGTACAAGCACCGACTGCTGCAATCAGTACAAACAAGATCAAAGTCTGTTCCGTAATACTTAGTAGCACAAAGGCGATTGCGCCGGTTCCAAGTAAGGTCAACAGTACATTCTTATGTCCAATTTTATCGACTAAAGCACCACCTAGTAATGAGCCCATCATCTGGCCAGTAGCAAGTGTAATCGTAAAGATCATCGCTGAAGACACACCGTAACCCGACTCCTGCATAATATTAGGTAACCAAGTACCTAAGCCAGCAATCATCATTAAACAGCTGATGACAGCGACCCAGAATAGGATTGTAGAAAGTGCTCTACCATTATTGAAAAGCTTCTTAACAGGAATACCTTTTGATTCTACTGAATGATTTTCAATGTAATAGTCATCATTACTTGTATAAGTGTTACTCGCCGTTGCTCTATTTAATATGTCAGCAATGTGAGCCTTATTGCCTCGGCGCACATGATAAGACAGAGATTCAGGGAATTGTTTTAATAAGATTGGCGTCACAACGACTGTCAGTAAACTCACCCAGAACAAGACTCTCCAACTTATAAATTCTAAAACATAGATACCTAACAAAGAGGCACCGATTGTCCCAGTTGAATAGCCGCAATACATCAAGGCAACAATCATCGCTCTATTTTTAGCCGGTGAATACTCAGTCATTAATGAAATCACTGCAGGCATTAAGCCACCCATACCAATTGAAGCAATAAATCTAAAGACGACAAAGTAGGTCTCGTTTGGTGCAAAACCAGCTAAGAAGTTAAAGACGCCTATGATAATCAGACAAGCTGCTAAAATTCGTTTCTTACCAACTAAATCCGTCATCATACCAAGGATAAAAGTTCCTGCCATCATACCGATCATGGCGTAGCTGCCGACGGCACCAGCTGTTGCCGTCGTAATGTCAAAATCATTCATCATCTGTGGTAAACCAATGCCATAAATTGCAATATCAAAACCATCTAAGGCAATCGCAGTAAAACACCACAAGAAAACCATTAAATGAAATCTGTTAAATTTACTTTTCCCAATTACCTGTTCTGGGTAGACTTTCGCCATTCACATCGTCCTTTCTTAGTTCCAAACCTCTTTAGTAATATCAACAACAGACTGTAATTTCTTCCATTGCTCATCTTCTGCAAGCACATTACCTTCTTCAGTTGAAGCAAAGCCACATTGAGGACTTAAGGCTAATTGCTCTAGTGGTAGATATTCACTCGCTTCTTTAATACGTGCCTTCACCTCATCTGGATTTTCTAACTCGCCTGTCTTAGACGTAACTAATCCAAGTACAATCGTAAGATCTTTTCTCTTCACATGTCTAAGCGGTTCAAAACTACCGGCACGGTCACTATCGTACTCTAAGAAGAAAGCATCGATATTTAAATCCCCAAAGAGTCTTTCTGCAACTGGTTCATAACCACCAGATGAAATCCACGTTGAACGGAAGTTCCCTCGACAGATATGCATCGTGACATATAGATCTTCTGGACGATCTTTAAGTGCTGTATTTAATACTTCAATATATTTATCTTGTAAGTATTCAGGGTCCTTACCACTATCAATTAGCTTCTGGACTTGTTCTTTTGAACTAAAGTAACCCCATGACGTGTCATCCAATTGTAAGTAACGGCAACCCGCATCGTAAAAATCTTTAATCACTTCACCATAGACTTTAGCGATGTCCTTAAAGTATTCTTCCTCATCCGGGTAAACATCTTTGTCAACGTCACCTCTAAAGTGCAACATGCTTGGACTTGGGATCGCATATTTTGCAGTCGCATCTCCAGCTTGTTCTTGAAGGTATTTAAAGAATTCAATCTCCCTATGTGGCTGGTAGAATAATTTCTCTACCACTTTTATAGAACGTGATTTAGTTTGGACACCCTGAAAGGCAATACCATCACCAGTATCTGACCCTTCTACTCCACCTAAACCTTCTAGAAAATCAAAGTGCCACCAGGCACGGCGAAATTCACCATCTGTAACGGCTTTTAAGCCGACATCCTTTTGTTTTTGTACTACCTCAGCAATTGCTTTATCTTCTACTACTCTTAATTCTTCTAAAGTAATTTCTCCATTTGCAAATTGACTTCTTGATTCTTTTAATTCAAGTGGTCGAAGTAAACTCCCCACATGATCAGCCTTATATGTAAACTGTGCCATTCTTATGCATCTCCATCTCTATTTATGATTGTTTAAATACTATCATGGTTGTATGATATAGACTAACTCATTAATTTCATGACCCGTTATAACTTTTATCTATATTCAAAGGAGATACTATGACTATCCAACAACTCAAATATCTAATCGCTGTCGTAAAAGCAGGTTCATTGAACGAAGCCGCCAAGCAACTGTACATTTCGCAGCCGACCTTATCTAAATCTATAAAAGAGCTGGAGAAGGAAATGGGTCTCACAATTTTAAAACGCACTTCAACAGGAATTACACTGAGCTCAGATGGTGCTGAGTTCCTCAGCTATGCCAGACAAGTGGTTGAACAGGTCGATCTTTTAGAAAACAAATATTTAAATACGCCTCACCAAGAACAACTACTCAGTGTGTCGACTCAGCATTATTCTTTTTCTGTTGATGCAATGGTAAAAACAATAGAGCATCACGGGGGAGATAAGTACCAGTTCTCTCTAAGAGAAACGAGAACTTACGAAATCATCGATGACGTCAAAGACTTAAAGAGTGAGATTGGTGTCATGTATATGAATAAATTTAACGAAAAAATTCTTACTCAACTCTTAAAAGAAAATCACTTAACTTTTGAGGTCTTATTCACTACAAAACCTCACGTTTTTATAAGTAGAAATAACCCGTTAGCAGCAAAGGATAAGGTTACCTTAGAGGACTTACAAGCTTATCCCCGTCTATCATTTGATCAAGGTGACCATAACTCCTTTTACTTTTCCGAGGAAATACTCAGTACACTTGATAGCCCTAAAAATATTCTAGTCAGTGATAGAGCGACAATTTTTAATTGTATGATTGGTCTAAATGGTTATACTATCTCAAGCGGCATACTCAGTGAAGAGTTAAACGGTACAGATATTATCCCAGTGCCACTTGATGTTGATGATGAAATCACTATTGGTACAGTAACCAACAACAAAGCAGTTTTAAGTCGTATTGCAAAGCATTACTTAGAAGAACTTCATGCTGCTATCGACAACTATGATATACATTAATGGATAGTTAATAAATTTAAGGGTATATAGAAGTAACAATTAAAGTTGGGGGAATAAAAATGGAAATTAAACACGAGAACAATCAGTTCTATTTTGGTGATGCTTCAAATCCTGACGGTTACTTATCCTATACCGTAGATGGTAATGTGTATACGATAGACAGCGTAGTCGTCGATGAGTCACTCCGTGGCCAAGGCTTAGGAGATGTGTTATTGGACCACGCTGCAGATTATGCCAGAGACAACAATCTGAAACTCATTGGTAAATGTCCGTTCGTCGCAAAACGCTTTAATCAACATCCAGACAAATATGAAGATGTCATTAGCAAGTAAAAAACTCAGCACCGATTAAGGTGCTGAGTTTTCTGTCTCAAGATTTGGTTCTGGATGCACGTATAAAGACATGATGCCCTTAGCATGCATGTGATTTTCAACCTTGTCACAAATATGATGTGCTTCAGTCACTGTAATATCAGGGTCTACAATAATTGTGACATCTAAAAAGATACTGCTACCATGGTAACGGCCTTTGATAGACTTCACTTCTCTAACCCCAGTAACTTCTAAAATATCTTCTTTATGTTCCATTAAATCCGTTTCTTTATAGCCATCACTCAAAGCAAAAATAGAATCTCTAAAGATAGTATAACCTGTATACATAATCATTAGTCCGAGTATGGATGCAATAATGACGTCAGCGATAGGTAGACCCACTTGGGTTAAGACAAGTCCTATAGCAGTACCGATACTGATCATGCCATCAGACAGATTATCCATGGCTGCTGACCTCAATGAAACACTTTTTGCTTTTTTAGCCAAGCGATTATTAATAAAGAACACAACCATCATAATCAAACCAGATATGATACTTACAATGATTACTACTGGATGTGGTGGCTCTGATGCCGGTTGAAAGATTGCTGGTATGTTTTCGATTAATACCTGTAAGCCCACAAACATAATAATAAATGAAACAACTAAAGCCGCAATATTCTCTGATTTCAAGTGACCATAAGGATGGTTATCATCTGGGGGTTTTATCGAAACCTTTAAGCCAACCAGTACTGCAATAGAAGCTAATATATCTGTTAAGTTATTTAAACCATCGGCACGAACTGCTGCAGAATCATAAATTGTACCGAAATAAAATTTCACTAAAGCAAGAATGATATAAACGCCGATGCTTAAATATGCACCATTTTGAGCCACTTTAAGATTATTTAAATCCCCCAATATAATCGCTCCTAATCTTTAATAGAAACTCATTATGCACTGATTCAATCAAAAGTTCAATGGCTATGGTGGACTTTATATTAGTTGAAATTTATTTTTAGAACGCCCTAAACTAAAGCTTAGACTATTTCTTTTTTATTCATTGTATTTACCAAACACGTAGCTGATATAGCAACCTAATATAAATACTACTATAGACACTATCCACATCATTATATTTGTCGGTAGCCCAGGGTAAATTGCAAAAAGCGAGCCAAATAACAGCCCCACGATTCCAGCATACGTTAGATAAGTAAAACGTCTAAGTAAATATGCGATGAGCCGGCTACCTAGTAGTATTCCTACAATAATACCAACCCCTGTAGACAATAAGACAGGAAGAACATAGAAATTAAATGAAGTAAATTCATCTATAGCAAATATAATAATCGGATATACACCGATGATTAATAATACTAAGGATCCTGAGATACCTGGTAATAGCATAATTGCAGCAGCTAAAACACCTGAAAAGAAGTATTTAATTAGATTCACTGCATCCGTTGGTATTGAAGACAGATCTGATGCAGAAGTATTAGCTAAAGACATAAAGAAAAGTACTGCTATTCCAATAATTATTAATATATAGTGCGGTATTTTAAATTCTACTTTTGCATTAGATATTCTAAGTAACATCGGAATGACTCCTAACACCATTCCCATGAAAAACCAATGTGTCGGTATGGTATGGCTCTGTAATAAATAATTCAAAAGAGATGACACTGATAAAATTGCAAGAGCCATACCGATTACTATCGGTAAAAGAAAACCAATCGAATTTTTATAAAATTTAGAAACTAACCGACTGAGTGCACCTAAAAATTGATCATAAATACCAAGTAATAGTGCCATTGTACCGCTACTCACACCTGGTACAAGTTCAACTATACCCATCAAGAATCCTTTTGGAAGGTTCGACCACTTAAACATATTATCAATTCCATTCATAATTTTTCACTCTCAATATTTTAGCACATCAGCCATAAATTAAGGACTATTTACTTAGTAAATGGAGTAACGGTGAGCATTATTTTGTAATGATAGGTGATATAATAATATTTTTTTATAGTCTAGTGTATCTTTGTCACAAAATTGTATATTCTCAATAGACCTTGAAAACACAATTTTAATTGACATATTGCTCATTATGTCATAAGATTTCAAAGTGATAATGATTCTCAATGAGAAATGGAAATGAGGCATAACCATGTCAGATGCATTAGAAGTGCAAAATATACAAGTCGGGTACCAGAACCGTTCAGTCATCGAAGATTTTAGTGTGACTATACCTAAAAATAAGATAACGACAATAATTGGCCCAAATGGTTGTGGAAAATCTACTTTAATTAAAACTGTCTCCAGAATTCTAAAGGCCGAAAGTGGGGCGATTTTTTTAGATGGGAAAGCGATTAACACCTTGGATACGAGAGAAATCGCCAAGAAAATGGCAATATTGCCGCAAACAGCTGAATCACCAGGTGGTTTGTCGGTATTTGAATTAGTTTCTTATGGTCGTTTCCCTTATAGAAAAGCGATGGGTTCGCTGAGTAAAGAAGATTATGAACATATTCATTGGGCAATAGATGTTACAGGCTTAAATGAATTTAAGGACCGCCAAATTAGTGATATGTCGGGTGGTCAAAGGCAACGTGCATGGATTGCAATGTCACTTGCACAAGGTACTGATACTTTAGTACTTGATGAACCAACTACATATTTAGATCTTGCACATCAACTAGAAATACTACTCCTATTAAAGCGATTGAACGAAGAAGAAAACCGTACAATTGTTATGGTCTTACACGATTTAAACCTTGCATCACGTTTTTCCGACTATATGATTGCAATGAAAGATGGTGACCTAATCACTAAAGGCACACCGGAAGAAGTAATGACGAAGGGGCATTTAAGAACACTCTTTAATATAGAAGCAGAGTTTCAATCATGCCCTTACAGTGGGCACCCAGTCTTCACTTCTTACCATATAAGTAAACAGGAAGACAGCCATGGCTAAAAATGCAACTATAGAAAGTAAGGCTCAGGTCAAGGCTGTTAAGAAGACTGCAAAACCAATTCGTGGCACAATCATTATTATCTCGGGACTCGTTTTTTTATGCTTTAGTTTTATCTTGTCTATATCTTTAGGCGCTGCTGATATAAATCTTTCGACGATATATAATGCTTTTTTTAATTTTGATACTGGTGTTACACAGCATCAAATCATTCGTGAGCTACGTTTCCCTAGAATTATTGGAGCTGCCTTAGTCGGTGCAGCATTTAGTGTTGCAGGTGCTCTAATGCAAGGAATGACAAGAAACCCATTAGCAGACTCTGGTTTACTCGGCTTGAATGCTGGTGCTGTAATGATGCTTGCAATCAGCTTCAGTTTCTTCCCTGGTATGCCATATGTATATACAGTATTATTATCATTTTTCGGTGCAGCTCTCGGTGCCTCTATTGTATATGGTGTCGGGTCACTAAGTAAAAATGGTTTAACACCAATCAGACTCGTCTTAGCTGGGGCAGCTGTAACGGCATTATTAACTGCTCTAAGTGAAGGAATCGCGCTCTACTTTAATGTTGGTCAAGACATGGCCTTTTGGTATGCCGGCGGTGTTTCTAGCACGAAATGGGAACATCTTATAGTTATAACGCCTATCGTTATCATTATGATATTCATTGCTATGCGTATATCACGGTCAATAACGATTCTAAGTTTAGGTGAAGAAGTTGCAGTGAGTCTTGGGGAGCGTACAGTTAGAACTAAGCTGATCAGTATCTTAGTTATTGTTGTCCTTGCAGGACTTGCGGTATCGGTAGTTGGTGCAGTGAGCTTTGTTGGACTGATTGTGCCACATCTAACACGTAAAATTGTTGGTTATGATTACCGCTGGATTATCCCAGTGAGTGCAGTGGTTGGAGCGGTCTTGGTTGTTGTTGCAGACCTATTAGCTCGTACATTAAATGCACCTTTCGAAATTCCAATTGGTGCCTTAATCTCACTAATCGGTGTACCTTTCTTCCTCTACTTAGCACGTAAAGGAGGTAAGGAATTATGATGTCACAAAAGACAGCTGGATTAATCAAGAGACAGAAAAAGGCTGTATTTGTCGGAATATCTTTAGTTGTGATACTCATTGTCTTGTTTGTAGTCAGCCTAAACACTGGTGTAATGAAAATAGACCCACTCACTGTTATCAAGACAGTATTTGGTCAAGGCGAAGCCACAGATGAACTATTGCTTTTTGAATTCAGATTACCACGTATTGTCATTGCTGTTCTAATTGGCATGGGACTAGCGATGTCAGGTGCAGTGCTCCAAGGTGTTGTTAAGAACCCACTAGCTGACCCTGGTATTATCGGGATTAATGCGGGTGCTGGTTTAGCTATAACGCTTTTTGTAACGTATTTCTCAACTGAAGTCGGTGGATCTGTCTTCTTAATGCCAATCGTCGCCTTCATAGGAGCAGGGTTAACTGCAGTGACGATCTACGCCTTCTCTTACAAAAAAGATGAGGGGATATCACCGATACGATTGATTCTAGTCGGGGTAGCAGTTGCAGCAGGTATTAGTGCTTTAATGATCGTTCTCACGTTAAAAATCGATCCTAAAACGTACGACTTTGTTGCCACCTGGCTTGCAGGTAGCATTTGGGGTTCAAGTTGGAACTTTGTTTTTGCACTCTTACCTTGGCTCATTGTTTTAATGCCATACGTTTACTTTAAAGCGAAAGTATTAGATGTAATGAACTTAGGTGACTCTACAGCTGTCAGTCTCGGTATGAACCTTGAAAAGGAACGTCGTACCTTGCTCGCTGCTGCAGTTGGCTTAGCAGCCGCTAGTGTTTCTGTTAGTGGGGGTATTGGTTTCGTAGGACTCATTGCACCACATATGACCCGCCGTATAGTTGGTGAGGCATATCGTTATGTTTTACCTATCAGCGCCCTGATTGGCGGAGTTCTAGTACTTGCCGCTGATACAATCGGCCGGGTGATCTTACAACCAGCTGAAATACCTACAGGTGTAGTGGTTGCCATAATTGGTGCCCCTTACTTCTTGTACTTATTAGCAAAACTCAATGATTAACGGTAATTCCATCCGGTAGCTTCACTGCTACCGGATTAAATAAAAAACATCAATTGATAATAATTATCAATTAGAAGGAGAGTATGTTATGAAGAGATTATTTAGTATGTTTTTTGCATTAACTTTTGTCCTTGTTTTAGCCGCTTGTTCCAGTCAAGGTGAAGAATCCGAAGACAATTCCTCAGCTGATAGTGAAGACTCATCTTCAGAAACAGTTACATATGAATCTGAATCCGGCCCAGTAGAAATCCCTAAGAATCCTAAACGTATTGCTGCCTTAACTTATGGACCGAATGTCCTTTCATTAGATGGTGACTTAGTAGGCGTTGACCAATGGTCAAAAGCAAATCCTTTATTCACTGAAGACCTTGCAGATGTTACACAAATTACTGAAGAAGATCCTGAAAGTGTCTTAGCAGTTGAACCAGATCTAATCATAGCTGGAACAAACATGCAAAACCTTGAAGAGTTAGAGAAAATTGCACCAACTGTTGTCTTTACTTGGGGAGAACTTGACTACTTAGAACAACAAATTGAAATTGGAAAAATTCTAGGTAAAGAAGATGAAGCACGTGAATGGGCAGAGGACTTTGAGAGTCGTGCATCTCAGATAGGTAAAGAAATCAAAGAAAAACACGGTGAAGATGTGACTGTCACAATGTTCGAGACAAATGGTACCAACTTCTATATCTTTGGTGAAGCATGGGGTAGAGGAACAGAAATTCTCTTCCAAGCGATGGATTTAAATATGCCTGAAAATGTTGAAGAAGCTGTATCTGAAGAAGGCTACCATGAGATCTCTCAAGAAGTTTTATCTGAATATGCCGGTGATTACATTGTTTTAAGTCGTGGTGAAGACACTGATATGTCATTTACTGAAGATGAAGTATGGCAGTCAATACCAGCTGTTAAGGAAGGTAGAGTCATTGAAATTGATACTGCAAAAACGAGTTATAGTGATCCAACCACTCTTGAATATCTTCTAGAAATCTACGCAGAAGAATTAAATAAATAAACAGAAGCCCCCTAATATAGGGGGCTTCTGTAGCTTCTAATCTATTTTTTAACAAACTCTGACTTCAAGCCAAGTTGACCGAATCCTGGAATTTTACAATCAATGTCATGTCCATCTTCTGGATCAACCAATTTTATACCTTTTACTTTTGTTCCTTGTTTGATTACATTTGATGCACCTTTAACTTTTAAATCTTTAATCACACTAACATTATCACCATTATTTAATATGTTACCATTGGCATCTTTGACCATTGAAGCTGCTGTAGCTTCCGCTTCAGACTCTTTAGTCCATTCATGGTTACACATTGGGCATACAAATAGGCTACCGTCTTCATAAGTGTATTCCGAGTTACAATTTGGGCAATTTGGTAAGGTATTCTCCATGGTCTTCCTCCATTATTTAATCACTAATTTTAAGATACCATAAATACATAAGTCCTTATCAAAAAGATATACAATTCATGTTACTATAAATAATGATACTGAAAAGATTGGGGATTTCTATGGCTAAACTTTACTATCGCTACGGTACGATGCAGAGTAATAAAAGTAATCAAATTATCACAACACATTATCAATACACTACACAAGGCAAACGTTGTCTTGCTTTCACTTCTCCAATTGATTCAAGAAGTGGGTATCATAAGATTAAATCGCGTGTTGGGCTCGAACTTGATGCCGAATACGTCACTGATGATATCTTTGAGAAAGTTAAAAAAGAACATGAAAAAGAAAAGGTCTTTGCTGTCTTAGTTGATGAAGCACAATTTTTATCGAAAAAAGATATACACAATCTCAGTGATATCCCAGACTTGTTAGATATTCCTGTTATTGCCTTCGGTTTAAAAACTGACTTTAGGAATGAGTTGTTCGAAGGAAGTAAAACTTTGCTCGAATTAGCAGATGCAATTGATGAGTTGAAGACAGTATGCCAGTATTGCAACAAGAAGGCCACATTGAACCTTCGAATGCAAAATGGGATTCCGACAAACATCGGTGAAACGATTCAAATTGGTGATGAGGAATATGTTCCAGTTTGTAGAAAATGCTACAAAGAACGTTTAGATTTAATATAAGAAATACAAAGCAACTGTGAATTCACAGTTGCTTTTTTCACATGAAACATTTATCTTTTTACCAGTTCAATATTAGGGAGGTATCTCAGATTAAGCACATCGCCATCATCAAATGATATTGTAAATTCTGAAGTCCCACCATATTGCTCTGAACCTATGATAATTTGCATCTTCTCATAGTCAACGACATTCGACACACTAAGGCTTCCATACTTGTCTGTATTCGGTACATTGATATCATAAACACCCTCTGGAATATCTTCACCAACAACCCATAAACCAGTAGTGAGTACATCAATATCTGATGTTTCATAAGGCTCGAGTTCTACTCCTGAGTCATGCTGTGTCTCAAGTGTATAACCTTCATCTAAAAAGACAACTAGACTATCAGGATACTGTCCCTCATGGTTATTAATACCAGATAAGGTCTCACCAGCAACTATTCTACCTTCTGCATTTTCGACAGAAATACTACTAGTTTCTTCATGCGGTATCACTTTATAGCGGCCAGGTTCAATATCAGAACCAACCGAATGCGTTCCTTTGTCTAAACTGACAGCAGCACCTTCATTCATAAGATGGCTGTAGTCAATATAATCTATATCTTCATTTGTAGATGTTTCAGTTTCTGATGAACTAGTGTCCTGAGTTGAATTGTCATCAGGTTCATCATTAGTCGTTTTTTCAGTTGGTTCATCTCCAGAAATCCAACTGTTAATCTCATCTGCTAACTGATCAAATGGATTACTACATGCGGATAGTATCAAGGTAGATAAAAACAATAGACTTATAAAGCGATACTTCATCATGTCACTTCCTCAATTCTGTAATTTTAATCTAAGTGTAAACTTACCATGATTGAATAACAACTTGATTTAATATAAGCATTTTTAATAAACTCTGCTATAATATGTTAATTACGTTAAAGAGGTCTCTCATGAATAAACATTTAAATATTATTGCTATTATTTCTCTAACTATATATTTAGTCATTTGCTTCAGCGTTCTAGTAAAATTGAATTGGACTGAAGCATTCGACCTAAGTTTAATCCATTTCATCCAAGGATTTGTAACAGCAGAACGCGCTGAAATCATCGTCTTACTCACTGATATTGGTGGTTCTTTTGCGATTATCCTTTTTTCAATTTTAACCGTTAGTCTTTTATTCCTATTTAAGATGTATACTGCTGCACTTTGGTTTTCAAGCACTCTAGTTATCGGACCTGGTTTTCTTGTCAGTTTGATGAAGCGTCTTGTTGATAGAGAACGTCCTGATTTTCTCAGACTTGCATTTGAGTCTTCAGAGAGCTTTCCAAGCGGTCATTCTACTGCCTCTACAGTATTTTTTGGTCTTTTAGGTATCTTGCTCATTTATTTCGTCACACATACTTGGCAAAAGTATTTGATCGGCGTTATAACGATAGGCGTTATTTTATTTGTTATGACTTCAAGAATATTTCTTGGTGTCCATTTTCCAACAGACGTCCTTGCAGGTCTAACATTCGGTATCTTCATCATTACCTTATCTCTTAGTTTGTACTTCAAATATAGTCCAAAGTTAATTAACTATTTAGCACAACATTCTATAGAAGATAAAAGTCCATCTAGAAATTAATCTAGATGGACCTCATTTTATTCTGGGAAAGTAACATTTTCAATTCTAACAATACCAACTGGGTCTAATTCTACACCTTCAACAAGAGTTTCATTTACACCAATCCCAAGTTCTCCATAATAAAGCGGTGTAATTGGGAGATCCTCCATGAGAATTTCTTGCGCTGTATGATAGGCTTCAATACGGTCTTCATCTTCTGTTGATTCTTGTCCTGCTTCTAGATAGCTATCCAGTTCTGGATTCGAGTAATTCCATCTGTTACCAGAGCCGACAGAATCAGTGTGGAACATCGGATATAGACCGTAGTTAGGGTCACCAGTTACAGTAATCCACTGTAACATGAACATATCATGTGTACCTTGGTTTGCCATCTCTAAGAATGCGCCGTGTTCGTACTGTTCAATTGCAACCTCAATCCCTAGTTCTCCGAGAGACTCTTGAATGACTAAGGCAATGTCTCTGTTCTGTTCAGAATCAGATGTCCATATAACCGTTTCAAAACCGTCAGGTACACTCGACTCAGCCATATACTCTTTCGCTAAGTCTAAATCATAGGATACTTCTTCCATTTCCTCATTGTGTGCAAACACTGAAGGTGAAATATGATTTTTTGCATGGATCCCTCGCTCATTCAAAACACCGTTTATAATCTGTTCACGGTCAATCGCATGGGAAATTGCCTTTCTTACATTCTCATCATCAAACGGTTCTTTATCGTAGTTAAATGCAACATATGTCATCGATAGACTATCTTGATCGATAATATTTGTTTCTTCATGCTCTCTTACACGGTCCATAGATTCTGTATCAACGTTATCCGTAATACCAATACCACCTGTTTCTAATTCTGCTAGACGTGCTGAGTTTTCAGGAATTACACGGTAAGTTACCGTATCAAATTCTCTTTCACCACCATGAAAATCCTCAAATTTCTCTAAAACAATTTCATTACCGGGATCTCGATTTTGTAGTTTTAAGTGCCCAGTACCATCTGGTTTTTCAGAAATTATGGCCCCTACGTGTTCACCGATTTCTTCAGAAACAGCTTCAAACTCTTCTCCACCTGCTTCACGTAACTCATAATATTCTTCTAAAGTCACATCCGATTCAGCTTGGTCTAAGGCATTTTGGTAATCTTCATCTATAACTTCCTTACTCAATATACCTGCTGTATTGTGGGCTAAGTGACTCGGTAGCGGAGTGAACGGATAATCTGTCGTAAAGATGACAGTATGATCATCAACAATTTCAATGTCGTTAATCATTTCAAACATGAACGCTACAGAGGACCCAACCGATGGATCCATCACTCTGTCTAGAGTCGCTTCAACGTCTTCAGCTGTAAAATCTGATCCATTGTGGAATGTGACCCCATCTTTTAGCTCCAATGTCCATTCGTTTCCATCTTGTTCAAATGAACTCGCCAAACCTTCTTCAAATTCCATATCAACATTTTGTTGAACCAAGGTATCAAAAATTTGTGTTCTAAGCTGTGCGGATGGTATGTCGTTCGACACATGTGGGTCTAGAGAAACTGCTTCATTGATCATCCCAATCACTAGGTCGTTTCCACCCTCACCACTTGATTCACCACTCTCTGCCTCATCAACATCACTATCATCCGTACAAGCTACCAATAGTAAAATCATGGTAAACAACATAAAAAACCATAACTTCTTTTGCATAAACATCCCCCTTATTAATGTACGCGCTTTCATAAAATTATACCTGTCGGAATTCGAAATTTCAATAAATTGAATGATTATTCTGTTAATTCTTAGCTGCAGCTTTTACCAAGGCAGCAAATATTTTCTGTGAGTATTCATCTACTAAATAGGTCCCTTCAGGATGCCATTGCACCCCTATTAGAAAATTATATGACTTACTTTCAACTGCTTCTATAATTCCATCACTTGTCTTTGCAGTAATTTCAAAATGGTCTGGAATAGTTTTCACTGCCTGATGATGAAAACTATTTGTTTTCACTTTTGTCTGACCTAAAATACTATGTAGCTTCGTATTCTCCTTTATAGAAACTTTATGGGTCAAATAATTTTTGGGAACCTCTTGGTTATGTTTATATGTCCCTTCACCGACTTGTGAATATAAATCTTGATAGATAGTTCCACCTTGATGAATTGTTAGTACTTGAGCGCCTCTACAAATGCCAAGAATCGGGATATTGGCATCTAGTGCAAAATCTATTAGCTTCATTTCATAGGCGTCTCTACCAGGTTCAATCGCTCCCATTTTTTGATGAGGTGCTTCTCCAAAAAATTCAGGATCAACATCATCCCCTCCGGATAAAACTAATGCATCTAATGATTGAATTTGCGCTTTGATTAACGCATCGTTTTCCACCTTAGGTAAAATGATTGGCACTCCGCCTTCATTTGCTATAGCAATACTATACGATTCAGGTAATCTTAGCTGGTCTTCGCTAACAAAAGTTGTCACACCAATTACAGGTAAACTCATAAATATCCCCCTTAGATTTCTTATGTTAAATATTATCAGAGTTTTTAAATTTTTATAAGGAAAATAAAGACAGCTCATCTTGAGCTGTCTTTAAGCTTATCTATTTATCCATTGTTGACCAGCTTCTACCGCTTCACCCGGTAAACTGTGTCCATTGACCCAAATCGACGTTACATCGGCGTTATTATTCTTGAATATATCGATAACATGTTCACTCTCAGTCTCTGGTACAATAGGATCTCCCTTACCTAATGAAAGGAATACTTCTGCCTGACTAAAGTCAATTTTGGTTTCAATATTTTTAGGATATAACGGTGCAAATAACATTGCTTTTTTAAACTTATCTGGATGATTTAACATCATGTGAATCGCAATATTTGAGCCGTTAGAGAAGCCAACAAAAATGACATCATTTGTAGAAAATTCATATTCTGCTGCTTTTCCTTCGATAAAGTTCACTAGGTCTTCAGAACGTTTCTCTAAATCATCCCAGTCATAATTACCCTCGCCCAGACGTCTAAAGTAACGGTTCATACCATTTTCTTTTACTTCACCACGTACACTAAGGACGTTGTAGTTCGGTTCCATTACTTGTGCTAAAGGTAGTAAGTCATTCTCAGTTCCACCTGTACCGTGTAGCAATACAAATACTGGGGCACCTTTTTGGTTCTCTTTATAAATATATTCCATTATATAGTCACTTCCTTATCTATTCTGGTCTTTTTATACTGAAAAATTCACCGATTTTTGCATAATCACTCCCGGCAAGTCGACCGACTGCACGAAGTGCTGATGAATCAATATAACCCGTGGTTCTATCGAAAATTTGTTCAGACAGTGAGTAATGTTGAACACTCAATAACAATAAGTCTGCTGTTGGTACATCGCCATCAAAGATGACAGTATGGTTATATAATTTTGTCTCAAATTTCACCTTAGCTTCTTTAATACCTTGTACATTGATTGTCTGTGAATCTTCAGTTGTAAAATCTGCATGATTCAATTCACTGTCATCAGGAGCATACGATCCTGATGTTAAATTCACCTGTTCTACATTGTCTTCATCAACAATATGCACGACAGCTTCACCGTTATTTAAGGTGTTTCTTGCTGTATCTTTCATTTCTCCGTTAACCCGTTGCACAGAAACTGATAAAATCGCAGGCTTATAAGAAACGATATTAAAATAACTAAAGGGGGCAAGGTTGATTATCTCATCTGCAGATTGACTTACAACGAGTGCAATCGGTCTCGGCCCAATAGCGCCAATCAGTATTTTGTTTTGTTCTTTTATCGAGAGGTCTGAAGCTTTGAAGTTATACATTACGATACTCCTTATAAATCTAGTTTTGGCAAGGTACGTTCATATTCTTCTCTACGATGTTCATATTGAGGCGGTAATTGTAATGATGTTCCTAGGTCTTTCTTATCTTCATCAACAGCAAAACCAGGCTCATCCGTAGCAAATTCGAATACAATATAACCAAATTCACTTGTATAAACAGACTTAAAGTATTTTCTATCTCTCACTTCGGTGACACCTAGCTCCTGACTTTGAATAAAGCTTTGCCATTCTTTTAATGTCTCTAAATTCGGTACAGACCATGCGATATGATGTACTGTACCAATTCCGAAACGCCCTCTCGGGCTTGGTGGTAACGCCGTTATAACGTGGTGTTTTTCACTACCGACGGTTTCAAAGTGATAACTTTGCCCCTGTGTTTGAATTGGTGTTAAACCTAGTCCACTAGTTAATAATTCATTCGTTGCTTCAGGGTGACTGGATAAGAGTACTGCTCCATGGAAACCGATAATAGCTTTGTTGTCAGATTCATCATTACCTTCTACTAAAGCTAATTCAAGACCATGCACATCATCGAATTCTAAGGTATCCTTATCGAATAACTGTGTAATTTGAGTCTTGATATCTAAGTCATTTAGATGCTTCTGCCAATCACCCATAGTACCTTTAGGAATTCTAAAGGCAATACGTCCAACCTGTCCGCTACCTTTTAAGCCTGGACGGTCAACGATCCAGTTAAAGAAAGTAATGATTGTTCCTGGATTCCCATCTTCATCTCCAAAATATAAATGATAAACACCTGGATCATCAAAGTTAACGGTTTGTTTTACTAATCTTAAACCGAGTACGTCTCTGTAAAATTTGATGTTTTCATTTGGGTCTCCAACAATAGCAGTGATATGGTGTATTCTCTTAATAGCTTCCATGGTCCGCCTCCTTTATTTTTTTGATCTCGTGGTATCAAATGGTCTTATTTGAGCTTCGATTTGCTCACGTTTTGGCTCTAAGAATGGTGGTAATGCTAAGCTTTCACCAAGTGTTTCGTACGGTTCATCATCCATGAATCCAGGGCCATCAGTAGATAATTCAATTAAGATATGCCCGATACGCGCATAAAGAGCACCGAAGTAGAAGCGATCCACTAAACCAGAGTTTCCAATACCCATCGTACGATATTTTTTCTCCCATTCTTCTAGAGCTGCTTGATCTTCTACTCTAAATGACACGTGGTGGACCTCACCGTAGCCTTGTCTGCCTTCAACACCTTGGTCTTTACGTAAAATAACTTGGCCGCCGTTTCCACCCTCGCCAACATCCAGTAAAGTCACATTTTCTTCTTCAAGTACTGGTTTCATACCATAAATATCTTGTAATACTTTTTTGAAGTCATCGTAATAAGATACTGTAATTTCTATTGGACCTAAGCCGTAAATTGCTTTGTCTTCTGGAACAGGTCCATTTTTCCAAGGTTGTCCTGGTTCTACACCTTGATTTTTTTCATCAGAGAAGAGTTGATAACGTTGACCGTCTTCTTCTTCAAACGGTAAGACTTTTTTACCGAATAACTCTTGAATTCCGTCGTGTTTTACACCTTTTTCTTCAAAACGTTCTAAATAGTATTCAAGCGCAGCATCATTTGGTACTCTGAATCCTGTTCTTGAAATTGCATTCGTGCCTCTTGAACCTCTTGGGTTGTTCGGGAAGTCGAAGAATGTCATGTCTGTTCCTGGTGAACCTACATCATCCGCAAAGAATGTATGATAAGTTTGAATGTCATCTTGGTTAACGGTCTTCTTAACCAATCTCATACCGAGAACTTCTGTCATAAAGTCATAGTTTCTCATCGCGTTATTTGTCATTGCAGTGACATGGTGAATACCTTTTAAATCTGTTTTAGTCATTATAATTCCTCCAATTATTAGTTAAGTAAGCTTTCTGCGTGTATGCCGATGCGCTTAAACAAATCGATTGCAGTATCGATTTCTTCATCGTCTAATTCTTCAAACACTTTATTGATAACCGCTTCTTGTTCTACAACTCTTGCTCTCATATATGCTTTACCTTCATCCGTGATGCAAGCAAACATTTTTCTTCTGTCTTCTGGACAAGGTTGCCGATACAAAAAGCCTCTTTCTTCTAATTTGTCGATAACGTAAGTGATGCTCCCGCTACCCATGAGAATCCTTTTCCCAATCGATTGAATCGCTTGATCTCCTTTATGGTAGAGCAATTCCAGAACAGCGTATTCATTTAAGTTAATCTCTTTCTTTAAAAAATCTTGCTTGATTAGCTTTTGAACAGATTGAGATGATTTGATGAGAACAGTAAATGCTTTAATCCGAGCTTCATTTTGATTCACTAGCGGCACCTCCTTATATTTCTAATTTGAATATATTAAATTTAATCTTTTTATATTGTATTAGTTAGAAATAGAAAAATCAAGGACTTTATTTCGATTTCTAATAATAAAATGTATTGATTAGTCTGAATATTTATTGAATTAAGATAAGTGTTGTGCTATTGTTAGTAAAAAATTGTTTCAAAGAGGGTCTATGATGATAGAGATCAAAGAGTTAACCACATTAGAAGAAATAGAAAAAATAGGCGAGCTTGAAAAAAGCATCTGGGGTATGACTCCCTTACCAATACACCAGACTTTAACGGCCGTTAAAAACGGCGGGATCGTAATAGGGGCTTTTGATAATGAAAAGATAATTGGCTTTAGTTATGGATTCGCAGGCTTTAAAGATGGATTTACCTATTTATGTTCACATATGCTTGGGATTGATGAAAGCTATCGTTCTAAACGTATTGGTCAACAACTTAAGGAAGCTCAAGCAAAGAGTGCTCTTAAAAAGGGCTATGCTGAAATGCACTGGACTTTTGATCCCTTAGAAACAAGGAATGCTTATTTAAACCTATCTAAACTTGGTGGCATCGTTAATGTGTACATGGAGAACGCATACGGCAAAATGACAGATGGAATAAATAAGGGGCTCCCTTCAGACCGTTTTGAAGTTCACTGGTTTTTATCGAGTGAGCATAGACGGTCTTTCCAGGCTCCTAGCTTAGATGATGCGCTCGTCTTAAATGAGGTATCTATAAAAGATGGTGTACCAAGCTTTAGTCGTGTGTCACAGCAGACATTAACTGAACCCGTATATGGCGTGAAAGTACCTAAGGATTTTCAACATGTAAAGAAGATCGATTCAACAATCGCCTTAAACTGGCGTTTAAAGACAAGGGAAATATTCCAAGCGCTTTTTAAAGCTGGTTATGCCGCAGTACATCTTTACCCAGAAGATGATACTGCGACTTATATTTTTGTACCTATAACATCATTAAATTTGGAGGCATATAAATAATGAAAATAGAAAAAGTTACATTAAGATTGATGGAAATGGAAATGAAAGCGCCGTTTACAACAAGTTTTGGCACATTTAAAAATAGAGCGTTTATTTTGGTCGAAGCAACTGCTGATGATGGTACAACAGGTTGGGGAGAAACTGTTGCATTTTATGCACCACTTTATAGTGAGGAAACAGTCAAAACAAACTGGCATATGTTAGAAGATTATTTAATTCCACTAATTTTAAATCAAGAAATTAACCATCCAGATGAAGTTAGTGAAATATTCTCTCCAATTAGAAAGAACAATATGGCAAAAGCAGCGCTAGAGGGCGCAATCTGGGATGTCTATGCGCGTCAAAACAATCAATCATTAGCAGAAGCGCTTGGAGGAACAAGAGAAACAATTGACGTCGGAATAAGTATCGGAATTCAAGATTCTATAGAATCACTGGTTGAAATTGTGAGAGGTTTCGTTGATGAAGGTTATAAACGAATTAAGGTAAAAATTAAGCCAGACTGGGATGTTGACGTCATGCGTACACTACGTCAAGAATTTCCAAATACGGCAATTATGGCAGATGCTAACTCTGCATACAGTCTTGAAGATGCACATTTACTACAAGAACTGGATGCCTTTGATTTAATGATGATTGAACAGCCTCTAGCATCGGATGACATCATTGACCATGCAACTTTACAAAAACAATTAAAAACACCGATTTGTTTAGATGAAAGTATCCATTCCTTAGAAGATGCGCGTAAGGCTGTTGAGCTCGGTAGCACAAAAATTATTAACATTAAAATTGGTCGAGTGGGTGGTTTAACTGAAGCGGTTAAAATTCACGACTACTGTCAGTCACATAACATCCCAGTCTGGTGTGGTGGCATGCTAGAGTCAGGTGTTGGCCGCGCACATAACGTGGCGTTAACGACCTTATCTAACTTCACTTTACCAGGAGATACTGCAAGCTCTAGCCGTTACTGGGATAAGGATATCATCGAACCTGAAGTCGTGTCTGAAGATGGTGTTATTGTTGTGCCTACAAATCCTGGTATAGGTTATGAAGTAAATCTAGAAGCGGTGGATCAATTTACAGTAAATAAAAAAGAGTTTAAATAAAAGGGGAGACAAATATGAAAAAGAGCTTCCAAATAGGTAGTGCCTTCGTCGGGTTGATTGTCGGTGCAGGTTTCGCTTCCGGACAAGAGGTGATGCAATATTTTACAAGCTTTGGTTTATGGGGAACAGTCGGTGCTATAGTCACCGGTCTACTCTTTATATTTTTGGGTTACACATTCGCTCAGTTAGGGACTAAATTGCAAGCAAAATCCCACAGAGCTGTACTTTATTACATTGGTGGTAAGTATATCGGTCCAGTTCTAGATATTATCATCACTTTTTTCCTATTTGGTGTGGCAGTCGTAATGTTCGCAGGTTCTGGCTCGACTTTTGAACAAGTCCTTGGAATTAATACTATGGTAGGGAGCATCATAATGGTTGTGTTAACAATTCTTACCCTACTGTTAGATACTAATAAAATAATAGGTATCATTGCATCAATTACACCTTATTTAATTGCAGTTATATTAATTATTGTTGTCTATTCAATTTTAACAATGAACATCACTTTTTCTGAAGCGGATGAAATCGCAAGAACCCAAGCACCTGCAGCATCAAATTGGCTACTAAGCGCCTTTTTATACGTCTCTTATAACTTAGCCGCTGGTGCTGCCCTACTTATAATTATGACGGGGAACATTAAAGACAAAAAAGTTGCTGGTTTAGGCGGAATTATTGGTGGGGCAATTTTAGGATTTTTAATCATCCTAATCCACACAGGTATGTTAGCAAGAATTGATGTGGTAGCTGGTTCGGATATGCCAACCCTAAAACTCGCTACAGAGATTAATCCAGTCGTTGGTATATTAACTGCGATTGCCTTACTTGGTATGATGTATAATACTGCAGTCGGTATGTTCTACTCATTCACTGTCCGTTTCTTCGCTCCAGAGAGTAAGGCATTTAATCCAGCTGTTATAATCATAGGAATTATAGGTTTCATTGCAAGCCTTGTTGGCTTTACAAACCTAGTAAGTAGTGTGTATTCACTCATGGGTTATCTTGGTTTTGCACTGATTATCCTAGCGCTCGTCGCTTGGTTTCGAAAACCTAAAACAAATGAATCTTAATGGAGGTATCTTATGCTAGATAGATTACTGAACGACTATAATCAAGAACTAAATTATGACGGTATAGATGGCAAACGTTTAGCACATAGATTATACGAATTATCCCAAATCGGATCGTTATCGTCTGGCGGTGTGAATCGACGTGGTTTTTCTAAAGAAGAAAAAGAAGCAAAAGCGCTTGTTACATCTTGGATGACAAAGGCTGGCCTTAAAGTTGAAACTGATGGTGCGGGTAATATCTTTGGTCGGTTA
This sequence comes from Jeotgalicoccus marinus DSM 19772, assembly GCF_000425825.1. Taxonomy (GTDB): domain Bacteria; phylum Bacillota; class Bacilli; order Staphylococcales; family Salinicoccaceae; genus Jeotgalicoccus; species Jeotgalicoccus marinus. The sequence goes on from NZ_AUEE01000003.1 coordinate 176,118, forward strand.
GTAGGTAAAGACAACAGTCAATCTGTTGCATCTGGCTCGCATTTAGATACTGTCCCAGCAGGCGGAAATTTTGACGGTGTACTCGGTGTCTTAGCTGCCCTAGAACTTGTAGAAGCTTGGCGAACACAGGATTTTACGCCTGAGAAATCTTTTGAAGTCGTCATTTTTAGTGATGAAGAAGGTGCCAGATTCTCCAGTGGAGTCTTTGGTAGTCGCGCATATACGGGGTTATTAACTGAAGAAATTATGGCAAATGTTAGAGATAGTGACGGTTTAAATCTGGAAGAAGTTTTAGAGCAATATGGTTCAAATTTAAACGACTTTAAAAATATAAAACAAAGAGATTGGACATTTTTTGCTGAGACACATATCGAACAGGGTAAGCTTCTAGAAAAACATAATCTACCTGTAGGAATTGTCAGTGGTATCGCTGGACAATCATGGTTAGAAATCGAGTTTAAAGGCCTAGCTGGGCATGCTGGTAATACACCGATGAACGACCGTCAGGACGCACTCGTCGCTGCAGGGCGTTTCGTTTCTGAAATTGAAACACTCCCATCTACAGTTAGTGATACTGCTGTTGCTACAGTGGGTAAACTGTCAGTATCTCCAAACGGCGCCAACGTTATTCCGGAATCAGTGAAACTCATCGTTGATATTAGAGATATTCATGAAGATACCAGGGAATTACTCATCGATAAAATCCGCAAACAAGCGAAGCAAATTTCTGATGAGCGGGGAATTGAAGTCTTTATTGAACGTACTTCCAGTGTTAAACCTATCCCAATCGATACGGTCTATAAAGAAGAATTGAAGTCAATTTTAAAAGCAATGAACATAGAACCACTTGAACTGCCTAGTGGCGCAGGTCATGATTCTATGAATATCGGCTTAGAGATACCTGTAGCAATGATCTTCGCACGAAGTGTAGATGGTATTAGTCATAATCCTAAAGAATGGACATCTTTAAATGACTGTGTGACCACTATACATGTCTTGAAGCAATTTATGGAAAAACAAATGAGAAAATAAAATATTAGAATAACAATGGCCGACTATCGTCAAAATAATCGGCCATTGTCTATTACATCCTAGAATTAAATGATTCTATTTTTAATTTAATTTCATCTCTAACACGCCGAAATTCTGAAAGTGGTAAACCTGCTGGATCATCAAGACCCCAGTGAGCTTTCTTAGTATTCTTAGGTAGGACTGGACAGTTATTATCAGCATCACTACACAAAGTAACGACTAAATCAGCTGTTCCTAAAATTTGCTTATCAATGATGTTGGATGTTTGTTGTGAAATATCTATTCCCACTTCATCCATAACAGTAACTGCATTTTCGTTAATGCCATGTGCCTCAATACCCGCTGAATATACCTTCCATTCAGCCCCCATGATTTCCTTCGCCCATGCCTCAGCCATCTGACTTCTACATGAGTTTCCTGTACATATAAAATAAATTGTTTTAGCCATCTTCTTCCTCCTAAAGGAATAGTAAAGTAAAGTATAACCCCAACAGAGTCAGTATAAGGACTGGTGGGGTAATCATGATGCCTATCTTAAAATATGTACCCCATGAAATTTTCATATTTTTTGAAGCTAAAACATGAAGCCATAACAAGGTTGCTAATGAACCAATTGGTGTAATCTTTGGACCTAGGTCTGAACCTATAATATTCGCATAGATCATTGCCTCTTGTATGACACCTTGCACACCAGATTCTTTGATAGCAATTGCATTAATCATCACTGTAGGCATGTTGTTCATCATCGAAGATAGAACGGCTGCAATGCTTCCCATGCCCATTACTGTAGCCAGTAATCCATATTCTGTTATCTGTAAAAGTAAGTCTGATAAAACATCAGTCAATCCAACATTTCTTAAACCAAATACGACAACATACATCCCTATAGAAAATACGACGATATTCCATGGTGCTCCTTTAACTACTTGACCAACATTGACCACAGGTGATTTTATCGCTAATAGAATAAATACAATAGCTGTTAAACCGGCAATCAGTGAGACTGGAATCTGTAGAAACTCACTTGCAATATATCCTACTAAGAGGACAGACAAGACCAACCAAGAAACCTTAAACATAAAGCGATCTTTGATTAGACTATTCGGTTTAATAATAGCTTCTGAACTAAAGTGTTTCGGAATTGCTTTTCTGAAAAATAACCACAGTACAATAATACTTGCAATCAACGAGAATATATTCGGAATAATCATATGTAAGAAATACTCTAAGAATCCGATATTAAAATAGTCTGCTGACACAATATTAACCAGGTTACTCACCACAAGTGGTAAGGAAGTCGTATCTGCAATAAATCCAGAAGCAATTACAAATGGGAATATCGCTTGTTCCTTAAAGCTCAGCTGTCTGACCATCGCAAGTACAATTGGGGTTAAAATTAGTGCAGCACCATCATTCGCAAAGAATGCTGCTACAACTGCACCTAAAAGCATCATATTAACAAACATTTTTTTACTGCTACCATTTGAGGCTTTCACCATCAAACTTGCCGCCCATTCAAAGAATCCTATTTCATCTAGTATCAAAGAAATTATGATGACAGCAACAAAGGTCAGGGTGGCATTCCAAACAATACCCGTTACTTCAACGATATCTGAAAAGGAAACCACGCCAAAAATGATCGCAACAATCGCTCCAACGGCTGCCGAAATACCAATATCCAAGCCGCGTGGTTGTGTAATAACAAAAAATAAAGTAATTAAAAATATGAGTATTGCTAGTATCGTCATGCGTTACAATCCTCCGTTATGGAATGACAAATACACTCACTAGAAGGTCGACTAATCATATCTAGAGATTGTTTAAGATTATTTAAAATATCGTTATTTAATCGATACATAAATTTATTACCCTCTCTCCTTTTAGTGACCACTCTATTTTCGACCAGAACTTTCATATGATGACTTAAAGTGGGTTGACTAAAATTAAAATAAGATAAGATATCGTGTCCACACAATTCATTACAAGAAAGTAAATCTATAATCTCTAAACGACTTTCATCTGCCAATATCCTTAATTGTGTTGCTAGGTTGCTATAGTTCATATACTCACCTCGAATATAGATTACTATCTATATAGATATTTGTCTATATTATTTTTACATATTTTATACAAAAGAAAACATTCCCTTAACAGTACTGTGCTAATTTTATTAGTGAAACTTATAACATACTTGGAGGGCTTTATGAAACATTCAGATTTCACAAATCAGAAACATACATATGGTATTAGAAAATTCACTACAGGTGTAGGTGTTGCAGTTTTAGGCACATTCCTTTTCACCGGACTCGGTCAAACCGCTTCAGCAGATGAAGTGGAAACAGCTGAGGAAACAGCAACGATCGAGGAAGAAATCAATTCTGAAAATCCAGCTGAAGTAGTTGCAGAAACGAGTGAAGGAGTAGAAGGCGAAAAAATAACTAATGAGCTGCCTGTTGTTGAAGAGGAAGTAACGCCTACAGAACCTGTTGAACAAGCTACTGAAGCGCCTATGCCCATTGAAGAAGAAATCAATGATCCAACGCCAGCAGATGAAGTGAATGAAGCAGCTGTTGAAGAACAAGCGGAAGAAGTGCCTTCTGAGGATTTTTTAGAAGAGACCCCAGTTGAAGAAAGCATTGAAGAAGCGCCTGTTGAAGACGATGCTACAGAAGATGTCTTAGAAGAGGAAACACAAACTGAAGTCACACCTGTAGTGGAAGACACTAACGTTATTGAGGAAGAGACCGAAAAAACACTTGTCGAAGAGGAGGTAGTTGAGGAAGAAACACCTGTTGAAGAAGATACAGCTGAAGAGGTAGAGGAATACCCTGAAACAGCAAATGAAGAACTTGAAGTTACACATAAGAGCCGATACGAAACTGGGGCACCTTTTGATGGAGCGGGAACGGAAATTGTACAGCATAATCCTAAAAATAACTATATCTACTCTGTAAACGGTTATGAGACGTCATTAGATATCATTGATGGCTCTACCGAAGAATTAAAGCTTATAAATCAAATATTCTTAGAAGACTATGGAGTTGAAGCGGGCGACCTAACAAGTGTTGCCGTTAACCCTAGCGGTGAATATATTGCTGTCGCTGCCCCGGCTGAAGTAAAAACAGATAATGGACAAGTTGTGTTCTTTGATTATCTAGGAAAATATTTAAATCGTTTAACTGTTGGCGCACTTCCAGATATGCTGACATATACTCCGGATGGTGACTCATTATTAGTTGCGAATGAAGGTGAATTAAATGATGAGTATACAATCAATCCACCAGGTGGTATCTCAGTCATTGATACAAGAAAATCACCACAACACTTAACACAAGATGATGTAACGACTGTAAATGTAACAAAAGAAGATATTCCAGAAGATTTCCGTCCACTAGGTCCAAACCCTGATGAATATCATTTAAATGCCGAACCTGAATATATCGTTGTTGATAATAACAGTGAATATGCTTATGTCGCTTTCCAAGAAGTAAGTGCCATTGGTAAGTTCAATATCGCAAATAAATCTTTTGAAAGAATCCAATCTATGGGCTATAAAGATCACTCTATGCCTGGCATGGGTATGGATGTTTCAGATGAGGACGGCGGAGCTGACATTACACCTGTACCAGTTTTAGGTATGTATCAACCTGATGGTATTGCTTTATATGAGGTTAACGGTGAAACGTATATAGTTACAGCTAACGAAGGTGACTCTCAAGACTATGATGGTTATAGTGAAGAAGTTAGAGTCTCTGATATTAAAGACTTGATTCAATTGGATGCACAGTATTATAACGGCTTTACACAAGAAGAACTAGATGACATGGTAGCAAATGGTCTCTTTGATGACGATCAGCTCGGTCGTTTAACAGTAACGTTAGATCATCCATTCAAAACAGGGGATATCCATAATGCAATTGTCTCATTTGGTGCACGTTCATTCTCTATTATGAGAGCTTCAGATATGGCGATGATCTATGACAGCGGTGATGAATTTGAGAAAACAACTCTTAACTACATTCCCGACTGGTTCAATGTTGATATTGAAGCACCAGATGAACTAGCGATGGATGGCCGTAGTGATAACAAGGGCCCTGAAACAGAGTCTGTAGTAGTGGGTACAGTCGGCGAAGAGCAATATGCCTTTATTGGATCGGAGCGTACTGGTGGATTCTTCATATATAACGTGAGCAATCCGGATGCAACCTATTTCGTCGACTACGTATATGATGCATCACTTACAGACATCTCTCCTGAAGGAATGGACTTTATAGCCGCAGAAGATAGCCCTGAAGGTGTACCAATGCTAGCTGTAGGTCATGAATTATCAGGTACCATTTCACTCTTTGAACTCACGTCATTATTAAATAACGACGTAGAAAATGGTTCTACAGATGTAGAAGATAACGGTACAGAAGATGTCATGGTTGATGGAGAAGATTCAAATGATAAAAAACCAGATTTAGACAAGGAAGATATTATAAAGGATGTTAGTGCATCAGATTCAGATGAAGTGACAGCTAGCAATGATGTTTCACGTGAAAATACGGCTGTTACAAAAACATCAACGAATGCTAGAATGACTGCAGATCCAAACCTTACTACTGCGGCAGTTAGCCAAGGCACAGAACAAAGCAGTAAGAAAGACAGCCAAGAAACCCTACCAAACACTGGAATCACTGCACCAGAAACAGGTGTACTTGCTGCAATTCTATTAGGCTTAGGTGGTTTCTTTACCTTCTTTAGAAGAAATAGAAAAGAACAGTAAGACATGATTACAATAATAAAGGCATGCTCTCTAGAGAGCATGCCTTTATTGTGTTTCTTTGTATAAGAATGCTACGCTACTATAATGGTTCACTTCTAATGTGAAATCTGACGCCTCTTGGCCCTTCGACACTAAACATACCACCTATACCTTTTACAACATCTACTGTAATCTGAGTATGTTTCCAATATTCATATTGTTTCTCGTTCATATAGAACGGCACACCTTCAATATCTCCTAGGTGTACGTCTACATCACCAATAATCATCATCCCTTTTTTTAAACACATTGGACTAGAGCCATCACAGCAACCACCAGATTGGTGGAAGATTAACTCGCCGTGTTCTTCTTTCAACTCATTGATGAGTGTTTTGGCTTCATCTGTCGCCAGTACTTGTTCTAATACTGCCACTTAGAAGAATCCTTTCGGAGACTCACTATAACTCACTAGCAAGTTCTTAGTTTGTTGATAATGTTCTAGCATCATCTTATGGTTTTCTCGGCCAATACCACTCATCTTATATCCACCGAAGGCTGCATGGGCTGGATAGTCATGATACGTATTTACCCATACTCGACCAGCTTGTATCGCTCTTCCAAGTCTATACGCTCTATTTTGACTACGTGTCCAGACACCTGCACCTAGGCCGTACAGTGTATCATTGGCAATTTCAATTGCTTCATCGTCATCTTTATAAGTTGCTACTGCTAATACCGGTCCAAAAATTTCTTCTTGGAAGATTCTCATCTTATTGTTGCCTTTAAAGATTGTCGGTTCAAAGTAATAACCATTTGCAATATCTCCATCAAATTCTTGAAGATTACCACCTGTTAATATCTCTGCACCTTCTTTACGGCCGATATCCAGATATGAAGCAATTTTTTCTTTTTGTTCATTAGAAGTTTGAGCACCCATCATTGTATTTGGATCTAAGGGATTACCAACTTTAATCTCTTCTACTCTTTTAACGACACGTTCCATAAACGCATCAAAGATATCTTCATGCACGAGTGCTCTTGATGGACACGTACAAACTTCACCTTGGTTTAAGGCGAACATCACTAAACCTTCAATAGCTTTATCAAGATATTCATCATCTGCATCCATCACATCTTTTGCGAAGATATTCGGTGACTTACCACCAAGCTCTAAAGTAACCGGAATTAAGTTCTGACTGGCATTTTGCATGATGATACGACCCGTTGTCGTTTCACCAGTGAAAGCAATCTTATTAATACCATTATGTGTTGCTAGCGCTTGACCTGCTTCAGAACCAAAGCCGTTCACAATGTTTAAGACACCTTTTGGTAGAATGTCTTGGACTAATTCAACAAAATGTAGAATTGTCGTTGGTGTTTGTTCAGCTGGTTTTAGAACAATTGAGTTCCCTGCAGCTAAGGCTGGAGCAATTTTCCACGTTGCCATCAACAGTGGGAAGTTCCAAGGAATAATCTGTCCAACAACACCTAAAGGCTCGTGGTAGTGGTAAGCAACAGTATCATTATCTATTTGTGAAATACCACCTTCCTGCGCACGAATTACACCTGCAAAATATCTAAAGTGATCTACGACTAAAGGTAAGTCTGCATTTAAAGTTTCACGTACTGCCTTACCATTTTCAAAAGTCTCTAAAACAGCAAGTTCTTCTAAGTTTTCTTCAACACGATCTGCAATCTTCAAGAGTATATTACTACGTTCAGTTGGTGATGTTAATGCCCATGATTTTTGAGCTTCTGTTGCTGCTGCAACAGCCTTATCAACATCTTCCTGCTTAGACCGAGGTACTTTAGATACGACCTCACCTAAAACAGGTGATTCATTATCAAAGTACTCATTGTCTGATGGTGGCGTCCATTCTCCACCGATAAAGTTTTCGTATTGGCTTTTGATTTTGTACTTAGCGTCCGCTTTGTTTGGAAATTCAAATACCACTTTATTACCCCCTTCATTTATACTTTCTATCTGTATTCTAACTAATCAGACAATTGAATGTAAAGGCTTTCACCTCGTCAAATTTAAAATGGGTGAGCTTAACTTATATTCTTTCTCATAAGTCTCGCTCACCCATCCTCATTTAACAATTAAAACTGGAATTTCTGATTTTTTAACGACTTTTCGACTCAAGCTTCCCATCATTATCTCTTGTAGACTATTTAATCCTCTACTGCCTAGCGTTATAATATCGTAATCTCTGCTATTAGCGTATTTAATGACAGTTTCTTCAGGTATACCACGTTCTATAACAACGTTATAATCAACGTTACTTTCGTCGAATAGCGTTGTGATGGAATCCAGATTCGCTGGCTTCAGCCCATGTAATACTTCATCCTTCGAATGTTCAATTTCGGTAACATTCAGCACTGTTACCTTTGTTTTTTCACCGATAAAATGCATCAACTCTACTGCTGCACGAAAACTATTTTCTGAACCATCCGCTGCCAATAAAACTGATTGATACACCGTACCCCTCCTAGTTTAAGTAAGATGTTGTTCGTTTAATTCGCTTAATTCCTTCATAATTTTTCTACTATCAGCGTTAAGTTTTGAGACAAATACCATGTTCCCTTTATCTTCAAACTTTCTAACTATAGTATCAATGGCATCCACCGCAGAATCATCCCACAAATGTGCCTGTGAAAAATCTAAGTAGATATGCTTATCATAGGGTCTAAATTCTATCTGTTCAATCATTGTGTCAATTGAAGCAAAGAATACTTGCCCCACAACACGAAATGTAAAATGATGCTCTGATTCATCCATTTCGACTGATACTTTAGAAATCTTAGTCGCAAAGAATATGGCACTAAAGAATACGCCTGCCACAACACCAATCGCCAGATTATCTGTTAACAAGATTATAGCAACAGATAATAACATTACAAAGACATCCGTCCTTGGTGCAGTTCTTATATACTTGAAGGTTTTCCATTCAAAGGTACTAATAGTAACAACGACCATAATCCCTGCCAGGATCGGCATAGGGATTCGGACAACCAAATCGCCCAGTACAATAATCATCAGCATGAGCACAAAACCAGCTGTAAAAGTAGAGAGTCTCGTCGTCGCTCCTGATCTCACATTAATAACAGATTGTCCTATCATTGCACAGCCTCCCATTCCTCCAAAAAAACCTGTTACGAGGTTCGCTATACCCTGACCCCTAGACTCTCTATTTTTACTAGAGTAAGTATCAGTTGCATTATCAACGATACGTGCGGTTAATAAACTTTCCACCAAACCAACTATTGCCATAGATAGTGAATATGGGAAAATTATTTTTAAAGTTTCCAATGTAAATGGTACATCAGGAATTAAAAAGCTCGGCAATGACTTTTCAATTGCACCAAGGTCACCTACAGTTCTAACCTCAGCTCCAAATATCATGTAGGCCGCTGTTAAGGTCACTATCGCAATCAATGGAGCGGGTATAGTCCTTAAGAATTTTGGTACAACATATAAAATAATTAAAGTAATAATGAAATAAATATATGTATCAAGTGATATACCAAATATATGCTGTAGTTGTGCCATAAAAATCATGATCGCTAAGGCATTTACAAAACCAATCATAACCGAATTTGGTATGAACTTAAGTAGTTTTCCTACCTTAAATATACCTAGTAAGATTTGAATGATACCCATTAGAATCGTTGCTGCAAATAAATACTCTACACCATAATCCCGTACTAGCGGTACGACAATTAAGGCAACTGCACCAGTTGCAGCTGAAATCATTGCCGGGCGACCACCCACAAGGGATATAATGACGGCAATAAGAAATGATGCATATAAACCAACCATTGGATCTACGCCTGCGATGATTGAGAATGCGATCGCTTCTGGTATTAATGCTAGGGCAACCACTATACCAGCTAGGATGTTTGTGCCTGGAGCAGTCAACCATTCTCTTTTAAATTTTTCCAACATTTTCTAACTCCTCAAAGATTAATGCATATTATTATAGCAGATGTTTGTTTATAAAATGTTAAGATCACACTTATTTATTCGCAACATGATAAAATTTAATATAAAATAATTATATATAGTGTAAATATACGAGGAGGAGCTATCATGAGAGCTGAACTCACTAAGTTTAAAGTTAAAGAAGGAAAAAGCGAAATAGTTGATGAGTGGATTAAATACATGCAAGAGAACATGGATGATGTTTTGATGAACTTAGAAGGAGAAAAGATGTACGTAGAAACAATCTTCCGAGAGGTCTTCATGGATGTTGAATACTTATACTGGTACAGCATTCAAGCTGATGATGGTGAGAAAATCAGTGATGCAGATATCGATGAGAAACACCTAGAATATATGGATGCTTGTATCGATAAGACATTCCGACCAGCTGATATGCAAGCAGAAGTAATTATGTTACCTGATCATATCAGACAACTAATTCGCTGACCGATATCATTAAACCGGCTGACAATTTATATTTGTCAGCCGGTTTTCTTTACCTAATTTATGCATTAATCAAGTTTAATTTTCTTGCCATATCTATGACTGCGGCCGCTGCTTCTGAACCTTTATTCCCTACTTTAACACCCGCACGATCTATAGCTTGTTCAACATTCTCCGTCGTTATAACGCCAAAAATAACGGGAATACCTGTAGATAGACTAGCATTACTAATCCCTTTTGCTGTTTCGTTACATACATAATCATAATGTGTTGTGGCACCTCTTATGACACATCCTAACGTTATAACACCATCGTAACGACCTGATTCTGCTAATGTTTTGGCGATCAATGGCAATTCAAATGCACCTGGTACATGTACAGAGTCAATGTCATCATCAATCACCCCGTATTTTAACAATGTTGAATGGGCACCCTTTAATAATTGCTCTGTGATGAAACCATTAAATTCTGCAGTTACTATCGCAATTTTTAAGCCTTTTCCATCCATATTTCCCTGTAATTCATTCATAATACTTCCTCCTATAATAAATGTCCTAGTTTTTCTTTTTTAGTTCTCAAGTATGATTCATTGTGGCTGTTGGGCGGAATAATAAGTGAAGTTTGATGCACAATAATGCCCTCATTACTTAGACCAGTGACCTTCATCGGATTATTGCTATATAAATCTACTTCATTTATACCTAGATACTTCAGAATACTCCCAGCTGCATCATAACGTCTCAAATCAGCGTCGAATCCCAAATGTTCATTCGCAGTGACGGTATCATAACCCGCTTCAATATATTCATATGCTTTCAGCTTATTAATTAACCCAATGCCACGGCCTTCTTGACGCATATACAATATAACGCCGTCTTCCTTAGCCATGACTTTCATGGCAAGGTCTAGTTGCTCTCCGCAATCACAACGCTCACTCTTAAACACATCACCCGTTAGACATTCAGAATGAATTCTCACATTCATACGTTTTTTTATATCACCATGAACCAAAGCGAGATGTTCTAAACCGTCTTGGTCTGTAAAAGCATGTAACTTAAAATCACCATAGCTTGTTGGTAGAGATACTGTACTTTCATGTGATACTGTCATATTTTTTTCTATATATGCTTTTAAATCTTTAATATTTATCATCTTTAAATTGTGCCTTTTCTTATAGGGGATAAGGTCATCTAATCTTGCCATAGTGCCGTCATCATTCATAATTTCACAGATTACCCCCGCTGGTTTTGCACCAGTGAGTTTTGCTAAGTCAACTGCCGCTTCAGTATGCCCTTGTCTTTCTCTGACACCTCCGTCTTTAGCAATCAGTGGGAATACATGTCCTGGTCGATTAAAATCGCTTGTTGAAAGATGATTACTTATCAAAGCTTGAATTGTTTCATACCTTTCAAAAGCACTGATTCCTGTTGTCGAGTTCACATGGTCAACTGAAACCGTAAAAGCTGTTTGAAACTCATCGCTATTATATTCGACCATATGATTAAGACCAGCTCGTCTTGCAATTTCTTTTGAAACTGGTGCACATATAAGACCGCGACCGTGTGTTGCCATGAAATTGATTGCTTCTTCATCGATAAATTCCGTAATACCAATAAGGTCTCCTTCATTTTCTCTATTTTCATCGTCAGTCACGATAATAAGCTCGCCATTTTTTAGTGCTGCAAGTGCAGCTTCAATAGCATCAAACATGGGTCCCACCTGCCTGTTTAAACGACATTAAGTGAGCGACATGTCTGACAATCATATCCGATTCAATATTGACGTTGTCACCGACAATTCTGTTACTTAAATTCGTCTGTCTCTGAGTCTCTGGAATGATATTCAAAGTAATTCTACAACGTTCATAATCGACTTCAAATATTGTCAGGCTAATGCCGTCTATCGTTACAGAGCCTTTATGTACCATGTACTTCATAAGCATATCCGGCACTGTTATTTCAAGAACAAGGGCATCTCCGTCTATTGAAGACGTGATGATTTGACCAGTGCCCTCCACATGACCACCAACGAGATGACCACCTAAACGTTGGTCAAGTCTTAATGCTCGCTCTAGATTTACACTTTGGTTAGGTTGCAGCTGATTGAAGTTTGTAACGTTCATGGTTTCATTGACGATGTCTACTTCAAAAGTATCATTTGTAAAATTAGTAACTGTTAAACATACACCGTTAACAGCAATAGATTCACCTTGTATTAAATTTTTGAAATGAGTATTTTGTATCTTTAAAGAAGTAAGTTCCGATTGTCGATTGATCTCTAAAACCGGAGCAGTGTGTTCGATTAATCCTGTAAACATTGTCGAGTCCTCCTGTAGGTAAGCTTTATGTCTGACTCGAGTTTTTCAACGTTTTGCAATATCAGTCCATCGTGGGTATCCAAGACACCACTATGTAATTGATATTTAGAATAACCAAATATTTTCGGGGCAATGTAAATGATGAGGTCATCGAATAAGTTTTCATTTATAAATTGAGTGTGAACAGTTGTACCACCCTCAACAAGCACGGAAGAGACATTCTCTTCAATTAATATTGTTAATATTTCTGTCAAAGTGTAGTTGCCTACATATACTTTACAAGTATCCTTAAACTTCAAATTTCCTTCATTAGTCGTAAATACAATAGGTTGAACTGGGTGCTTCAATAAATTCAACGATTGATTTAAAACTTTTGAACCCAGTAGAACGATTGGTATCGGTTGTTTATCATTATCAAAAAGACGAACTGTCAATAAGGGATCATCAGCTATCAAAGTACCTGCACCGATTAAAATGCCATCATGAAGCTGTCTAATTTGATGGACATCCCTTCTTGATTCCGAGTTACTCACCCAATGACTGTCACCGTTTTGACGTGCTATCTTACCATCCAGTGTCTGTGCACACTTGAGAGTAATATAGGGTCTTTTGTTCATAAGCCTTATATTAAAAGGACGATAAAGTTCACTTGCCGCTTCATGCCTTGAATAAATCACTTCAATTCCGTGTGCTGATAATTTTTGAATGCCTGACACCTTATCATTATTATCCTTATAGGCATAATAAACACGTTTGATACCTGATTCTATTATGGCATCAGTGCAAGGCGGCGTCTTACCGTGATGCGAACATGGTTCTAAAGTAACATAGATATCCGCACCTTCTGGATCCTCAATACAAGCCTGTAACGCTGCAAGTTCTGCATGCATTTCACCACTTTTTAAATGGGAACCAGTACCAATAATGCGACCATTTTTTACGATGACCGCACCAACAGGCGGATTCATACCTGTCTGTCCAATTGCTAGTTTAGCCATTGATATAGCTATATCCATATAGTGATTCAAGTTTACCTCCTGAATATAAATAGCACCGGGAATGAAATCATCCACCGGTGCTAAAATAATGTATGCTGAATAACATTGCACAAATTGCAATGTTAAATAAACGCAAAAATTATAAAGATTTTACGCTGCTGCATTATTCTCTCTCCCATCCAGACTCTAACTGTCGGCTTCAGACTTGCACTGAATCAGCCATACGTAAAATAACGTACAGGTCGCGGGCTCTCACCGCCGGTTGGGAATTTCACCCTGCCCCGAAAGAATATTTATTCAGTTGAAAAACTCTGACTAAACTATAGTATACAAGTCGGGAAAAGGCAATCTTTTGATTTCTCAATACTTTATACTTTGTTTTCTTTATGTATAACAAGGGAAATAATAGACAAAATATTTATCTTAAGGGGATGGGTTGATGGACGACATTAACGAAAAGTTAGAAAATAAACTAGGTGAAGTTACGAGAGCTGCACACGAATTAGAAATACCTGTCATGATTTTAATTGAAGGGGCCCCCGCTTCAGGTAAATCAAGACTCGCTAATGCATTATATATGGCCCTTGATGCAAAGTATACGAACTTCATTGCAGCTAGGCCACCAAGAGAGGCTTATGTACGCTATCCATTTTTACAACGTTATTGGTATCATTTACCGCCGGAAGGCGATATCAATATCCACTTCAGAAGTTGGTATTCTCAATATATAGAGCTAAAAGATTACTACAAAGCCACACATACACCTTTTAATATGGCAGAACTAGAAGAGGATATGGAAAATTTCGAAGAAACGCTGATTAATAATGACTACGAAATCATTAAACTTTTTATTAATACAGACAAAGAAGCGCGTGAACGTCATATTAAAAAATTAAAGGGAAACCCTGTTTTAAAATGGAAAGCTGAAGAATTCCAAGGTTTACTTAAGCACCATGATTATGATGAGGAAATGTCGTATTTCATCAACAGACAAACACTTTGTCCTTGGGAAGTTGTGAATTTCCACAACAGTGACCAAGCTGTCAATGATATGTATAAAATTCTCATCGACCGTCTTGAATCAAGAATTGAACGCGCTTCTACAGCAGAAGAACCAGTTGTCGACGGTAAATTCACAAGGGATTTTGAAACGAAGCTGTTCACATTTGATTTTGACAAAGAAAAAATGAAGAAAAAAGATTATCAGAAACGATTACCCTTACTCCAAGAAAAAATGCGAGAAATTCAGTTTCAGTTATATGAACATAAAATACCTTTAATTTTAGTCTACGAAGGTATGGATGCAGCTGGGAAGGGCGGTAATATCAAACGTACAAGAGCATTACTTGACCCGACAGGATATACAAATAACGCCATAGGTGCACCGTCAGATATTGAGCTTTCTCATCATTATCTATGGCGTTTCGCTAACCGAATCCCGAGAACTGGTCATATCGGCTTCTTTGATCGAAGTTGGTATGGACGTGTTTTAGTTGAACGTGTAGAAGGTTTTGCAACTATGAGAGAGTGGCAACAGGCTTATCAAGAAATAAATGATTTTGAGAAATCCTTATCCAACGCCGGTGCAATCATAATAAAGTTCTTTCTATCTCTAGATAAAGAAGAACAGCTAGAACGATTTAGAGACCGTGAGAACACACCTGAAAAGGCTTGGAAAATTACTGAAGAGGACTGGCGAAATAGGGATAAATGGGACTTATATTTAGAAGCATCAGAAGATATGATTAATTACACATCGACTAAAATTGCACCATGGTGCATTATTTCTTCAAATAACAAGCGCTATGCACGCATTACTGCCCTTGAAACAATTATAAAAATGTGTGAATCACGCCTAAAAAAAGTGTAGTATAAGAATTATCAAACATAAGGGAGTTTAAATCATGAGATATGTGTTTTTAACAGGAACAAATAGGGGACTTGGTCAGGCAGTTGCAAACTTACTAAAGGACGACAAAATCATTAGCATTACACGTAGTCCTATAGAAAATAATACAGTTATACACCAGAGTTTTCTTACTGACTTTAATGACATCGACACCTTAGAAAATTCAATATCAGATATTTTCTCAGCTATTGAACCTAGTAATGGCGATGAAGTGTATTTACTCAATGTAGCAGGTACTGTAGACCCTGTACATTCACTAGGCAATTTAAATGGTTCTGAAATGCTAGATAACTATAAAACAAATGTTGTTGCACCAACACTACTTATCAAGGGATTCATCAATCGTCTTAAAGATTTCAAAGGTACCAAACGTATTCTAACTGTAACAAGTGGGGCTGCGGTAAACGGCATTGAGGGTTGGGGTGCTTACTGTAGTTCAAAAGCAGCTATTAATATGGTTCATGAAGTTTTAAATAAGGAGAACATACATCAAGAAAATAACATCAAGAGTGCCATATTCTACCCAGGTGTGATTGATACTGGAATGCAAGAAACTATTCGTTCTTCAGACATCAATGAATTTCCAAACCTAGATCGTTTTAAAGAATATAAGTCAAATAATGCGCTAGCAAAAGCTGAAGATGTTGCAGCTGCACTCATCAAGGTTGTAACTTCTGACGATTTCGGAAATCAAGAGAGTTACAATGTAAAAGATTATTTATAAATCGATAAAACACCGTTATAACGATAGTCATTATAACGGTGTTATTTTAGTACTGAGTCAAGTATTCTGTCATTTCCCATGACGTTACTTGCGCACTATATCTTTGCCATTCGTATAATTTATTCTCTACAAAATGATCAAATATATGTTGACCAAGAGCTTCTTGAATGACTTCATCTGCCCTTAACGCCTTAATTGCTGTATATAAAGTTGTTGGTAAATCTTCTATGTCTTCTGATTTTCTTTCTTTGTGTGACATATTATATATATTTTCATCAACAGGCGTTGTTAAATCTTTCTCTTTTTGGATACCACTTAAACCGGCTTTTAGGATGACTGCCGTCGCTAGATAAGGGTTCGCAGACGGATCAAGCGATCTTACTTCTGCTCTCGTTCCCGCACCTCTAGTACCCGGTATTCTTAAGAGCGGTGTACGGTTTCTGCCACTCCAAGCAATGTATCTTGGTGCTTCAAAACCTGAAGTTAATCGTTTATAGGAATTTACTAAAGGATTACAAATTGCAGTATAACCCCTAGCATGATCTAATAGACCGGCCATGAAGTAACGCATCTCTTCACTTAAGCCAAATTCATCATTTTTATCAAAGAATATATTATTATCATCTTTAAACAGCGATACATTATAATGCATGCCACTACCCGGTTCATTATAAAGGGGTTTTGGCATAAAGGTTACATGTAGACCATACTGATGAGCAACGGTTTTTGCAATATATTTAAACGTTTGAATGTTATCACTTGCCGTTACAGCATCGCTATATTTGAAACTGATTTCGTGCTGACTAGGACCTACTTCATGGTGGAACATTTCGACCTCAAAACCAATTTCTTTTAATGTTCTAGCAATCTTTCTACGGCACGCTTCACTTGTATCTGAAATAGACACATCAAAATAACCACTGGTGTCGTTTACTGCATTCGTCGGCTCACCATTCTCATCAAGCTTAAACAGGTAAAATTCTGGCTCAGCACCTAGGTTAAACTGGTCATAACCCATATCCTTCATCTCACTTACAATACGTTTTAAGTTACTTCTCGGATCACCTTCAAAAGGTTGATTATTAAAATCATGTACATCACAAATGAGCCTTGCCACCTTGAACTCTTCTTCCAACCAAGGGAATACTGCCCACGTGTCAAAATCGGGTTTTAAAAACATGTCTGACTCTTCAACTCGAACAAAACCTTCTACTGAAGAACCATCAAACATTGTTTGACCTTCAAGAGCTTCTTCTAATTGTTCAACAGGAATTTCCACATTTTTCAGGGCGCCTAGTATGTCAGTGAACTGAAGTTTGACATAGTCTACCTGTTCTTTTTTTGCACTTTCTAAAATATCTGAAGCAGATATTTTACTCATTAACATAATCACTCCTAATTAGATTTTAAAAATCCTTCTCATAGTTTGTATGCCCTGTAAGAATAAATCTAAACTATATATCTTCGATATCAATTTCTACTTCATCAAAATTCTTATCTCTCATAATCTTTATATAATTAGGTTTCACTTTAAGGGCAACCAGATTAGGATTATTTACAGATCCAAAAAATTCTTCATCCGCTTCTTCCCAAATATTTTCTATTACTTCTTGGTCCTTTACTATTTCCACTGATCCTGTTATTTCTACAAACGCGTGTTTTTTCTCATCATTAAACCCTAACAATACATGGACGTTAGGATTATCAATCAGCTCCTCGTATTTTCTTGACTGATCATTTGTTTTAGCATAAAGGGTTAAACCATCGTTATAAAACCACATGTAACGAGAGTCTGGAATATTGTCCTTAGCAGTTGATAATACGCCTACTTTTGATTCTTCTAAAATTTCTTTAATACGTGTCGTTATCTTTTCTATATCCATTTATATCACCCACTTTATGTAGTTAGATATCCTTTACCACATGGTAAACATATTAAATCATTTTGGATTTTTATATTTAAATATGGGTAAATAATAAATAGATAAATTATAAACGGGAGGTATTAACATGAATATAAAAGAAGAAGCAGAGCAGTTGGAAGGTTGGACTCTTGAAGATGAGAAGTTAATTAAAAAATTTAAGTTCGAAACATTCCCTGAAGGCATAGACTTCGTCAATAAGCTTGCAGAGTATGCAGAAGATGTACAACACCACCCAGGTATCAGAATTAATTATTCGACGATTACAGTTGTTTGGACTACATTCTCAACACACGAACTCAAGGAACGTGATATAGAAGGTGCCAAAGCAACAGATGAAATATATATATAAAGATCGGCTGTCCGGTTAATGAATGGCCGGGCAGCTTTTTCACCTTTAAGGAGGTTGATCATGAACGAGGAAGCAAAAAGGATACTTGAAGATGTAAAATCGTTGAAAGTACAAGTGCTAGATGATGGCCAAAAATTGCTAGACCAGTGGTCCGAATCTAACACAAGAAGTAGCTATAGTGACAGTCTTCGAAATTTAGCATATTATATGGCGTTCAGGCAGTACGATCATCGAGAAATCCAAAATAATTTAATCCCTTGGGGCGTTTCTTCTCTTGGACGCATCGAGCCCCATGTTTTGTCAAACTTAGATTCAGTAATTAAAACCTTAGGTTATATAACAGGCCATGAACAAGATGATGTTTCTTATCCAGAATATCAAGATGGCGAAAATCGATATAGCATGCTTAAACATAATACTGACCTTTTGCTTGGCAAAGGCCCTGAAATCAGGCAATCACAAATCATGGTGACTATGCCAAGTGACGCAGCAACAGACTATCAACTTGTAAAAGACCTTATAGATTCAGGCATGAATACAGCCCGTATTAATTGTGCCCACGATGACAGTAGTGTTTGGAAGAAAATGATTCACAACATAAAACAGGCGGCTAAAGAAGGGAACACAGAATGTCGTATTCTGATGGATATTAGCGGTCCTAAAGTTCGCATTAAAAATCTACTTACTTCCAAGAGAAACCCTAAATTGAAAACCGGTGAATCATTCCTCTTATCTAATGAAGATGCGATGACTTTACCAGCTAACATTGAAATTGCAGTTAACACTTCAGTACCCGAAGTCCTTAAAAATATTGATGTTGGGCAACTGATTAAGATTGACGACGGTCAAGTTGAGGCTAAGGTAACAGAGGTTCTTGACTCAGGCCTAATTTTAAAAGTGACTAAAGTAACTAAAGAAAATGGCGTTAAAATTAAGACAGAGAAAGGCATTAATTTCCCAGATGTAGATATCGATTTAAACGTCTTAACAGAAAAAGATTTAGTAGACTTAGATTTTGCTAGCCAACATGCCGATTTGATCGCTTTTTCCTTCGTTAAATCAAAAGAGGATATGGCTTTTATCGAATCGGTATTACAGGATAAGCTCCCTGATGACAATAAAGACATGCCTATTATTGCTAAAATCGAAACTGTAGAAGCCATAAAAGAATTCCCTAATATCATAGCCGAAGCCGCTTCACACAGACCTTTTGGTGTCATGCTCGCTCGTGGAGACCTCGCTGTAGAAATCGGCTATGAACGCTTGAGTGAAATTCAAGAAGAACTATTATGGATATGTGAGGCTGCACACATTCCAATGATTTGGGCAACTCAAGTATTAGAATCTCTGATTAAGAACGGTATCCCAACACGTTCAGAAATATCTGATGTTGTCGCAGGTGCAAGAGCAGAGTGTATTATGCTAAACAAGGGAGATTACATTGTAGAAGGTGTTAAAACAGTGAATGATATACTGATTAAGAGCGAAGACCATAACTATAAAAAAACAGCAATGTTAAGAGCCCTAAACATATCTAAGGCACTCTTTAATGAGTAAAGGATGAAAACTATGTCAACACTGAGTCATATACAAGCACCAAGCAATTTTGCCTATAAGAAAGAACAGGTCACCATTCATCTCCATTACACATTCACTTGTGATAATCGAATCTTTTTTTCCAAAACACAGTATAAAGATTTACTCAACCACACCTATAGATTGACGGTTGATGTGAACTCACCAATTGATGAGTCCGGTTTAGCGACTGACTTTATGGCTATTGACGCCTTATACCACAATAAAATCCGGCCGCTTTTAGATGGGCAGATATTAAATGAGACGCTAGTAAATATGAATACTACTGCGGAAAATATCGCACTATGGATCAGAGATGAATTTAACAAAATTTTAAAGCCGCAAGATGATTTAATTAAAGTCACCCTATACGAAAGTACGAATCACGGCGTGACTGTTACAAATTAACTTCACAAAAATGTGTAAGTGTACTATGATTGAGATAATCAAATATTGAAATCACCACCACTAGGGGTGCCTGTAAAGGCTGAGAATCACCCTTATCACCTGATCTAGATCATACTAGCGTAGGGAAGTGGCATATTTTTATATGCACACCATTCCGTTAGTGGTGTGTTTTTTTATTTGTAAAAATCACGGAGGTTTATTCTATGAAAAACAGCAATGTTTTAACTTTGACAGACGTATTGATCACAGTTGTCATCGCCTTAGTTTTTGCAGTACTTTATTCTCTCTGGGATGGTGTATATACCGTCTTGCAGCCCCTTGGTTTACACATCAATGAATTGGTCTATGGTATGTGGTTCATTGCTGCAATTGTAGCTTATTTAATTATTAGAAAACCGGGTGTCGCTTTACTTGCAGAATTTGCAGCAGCTTCTGGAGAAACGATCGTTCTGTTACAGTTCGATATCGTCTTAATCATGTATGGACTACTCCAAGGACTGGCATGTGAGATCATTTTCTTACTCTATAGATATAACAGTACTAAGTTATATGTAGCTGTACTCGCAGGTGTAGCAGCAGCCTTATCAACAATTCCGCTTGATTGGTATTATGGCTACCTTGGTCATTTAGAAACTTGGAACCTAATGCTGATGCTTATCTTCAGAATTATCAGTGGCGCAATCGTCGCCGGATGGTTAGGTCATAAACTCTATGAAGGTGTAAAAGGGACCGGTGTCTTAAAATATGTTGGTAAAAAACAAAGCGATTCGTCTGATGGTTTTTAATATGACTGATATAAATATCGAAAACCTTAAACTCAAATTCCCTGAGACAGAGCAGCTATTATTTTCAAACATCAATATAAGTGTTAAGAAAGGGGAAAAGGTGTTACTTGTCGGTCCTTCTGGCTCCGGTAAAAGCACCTTACTAAATGTGATGGGCGGATTGATTCCTAAAGTCATTCATACACCTGTAAAAGCAGATTATTTAGATATACCAAATGCTTCAAGCTACGTATTCCAAGACCCTGATGCCCAGTTCACCATGCCAACCGTTGAAGAAGAACTTGCATTTATCCTAGAAAACCAGAGGATTGCTCCTAGTCTGATGAACAACATGATGACTAACGCTTTAAAAAGAATTGGACTAGACGTACCTTTAGACTTATCAATTAATCAACTATCTGGTGGGATGAAACAAAAGCTATCTGTTGCTGCAGCACTCCTACAAGAACCGGACACTTTATTTTTAGATGAACCAACAAGCATGTTAGATGATGATTCTGCAAAAAATCTTTGGGAAACGATTTTATCTATTTGGTCCGACCTAACTGTTGTGATTGTAGAACACCGAGTTGAATATATTTGGGATAAGGTCGACCGTGTCATCCTAATGAATGATGATGGAGAAATTATTCTCGATAAAGATCCAAAATTTGTACTAAGTCACCACGTTGACTTACTTAATGAATACGGCGTCTGGCATCCAATGTCGTGGAACCAAGCACCACAATTTGTACAAAGTAATAAAGACGGAGCGCCTTTATTAGAAATTAGAGATATGAAAATAGACAGACGCGGCATTGATATACTTTACATTGATCATTTACACATAAGGTCTCGGCAATGGCTTACATTAGAAGGTCCAAATGGTGCGGGTAAATCAAGTTTTCTTAGTGCATTGATGAAGTTGATTCCCCATCAAGGACAAATTATCTATAAGAATAAGCTTGTAAAGAAAACAAAGGATATCATCGGAGATGTCTACCCAGTTTTTCAAAATCCAGAACTGCAATTTATAACTCATAGAGTTTATGACGAAATATATATCAATATGGAACACCGATATGATGAGAATCTAGCAAAACAGAAGACAGAAGATATTTTAAAAATGTTTTCGCTAGAACATTCTGCCCATCTAAATCCACTAGAATTATCCACAGGGCAAAAGAGACGCTTAAGTGTGGCAACAGCATTAGGTGGCATACCTGATTTGTTGTTATTAGATGAGCCGACTTTTGGACTGGATCAAAAAAACACGTTCTTTATGCTGGAACTTTTTGATGAATTGGTTAAAGCTGGTACAACAATAATTATGATTACCCATGACGTGAATATTCAAACGCGTTATCCATCCCGTCGTTTAGAAATTCTGGATGGCATGATCCTAGAAAAGGACACACACAATGTTCGATAGCATTAAGAATAAAGATACTTTCGTTCATAACGTTAACCCAGTTACCAAAATTATCGCAGCTGCTGCACTTTTTGTGATTGTCGTCTTTACTCATAACCCGAATACCTTGCTTTATTTTGTATGTATAATGGCGATACTATTGTTTACCTTAAGTGGTATCCAATGGCGTTATTTATGTATTCTATTAGGCGTTATTTTAGTGTCCGGTTTATTATCCAGCACCTATATGATTCTATACGGAAAGGGCGATACAACCTTATTTAAATTAGGTATCATCCATGTTACAGAAGAGAGTTTTATCCGTGGTATTCATATCACCATGAGAGGCGTTATTTTATCGTTATTTGGCGCATTAGTAATCTTCACTTTAAAGATTACGGATGTATTTTATGCTTTGATGATTCATTTCAAAATAAAGTCAAAATATGCCTATTCTTTTATGGCAGCTATCAATATGATTCCATTAATTTTCTCAGAATATGTACAGTTAAGACGTGCTAGAAAAGTTCGTGCACCTTTAATAGATAAGAAACGCATTTCTGGTTTTAAAGGACTAAGAATGACAATCGTTACCTTGATGAGCCAAAGTATACGTCGAGCATATCGCCTAGGTATTGCTATGGAGTCCAAAGGGTTCAGTGATAATCAGAGAACCTACTACCGACAAACAACTTTTTCCTTTAATGATATATTCTTTGTCATTACTATTTTAATCGCTCTATTAATCTCATCGTATTTAGGCATAAACTACCCTATCTTTAATACTAGTGATGCAAGATAAATCCCTTTGAATTTTAAAAGGGATTTTTACTATTGTTAAGAGTTTATTTATTTTTCAATAATTCTTTTATCTCATGATATTATTTAAGTGAAAAATATGATTCTTACTGCACTCTAGTTCATTACATTATGTGGGGGAATATAATAATGTCTAAACTTAAAGTACTTGTGATCACTGGCTCTTTTGGTAACGGTCATCTAATGGTAAGCAATACTTTAAACAAGGCGCTCAATGACTATGATATCGACGTTGTAACACACGATCTTTATTTAGAGGCTCACCCTTTATTAACCCGACTTATTAAAGACTGGTACTTAAAGTGCTTTACTCACTTCAAACCGACCTACAAGTTTTTCTATTATGCCCGTCAGGAAAAACTAAACACTTGTTTCTACAAAAAATATGGTTTAGCTTATTTAAAAAATATAATTGATAAGCATAATCCAGACCTCATTTTAAATACTTTCCCAACACCTGTTTTAAGTCTCATTAAAGAAGAATTCGGCCTAGATATCCCAATTCATACAGTGATTACAGATTACTGTGTGCACAAAAATTGGGTAGTTAATAATACTGATGTCTATTATGTTGCTACAGAAAAAATGAAGAGCGACTTAATTAAAAAAGGTGTTTTACCTGAGATGATCAAAGTCACGGGTATTCCTATCAGTAAAGAATTCAAGATTAAAACTGACAGGAATGCTTGGCTAAACAAATTCAACTTATCAACAGACAAAAACACTATTCTCGTGTGTACAGGTTCGCTCGGCCTTCTAAAAGGGTTTAAGAAGTACGTGAAGAAAACAGCTACTAAAAATGATAATCAAGTCATCATTATCTGTGGTAAAAACGATATTTTAAGAGAACAACTTAAATTAGAATTTCACAACTATAAGAATATACTCATCATTGGCTATACAACAAATATGAATCATTGGATGTCATGTGCAGATATCATGATTACAAAACCTGGAGGCATTACCCTAACAGAAGCCCTAGCGACTGAGACACCTGTAATCCTATATAAACCGACTCCTGGCCAAGAGATGGAAAATGCTCTGTATTTCCAAGAAAAGAAATTAGCCCTTGTTGCAAACAATCGAAAAGAACTAAAAGAATATACAGAGCATTTACTAGCTGATAAAAATTTCATCCATTCGATTAAAACGGAGATGCGTAGAGTAAGAACTTCTAGTTCAGCTGAATCCATCATAGAAAATCTTGTTTAAATATAAATGAGAGTGCCGTACGTTCAATATCAGAACATACAGCTCTCTTTTGTCTATATTATTCTTTGAATTGCATTGATTAGAAGCTTGTTTTCTCTTTGACTCGGTAACCATATCCTTTTCCTTAAGAGATTATCTAATATTGTTTCATCACCAGTTTTAAAGTACTCGTAGACTTGTCCAAATACAACATATAAACTCGTATTCACTTCATTAAATATCTCAATTTCTTTATCATCAATTTGATGTCCATCGGCTGCTTTATATAACAATTGAAACGCTTTGATAAGCTTATAATTCAGCGTCTCAGAATCATGAAGTTCAGTTTGATACACTTGTGTAATTTCATTACTATCCACATGACGTTCAACCCACGCAATGTTACTCGCATAAGTAGAAATAATATCTCGATCTCTATCAAGCTCTTCTAAAATACGTGTACTACTAACTTCAGAATCATAAATATAGTTCATAGAGTCGTAGAATTTCAGTTCATCATTTTTTCCACGTAATAAGTTCCAAATGCTTTTACCATCTGCTGCAAATGGATTTAGACCAGTAACGACACCAATAATTATGTTCATCCATATAGCAAAATTTAAAATATAGCTATCTAAACTAAAGAGTTGATCGATTAATAACAGGACTAACACTGAAATTAAATTGAATATGAACCCCCCTGAATTCAGCCAGATTATATCATGCTTTGTAATATGACCTTTTCTTAACGGTTTATAGGCAAGCATTGCACCAAAACTAAAGTACATCGGAACCTTAAAAAAGTATCTGCCATTCATATACATTCCGGGTAAACCAGAAATAAATGCAATTCTCATACCTCTACATTTAGCAATAAAACAATGGCCAAGTTCATGAAAAATAACAGTAGCCATCCAAACAGTAATAAGTAAAGCGATCAATATGCCATTTAAGTCAAAAAAGAGGTCAGCCAATGGTAGCACAAGATAAATGATTAAAATTACAATTAGATTACTTGAAAAGAAATTCATCATGAATCATTCCTTTTTTAGAATTAGGAGGAAAACATGAGAAAGCTAATCAATATCACAATAATAAGTAGAATAGGAAAGGTAAGGTAGGTGATGACAATATCACTGAAACGTTTCTTCTTTTTAATGTCCTTACCATCGTAAAAATCAATTAACTGACGGTAGGTATATATACCTTCTTTACGTTTTAGAATCTCAATGGGTATAGAAGCACCAATCGCAAGTATATACAATACAATAGACGTGATTAATAACACACGATTGTCCAAAAGCATTGCAGGAACAAATAAGAAGGCAGAAACGATTGCCGAAATTAACATGATATTAGACCAAATTGTCCATTTCTTTTGCTCAGTTTTATCTCGTAAATACTGAATATCTCCTTTAATTAATTCATCAACTGAAACATCAAACAAGATACTAAGCATCATTAAATTATGCACATCTGGGTAACTTCGATTATTCTCCCAGTTCGAGATTGTTTGACGTGAAACAAAAAGTTTTTCAGCTAAGTCTTCTTGAGAGTAACCATCTCGATCTCTAAATTTCTTAATCTGCTTATTAAGTTCCATTTAGTTTTCTCCTAATTTCAAAGTAATTATCTTATAACAATATTAACACCAATCGTCTTTTACATTTTCAAAATACAGTGTCTAAATACTTTTACATACTAAATATATCGCAATTATAACGCTATATGTTATAATATAATGCATAGCATTATTTTTAATTTTACCCCTTGTCATTTGCAGTTATAGAATAAATATGTCAGACTCAAAGTTCGGAATCTATTTTTAGGAGATGAAGACATGAACATTCATAAACTAGTTAAAGTTCTTGCTTCTGCTGGAATTGCAGCTACAGTTGTCACAGGCTTACAAATCGATAATGAGATTAACACCAATAACACAATACAAGCCGCTGAAAAAGAAAACAGTAATACCAATTATAAATACCAAGGTGATACTGGCTTTGGTGATGGGCAATTCCTTTTAAATGATGCCTTTACTAAGACATTAGAGGAAGATGGTACACTTGCTTTTAATGGTCATGAAATTGAAGCTTCTAAAGCAGATTATGAGAAAGTTAAAGATGAACAATCTGAGTTTGTAGAAGAAAATGATCAGAAGTTTACTGTACGTGGGGATAGTGTAACTAAGGTTGTTTTCCCTATACAAGATGAGCAATTAGAAATCGATGATATCATCGATTCATACGGTGATGACTACGAACTTATTGAGCATAAAAATAAACCATACGACACCTATGTATTTAAACTTGGTGATCAAGAAGACGAAGATGAAAAGAGTGTGATTGCCTTTAACGTAGAAGATGATTATGTCGTCCAAACTGTAATTGGCTACAGCAGCTCATATTAATATTCAAAAAGGATCTCACTCGTGAGATCCTTTTTTGTGTCATTCGTTTATACATTTGAATATTCCGCTTCAAAACGCTTAGATTTCTTTACAGTGGATAATATTAATACTCCAATACCTAGAAGAACAAGGATAAGACCAAACCAAGATAAAGGTGACATCGCTTCACCCAACATAAACACACCTAACATTGTTGCAGTCAGAGGTTCTGCTAGGGATAAGGTTACAGCAGTTGATGAATCAACATTAGCTAACCCTCTAGCAAACATGAAATAGGCGATACCTGTTACAATGACGCCTAAGTACAAACCAGTGATTAATCCATCAGATGTGAAAACCCAAGTCGCATGGAAGATAAATAAAAATGGCGATAACATCAATCCACTAATCGTAAATACTACTGCCACAGCAGGTAGGGCTGGAATACTAGAAACGACTTTCTTATTTATTATTGTATAGCTTGCAAAGCTCAATCCTGCACCAAGTGCGAGTAAAATCCCTCTAGGATTTACTTGGGTCGTACCTTGATTCGAGAATAGAAGAATCACTCCAACGACTGATAGTAGGGTGGAAATCCACCATGTTTTGCTTGGCTTCTTTCTTAAAATTATCATCTCAATTAAACCTGCGAGAACCGGAGAACTACCTATGGCTACGACTGTCCCAATCGCAACACCTGTTAAAGATACAGCTGAAAAAAAGAATGGCTGAAATAGTGCCATACATAAAGCTGCACCAATGACTATTTTATATGGAATTTCATTAAGTCTTAGTCTTCGAGTGGCTAAGACTAACATTAACAAGAATCCTCCACCTATAAATAGTCTGACTGCACCGATCGAAATGGGATGTACCTCACTAGGTGCTAAGGCCTGTGCAGTCCCAGCCGTACCCCAAAGAATCGCTGCGAATAATATGAGCAGTGGGCTCAAAATTTTAATCATATTAATCACCTCATAAAATCTCTATTACGAGTATCATATCTCGTTACATAGAAACCTTCCTTACAGTTTTAAACATATGATTTATCTTTTCTTAAGCTCTTTAAAAGCATGAGGTGACATGCCTTGTGCCTTTACGAACCAGCGTGTGAACGACGACACATTATCATAGCCAATTTCTCCCGCAATTCGTGTGATAGTCCAAGATGAGAATTGTAAGAGTCTTTTAGCCTCTAATAAGCGCAATTCATCTAAATACGCTTTTACACTTTTCCCCGTTTGTTTTTTAAACCACTTCGAATAGTATGAAGGATGATAATTTTCCTCAGCAGCCAACCTTTCAATACTGACCCTATCTTTATAATTTTTATGAATGTAATCAATAGATTTTGGTGTAGTTGTATCTAACTTATCCACTACATAATTGGTTAAATTTGCAATCGCATTATTTGCTGTTTCGTTCATTAATAATTGTTTTACTGATACCCACTGCGTATTCATCTCAACATACATATCTCTCGTTTCACCTGGTAACATATTATTTGGAATATCCAAGACTAAAAACTCATTCTGATCAGTTGAGTGAAAGGTATGTTTACTTTTTGGAGCTAAATAGTAAACATAGTCTGGTGTTAGTTTCACCTGTTGCTCAATCGTCTTTAAATCCATTGAGCCATACAAAGGAAATAATAGCTGTCCATGTTCGTGAAAGTGTGATGTGACGTCATTCGTGTAAATTCTTTTCTCACAGGTAATATCTAAAGTCATGGTCCTCCCCCTTTATTACGAACAAATCTTGCGCTTTGTTTCATCAAATCATAATTGAACAATAAACACCATTTTTTAGACTTATTCATAAAAATTAGGCTATCCCCTTGGATAGCCTATTTATGAAACTTATTTATTATTGTTATCTTCACGCATCTTATCGATTAATTTTTGCATTTCATCGATATAGTCTTCTTTTTCTTCTTCAGTCGCTTCGATGTTCATATCGCCTTGTTCTTCTTGACGTTTCATCTCATCGACTTCTTTTTGAGTAATCACTTCACCATCTGGTGTCATATATTTCTTATTCATATTACGCGTTTCTTTGTCGATATAACTATAGAAAATAGGAATGACAAATAGTGTGAAGAAGGTACTACTTACAAGACCTCCGATTACAACTATACCCATCGGTGCAATCATTTCTCCGCCTTCGCCAATACCTATAGCAAGTGGTAACATACCTAGTGCTGTCGTTAGGGCTGTGATTAGTATTGGACGGAAACGATGTTGCACACTGAGTTCAAGTGCATCAATTGTTGGAATTCCTTTTTCTTTCTGCTGATTAGTATAATCCACCAGCAATATGGAGTTATTGACCACAATACCCAGCAACATGATAATACCGACAAAGGATACAATACTGAGTGGACTATTCGTTACAATCAGTCCGAGCGCAATACCAATGATAGTCAATGGCATTGCAATAATAACAATGAATGGATGTCTGAATGACTCAAACTGAGCTGCCATAACTAAGTAGATAAAGACAATCCCTAGGACAATTGCAAGAAGGATTTGTGGAATGGCATCTCCAAGCATTTCTAAATCTCCACCCACTGAATAGTGTGTATCATCACTAAAGTCTGCATCATCTACTATATTTTGGACATAGGTACCCGCTTCATTTAATGACATAGAAGAATCGTAGTTTACTGTGAGTTCGCTAGTTTCTTCCTGACTATCTCTATTAATTAACGGTAGAGTTTCAGTTTCAACTAACTCTGCAACCTCACTAACCTGAACATATTCACCTTCAGCATTAGCAATTTCTAGATTTCTAAAGTTATTTACACTTTCTAAATAACTATCTGGGTACTTCACATTTATCGTTAAGAAATCATTTTCACCTTCTACTGTAGAAGATTCTATACCATTGGAAGCTTCATAAAGTGCTTGACCAATTTGAGCTGGCTGTAAACCATTCTCTCTAGCCGCTTCACGGTTAACATTGATCTGCATCTCGGAAACCAGATCTTCACGACTAGATGTCACACTGTCAATCTGATCATCTTCTTCTAAAGCACTAATTATTGCTGTTTCTGATTTCTTCAATCTTTCTGAATCATCATCAGATACATTCAACATCAAGGTATTCGGTTCTGATGACATACCTGATTGAGACATAGGAATCACATTGATATCAGCTGATTCATCTAGGGATTCCACATCGCTTTCAATATCTTCTATGAATTCATTTGTCGTCACATTACGCTCATTTTGACTAACAAGCGTTGCCGTAACACTAGCCTTGTTTGTCTCTTCAGTCATCGACATCATTGGTTGAGAAGAGCCAACGTTACTAAGGTACATATCAATTTCAGAATAATCTTCTAAGTAATTCTCAATTTCTTGCACTGTTTCTAGAGTGTCTTCATAAATAGTACCTTGTTCTTTTTCAATTTCAATCGTAATGGCACCTTCATCACTTTCAGGCATCAAAGTCATACCTTGGTTAAAGATAGCTAGTAAACCTAGTGCCATTAGTATAGTCGTGATGAAAAGAACTAAGAGACGATGTTTTAAGGTCCAACGCGTCGCAAGCGTCAACCACTTCATATATGGTCTTTCCTGTCTGACTTTTTCCATGTTCTGTTTAGGTGCGCTTAAAATACGGCTTGCAATCATGGGAACAACAGTTAAGGCGACAAACAACGATGCAAATAAACTAAACACTACTGTAATCGCAAGTGGTGTAAATAGTTGTCCAACTAAACCACTAACAAACACAACCGGCAAGAACACAGCCGCTGTTGTTAAAGTTGATGCAATAATAGCAGATGCAACTTCTTTTGTACCATCACTTGCAGCTTGTTTGGAGTTTTTGCCCATAGATAGATGCCTATATATATTTTCAATAACAACTACAGCATTATCCACTAGCATACCAATACCGAGTGCCAAACCACCTAGTGTCATTAAGTTTATACTTATATCTGTAAAGAATAATAGCGCAAAAGTTGTTATGACTGAGAATGGTATTGCTAAACCAATAATCAGCGGTGCTTTTAAATTTCTAAGAAAAGCGAAGAGTACAACCATAGCAAGTATTGCACCGGAAATAAGTGACGTATAGACACTATTTATTGCAAGATCAATATACTCACCTTCATCATAAAGTGATTCAACTGTTAGGTTACTAAATTCATCTTCAGAAAGTTTTTCTTCAAGAACTTTATTAAACTCTTTATTAACTTGCGACGCATTCGCATCTGAAGCGAGCATCACGTCTATAGATAAGGCCTCACCTTGATTCAATCTTGTGATGGAGTTTGAGTCCTGTGCTTCAACAGATACATCTGCGATATCATCTAGAGTGAGTGTCCCGCCATCAGGTATGTCCGTAATAACTAATTCGCGTAAGGCTTCAACACTGTCAATATTACTAACCGTACGCGTCGTTATAGATGTACGTTCTTCTTCATCGACAATCGTAGCATTTGGTATCGATATGTTATTTGCTTCGATTAATCCTGCCACATCACTCTGGCTCATGTTGACTTCTTCAAGTGCGTCGATATCTAAGTTCACTTGAATCTCTTGAGTCACTGCACCATTCTCAGTGATTGATGCGACCCCTTCGATATTTTCAAGCTCTGTAATTAAGTCTTCCACTTGATCTTGGTAATCAACAACACTTTCTCCTTCAGAAGTGACTGCCAGTTGAATACTAGGCAACATAGAGATATCAAATTCTAAAAAGGACGGTGATTCTGCTTGTTCAGGTAATTCAACTGCATCAATCGCCCTTCTAATATCACTTTCTACATCTTCAATCTGCATATCATAGTCAAATTCCATAATAACAACTGAAGAGTTTTCCTGTGACTGAGAAGAAATATTACTTAAACCATTTATAGACGACAATTCAGATTCTAACGGTACTGTAACGTCTTCCATCACTTCCTCAGGCCCAGCACCTTGGTAAGTTGTTGCTACCGCGGCAATAGGAGGTTCAATCGGTGGCATTAGCTGCAAAGGGAGTCTTGTTAATGAGACTGCACCTAAGAGCATAAGTATTATCATAACGACGATTGTAAATTTAGGTCGTCTTATAGAAAAATCAGATAGCTTCAATTATTTTTCGCCCCTCATTATTTTTATTGTATTTGTATGTATCCAACAACGTGTTGTACAATTCTATATATTAAACTAAAAAACATGTCTATATCAATCAACAGTATGATCCGCAGTGTCGGAAAAGAAAAGGTGTGTCTATATTGTTACAAAAATCACTTACAAGAGAAAATTTAATTGAAGCATTCTGGGAACTTTATAAAGATAAACCCATCGAAAAAATCACTGTCAAAGAAATAACAAATCGTGCAGGCTATAATCGTGGAACATTTTACGCATACTTCAAAGATACATATGAAGTACTTAAAGAGAGTAAAGAGTCTATTATGCCGAGTAAGGACATGATTATTTACCCGATTCAAAGAATAGAGAAGAAGGAAGACTTAATCTTTGATACGCTCAGCCATTCCAATGATTATTTCATGGAGAACCAAGAGAAGATAATCGTTTTACTTGGACCTGAAGGTGATCCCTCCTTTGTTCATGAATTAAAAATACGCACACGTGAAATACTAATGGAATACCTAAACGGTTCGGATATTAACGAACCAGAAAAAATTCAATTTATTATTGAGTATCACATGTCAGCCATCATTGGTGTATTCCAACTTTGGGTAGAAAGAGGGTCAACCTTAGACCAAATTGAATTAGAAAAACTCATAGAAGATATTTCACAGGATGGTGTAATAAGCATCCTACAGACCTTGATTAGTAAATAACCTATTTGTAACACTATGCGTTATAAAATAACGCATCTAGATGTATTGATGTAACAGGTTTCTGTAAAAATCATCCTGACCAATTATAACGACCCTATCACATATTTGTTCAATTTCATTCATGTCATGAGAGGTATATATTATAAGCACCTCTTGCTCTTGTGCTAATTTCTTTAAGAAACCTCCAATCTCTATACGAGATTTCAAATCAATACCTGCTGTTGGCTCATCCAATAGTAATAGTTTCGGTTCATTAATTAGGCTAACAGCTAGGTTTAATTTTCTTTTCATTCCACCAGATAACTGATTGACTCTTTTATCATCTTGCTTAAGCTGAACTGCTTCAAGTATAGATTTTAATTCCTCTTTTGACCGCCTTGTCTTGGATAGGTTTTCAAAGAACTTCATATTCTCCATAACCGTTAGGTCTTCCCATAGTGCGAGTTCTTGTGGAACATATGCAATGTACTGCCTGAGTGACCGGTAGTGCTTTTTATAATCTCGGTCATTCAAAAGCACTTGCCCGCTATCTTCTTTTAGCAGTGTCGCAAGTATTTTTAACAAGGTGGACTTGCCTGCTCCATTTTCGCCGACGAGCCCAATGACTTCTCCCTTAGATGCAGAAAGATTAAAGTTCTCGAGCACCTTTTTCTTACCATAGCTTTTAGACAAAGACTTAACTTCTAGCATTGCGATTCCTCCCTAAACAAACAGTTAATACTAAGATGGTTACAAACAGCATCACGAAGTTGTTATTATTCTCAACTAGTGCGATAACAGGGTGAAAGTTCGATATTCCATTTAAGAATGGCATAATGATATGAAGTCCTAATAAGACACCAATCAAACCTAGCCCATTTCTATATAGTGATAATTTACTTCTAGAGTAGAATGCAACAATAAATACAATAATATTCACTATAGCTCTGTAGATGAGTAGGCTAACTATACTAACACTCTGATCAAACATTGCCTTAATAATAAGTAATGTGACTAGATCAATCATGTACATTACTATCAGCATAGCTAAAAATGAGGTAATCATAAATGCCTTAAACGAATAGTTTAGATATAAAAAACGTTGTTTTGTCTCGCTCCTTGTTTCACGTGTAACAAATTCAAAAATGAATACCGTTGTTAAAAGAGATACATATGCCCAGATTAACCAAGGATCGATTGTGCTATCATTTTGTTCCATGGTCTCCTTACCCTTAAAAGTGAAGTTTTGGCTGACTAGGTTAGAGTCCATATCAATTTGATTTTTTGTTTCAAGTATAGTTTCTGATTCTATTGTGGTTTCATTAAACAATTCCATTTCTAGGTCTTGTATTTGCTCAGTGATTCTTTGACTATTTAAGGATTCTTGTATTAACGAGGCAAGTAACTCCTTAACCGTACTGTATGCAAAAGAACGATCTGTATAGTATGTTTCAACCATATTACGCCGCTCACCTGACAAAATTTTATCCTCAAAATCTTCACCAAACACCAAGACACTGTCATATTGATACTGTTCTAAAACTCTTAAAGCATCATCTTTTTCACTGCTTTCAAAATGGTCTATTCTAATATAATTACTCTCTTCTAACCCTTTGATTATCCTATCAGTTTCTTCAACGTCAGCTTCATCAACTACAGCTACTGGCACTCTAAAATCTTCTGATACATTAGAAGTCACGTAGACTGCACCTACCGTTACAAATAACGGTATAAACAACCAAAAAATGAGCTTCAAGCGGTGCCGTTTCAAGAGGATCCATCTCGATTTAATCATATCCATCATGAGACTCTACGCTCCTTTAATAAACCAATGATAAGCATCATCACCAATAGTGTACACAAGCTGAATAACATAATATTAATTTCCATCGTAAATCGTTCATTTAATACAATTTCCTGAAGCCAATTCAGTGTCTGATATGAATACGTTACGTCAAAGATCCAGTCGAAATATAAAGGGAAGTAAATTCTGGGTATAATCGCTCCTGAAAAAACAATAATGAGTGAAAGCATCATTAATTGTAATATCATCGTTAGTTTATAGCTCTTAGACAACCAATCGATAATAAGGAGCAAGATAACCGTTATTAATAGATGTATGAAAATTAGAATGCCAATTCTCATTAAATTTTCTATGACTAATGCATTTCCGATTAAATAAAGAGCCGTCATCAAAATAAGTACAGAAGGTAGGATCATAATTAGCATCAGAGCAGTTATTCTTGAGATTCCTTGTGCCAGATGTCCTACATCTAGTAGTTTCATTCTTTCACTGAGTCCTGGGTTTTTATCTTTCATTAACATCAGGTACAGTAAATACAGCCAAATAGTTAATAAAATAAACATGCCATTTAATAAGAAGTAAGATATACCTAAACTAAAGTTCTGTGATACTTCTTCTTCATCAACTAAGGTGTCTGAAGAAATAACCTGCACAAACTGGCTCACAAATTCTTGAAAGATCAAATCCTCTCTTTGTTCATCTGACATATCAAATGATTTTGCATAGTGATTCACTGTAAGTACATTGGATTGGGAATTTCTAAGATGTCGAATGAGGGTGTCCACTACACTTCTAATCATATAACTTTCAAGTTTACGATCTGGATTCCCAGTCACTTCTAGCTGACTTGTTTGCCCCTCCATCATATTTTCTGCAAAATTTTCTGGAAACACAATAAATGCAGACAGCTCGTTATTATCAATTAAAGCATTCGCCTCATCTATATCTAATCGCTCCATCTCTATACCGTCTGTAAAATCAGCTGTATCTGCTAAAGTATTGACGAGCATGTCAGTCGTTTCATTTTCATCCATATTCACTAAACCAATGTTGATATCTTGTTCGTCTACTACTGATAAAACATTACCTAATATCCAGATTAGTAGAGCCGTAAATAGAATTGGAGCAAGTAAAATAAGAGGAAGTGATAGCCACTTCCTCTTAAATCTATGAAGGTCGTTAGCAATGAATACGAGGATATGTCTCATTTTTTTCATTGCTATCGCACCCTTCCTATTATTTAAATTATTGAACACTAGCACCTGTACCGAAGTTTTCGCTAAGCCATGATTCTAGTTTAGGTTCCACTTCTTCAGTAAAGTATGTTTCAAGCTCTTCTTGGTTCATCTTACCAATATCTGTTTCATTTTCTGATGAAGGAATCTCGACCTCATTAACAGACTGACTTTCATGTGCAATGTTTAGAACTGCAGTGTCTCTGGTAATATTCGTACCGTCGTCTGCATATAGTTGGATATCACCTGATGCCTGATCATCTCCATAGTTTGTTGATGACTCCATGTAGATATTAAATGGCGTACTTTGATCAGGGCTAAAGTTATTTACTGTTGCCTCAAGATTCCAAATCTCATTATCTTCTTCTTCAGTTTTCGTTGAGTTAAGGACTAAAATGTCTTCATCCTCAACATTTAACGTCATTACATCCTCATAGCCTGAATCTACTTCGTTTAAATCAAAAGTAAAGTTAACTTTATCTTCAGCAGTACCCAGTGAAACATTGATTAGATTTCCATCTTCACGCACTTCATGTGTTGAGTCCAATTCAATATCTTCCGTTTGCTCATCTATCGTTACGGATACATCTAGATCACGTTGTACAATATTATCTTCATCATCAGTCCAAATAACTGATGTCATACCATTTGGGAACCCGATATCCTCAACATTTTCAGCAGCATCTTTTAGTTGCTGACTTGGGTCTGTTTCAATCTCTTCACCTGCTGGCATACTCATATTCGCTTGAGTCATCTGAGCTTCGATTAATTCAATCAGTCTCTCATCTTCAGACATCTTTGTTAAAAGTTCTCTTAAGAATGTGTGCATTTCTTCTTCTGATAAAGTCATCGTCAGCTTATCTGCATTAACTGTTGTCTCACCGACTGTTATCTCTTCACTTTCTTCTTCAAAGGCTTCGTCTGGTAAATTTTCTTGTAGGAAACTTGAATATTCGTCAACAAAATACTCACGTTCCTCTTCTGTTAATGCATTGGTTTGGAAGAAGGTAGAGAAATCAATATTTTCTTCATTAGGGAACGTTTCAGGATCCATTTGATTTAGAAAAGTCCCTGTATCTTCTTCATGTAAAACTAAGTAATCTTCAATAAATGGTAGCGTAAGACCCATTTTTTCTCCAGTAACATAACCAGCAACATCTTCAATGGTAAACGCACCAACATTTGCATCTAAACCAAATGTTGCGAGTTCTTCGTTAATATCTTGACTCCCAGTTATGTTAATCTCAGCATTATTAATCATTTCTGAGATACCACTTTCTTCTAAGTTAGGATCATTAGTCTCAGCTGTAAGCGTCATGCTCGATTCTGTTGGATTATCCATAGAATTTTCGTACCATTCTAATTCATCTTCAAATCTTTCCTCGAACATTTCAGTCATATTCTCAGTGCTATCCAACTCCGACATAAGGTAGGTGTTCTTAGGTGTATTCACAACATTTTGGTAAACAAAGTATCCACCGATTGCCAGAACAATGAGGGCGCCGACAGAGACACCAAGTATAGTAAATCCTTTCTTACCCATATGCTCATCTCCTTAGTATTCTTATCTTCAATTTACAAGTTTCCCCAAATGAAAACATAATACACATTTTCTTTAACATTTAGTCAAATTTATGTCACTTTTTGTATCAAATATACAATTTCGGGTAAACAGTAGATGAGGTGATTGCTTTGTCTGCAATACGTATAATCGGTGCACAACAAAATAATCTAAAAAATGTTAGCGTCGATATTCCAAAACATAAATTAACTGTTTTCACAGGTCGGTCAGGTTCTGGTAAATCATCACTTGTTTTTAGCACACTTGCCGCAGAATCAGAACGTCTGTTGAACGAAACTTACTCAGCATATATTCAAAATCAATTGACTAAATATGAAAAACCAGATGTAGATCAAATTGATAATCTTCCAGTCGCTATGGTAATCAATCAAAAAAGACTAGGTGGAAATTCAAGGTCAACAGTCGGTACCATTTCAGATATATACTCATCAGTTAGATTACTTTGGTCAAGAGTTGGTCAACCTTTTGTTGGATACTCCAATGTGTACTCCTTTAATAATCCCGCAGGTATGTGTCAACGATGCCAAGGTCTAGGTTATGTCGAAGACATTGATTTAAACGAGCTTCTAGATTACAATAAATCGCTAAATGAAGATGCAATTAAATTTCCTTCTTTCCGTCCAGATAGCTGGAGAGGAAAGCGTTACTTGTATAGTGGTCTATTTGATAACGACAAAAAACTTAAAGACTATACAGAAGATGAAATGAATACATTTTTATATACCAAGCCGGAAAAACTCAAAAATCCCCCAGATAATTGGCCAAGAACAGCAGAATTTGAAGGGTTGATTCACCGTTTTAGACGTTCATTCTTACTCAATGATAATTTTGAGAAAAACCGTTTTTTAGAAGATGTTGAAAGAGTTGTCACAAGTCGTGAGTGCCCAGATTGTCACGGCAAGAGGCTAAATGAAGAAGTATTAAGTTCAAAAATAAATGGCCTTGATATTGCTGACTTTACAGCCTTACCAATTGAAGATACTGTGCCTTTTTTAAGAGAGCTAAAAAGTGAGAAAGAACAAGTCATCATTGAACCTCTAATCAAACAACTTGAAGCACTGAAACATGTAGGACTCAACTATTTAACTTTAGACCGGGAAACACC
The DNA here is from genome assembly GCF_000425825.1 of Jeotgalicoccus marinus DSM 19772. Taxonomy (GTDB): domain Bacteria; phylum Bacillota; class Bacilli; order Staphylococcales; family Salinicoccaceae; genus Jeotgalicoccus; species Jeotgalicoccus marinus. The sequence goes on from NZ_AUEE01000003.1 coordinate 214,616, forward strand.
GACTTTATCCGGCGGTGAATCACAGCGTATTAAATTGATTCGCCATTTGAATAGTCCATTAACTGATCTCGTTTATATAATTGATGAGCCGAGTGTAGGGCTTCACCCTGAAGATATACAAAAGATTAATGACATCATGTTAGATATTAGAGATAAGGGCAATACTGTTCTCGTTGTAGAACATGATCCTGACGTAATCAAAATCGCAGATCAAATCATCGATATGGGGCCAGGTGCTGGTCAACACGGTGGCGAAATAATATTTACAGGGAAATATCAAGATATTTTAACTGCAAATACCCCAACTGCTAGTGCACTAACGCACAAGCATAATTTAAAAGATGATTACAATAGTGGTATGGGATTTATCGATTTGAAACATATAAGCAAGAACAACCTAAATAACGTCAGCGTATCGCTACCTAAAAATGCTCTGACAATTTTTACAGGTGTTGCTGGTTCGGGTAAAAGCACCTTACTTAGAGAAGGGTTCAAACATTCAGATGCTATCATTATCGACCAGCAAGCTGTGCACGCATCAAATCGCTCAAACTTATTAACTTACATGGATATATTTGATGAAGTACGTACAATATTCGCCAAGGAAACTGGCCTTTCTAAGAGCATGTTTTCTTATAATTCCAAAGGCGCATGTCCAAATTGTAAGGGGAAAGGCATAATTAAAACTGAACTTGCCTTTATGCCAGATTTCTCTCAAGTATGTGAGATTTGTAACGGTACCCGTTATAAAAAAGAAGTGCTTGAAGCTAAGGTGAAAGGCTATTCTATAGCAGATATTCTGGCATTAACTGTAGAAGAAGCGCTCAACATTTTTAAAAATAACGCTATCGTTATAAACCTTTTAAGTCGTTTACAAGCTACCGGTCTACAGTATATGACACTCGGACAATCCTTAGATACTTTATCCGGTGGAGAAATTCAAAGAGTGAAACTTTCTAAATATCTTGATGCAGATAATACTGAGGAAACTTATATCTTTGATGAGCCTACAACAGGTTTACATGAAGAAGATATTCCAACACTCTTAAATTGCTTTAATCAACTCATCGATAGAGGAAATACAGTGCTGATCATAGAGCACAACCTAACGATGATGACCCATGCCGACTGGATTGTCGATATGGGCCCAGGTGCCGGTATAGAAGGCGGAAAAATCTTATTTAGCGGCCGACCTAAAGACCTTCTTAATGTCGAAGAATCTGTAACGGCTAAACATTTAAAGCGTTATATAAAGCAATAAAAGAGGGTGAGATTTTAAAATCTCACCCTTTTCCTTATTTAAATGTTGCATTTTCTAAACGAATATATCCTGCTGCATCAAGTTCTACACCTTCCAATTGATCTGTGTTATAAGCGAGCGTCATATTAGGGTGTACAAGCGGTACATAAGGTAATTCTTCCATTAAAATACTATGAAGATTTTCATACTCTGTCACACGCGTTTCATCATCTGTCGCACTTCTTGCTGCTTCTAAACCAGCATCCACTTCATCATTCTTGTAAAATGCACGGTTTCCTCCAAATCCTTCATTACTACCCAAGGTCAATGAGGATAAAAGATAGTCTGCGTCACCTGTCGATGCTGTAAAACTTAGTAAAAACATATCGTGCTGACCATTACCTAATCGTTCTAAAAATGTAGCCATCTCATATTGCTCAACTTCAATATTGATGTTTAATTCTCTAAGCTGCTCTTGAATATACACTGCTGTATCCACGAGGTCCTGACTATCATTAACCCAAATTGTAGCATTAAAACCCTCAGGGTAAGCTGATTCACTTAGAGCCTGTTTGGCTAAGTCCATATCTTGGCTTAATTCAGGTAACGCTTCTGAATTCCCAAATGCACTTTTCGACACTAAACTATTTGGTATTTCTGCCTTACCATCGTATATACCACTTTTAATTGCTTCTCTGTCGATGGCACTGGATATTGCTTGTCTCACTTTTACATCATTAAATGGCTCACTTTCTGTGTTAAACCCTAGGTAATTTGTTCTAAGTGAATCAGATTCAACTAATTCAGTGTTCGCACTATTGTTAATACGATCAAACATGGCCATATCAACAGGTGTTGTGATATTAATGCCACCTGACTCTAACTCAGCCATCATCGAACCAGATTCTGGGATAATAACGAAGGTGAGGTTATCAATTAAACTATCACCGGCAAAGTCATCAAAGCGTTCGAGTTCTATGTTTTGTCCAGGTGCCCTAGCTTTAAATTTCACATAGTTCGTACCATCTGGATTTGCTGAAATATGCTCGCTTGTAAAGGCTGATATTTCATCAGATAGGGCCGTAAAGTCATCTCCACCTTCATCTCTTAGCTCATAATATTCATCCAAGTTTACATCTGAGCCTGCCTGTTCTAAAGCTTGTTCATAATCGGCATCGATACTTTCTTTACTCATAATACTACCAGCAGTATGTGCTAAGTTATCAGGCAGTGGAGCAAATGGATATCTCGTAATAATATTAAGTTCATGATCGTTAACAATTCCAATCTCTTCAATCATTTCAAACAAGAATTGTGTCGGTGCACCGACACTCGGGTCAACAACACGCTCTAAAGATGCTTTAACATCTTCTGCAGTAAACGCTGATCCATTGTGAAATGTCACGTCTTCTACTAATTTAAAATTCCATGTCGTTTCATCCACCTGTGACCATTCACTAGCAAGACCTGCTTTATGACTCATATCAGGATTTCTTGCAACTAAGGTCTGAAAGAGGTGACGCCTTACTTGGATTCCAATGACATCATTCGTACCATGAGGATCAATCGTCGACAAGTCTTGGTCAAATCCTACAACCACATCCCCTGTCTTTTCTGAAGTAGAACTTTCTTCTCCCTCAACATCGACCTCACTATCATTGGTACAAGCTCCAAGTAATATGACAACAAGTATTACCAAAAACCATTTGAAATTTTGCATTATATGTAACCCCCTTTTAGTTGAATATATAAATTATATATTGAATAGTCAGAAAATACTATCTAATTATGTTCAGTATTGACAATATAACATCCTAATGTTAGGATTTATATAGCCTAGTAATAGGATATTAAAAGAAGGAAGGAGAAATACGCATGATTTCTAGTTTGACACGCATTAATGAGCTTGCTCAAAAGAACCGTACAGTAGGTTTAACAGAGGCAGAAATTGAAGAACGTGCTGAATTAAGACAAGAGTATCTTAAAGAAATTCGTGGTCAGGTTTCTTCTAATATCACTTCAATAACGATTCAAAATGAAGACGGTATAGATGTAACACCTGCTAAATTAAATGTTGAAAAAGTTAAAAACCTTTTAAACGGCCACTCATAGAATTTTAAGCCGCCTTCATCTCTTACGAGATGAGGGCTTTATCTATTTAAAAAGAGGAGGATGTCTTATGTCAGTTCAAGAGAGAGATTTACATTTATATAAGTCATTGATGACTGCTTCAAAAATTCTAAATGATAAAGCAAGAACTCATATTAAGAATCAAGGACTCACATTTGAAAATTTACTCGTAATAGAATGCCTATTTGAGCATGGGCCACATTACATACAAACCTTAAGTGAAAAATTGATGATACCCAGTGGTAGCATTACGTATATTGTAAATAAATTAGAGAAAAAAGGTTTAGTTCGTAGAGAAATACAGGCTGATAATAAGCGCTTTTGTAAGGCGATTTTGACCGACGAGGGTAAATCAGTATTCAACGAAATTCACCCAGTATATACAAAAGATATAAGTGAAGCATTCGCTCACTTGTCAGGTTCAGAAAAATCCGCTTTAGAAGACTTACTAAATATCATATGCGAAGAAAAAAACTGATGGAGGAATCCTCCATCAGTTCTTAATTTAGTTTGAGTATTTTATTATTATTATTTCTAATTTCTTTTAACAAGGTTGAATCACTGATTAGAGACTGACCATAAGATGGTATCATTTCTGATAATTTATCTAACCATTTTTCTTTATAAGCCGGGAAATTTTTGTCGATAATATCTAAGGCAACATGTACCGATACGGAAGCGCCTGGAGATTCTCCAAGTAGGGCAATCACGCTGTGATCTTGTGAGTTTACAACTTCAGTACCAAATTGTATATAACCACGTCCATATTCATTCGTATCTTTAATGACTTGGACCCGTTTACCTGCGATATGCAGATCCCAGTCCTCATCCCTCGCATCAGGTACGAAACGTCTCAATTCTTCCATTCTATTCTCTTTCTTCATGAGTACTTGTTCGATTGAGTACTGTACAAGTGGAATATTCTTCAATCCTGCCGACATCATAGTCAGCAAGTTAAAGCGATTGACTGATTTAAATAAATCCGTGTTAGAGCCATATTTTAAAAGCTTAGGACCGATTGCTGCAAATGGTCCAAATAACAAGCTTTCTTTACCATCAATATAACGTCTATCCAGGTGAGGTACCGTCATTGGCGGCTTACCTTTTGGCTCCTTACCGTACACTTTGGCACCATGTTGACTCACAATATCAGGATTATTACACACTAAAAATGCACCACTAATTGGGAAACCTCCAATATTGCGGCTTTCAGGGATGCCCGTCTTTTGTAGAAGCGGTATCGCATGCCCACCTGCACCAATGAAGATGTAATCAGCAGAATGAAACTCCGTCGCTCCAGTTTCTAAATTCGTCACTTTGACTTCCCATTTCCCATTATCTAAACGACGAAAACCATCAACTTCATGATTGAAGCTAACCGCTGTATTTGGCTGCGCTTGTAGATTCGTTACAAGCTTCCTTGTTAATTCACCAAAATTCACATCTGTACCATAATCCACTTTACTTGCCGCTATACTTTCAGCCTTGTCACGGCCGTTAATCATCAGTGGAATCCATTGGCCGATTTCCTCATGGCTCTCCGTATAGGTCAATCCCTCAAACATCGGTAGTGATTTTAAAGCTTCATATCTATTTTTTAGAAAATTAACGTTCTCTTTTCCCTGTACAAAGCTGATATGTGGGAGTGGACGAATGAAAGACTCAGGTTCATCCAGCGCCTTATTTTTTACGAGATAAGACCAAAACTGCTTAGAAATTTCAAATTGCTCGTTAATTTCTTTTGCCTTTTCAACGTCAATGCTGCCATCTTTTTGTTCTACTGTATAATTTAATTCGCATAAGGCAGCATGCCCTGTACCTGCATTATTAAGCTCATTAGAACTTTCTAAAGCAGGTGCATTTTGTCGCTCGAACATTTTTAAATTCCACTCACCTTCTAGATTTTTTAAAAACGTTCCTAGGGTCGCACTCATAATGCCTGCTCCGATTAATATTACATTTTTAGAATTTGTCATAGTTAACCAGCTCTCTACTTTTTGAATTAAATAAAATATACCGGTTTCCCGGCATATTTTCACATTCTATTATTTAACAATAATGACCGGAATATTCGCGCGTTTCGCTACCTTATGCGTCACATGACCAAGTACATGTTTAATTTGCATTCTTGATCTCTTGTTGCTCATTACAACGATTTCGTAATCTCCATTCTCAATTTCTTTCTTTAGTTCTTGGAGTACTCTACCTGTTGAAAATTTAATTTCGTAATTTAAATCATACTTATCCAGCTCATCCTTGAAATATTGAATGTCTGCTTCTTTCTCCTTAGCAATTTCATCAAAATGTTTCCCGTGAAACTTTACATTATCAGCCATCTCATTTTCTGCAATTACGTTAAACACTGTAATCTTAGCTTCTTTACTCGAACCAGACAATTTTTGAAGTTGCTCAGGAACATTAACAAAAGAGTTTCCAAAGTCAAAAGGTACTAATATTTTTTTATACATATTTACTATCCTCTCTTTTACTTATTTGACGATCATCACAGGTGCGTTGACTCTTTTTGCAATTTTGTGTGTCACATGGCCAAGAACATGCTTGATATCTCTTTTAGATCGTTTATTACTCATCACTATCATATCGTAGTCATGGGCATTAATTTCCTTTAGCAATTGAGGAATAACACGACCAACTTCAAAACGGATTTCATAGTTAAGATTCAACTTATCTAATTCATCTGTAAAAGATTTTAGCAAATTCTTTTTCTCTTCGACAATCTCATTGAAACGTTTACCATTAAACTTCACATCACTGGACATTTCATTTTCAGTAATGACATTAAAAATAGTGATCATATACGCTTCATCTGGATTCGTTAGCTTTTCTAGCTCCTTAGGTACGTTGTCAAAAGAGTTCCCAAAATCATATGGTAATAAAATATTTTTGTACATACCTACACCTCCCTATATATTTCTATAAGTATAAAACTATTTCTAGACATCATTTATTATCTTCCCTTATAGAATTAATAATATGCATAGAATTGACAAAAAGCATATCAGATTCCAACAGCTTTGAATACGCCTTTAACAGTAAATGTTTCGATAAAATCTGCCATTTTCGAAACGGGCACTACACAACCATCAGTCAACCACTTAAATAAGAGCCCCATATGAGCATGTATCATGTAAGTAATCAGGTATTCTTCATCGACTTCACTTTCAAATTCTACACCAAACTCTTGGCTTTTTACTTTATAAAAGTCAAACATATGATGAGAAAAATATTCAGATAGGGCGCTTGTACCAAGACCAGCTGCAATAACCATGACCCTTTCTCTATTATCCTTTAAATAATTAAAAAATCCTTCGATTGTCTCCTGAAGCTGTTGGTCATTTAGTAGATTGAGACTTTCTCCACTAATATTTTCATACAAAAGACGATCAATATCTTTAATCATTTGGCTTTGATAGCTTGCAATTACTTCGTATTTATCTCTATAATAAGTATAAAATGTTCCACGGTTAATCATTGCTGCTTGACTGATATCCCGTATCGTAATACTTTCAAACGATTTGTCTTTGAGTAAATCCACCATAGCTTGGTCTATGGCACGGAGAGTTTTTTGTACTCTTAAATCTTTTTTCAATTTTAATCAACCTTTCTGGGCAAAGTGTCGGATATCTTACACATTAGTGAATATCGACTATTGAATAATATTGTTTTGTACATATAATGGGTTATTGTACACAGTGTATGATAATTCTACCATAAAAAAAGAGGATGATTTAATGTTTCAAGATTTTAAATTTATATTTAAGAAACCTTTATTAATAGCGACTTTATTTTTCGTTTCTTTATTCCCCGTTATTTATTCCTTAACTTTTCTCGGCGCAATGTGGAATCCCTATGATCGTACAGGAGATATGGCCTTTCATATAGTAAATGAAGATGAAGGTACAGAGGATATCAATATAGGTTCCAATATTGAAGAGGAACTGTCGGACAACGATCGGTTCGATTGGAAGTTTACAGGACTTGATGAAGCAAAAGAAGCAGTACAGAGTGGGGATGCTTATGGTTATCTAGTGATTCCATCAGATGCATCAGATAATGCTGCTTCTTTATTAAGTGAACAACCAGAAAAAGTAAACCTCACACTTCACACAAATCCAGGCTATAACTTTATCGGATCAATTATGGCTCAACAAGCAGGTTCAGAATTAGAGAAGAATATACAAACTGAGATTACTAGTACTTATACTTCTAGTTTAATTGATGAAATTGCTCAAGTATCTGATCGTAGCGGCGAAGCTGAACAAGCCATTAATGAACTGACTGAAGGTGCGGTTGCCCTAGATCAGGGACTTCTACAACTTCAAGGTTCTACAGCAGAACTACAAGAAGGTTCAAATACGCTTTATAGTGGTGAACAACAATTTTCTAGTCAACTCAATCAAGCATCAGCCTTACTCGGTAATTACGCTCAACCTATTACTGGTGCACAAAGTCAGTTAGAAAGTGGTGCAGGTGATCTTAATAACGGTATCGGTCAACTGAACAGTGGTGTAAGTGAATTGAAAGCTGGTTCAGAACAACTATCTGGTGGCTTACAGGAAGTTCAGAGCCAATTCCAAGAACTTCAAAATCGCATGGATGAGTCTGGCCTAGTATTTACATCAGAAGGTGCCGATGCAATTACACATCCGATTGAACTGACAACTGAAACATCAGTGGAAACTGATAACTACGCTCAAGGATTTGCACCATTGGTTGTTGCAGTCAGCTTATTTATCGGTGCAATAACGTTTAACGTTGTTTACCCTATCAACAAAATTTTTGATAAGGAAGCTTCCGTAGTCTCAAGATGGATTAGCCGTGGGTTATTATTTATCTCTCACTCCGTACTGATTTCAAGTTTGCTTTATGCAACAATTGTTTGGATTATGCAGATTGATATATACAGTCATTGGAGATTTTACTTTGCCATGATTATGTGGTCATTAGTGTCCATAATAATCATTGCGACAATGGTTACCATATTCGGTAACTTTGGTAAGTTTCTCGGTATTGTCTTACTCATTGTCCAACTATCATCAAGTGGCGGTACCTTCCCAATAGAAACTGCTAATAATTTCTATCAATCACTCTTCGATGTATTACCAATGGCCTTTATTGTTTCAGGCTTTAAAGATGCGATATTTAATCAAGCATTCAACGTAGAGTTCTCTACAGTAATCATTTATCTAGCAGTGATTTCAATCGTTCTTTACTTGATGATCCTACTCGTACTTTGGCTAAAAGATAAATTCCCTGCATATGAAGAAAAAATCAATAAGATGAGTCGTTTTGAAGGATAGTAGGCAGAAATTCTTTCCCAAATTTTTGACATCCTAATGTCAATAGTCTGAAATAATACAGGAATATTTCAATGTTACAAAGCTGTCTCTAACTGTAATTGCATTATTATTGCGTTGTAACATACGTAATCAATTTATGTGATACATTAGTAACTGTCCTAGAGAGACAGTAAAAAATACAGTGCATGTCGACAGAACGACAGTTAAAGAATAGGCATTGAAATTTTAGAATTATTTTTTTGGAGGAAGAAAACAAATGAAGAAAACAATATTAGCAACATCATTAGCTTTAGGTTTAGGCGTAACAGGCGTAGTAGCAGATCAAGACGTAGATGCATCATCAATCAATAAAGAAGAACTTGCACAAACAGTTCAAAATAACCCAGCTGAATTAAATGCAGCTCCAATCCATGAAGGTGCATATGACTACAACTTCACATTAAACAATGTGAACTATGACTTTACTTCAGATGGAACGAACTACTCTTGGGCATACAGTGCTAACGGTAACGCTACTGCGACTAACTACACTAACGAAACTGTAGAAGCACCTAAAGTAGAAGAAGTTCAAGAAGTTGAACAAACAAACAACACTAACTACAACACACAAAACCAACAAGCAGCACCTGCTGTAGAAGAAGTTGAAGTTCAAGAAACACAACAACAAGTATCTGAGCCAGCAGCTCCTGCTCCAACTCAATCTACTTCATCTTCAAATGGTTCAACTAAATCACAATTCTTAGCTGCAGGTGGTACTGAAGCTATGTGGAATAACATTGTTCTTCCAGAATCAAGTGGTAACCCGAACGCAGTAAGTCCAAACGGCTACCAAGGTCTTGGTCAAACTAAAGAATCTTGGGGAACTGGTTCAGTAGCAGATCAAACTGCAGGTATGCTTGACTACGCTGAAAGACGTTATGGTTCAATCGATAACGCTATCCAATTCCGTAATGCAAACAATTGGTGGTAAGATCACCATTATATAACCAAAGAGACTCCAGATGATCTGGAGTCTCTTTTTTGTCAGCTTTTAGTGATTATTCAGATAATAAAGTGTAGAATGATTTCATCTAAAGAAATGAGGGGATAGCATGCACTTTGAAACAAAAGCAATACATGTTGGTCGTAGTGTTGACCCAAATACTGGTGCTGTAACAGCACCTATACACCTATCTTCGACCTACGAAAGACAAGCTGATGGTGGATATATTAATGAGACAATGTATAGCCGCAGTAAAAATCCAAATAGAAGATCCCTTGAAGAATGTCTGACCGCCTTAGAAAACGGTTATGATGCAATCGCATTCTCTTCTGGTATGGCAGCAATAACCGCAGTCATTGAATCTTTACCGAAAAAGTATCCTAAAAGAATCGTCTTACCTAACGAGATGTATTTCGGTGTTAAATTATTAATAGAAAAGACGGATATTGGACAGCGCTTCGACATAGTTACTATCGATATGACTGATGGCGATGCACTTAAAACCGCAATCAATGAGAAACCAACAGGTATAGTATGGATTGAATCACCGTCTAATCCACAAATAAATATCACTGATATTAAAAAAGTCGTATCCTTAGCTCAGGGTGTTGGTGCGATTACCGTAGTGGATAATACGACCGCTTCACCTGTTTTCCAACAACCACTTGACTTAGGTGCAGATTTTTCACTCCATTCTGTTACAAAATACATTGGTGGTCATAGTGATGTGCTCCTAGGTGCAGTTATTGCGAAAGAAAGCAGTGAAATGTTAGAGAATATGAGACTCCATCAAGCCAATAAAGGTGGGGTCCCATCTCCATTTGAATGCTGGTTGGCACTTCGTGGTATAGAAACTTTATCTTTAAGAGTCCATGCACATGCTAAAAATGCCTTGGATGTGGCCCTATTTTTAGAATCACACAACAAGGTTAAAGCTGTTCATTATCCTGGACTAAAAAGTCATCCAAGTCATGCTATCGCTAAAGGGCAGATGTCCGGCTTCGGTGGGCTCTTATCCTTTGAAGTTGAAGGTGGGGCAGATGAGGCTTTGAAGGTTGCGAATAGCGTAGAAATGATTGTTCAAGCAACAAGTTTAGGCAGTACGCATTCTTACATTGAGCACCGTGCGTCTGTTGAAAAAGAACTAACGATTTCTCCTGACAGCCTCTTAAGATTATCCGTAGGTCTTGAGAACGTGGAAGATATCATAGCCGACCTAAATCAAGCTCTAGAACAAATATAATATACGGGTAATAAAATGGGGCTGGGACAAAAACCATCCTCTTCATAAATAAGCCGGACGTTAGCAATTCTTAAGGCATCGCGTGAGCCTGTAGTCTCACGCAGATGCTATTCCCCCTAGAAGTCTAACGTCCGGCTTTTTCTAGTATATTTTATTATTTTCCTATATATTCAGGGGGTCTTTGTCCCAACCCTATTTTCAATTCATTTATACTTTTCTAATAGTACCTGTGGAATATGACAGTAATCGTTAGGGTAATGATCTAATCTATCCTGATGTTCTTCACTGCTTTTTACATAATTTAATAACGGAGCAACTTCTACCGCAATTTCGTCTCGGTCATGGCGAACCTCTATAAAAGTTTTAGCTTCCTTTAGATGTTCAATGTCTTCACTATAAAAACCAGTTCTGTACTTAGGACCTTCATCGACGCCTTGCTTATTAATACTAAACGGATCAATGATTTCAAAAAGAAAATTCATTAAATCTGATACGGAGGTGACATCAGGGTCAAATTCCGTTTTCACGCATTCTACATAACCATCATAATCACCTTCTAATGTGTTTGTAGAACCATTCGCGCGTCCTGCTTCTGTATGTATAACTCCCGGAAGTGTTTTTACAAAGGCTTGTACACCCCATAAACAACCACCAGCTAGATATACTGTTTCCATAGTTTACACCCCCCTTTAAAACTCACCATTCCATTCTTTAAAGAAATGGTCCAGAAACAATTTCATGAAGTCTTCTCTCTCTTGTGCAATTTCTTTAGCTCGTTCAGTGTTCAGTTTATTCTTTAATAGTAACAGTTTTTCATAGAAGTGATTGATAGATGTAGAGTTTCCTTTTCTATACTCTTTTGCACTCATATCGTTTCTGACTTCTACCTCTGGGTCATACATAGCTTGCCCCTTCGCACCGCCGTACTGGAAGGTTCTCGCAATGCCGATTGCCCCAATAGCATCCAGTCTATCGGCATCCTGAACAATGCATGCCTCCATAGATGTCAGCTTATCACCATGACCACCTTTAAATGATATTGTGCTAATGATTGTTAGAATTTTATCGATAACTGTTTCCTCAATATCAAGACTTAGTAAAAAATCTTTTATATTTTTCATTGAGGCCTCAACGTCATCCTCTAATTTTTCATCAGGAATATCGTGAAGAAGGGAAGCAGCGATTACAGTAAAGGTATCTGCATTTTCAGACTTCAGTAATTCTTTACTCAGATTCGTCACTCTTTCAATGTGATACCAATCATGGCCAGTTGTCTCATGTATGAGTTGGTTTTTTACCCAGTCCTCAATTTCTTTGAGGGCGATGTGTGCTTTCATAAAGTTTTACCCCTTAAATTTTTTAGAGTTTAAATTTAAATCTACACCGGTCAAGTAAGACTTTTCCTTTAATAAATCAGCTAATGTCTCTACATTATCACCTGATTGGGGTGCGAGCCTACTACCGTATTCAACAACGATTGCTTCAATTAATGTCACTAAAGAAATTACAGTGAAGTGTTTGGTACTGGTATCTACCTTCATTATAATTTTGGCATACTGACTGATCGGATTTGATAATTCATCTGTAATAAGAATCACTGGAATACCGTTCTTATGGGCAATCTCCGCAACATCTATCATGCGATTGGAATATGGAGAGAAGGCAATAACTACAATAACATCCTCATGATTAAGTAATATTAATCGGTCTAAAATATTATCTATATCCATAGACAATTGATGTACTCTAGGTTCAAATTCTGTTAGTAAAGCTTCCATATACATCGCCATTGCTTTATAAGGTCTTGATCCAGCAAGATGAATATGCTTACTTTCAACTAATAGATCTACAGCCACATGTACGCTGTCTAAAAGTTGTGGTGTTAAAGTACGCTTTAATACACTAATATTTTCACTCCAAATATCTTCAATCAACTTATCAGAGTTTTCGTCTTGATCCACATCAAATGACGATTGAATACGACTCCACTTGGATGCATAGGTTTTGTGAATTTCAAAGAACTGCTTCTTTAAATCAAAAAACGAACTATATCCTAATTCTTGAGTAAAACGTAAGACTGTAGTTGTTCCAACACCCACTTCTTGTGCAAATTCTTTTACTGACATCATACTAATTTCTGAATGATTTTCTAATAGATAATCACAAATAGCCTGATGTTTCTTTGTCATTTTACTCTTATTCTCTATTAAATAGTCCAGTATAGTTCTGTCATCCATATCCACACCTCCATGTTCATGGGTACATAACCACGTTTAGTATCAAATTATAGCATAATAAAATGGTTTGATATCCACCAAAATAAAAATATTTGGCTTATCATACTTTATTTATAACTAAAGTATGTTAACATAATTTATTGTTGACTCAAAACTCTAGAGGAGGAATATTATCAGCACTGCTAATAAAGACTCTATCAGAATTGCTTTTGCTTATCTCAGTTTTATCGTAGGTGCAGGTTTTACAACTGGACAAGAAATCCTACAGTTTTTTGTGAATTATGGAAAGTTCAGCCTTGTTGGAGCTATAATTTCCGGACTCATTGTTATCTTTGCAACAAGACAAGTTGCAAAAGTCGGTTATCGACTCGAAGCGGAATCTTATGACATATCTTTAAATGCAATGTTTGGTCCTATAGTAGGTCGAATCATTGATTACCTACTCATTTTCTTCCTTTATGGAACAACTATAATAATGATTGCAGGTGGTGGAGCAGCCTTTTATGATGGCTTTGGTGTACCAACCTGGCTCGGATCACTTATTATTGTGTTACTCTTATTTGTCGTATTACAAGTTAAATTCGACAGCATACTTTCTATATTAGGCGCAGTCACGCCTTTACTCGTAATAACAGTATTAGTTATTGCAGGTTATAATATTTTAAATCCGAGCGTACCATTCAGTGAGGTAAACCAACACACTGATATTTTTACCACACCTACAAGATCTTGGTGGTGGGACGCTATCACATATGGTGGTTTAATTATCGGTAACAGTTTTTCATTCTTAACTATCGTCGGTGCAGAAGCAGACAGACATAAAATTGCTCGACGTGGTGCTTTATACGGCGGAGTTATCTTCTCAGTATTACTATTAATAATGGTGGCAGGTATTTTAAGTAATATCCAAGAAGCAAATACGGTTGAATTACCGACTCTACTCATGGCAGAACAAATCCATCCCGTATTAATGTATACAATGGCTACCGTAATGGTTGCCGTCATTTTTAACAGCTGTGTGGGTATGTTATATCCACTACTAAATCGCTTTACTGCTCCAAATAGTAAACCATATAGACTCTTACTATTCATTTTACTAATATTAGGCTATCTATTTAGCTTTGTAGGCTTTGCTGACTTAGTAAATACTGTCTATCCACTGTTTGGTTATATCGGTCTATTTATTACCTTAGCCTTACTCATTAGATGGATTACAAACAAGACAAGTAAGAAAAAATTAATGTAATATAATAATTCACTAGTTGTGTGCACTATATTTGATTTCAAAAAAAGCTCCCCCTTAAGTTTTTACTTTTTTAAGTGTCTACTTAGGGGGGAGCATATCATTATTCATTTACTATTATTCTTATTTTTTTCACCTTTGGGGTCAATCGCTCCCATAATAACGCCTAATAAGATACCAGCGGGCATACCCAAGGCAACTCCTAAGGCAAGATTATCAATAAATATACCTATAAACATCCCAATCACAGGCCCAAAAGCAATTCCTATCGCAAACCACTGCATGTTCAAGCCGCTCTCATGTTCATTCTGAGGGTCCTTTTTCTCTTCATTATCCAAGAATACAGCCTCCCCACATTGTTTGGTTAGTTCCATAGTACCATCAATAATCTTTAAACGCATTGTTCACTGCTAAACGTGCTGCAGTTAATACACTGTTTTTAAACATTTTCTCATCAGCTGAGCCGTGTGTGATTACAATTGGCGCCTTAATTCCCAAGATAAAACCACCACCGATATCTTCATTGGTGAATCTATTAACCCTCTGTTGAATAGCACGTTCGACCACGGCTAATGTCTTCTTATCCAACGATTCTTCTGTAGTTATAACTGCCAATAAATCATTCAATAATATTTGGCTAGTGCCTTCTACGGATTTCAGCAGAATGTTACCAGTAAAGCCGTCTGTCAGTACAATTTCATTCGTACCTTTTAAAATATCTGTCGGTTCTACATTTCCTATGAAATTGATAGTCTGCTCATTTTCTAGATTAGCATAGGCGGCCTTCCTAAAATCATCACCCTTAGATGGTTCGGTACCAATATTTAAAAGTCCCACTCTTGGTTCTGTCACGCCAAGTAATTGTTTAGCAATCGCACTACCAAATTTACCATAATCACTTAAATACTTCGGTTTACTCGCAATATTCGCACCAGCATCAATCAAAAGATAGTATGGTGATTCTTTAGAGACCGTTGGTAATATAGAGACTGCTGCCGGACGTTCTATACCTTCAATAGTTCCAATATAAAACATACTGGCAAGATAGATTGCACCGCTAGATCCTGCAGATATAAAGCTATCTGCCTGTCCTTCACTGACGGCCTTTATACCTCGAACTAAAGCAGAGTTCTGCTTTCTTCTGACTGCTTTTAATGCATGATCATCATCTGTAATCTCATTATTCGACTCGATAATTTTTACACGGTTCATGTCCGAAAATTCAGGGAGAGCTGCCTTGATTTCACGAGGTGAACCAAAAAATAGACAGCTGAGGTCTTTTTGTTCTTCCATAGCTAGGCAAGCACCATAGACTGTTGTATTGACTCCAAAATCTCCGCCTACTGTATCAACTGCAATCTTTATCATCTAGTCCACCTCTTTAAAAACTGGCATGAAACCGAGTGATAGGGCACCTTGACCGAGGTGAGAACAAAAGGCTGTACCAATCAGTCTAGTTTGAATGACTTGTTCAGGTAATACTGACTGAATTGCTGCTTTTAATTTGAGCGCCTTGTGCTCTGAAAGTGTATGTCCAATACTGATTTGTATTTGGTGATTAGGAAACTCTTTACTGTAAGCTAAAGCAAGTTCAGCCAATCCCTTATTTCGTTGTTTTGTAGTCCGATATGTTTCTCTTAACAAAGGTGTATCATCCTGTACATATTCTAATACTGGGAAGGTTTTTAAGGATTTCTCTGCAACAGGTTTTAAAGACTTTCCTCGTCCGCCTTTTATAAAGTGATCACTTTTCTCAAGTCCAGCAAAAAAACAACTCGAGGTCATTAACCATGTGAGCGCTTCTTTAATCGTGTCATAGGGCTTATCCTCATCAATCATTTTTGTGAGTTGAATAATTAACTGTTCCATATTAACTGACAGCCCCAGAGAGTCAATGTTATGAATCGTTAACTGGTTTCTATATTCTTCACTAATTGCCTCGGCAGTTTGAAAAGTCCCGCTTACTTTAGAACTTAAAAATATTCCAATGACAGTGGTATAACCTTTTCCGATAATTTGTCTAAATTCTCTATGATAGTCTTGAACCGCTGGTTGAGAGGTCTTAGGTTGATTTTTTGTATCCTGCATCCATGTTTTAAAGAATGCATTTAAATGGACTTCATCAGTTGATTCTGTAATTACCTCACCATTTGGGAGCGCTAAGGTAAAGTCAACTTGGAACACATCTTCTCGCTCTCGGAGCGACTGAGGTAAATAAGCTGAGCTATCGCAAAGTACTGCTATCTTCATTCGCAATTCCTCCTAGAAAATATCTCTTTCTAATCATTCCAATTTTTGAACAATAGAGAACCATTATGTCCACCAAATCCCATGGAATTTGAGAGTGCATATTGAATCATTTGAGTACGACCAGTTAATGGTACATAATCCAAATCACATTCTGGGTCATGGTTCCTTAAGTTTAGTGTAGGGTGTATAAAATCATGCATCAATGATTGAACTGTCACTACCGCTTCAGCACCACCAGAAGCACCGTACATATGCCCCACGTAGCTCTTTGTACTAGATATAGCTACATTATAAGCTGCTTCTCCAAGCGCAAACTTTATAGCTTTCGTTTCACTTAAATCATTGGCTGGTGTGCTCGTACCATGGGCGTTAATATATGAAATATCAGCAGCTGAGATATTTGCCATCTTGATTGCTTTTTTCATTGCTGTACCAGTAGCATGCCCGTCTGGTCGAGGTGCTGTTACATGGTATGCATCCGTTGTCGCACCATAACCAACAATCTCAGCATAGATTTTAGCTCCACGCGCCTCGGCTGATTCTAGAGATTCCAACATTAAAATCCCCGCACCTTCACCAGGAACAAAACCGTCACGTTCTTTGTCAAATGGGCGAGATGCTCGGTCTGGATCCGACTCTGTCGACATCGCTTTTAAGACTGAGAAACCACTATAAGAAGAATCATTTAACGTCGCTTCCGCACCGCCTGCAAGACAAGCGGTCAGCTGTTCAGATTTGATTTTAAGAAATGCCTCACCGATAGAGTGAGTGCCACTCGCACATGCTGATGATACTGCCATTGAGTCTCCTTTTATTCCGAGATGCATGGCAATACTTGCAGCTGCCATATTGACTGGTGTTTTGATATGAAAGAGTGCCTCTACTTTGTTCGGACCTTTATCGTGTAGTTTTCTCACATTATCCTCCATAGCGAGATAACCCCCTGATCCGGTACCAACGATGACACCTACATCGTAAGCATTCCCTTCAGTAACTGTAAAACCACTCATATCAATCGCTTCATTAGCCGCTACCACAGCATATTGCGCAAATAAATCCATTCTTTTCGCGTCTTTTCTGCTGATCACATGCTCTGGATCAAAGTTTTTAACTTCTGCAGCAAGTGTCGTTTTGTAATCTTCTGGATTCACTTTTGTCGCACGTCCAATACCATGCCTATTATCTTTAATACTTTGCCAAATATCGTTTACGTTATTACCAATCGGGGTTACGGCACCCATGCCCGTTACAACAAC
Organism: Jeotgalicoccus marinus DSM 19772; assembly: GCF_000425825.1. GTDB lineage: Bacteria > Bacillota > Bacilli > Staphylococcales > Salinicoccaceae > Jeotgalicoccus > Jeotgalicoccus marinus. The sequence continues at coordinate 232,518 of NZ_AUEE01000003.1, forward strand.
TCGCACCATACTTCATCCCTTCAATTCCTTTAATAGATACCATTTTAATATACATTGTAATCCTATCATAACGACAAGTATTCCACTTATAACTTCAATCCCTTAGAAAATTGGCCTTCATTATGCTATACTTCAACGAAATATAGGTAGGTGTCGTTGATGAAGAGAGTAGAATTTTTTAAATATATTTTAATTGCATGTGTTGGAGGTGTGCTGGATTTAGGGCTGTTTTACATCCTGTATACTTTTACAGATATTCATGTTCAGCTTGTAAATCTGATTAGTACGTTTGTCGGGGTCACGACAAATTTCCTAATCAACTACTATTTTAATTTCAAGGCTTCCAGCAAATTTTTCAAACGCTATATCTCTTTCTTAAGTGCTGGGATCATAGGCTTTGTTATTGTCTCTCTACTCGTCTTTCTCTTCCATCAGACCCTAGGATGGAATGCGATATTAGTAAAAATATTCGCGACAATGTTTGCAACACTAGTCCAGTATGTCATTAACCGTTATATTTCGTTTAGACGTTATAGAGCGATATAAAAAATACCGCCTGATGGCGGTATTTTATTATTTAGACTGATATAAGAGTGTCTGTACAAAAAATGTAATAAAGCTGAGTAACAATGTAACGCCGCCACCAATATAGAGAATCAATGAAAAGACTTCTGGTAAGCCGAGAGAAGCAACATTGTTAACAAACATACCTAATACTAGACCTGTCGTTCCAATAATTGCAGTCCAAACGTGGAATTTTGCAAGACCATTGTATTTCACATTAAATACCTGGTAAAAGACTGACCAAGAAAATAGACTTAACCAACCTACAACGAGAATATGGGCGTGAATTGGTCGAAGTGCATATGAACCAGATCCCGCCATATGTGCACCCATGACTGAACCAATTAAGCCGAATAAGCCTGCTGCAACCAAGAGAATTTTAACCGGACTTTTCATAAAAATGCTCCTTTTTCTTTTTTAGTAATACCTACATAGTACTGGTCGTATATGAACTCAATATGAACAAGTTTAAATCTTTTCCTTGCAACATTAAACTTATACCGTTATTATAGACTCATAATATCCATAAAGGAGCGTAAGGCTTTGAAGTTTTCTAGAGGAACAGATTATGCATTACATGTTATGGCTTTTTTAGCTAGCCAACAAGATAAGAATGAAAAATTCCCAGTTGCAGACCTATCTAAGAAACTGAAAGTATCGACAACATACCTTTCAAAAATACTCGCTCGATTAGTTAAACAAAGATATATCATAGCGAGTAGTGGGGCTAAAGGTGGCTATTCTCTACCAGAGGATTGGCAGGATATTTCAGTCTACGATATTATCCATGCAATTGATGGACACCCCTCTCTTTTAGAGGACAGCTTTAATCATGGTGATGAATGTAAGATTAATCGTTTAATGATGAGTGTTGAAAATGATATGATTCAATCATTAAAAAGTAAAAGCATCGCTTCTTTAGTTTAAAAAAACGATTTGATTCTTCAGTTCGTTTTTTTAATCGAGTTATAATGGATATAAAAACTCTATAATATATATAAAGGTGGAATAATATGTACGATGTAATTATAGTTGGCGGTGGCCCAGCAGGTTTAAGTGCAGCATTAAATTTTGGACGAGGTTTGACAGCAGCCTTAGTCATAGACAATAACCAACCTTGAAACAAGGTAACGACAGAATCACATGGCTACTTAACACAAGATGGCGTATCACCAGATGAGTTTAGACAAAGTGCCAAAGCAGATGTAGTAAAATACGAAGATGTTGAAACAGTTGAAGATCGTGTAGTGAATATCGTCAAAGAAGATGGAGTTTTTAAAGTGACGACAGAAAAAACAAGCTACGAAAGTAAACAAGTGCTTCTGGCAACTGGAATAAGAGAATTTTACCCGGACATTAAAAACTTCGAACAGTTTTATGGTAAATCAGTATTCTACTGCCCATGGTGTGATGGCTATGAAATGAAACATCGCCGTATCGCTATAATGGTGGATGAAATGTCAATTGACCATATTGTCATGCTTCTATCTAATTGGAGTGATGATCTATTAATCTGTACCAATGGAAATGATGTGTTGACCGAAGAACTTAAAGCGCTGTTTGACTCAAAAGGTTATGCCTATAAAGACGCTGTGATTACAGAGATGACTGGTCAAGATAATCAAGTCGAAAGCTTAATCTTTGAAGACAATACAAGCGAAGAAATTGGTGGCATGATTGCTTCCATGAAATGGGATACAGATTATGAATCCCTTAAGAATCTAGATGTAGACCGTGATGAAAAAGGGCAAATCATAACAGATCAATTTGGTGAAACTTCCGTTTCTGAGCTATTTGTTAGTGGGGAGACTAAAGCTAACTTTGCAAGACCATTAATCAATGCTGCCGCCGATGGTGGAGATGTGGCGAAATTCATGATAATTAAACGTTTAAAAGAAGACTTTTATAAGTAAGGTAAAAACAAGTTAGTCTGCTGTCTAGAACTAATTTGTTAGAATGAAGTAAAGAGAATTTTGAACCTTTAAGGTGGTTATATGAAAATCTTAATCTATGATGGTGACTGCAACATGTGCAGTCGGTTAATCCAGTTCGTTGTTTTTATCAATAAAGATAAAAACTTGTATATTACGGATTTCAATAGCCAGTGGACTATAGAGAATGTGGACTTAAATCCTAATGTCGACAGCCTAATATTTATAGATAATAACCAATTGTACTACTATTCCGATGCCGTTATTCAACTTACGACAGCACTTCATCCATTATTCAAAATTGTGAGCATTACCCATATCGTTCCGAAAAGTTTAAGAGATAAGCTTTATAGATGGATTGCGAAAAATCGTCACCGAGTTTTTAAAGATGATAAATGCAAGATGTCGAACGATAAATTTAGAGCTATGTATCTAGCTTAATTCAGAGCACCTCGTGAGAGCGGGGTGTTTTTTGTTGCTTATAATCCTTATGTTTCTAGTTATACCAACAATCAAAAACACCGTACGTTGACTTACAACGTACGGCTTATTTTTATAATGATTCAACAAATGCTTCTTCAGCTTCACTAGCTGGATCAAACACTATTTCCTCGGAAATATTTTGTTCTATAAACTTCTCATATAATTGTTTAGCAATACTTTCGTTGAATTCATTTATAAAACCAAAAGATACTTCAATTTCATCTTCATTTTCTGTCGCTACCCCTTTTAAGTGGGCAAAGATACCTTCTTCAGTACATAGTGTTAAATATTTTACGTCTTCCAGTCCAAGCTGATGCTCGAAATCAGGGATTGCTTCTAATTGTACATTCTTAATTTCCATGAATAAAAACTCCCTTCGGTGTATACTTTCATGTACCCAGAATATAAAGTGGGCAATCTTAGTATTCTAGAAAATATTTTGTATAATGTGAATAAAATCATATATTAAGACTGTAGAGTTATTTAACCAAGAAGGCGCTAAACTCGTGCTCGTAGATCTTGATGAAAATAAAGGACAAACAGTTGCAAAAGAAATCGGTTGAGATACAGTTTTCGTACAAGCGGACGTAACGAGTGAAGCAGATGCTAAGAAGGTATTTGATACGACAATTGAAAAATTTGGTCGAGTAGATATATTATTTAACAACGCTGGAATAGGTGCAACTAAACCAACACACGAAGTATCTTATGATGAGTATAGAAAGACAGTTAATGTTGACCTAGATGCAGTATTCTTATTCTCGAAATTTGCAATCGACTTATTCAGAAAACAAGGTAGCGGAAATATTATCAATACAGCTTCTATGTATGGTTGGATTGGTGCAGCCGGTAGTGCTGCTTACAATGCTGCAAAAGGTGGCGTAATTAATTTAACGCGTTCTCTCGGTGTTGAGTATGCCGCTGAAAATATTAGAGTAAACGCCTTATGCCCAGGCTTCATTGATACACCAATTATTCATGAAGAAATGAAGCAATCACTATCAGATGTCACACCTATCGGACGATTAGGTACATCAGAAGAGATGGCTAAAGCTGCTTTATTCTTAGCATCAGACGATTCATCATTTATGACAGCGAACACCCTAACTGTCGACGGTGGCTTTACAGCACAATAATAATAAATTAGGGACGGATGCTGACTGATACAGCAGTCCTGTATCAGTCCGTCACACCCGATGACAAATAAAGAAAGAGCAGTCTTTGACTGCTCTTTCTTATTTTATCGGCATAATTTTCAAGTAAGTTAGGCATCTCCAAATGTACTCTAAAGGCCCATACTTAAAGACTTTCGACCAGTAGTAGGTAAAGATTAACTGGATGACATATATGCCTATGCAAAGGAATAGTGTGTAAATAAGGCGAGTTGGTCCTTCAAAAAATATTGTACATGCTAGCCAAATTAGAACTGTTTGACCGAAGTAGTTTGTTAATGCCATTCGTCCGTAATATTTTAGGGGCGAAAGTAATTTCATTCCGAGATTAGTGTTTAATAAGCTGATCACTAATGTTGCATAAAAGATTGTCAGCACTGGTGATAGCATAAATACGATATGATTATATGAGTTCACTTGATCTGGGTACTCTTCAAATGTTCGACTTGTTTGTTCAACTAAGTCAATATGAGGTAAAACGTAGTATGATTGCATAATTAGGACTGCTGCCACACTAGCTAAACCAGAAAGGATACCAACAATCTGCCATTTTCTTTTCGCTTTTGTAAATGTATAGATTAAACCATATTGTGCAAATGCATAACCTAGTATAAAGTAAGCAAGTGCAGCCAGAATTTTCACGTCAAAGTACAGGCAAGCAACTAACAGTATCAGGCCAAGGATTACATTCAATTCCTTTTTCAAAAATGAGAACAGGAGTAATATTAATCCGAAAATCGCATAGCTAAGCAACGCTTCACCCGGCTGAAGTTGCATGTGTAATAGACCAAATACTGCAAGTACAACGATTCTTCTTAAGTACAACATGTAAATATTTTGAGACTTCTTTTTTGCATTATTTATAAAAATATAAAAGCCTATACCAAACAATGTCGAAAAGATGGTAAAGAACTTACTTTCTACAAAAAAATCTAAAAGTTTTCTATATAGAATATCAAGTTCAGTATGCGGGCTCTGTACACTGATGATTGCGCCAACATTGACTAGGATAATACCTAACAAGGCAAATCCACGTAAATAATCTAAAGCATCAATCCTCTTGTTTAAAGTATTCATTTTTTCATCTCGTTTCTTAATTTTTAACAAGATGTATCGTAACTTATGTCGACATGCTTTACAATAACTGTGACTATAATGTCACTTCAGAAGTATATAATGTTAGATAAAAATAGATTCTTAATAATAATTACTACTTTATACCTGTGAAAGGAGGAAAATTTCATGAATCCAGAAGAACAATCAGATGGGTTTTCTTTAAGATCTACCATCTCTTTATTAGCAACAGTAGGTGTAATCGGCCTATTAATTTGGTTGAGTTTTAATGTCAATGTGCCTGAACCTGCCGTATTAAGAGATATGATTCAAGGATATGGATGGGCTGGTTGGTTAGTCTTTATAGGGATAACAGCACTCATTGCGATCACACCAATTCCCGTAACAATACCAGCGCTTGTTGCAGGCTCATTATACGGTGTCATTGCAGGTAGTTTATTCTCCTTCACAGGTGTGATGATTGGATCATGGCTTGGCTACTGGTTAGCCCGACTTACAGGACAAGATCTCACGTTTAAACTCTTGGGTCGGCATGGGACAACTGTTAAAAAATACTTGAGTAACGCAGGCTTCTTAGCGATGTGTACGGCAAGATTGATGCCAGGCCTACCATACTGGCCTGTTAACTATGGGGCAGGTGCACTTGGGGTTAATCAGTATGCATTTGTAGCAGCAACTTTTGTTGCATCTATACCAGGACAAATCTCCTTGGTTGCCCTCGGTGCCTTCGCTGCCAACCAATCACTATTCAATGGCATCATATTAGTAGGGGCTTGGGTATTAGTACTGATATCAACTTGGGTGTCTTATCGCTATTGGCGAAATGCACGTGAAGATAATTAATATATCAATAAATAAAATCCGTATGTTAACTATTTAAAGAACATACGGATTACTTTTCATTTTTTCCTACGCCATTGCTCAAAGGTATGTTCATGTTTGTTTCTTTCATCTACTATGCCTTCTTCTTTCCAAACCAATTCGAATTTAGAGTAATCAAATGACTCTGGAAAATATACATCACCTTCAAAAGTATCGTGTATCACTGTTCTGAAGAGTTCATCCACCTCATCTTCAAATAGTTCGAACAATTTAGCGCCACCAATGATATACAAATCACGTGCTTCCTGTTTATCAATTTCTAATATCTCTTCCTTAGAATGAACGATAATCGCACCTTCAGCCACATAGTTTTCATCCGAGGTGAGGACAATATTTCTCCGATCTTTTAAAGGTCTATTTGGTATTGTTTCATACGTTTTACGCCCCGTTACAACATCACCACGCATGGTGATATCTTTAAAGAACTTTACGTCATTAGGTAATCTCCATGGTAACTTGTCACCACTGCCAATAAGTCTGTTTTGATCCTCTGCCCATACATATGCCAACATACAGTATCACTCCTGTAAGATTTCTAATCTACAACTTTACATCATTGATTAGTTAGTCTTTACCCTTCCAATAATTTTCTCAATCGTGTTTTGATTCCGTGTAGTTAGTGTAATTCCCAATTTCTTTTCTAAGAAATTGTTATTAATCTTGGCATTATGCATACCGTTAGACAAATAATAATATATCGCCTCTTCAGTAAAAGTGATATATTCTCCCTCCTTTGACAGAGCCTGTATTTCTCCTTGTTTCTCAGTATCTATTTGAGACATACTTGTAGCGATATAAACAACGCTATTTCTATATTTTTCTTCTTTATAGGGATTGTGATCTGCAATCATTTGAAGCTGATCAACAGTTTTCACAATAACAGGTAATTCCGGCCCGAGATCATTCTTAATCGTCTCATGAATATCACTGCTAATTTCTTCTGCTGATTTATCAGAATCAAAAATGATATTGCCACTTTGAATGTAGGTTGTTACGTTATCGTAACCCGCTTTAGAAACAACTTCATTTAAATCTGCCATCATTACCTTATTCTTACCTGTCGGCATGACACCTCTTAACAGAGCGATATACTTCATAATCGTCCTCCTTAAAATGAGTATCTTAGAACACTTCAATTTATTATACCCAAAATAATAAGCTAATATTTTGATTATTCTTTCTAATTATTTCTATACTTGAATTACTAAATGAAAAAGGAGAATTGCAATAATGACAGATAAGATTGTGCTCATTACAGGTGGCGCCGGCGGAATTGGTCAAGCTATTGCGAAAGAACATTTAGACAACGGTAATACAGTCGTCCTAGTAGATTTAAAAAAAGAAGCATTGAATGCGGCTAAGGATAACCTCGGTGGTGACAATATCGAACTTATAGTTGGTGATGTCACAGATGAAGACAGCGTAAAAAAATATGTCGCACGAACAATTGAAAAGTTTGATCGTATCGATATTTTCTATAATAATGCAGGAATTAATGGTCCATTTAAGCCGATTAAAGAATTAGATAAGAGCGAGTTTGATACGATTATGTCAATTAACACTACTGGTGTTTTTCTCGGCTTAAAACATGTGATTCCACAAATGGAGAACCAAGGATATGGCAGCATTGTTAATACCGCTTCTAATGCGGCATACATTGGTTCTGCAGGCATGCCAGGCTATATCGCATCCAAACATGCCGTAGCAGGTTTAACTAAAACTGCAGCATTAGAGGCAGCAGAGCATAACATAAGAGTCAATGCGATTGCACCTGCTGCTATTGATACAGATATGCTAGCAGATATTCAAAATAACTTATCACCAGGAGAACCTGAAAAATCAGGTGAAGCACTTAAACAAGGCATTCCATTTGGCCGTTTTGGTACACCTGAAGAGGTAGCAAAAGTTGCATACTTTCTTGGATCTGATGCAGCATCATTTGTTACAGGCTCAATGTACAATGTTGATGGTGGTATGCAGGCTGATTAGTGATGTTATATACAAAAAGGCATAACAGATTTAATTCTGTTATGCCTTTTAACTTTTTTCTTATTCTTCTTCTCCAACTACTGTAAAACGCTCATTTATATGTTTATGTTCTTCATTTTCATCCACAAGTGCAGAAGCATAGTCCGCATAACTAATGTAACTATTTCCTTTAGAGTTAACCATTAGGTTATCTTTACCTGTTTCATATTTACCTGTTTTAGGACCTTCTGCATTAAAATCAACTGATGGACTTAAGAATGTCCAAGTGATACCTTCTGAATTCTGTAAGTCTTCTAAGTTTCTACCTTGTCCGCTCGCAGTTGGAACAAAAATTTCCGGGAAATCTGGAGTATCTATCACTTTAGTTGTTTGTGCATCGTCTACGTATAAACTACCTGCACCTCCAACGATAATCGCTCTAGTATCTGTTCCTTTTAGTGCTTCAATCAATGCTCGACCTGATGTAACGTGTGCTTCTTCTTCACCAAGTGGGGCACCAAATGCGTTAACAACAACATCTAGGTTCTGTAAATCTTCTGAAGTAATATCAAATATTTCTTTCTCTACAACTTCCACATTGTCATTTATTATTTTTGAAGCATTTCTAACGATTGCAGTTACATCATGTCCTCTTTCAAGTGCTTCTTCTAATACTAGACTACCTACTTTTCCACTTGCACCGATGATTCCAATTTTCATAAATTTTCCTCCTAAGTTTTTAAATTTAGATAGTAGAGTGGGTTGAATGAATTAAATAACGTTCAATAATTGTAACTGTAACAATTACAGTTACAATATAGAAAGACGGATAAGTTTATCCGTTATTCACTAGAATCTTATTAACAATATTGTCTAAAGTTACATCCTTTAGTACTGCTTCCATTGCTCCTTGAGCACTTTCTAAAATTACTTCCAAGACCATTTGAATATTAGCACCTACTGTACATTTAGGGTTGGTATCTTCATGAATTTGAAAAAGATGTCCACTTTCTACTACTTCTACAGCTTTGTACACATCAAACAATGTGATTTCATCTAATGATTTTAAAAGTTTAGCACCTGTATTTCCACGTGAAACTTCTATTAAACCCGCTTCTTTTAGTTTACCCATTAATCTTCTAATAACTACAGGGTTAGTGTTTACACTCTCTGCAATCTGAGTTGAAGACAATGTATATTCTCGTTCAATCTTAATTAAAGTCAGTATATGAACACCAACTGTGAAACGACTGCTAATTTTCATTTCAACCACCTCATGTAACCATTGTGTTTACACCTAAAATGAAAGTCAAACATTCTATATTAAAAACATAAATTGACCTATTTTTATAAAAGTTGGGTATATTAAATATATAGTATCTTTAAAAATATTAGGGGGTCAGTTTATGAATTTCAAAAGATTGTTGATGGCTGGTGGTCTGTCTATGGTGCTTGTACTCGGAGCATGTGGCGGTGCAGATGAAGAAAGTACAGAAGATGCTTCAACAGAAGAAGATAGCAGTGCATCGAGTGGTGACGTTGACGCTGAAGGCATTGCGAGAGATAACTGTGCATCTTGTCATGGTGAAGATTTCTCAGGTAATATGGGTCCAGCACTTGCAGGAACGAGCTTAAGTCAAGATGATTTCGAAGAAATTGTAAGGAATGGTCAAGGACAGATGCCTGCCTTCAGTGAAGATCAAGTTAGTAATGATGAACTATCTGCACTCTACACATTCTTTAGCGAACAATAACTTTAGCCTCCCGATAATAAGCCCCACTTAAGTTGGATTTCTTAACTTAAGTGGGGCTTATTTCATCTATTCTAATTTTAAAGTAAATGCATTTATAGCCACAATAATTGTACTCAGAGACATCAAAATTGCACCTACAGCAGGAGACAGAATGAGACCCATAAATGCTAAGATCCCTGCAGCGAGTGGTACCGCTATGATATTATATCCCGCTCCCCACCATAAGTTCTGTACCATCTTTCTCATCGTATTTTTAGAAAGAGATAGGAAATGAATAATATCAGATGGGTTACTTTTAACGAGTATCACATCGCCTGATTCCACTGCAACATCAGTACCCGCACCAATTGCCATGCCGATATCTGCTCTAATTAAGCTTGGTGCATCATTTATACCATCTCCCACCATCATGACTTTACTACCTCGCGCTTGATAGTCTTGGATAATACGTTCTTTATCTTCAGGCATTAACTCTGAATGAACGTCGTTAATATCTAATTCTCTAGCAACTGCTACAGCTACTTCTTTATTATCACCTGTAAGCATAACCGGTGTAATATTTCTTGATTTTAAATCAGCAACCATTTGTTTAGAGCTTTCTTTAATTTGATCACCCTGAGCAATAATGCCGATTAAATGTTGATCTTGGACTAAGTAACTAATTGAGTTGCCTTGTTGTGCCAGCTCTGTAAACTGTGATTTATTATAGTCAATCTGATTGTTATCAAGGTAAGAGGCACTCGTTATTTTATAATGTTGATCATCAATCATACCTTCTAAACCAACCCCTGGGATATTATTTATATCCTGAGGAGTAGAATATGAGGTATCTTTTTCTTTAGCAAAATCCACAATCCCTTTTGCTAGTGGATGATTAGACTGACTTTCTAATGATGCAAACTTACTTAGTACGTCTTCATCATTTAATTCATCTACGTAACTTTCATAGTAATTTACTGAGAATACACCTTCAGTTAAAGTACCGGTTTTATCCATCATGACATAATGAATATCTCCCGCTGTTTCCACAGCCTCTCTATTTTTTAGAATTAAACCATTTTGTGCACCAAGAGATGTAGAGCGCGCCGTGACTAATGGGATTGCTAATCCAAGGGCATGTGGACAAGCGATGACCAGTACAGTAACAAGTCTCTCAAGTGCAAAATCGACATCATTATTGATTAGAAGCCAGATAATAAAAGCAAGCAAACCAACACTAACCGCAAAATAGAACAAATAGCCTGCTACCTTGTCAGATAGAAGTTCCGCACTAGATTTATCATTTTGGGCTTGATCTACAAGTCCCATAACTTGTGATAAATATCCATCTTCGCCAGTCGCTGTTACCTTAACTTGAATGGTACCAGAGCCGTTTACCGAACCTCCGATTACACTGTCATTTAATTCTTTTTGAACTTTTTTAGACTCACCAGTTACTAGAGACTCATCAACCGAGGTCTGCCCTTTAACAATCAAACCATCTGTTGGAATACTTTCTCCTGCCTTAACTTCAACAACATCATCAATCATAATATCTGATATGTTTATTTCTTGTCGTTCATCATTTTCTACTACCTTAATTGCAGTATTAGGCAAGAGCTCAGCCATTTTTTTAAGTGCATCTCCAGCACTTCCAACTGCATTCATTTCAATCCAATGTCCAAGTAACATTATTAAAATCAGTGTTGCTAGTTCCCAGAAAAAGTCCATTGTATGAGATGTTGCATCAGTAAAATGATTCATATAGAAAGCATATAAACTATAAAAATATGCAACAGAAATACCGAGAGTAACGAGCGTCATCATACCTGGTTTCTTACTAGTTACTTCACTCTTCGCACCCGCTAAAAATGGTTGTCCACCATAGAGGAATAAAACTGTCGCTAGTACTAAGACAATCCAATCAGATCCTGGAAAGGTAAATTGAAACGGCAAGTCAATTCCCATCATTGGGGAAAATAAAATAATTGGAATCGCAAAAATCAGTGAAACAAGAAATTTCACCTTAAAATTTCCATGATGATGAGTGTGACCAGTATGATTATCATGGTTGTGTTGTGTATGTTCGTCATGTTGGTGATGATTTTTGTCACCATGTTCGTAATGTTTTTCATTATGTTCCAAAAATTTCACCTCTTTGTAATTACTTCATTAAGTGAATTATACCATATACTGTAGGGGGGTATAAAGCTTTCTGTTTGCTATTAAGTAAATAAAGGTTCAGAACTAAAAATATAGAGATTAACAAGTTATAAAGATTGGTATTAAAAAAGAAGAAATTCTAAAAGGAAAGTGGTTTAACATGAAAATAACAAATGTTAGGTTATTAACTGATCACTATCAAAGCATGTTTAATTCCTATAATGAAACTTTGAGATTAGAATGTGTTTTTGGTAATGAAAACTCTAACTATGCTGACTTTAAATTGGGAGAAGTTTATTTATCCCTATTTATAAAAGAACATATGATAAAAGCCCTGAACTTCAACGATGAAACTGAATATAAAAACCATAAACAAGTTATCGTAGTTGAAGTAGATGATGTTGACCAAACCTATGAAGATTTTAAATCTAAAACAAATGTAATTACAGAACCGACAAATCGTGATATATGGGGAATAAGATGCTTCCATATACTTGATCCAGAAAGTAATGTAATAGAGTTTTATAATGCCTTGTAAATAGTAAGTATCTCGTCATTAAATAATAGCACTCTTTTATCAGAATTGTAGAATATCATATTTTAAAACATATCATACTCATAAAATACACTCGTAAAGACTTCTCTTATGAACTCCTTAAGAATACAATTTTAAAAAATTTTAACCACTTTCACACTCAACTAAACGAAATTTTGATAAGAAAATAAAATCTATAATGTCTATAATTGAAACTAATCTTCTTCGGTCAATTTGAAAAAGCTAGTTACTTTGTTAGTCTTAAAACGACTTACAATTAGGTAATCGATTAAATAATGGAGGTTTTTTATGAAACATTTTAAAACAATGGATTGGGAACTTTTATATTGGCTGTTATTGTTTTATTTGCTGTAGTAATCCCTTTAATCTATTTCCCAGAAGTCAGTGAACAGGTTATTCTGTCTTTAAATGAGATTGTGACTGGTCAATTAGGAACTGTGTACCTAGGCATTGGTCTTGCAGTTTTACTTTTTGTACTTTACATCGCATTTGGTAAGTATGGTCATGTGACTTTAGGAGAAGCATCAGAAAAGCCAGAGTTTAATACGCTTAGCTGGGCAGCAATGCTATTCTGTGCTGGTATTGGTTCAAGTATTTTATATTGGGGTGTGATTGAATGGGCATACTACTACGATGCACCACCGTTTCACTTAGAACCAAGAAGTGAAGAAGCTGTCAACTATGCTGCTACATATGGTATGTTCCACTGGGGTCCTATTGCATGGGCAATATATGTACTACCAGCCTTGCCAATCGCTTACTCTTTATATGTTAAAAAAGTACCTATAATTAAAATAAGTCACGCTTGTCGACCTATACTCGGTAAGCATGCAGATAATTGGGTCGGTAAAATAATAGACGTATTATTTATTTTTGGTTTGCTCGGCGGAGCTGGTACAACACTCGGTTTAGGGACGCCAATGATTGCAGTTGGTATCGGTTCGATTTTTAATATCGACGGAGATACCGTGGCAATTCGCATTGGTGTATTAGTAGTCGCTACATTAATTTTTGCAGTTAGTTCGTATTCAGGACTTAAATACGGAATTAAGATTTTAAGTGATATTAATATCTGGTTAACATTTGGCTTATTATTGTTTGTATTCATTTTAGGGCCAACTGTTTTCATAATGGAAACAACGCTATCTAGCCTCGGATTAATGATTACTGATTTCTTTAGAATGGCAACCTGGCTCGAACCATTTGGTGGCGTTGGTGCAGATATACCTGAAGAAAACTTCCCTCAGTCATGGACAGTATTTTATTGGTCATGGTGGTTAGTATATGCGCCATTCGTAGGATTATTCATTGCACGTATTTCCAAAGGTAGAAATTTAAAAGAAGTGATCTTAGGTACTATCGTCTATGGTACCTTAGGAAGTGTATTATTCTTTGGAATACTAGGTAACTACGGTTTATGGTTAGAATTATCAGGCACATTTTCTGTAACAGAAGTACTGAGTAATGAAGGTGGGCCAGGTGCGATAATGGCTGTCTTAGGCCAATTGCCTTTAAGTAAATTAGTAATTGCTGTCTTTGTCATCACAGCAATTATATATCTAGCAACAACATTCGATTCAGGTTCATATATTCTCGCTGGTGCAACTCAAACATCTATAGAAGATGAGCCATATCGTTGGAACCGTTTATTCTGGGCATTTGCTTTATCACTATTACCATTTTCACTATTACTCATTAGTGGTGACGATGCATTAAATCTATTACAAACAGCTTCTATAGTAGCTGGTGTACCTTTAATCATCATATTTATAATGCTAATGATATCGTTCATTAAAACTTTAAGTAACGACCGTGTTAAGCTTGAAGAACGATCAAGAAATGTGAAAGAAAAAAAGAGACGAACGCTTTCTATCACATATGCCAAAGAGAAAAATAAATGGTGGGAAGACTAGTTTGTAAGTTCGATCTTCTTCCGTAACTAAGACAGAGGCTACCTTTTTAGAGGTAGTCTCTATTTTAGTTATACAACTATTTTTATAATGCAATTACTTATCTAAATTCTAAGTAATATTTTAGTCCTCACTAGAATGTTTCGTCTATCCTCAGTTCAAACAAATGATTAAATAGCCTCCTTCAACTTTACGTTTTTAAATGCTTAAAGTTGATAAATTCAGTCAAATCCCTTGTCATATAAGCCTTCTAATTCTTCTTTTCTTATAATCAGAAAATATTGTAATTGACAGTTTCTTCAAAAAATACTTAATAGATACATTAGGATATATAACCAATAATTTCCTATACATTGAATCTGGAGATGAAACATGGAAAACAACCAACAAAATAAGAAACTGAATCGTTACTCAATCCGTAAGTTTAAAACTGGTGTAGGGTCCCTAATCATAGGTACTTTAATCTTTCTAAGTGGTTCACTTGTTGTACAAGCTGATGAAGTGACTGCTGATAATAACACACTTGAAACTACGGAAGATACGAATTTAGAAACTACTGAACTCACCTCAACTAATCAAACTGATGAAGCACTTACCTTTATAGAAGAAAACAATGCTACACCCCTTACTTCTGAAGATGTTACCCCACAAGAACAAGAAACAACAGAAGATGCCGTATCTAATTCCACTACTCAAACCGAACAAGCAGTTATACCTACAGAAGAAATTGAAAGTCAAGATTCTGTAGAAGAAGCAGTGACTACACAAGAAACAAATAATGTAGAAGTTAATGAAGCAGATTCAATTACAGAAACAGAAGAAGTACCCACTGGGGAAACACCGTCTATAGACCAGACTGTCAGTGAGCAAGAAGTAAATATCGAAGAACCTCAAAATACAGAAGAAATAAATGATAGTCCTGAAGAGATTGTTACTGATGATAGTATAAGTGAAGATCCAGAGGAATCATTGTCTTATATTGATGAAAACTATCCCGAAACTGGTTCAACTTCTAGCCCTGTAAACAAAATTATTCGAGTAGGTACTAAAGTTGTAGAGCCAACTGACCCTTCAGAACCAACCGATCCGACGGATCCGACCGAACCAACGGAGCCAACAGATCCGACAGATCCAAAGGAGCCGACTGAGCCTGCAGAATCAATTGAACACATAGATTCAATAGAACAGACAGTAGAAACAAAACAGTCAAGTTCTTCAAACTCAAAAAATATCTCTACATTCGAATATGTAAATCAACAAGTTGATGCTTCAAACCTAGAAGTACAGAAGTTTAAAACAGAAAAAGTATCCAGTCAGCCTAATATCGATAAGGATATGACATTTAAGACTAGTCAAGAAAAATTACCAGACACTGGTGAATCACAAAATGCATTGCTTCCAACATTTGCACTTGTACTTTCATTACTAGGCTCAATTCTTCTGTTTTCTAGACGTAAAAAATCTAACAAAAATTCGTAATATCATCTTAAATTAAGCTATATTTCTAAAATTTTTAAGAGCAAGTAGTTTCTAATCATTAATTGATTAAGAAATTGCTTGCTCTTTTCCTTTTTAGGGTATTAAACATTGTATAATGTGTTAACATTTATCAAGCATATTTTAATAATAAGTAAGTTTGAAGCGCTCATTTTTACCCAAATACACATTTAAATTTTACGATTATAATATAATCAGAGTAATATAGTATATTAATGAACGAGAATCAGATAAGGATGATTTTATGAAACCTAGGATTATAATTCTGCTAAACTCCATAGATATTAATAGAGGTGGCCTCACGCATGCATCTTTAAGACAAGCGAGTACCTTTGCAGATGCTGGTTATGATACCCAGATACTAACTTTCAACTATGAACCGCGCTTTCCTATCATCTGTAAAAAACTCAAAGAGATGGGCAAAGTAAGTAATAATGTCGTCATACGTAATATGTTTGAAGAAAAGGCACTATACGGAAATAAAGATAAAATCAATATGCGTAAAGTTAAAGTGAAATTATCTGATTACGAAAAACACTATGCCATATCTCAGAGAAAAAATCATAATGCCTATAGACTTTATAATAATGGTCTATATGAAAAATATATCGCTCTACGTAAGGACGATACTCTAGATTTCATTGACTACTTTAATGAAAATCGCTATAGAGTGAAACGAGAAAATTACAACTACTATGGTCATATGACTAGGGTGCAGTATTTCAGCTTTGAAGAAAACAAGGTAAGA
Organism: Jeotgalicoccus marinus DSM 19772; assembly: GCF_000425825.1. Lineage (GTDB taxonomy): Bacteria > Bacillota > Bacilli > Staphylococcales > Salinicoccaceae > Jeotgalicoccus > Jeotgalicoccus marinus. Next base: position 249,199 of record NZ_AUEE01000003.1, read on the forward strand.
CAACAATTGTTTTTCGATAAAACAGGAAAAGCATTCTTGAATTTTTGGAAAGATCCTTCAACTGGAAAGATCAGCCGGGTCATCCATTTAGGCTCAAATAATAATATAATCAGTGAGACAACTGGAGATACCATACCTCATAAAATTCACTGGCTAAAAAGTGTATTGAACGAATCAAATGAAAGAATAATGGCAATCTCAGATACACGTAGCACGGATGAATTACTTGTTAAACTAAAGCATCCAAACACAGTAAGATCACTCCGCATGCACAGTAATCACCTTAAAAATCCAGATAATCCTGATTCTGAGTTAAATAAACGAAATGGCTATGCAATAGAAAATATAAAGAATGTCGATGCATTGATTGTGCTGACAGACAAACAGAAGCATGATATCGTTAACCGTTTTGGACTTGAGAATAAAGTTCATGTCATTCCAAATTATTATGAAGCGAAAGCACCTAAGCCAAAAGGGTTAAAATCCATTTTTATTAATGAGAAACAAGACAGTACTCAAATTAAAAGAGATTTGTCTAAAGTCGTAATTGTATCAAGATTTGCAAGCATTAAAAATATAGACCATACCATCCAAGCATTTAAAAAAGTGGTCACAGAAGTTCCAGAAGCTAAATTAGAAATCTGGGGATCTGGGGATCAAAAAGATGAATATGCAGACTTGATAAAATCACTCGATCTCAGTGATAATGTATTGATTAAAGGTTATACTGAGCATCCTGAAAAAATATACCAAAGCGGTGGTTTGTCAGTCCTAACCTCCAATGCCGAAGGTTTCTCTCTTGCAGTCATGGAAAGCATGGCAAATAGCTCGCCAGTTGTGAGTTATAATATAAGATATGGACCATCTGATATGATTGAAGATGGTGTAAATGGATTCCTCATAGACAAAAGTGATATAGATGCTTTATCAGAAAAAATGATACACATGTTAAAGAACCCTGAAAAAACAAGAGATATGGGTAATGAAGCAAAAAATACAATTCAAACAAAATTTAGCAAGGAAATCTACCAGAAACTATGGTTTTCTCTAACAGACACGTTACTTGAAGTATTAGAAAGGAACAATCACAATGAATAACCTAATTTCTGTTATCACTCCAGCAGAAAATAATGAAAAATATATTAATACAGCTTTAGAGTCACTAAGAAACCAGGAATACACAAATTTCGAGGCGCTCGTCTTACACTCAGATATAGAGACATTAAAAAGTATCGTTAATGATGAGTACTTAAATGATGACAGGTATCGATTTATTAATACGCCTGCAGATATTTATGTCGGTGCCACGCGAAATATCGGAATTGAACAAGCAAAAGGTGCCTACCTGTATTTCCTAGATAGCGACGATTATATTGCCGAGAACATGTTGCAACTACTACATGACAGCATCGGAGAATTCCCGATGATTCGTGGAAGAATGAAAACGACGGATTTCAGCACAAGTTCCGTCATTATACTACCCGGTACAAATAAAATAAAAATGTATTCAACTAGAAGATACAACCTGCTTAGATCAGAATCTGCAATCAACTATCTGATTTCAAAGAATTTTATCGATAATATGAATCTAAGATTTTCTGAACAATTTAAAACTTATTCAGACCTCACTTTTATGGTTCCATTGATGGAAGAAATTGATATAGTCCCTTACGCCGAGGAAGCAATCTATTTCAGAAGAAGAGGGAATGACCCAATTAACAACCCGACACTTAGACAGTCTTCTCTCGAACAACTCACACCTGATCTCTTTGGCGTCTATAATCAGCTGAGATCAGATAATATGAGTGAAGAAGGACGAAAATATCTAGATGACAAACTCCTTAACTTCTATAGAAAACGTTTGGTGACTGAATTCAGAGATGATACCACAATCGATTACTACTTTTCTGGTCTAGTAGAAAGTATAAATAAAATTGATCCAGATCGACTGAAAAACAAGGATTTCATACTCAAAAATGATGTGAAAGTTATAAAATCTAACAACAAACGTCGCTTCCGAAAACTTAGTAATTTCAACCATTTTCTTAGAGATATCAAAAATGGTATTACCTCAAGAAAAGGCAGGAAAGAATTAATTTATAAACGTATATTCAATTATATGAAGCCCAGGGATAAGCTCGTTGTTTTCGAAAGTTTCCAAGGGAAATCTTACTCCGATAGTCCCAAATATATTTATGAATACATGCTTAAAAACAAGAGTAACTATAATTATGTATGGGTGATGAATAACTCGAACAAGATACCTGGTAATCCTAAGACTGTTAAACGAAACACACTCAAATATTATTACTATATTGCTAGAGCCAAATATATCGTGAGTAATGTAAGAATGCCAAACAAATATATTAAAAGACCAGAACAATCATATCTGCAAACTTGGCATGGTACGCCGCTTAAAAGACTGGCTGGTGATATGGATAATGTCCACATGCCAGGTACTAATGCCGTACGATATAAGAAAAACTTTAACCGTGAAACTAATAAATGGGACTATTTAATTGCGCCTAATCAGTATTCTGCTGATATCTTCAGAAGATCGTTTTGGTTCAATAACACCATGCTGAAAACTGGCTATCCAAGAAATGATATTTTAACGAACCATAATGATGAAGATACGATCAATAGATTGAAACGAATAAACCATATACCAACTAATAAGAAAATTATTCTGTACGCACCAACGTGGCGTGATGATGAATACTTCAAAGTTGGGAAATACAAATTCAATCTGAAACTTGACCTTCACAGAATGAAAGAACAATTTGGAGATGAGTACATCATTCTACTCAGAATGCATTATCTTGTTGCCTCCAACATGGATTTAACAGGCTTAGAAGACTTTGCATACGATGTTTCTAGTTACAGTGACGTGAGCGAACTATACTTGATGTCTGATATTCTCATCACTGACTATTCATCTGTATTCTTTGATTATGCGAATCTTAGACGTCCAATCTTATTCTTTACTTACGATATTGAAAAATATCAAGGACAGCTACGTGGTTTCTACATCGATATGGAGACCGAGCTTCCGGGTCCATTGCTCATGGACAATGATAAGGTGATGGATGCAATCCAAAACATTGATGCAGTAAGTAAGAAATACGAGGATCGCTACAACGAATTTTATGAACGATTCTGTAGCTGGGATGATGGAAGAGCCTCAGAAAAAGTGGTTGATGCAGTGTTTGAAAAATGATTGAACTCTGACCCGAATAATAGATCGATGGCGGTATGTTGGCCTAATATAATTAAAGACTTCCATAACAAGGCTGTTGTGGAAGTCTTTTTATATCAAAATGAATTACACTATACCAACTACAATAATTCACACTTGAACATTAGTTAGTACCATATTATCTTTCCAATTAATCTAAATATTGAACATTAAATTCAGTAAAGGATGGATAAACATGAACACAGCTTTAATTATTGTCGACATTCAAAATGATTATTTCCCGGGTGGTAAATATCCATTAAGTAATCCTGAAAATGCAGCAGAGAATGCCAAAAAATATTAACATGGTTTAGAGAAAATCGTAGTGAAAATATTTACCATGTTCAACATATTGCACCTGATGAATCAATGGGTTTCTTCGCTCCTGATACCGAAGGTGCAGAAATTAGAGAAGTTATACAGCCTCAAGATAATGAAACGCTTATTGTAAAACAATTTCCTAACAGTTTCGTTAATACAGAACTACACGATAAGTTGCAAGCTCAAAATATAGATCATGTTGTGATTGTTGGTATGATGACACACATGTGTATTGATGCGACTGCTAGAACTGTAGCGGACTTAGGTTATAAAGTATCAGTCGTTGAAGATGCATGTGCTTCACGTGAGTTAACTTATCAGGGTCATGTTATTAAAGCAGAGGATGCACACTATGCATTCATCAGCGCACTAGACTTTTTAAATGTTGATATTTATACAACAGAAGATTTTATTCAACAACAATAAACAGTACTAATATTTAAAACTCTCAGGGATAAATCAGCAAAGCTGATACAAGAAGAAGGTTACACAGAAGATGAAGAATAATTCATAAAAATAAATAGATGACTACCTTCCTTGCTCAAGCAAGTTAGGTAGTCTTTTTCATTATTGAAGTGATTGATGTTTCTCTACATCGATTTCCTGTATGATAAAAGAAACGATAGTTTTAATTTAGAAGGGGAGAAAATTTATGAACTATAAACAAAAGTGGGATATGGAGAGTGTATTTCCTGGTGGAAGTACGTCTGAAGCTTTCCAAAAACGATTATCAGAAGTAAGAGATAGTATTACAGCTTTTTCTCAAGAACTCGATAATTGGGAGCTAGACGAACATTCTAACGACTTTACGTCACTGAAGGAGATCTTACAACACTACGAAAAAATTTCAAACGCGCTTAGTGAAATGGGTAGCTTTTCGAATGGTTTAGTATCTGCTGATGTTACCGATCAAAAAGCAATGCAGAATTTAAATGCAGTTCGTAACTTAGTTAAAGATCTCTCATCACAGAACATTATATTAAATAAAAAGATCAGTGCCCTGACTGAAGACCAATTTACAAAGCTGTTAGAGGATGATTTCTTTAAACCGATGCATTTCCCGTTAGAAGAAAAACGACAAAAAGAAAAAGATTTACTATCCACAGAAGAAGAAACAATCATCAATCACTTATCATTAGACGGCTTACAGGGCTGGGGGAATATGTACAATCAACTCGTCGCTTCTATTCAAATTCCAGTAACTGAAGATAACGAAACTGTTTATTATTCAGCCGGTCAATTTGAAAACAAGATGAAGTCAGAAGAGAATCCAAAAGTTCGTGAAAAACTTTTAAAAACGTGGGAAAACACATGGGAAGAGAAAGCTGATTTATTCTCTACAACACTCAATCATTTATCAGGATTCCGTTTAAACGACTATGAACTTCACGATTATAAAGATTATATGAAAGTACCACTAGACTACAACCGTATGGAAGAAGAAACACTTGATATGATGTGGGATACTATTACAAAAAATAAAGCACCTTTCAAAAAGTACTTTGAGCGAAAGGCGCAACTCATCGGTGTTGATCAATTAGGATGGCTTGATGTTTCAGCAAGTGTTGATGTGGGTGATTATAAAAACAAGCAGTATACGTACAATGAAGCGGCAGAATTTATTATCGATAACTTTGAATCATTTAGTCCAAAAATGTCAGAGATGGCACGTCGAGCTTTTGAAGAGCAGTGGATTGAAGCGGAAGATCGTCCAGGAAAACGCCCTGGTGGATACTGTTCAAACCTTCCTGAATCTAAACAGTCGCGTATTTTTATGACGTTTGCCGGTAGCACTAGCAATGTGTCAACACTCGCACATGAACTCGGACACGCATTCCATAGCTATGTCTTACGTGATTTACCATTATTCAACCAACGTTACGCAATGAACGTTGCAGAAACAGCTTCTACATTTGCAGAACTTGTCGTTTCAAACGCAACTATTGAAAATTCAACGTCAAATGCAGAAAAAATCAACTTACTAGATGAAAAAATTGCTAGAAGTGCGACTTTTATGATGAATATCCATGCACGCTATATCTTTGAACGCAATTTCTATGATGAACGCCAAAAAGGAACTGTAGATAGTAACAGACTGAAAGAACTGATGAAAGAAGCACAAAAAGAAGCCTTTCAAGATGAACTTTCTTCATACCATCCAATGTTCTGGGCAACAAAGTTACATTTTCATATTACAGGTGTCCCATTCTATAACTTCCCGTACACATTTGGATACTTCTTTAGCTTAGGTATATACAACCGCTTCTTAGAAGACGAAACGTTGAGTGAAGATGACTATATTGCACTGCTTCGTGATACTGCAAGCATGACTACAGAAGATCTTGCTGAAAAACACTTAAATGTTGACCTAAGAAAACCAGACTTCTGGCAACAAGCACTGGATTCAGTGCATAAAGATATTGAAGAGTTTTTAGATCTAACAGAATCATATGTTTAATGTATAGGGACACATTAGCAATTAAACAAATACGAGTTACAAGCAAAAGAAAGTACTCAAGTTAAATAAAAGCGTACTAGAGCTAAGGCTCTAGTACGCTTTTATTACATTTCTCCAGACTTCACTTTCATATACATCTCTTTAAATTTCTCTTTACTGAAAATCACTGGTACGGGATAATTCGGATTCGCTTCATCAAATGCGTAGCCGGCCATTTCATCGATATCAGACTCTTTGATATCAGGGATTTGATTACCGATGCCGAGATTTTTATTCATCTCCAGAATACTGTCGATGAACTTCTCTGTTTTTACCTTGTCAGTATCACCCGGGGCAGTCACACCTGCACAATCAGCCAGTTTGGCCAGATTCTCATGTACGGTATCTCCGTATTCCTTTAATACGTAAGGCATGATAATTGCATTCGATTCACCATGTGTTACTGGATATTTTGCACCGATCTGATGTGACAATGCGTGGATATTGCCGACATAAGCTCTCGTAAATGCGCGTCCCGCAATGTAAGCAGCATACTGCATATTTTCACGTGCAATTCTATCACCATTTTCGTGGAAGGCTGACGGCAAATTGTCATAGATTAGTTTAACCGCAACTTCTGCCATTTTCCTTGTATCTTTTGTATTGCTCAGATTGATGTAGGCTTCAACTGCATGACTGAGCGCATCCATACCCGTGTGCGCAGTAATCGTCTTCGGTAAATTGGATGTAAGTTCCGCATCAAGTACTGCAATTTCCGGCAACAGCACCGTATCGGATATCGCATATTTCATATGGCGCTTACTATCAGTTATAACTGTTGCTATCGTGCCCTCACTTCCGGTACCAGATGTCGTCGGCACAGCAATCACCGGTGGCAGCTTTTTACGTACTTTCAGAAGACCGTGATATTTATGCAGGTCAGCATTGCCTGTACCTACAACGACCGCAGCACCTTTGGCACAGTCGAGTGCAGAACCCCCACCAAAACCGATAATCGCGGTACATCTATTTTTATTGTACTCGGCAGCGGCTTCCCTGACGTTCTGATCTGTCGGATTTGCCATCGTCCCGTCGTAAATAATGTATTCGATATTCTTTACCTCGAGACCATACAGAAGATTGTCCATCAGGCCAAGATCCCGTATGCCTTTGTCGGTCACAATCAAGACTTTTTTATAATTTCTGGCAGATAGTGTATCTGGCAATATATCAAGTATTCCCTCACCACGGAGGAGGAGGAGAGGGGGTGACCAGTCCAGCACTTTCGCGGCCTGTTTCATGATTTTCTGATAACCTCTTGCAAGACATTTAAATAATTCGAAGTTCATATTATCACCTTTCTCAGTTTATTTACCCGTGGTCAGCTTTTGTTGGATAAAAATTAACTCTGGTCACCAGTGTCTTTTGTGTTGTGAATTTTTATGACTTGTAGATAGTGAAACACATATCACTTATGGTAACTCTCGGCTTATCATTTTTCGATGCGGACGTTTAACAATTTGATTGAATGTCACTTTGAGTTTTCAGAATAATCCTTCTAAATTAATGTAGTCTAACGACTTTAAATGTAATTTTCAAACCTTGGTATCTTCGTATATATACTACCAGCCCGTGTTATATTCAGTCATTCATTTCGATACATCAACAGTATTTTCTAAACTCTTATATCCATCTTGATTTAGAATAGCTTCTTCATTTTCAAATAATTTTTCTACTGTAAGATCTTTATCCCAGTAGCCTTAGTTAGAACCAAAGAAGTTCTCAGCGACTCTTC
>NZ_AUEE01000004.1 GCF_000425825.1 Jeotgalicoccus marinus DSM 19772
TATATCAACCTGAACAAAAAAAGACTGTCTAACTTGCATAAAGCAAGTTAGACAGTCAGATAAATTGTTTCATCAACCTTATTTGACGTAGAGCCATATCACCAATCCTATAACACTAAAAGCCGATGTATGAATTATAATTCATACATCGGCTTTCTTATTTTAACAATTATTTTTTACGTTTTTTCTTAGGTTTAACTCTTGAGTTTTTCAAGCGTTTTTCCTTTTCAGCTTTTTCTTTCTCATGTGCTTCAATAATTGGTGCCATTTCTTCATGTACTTTCTTACGATAGAAAGTATTACCTGCCCAAGTTTGGAAGATTAGGAATAGACCACCAACTGCCCAATATAATGGTAAGGCTGAAGGAGAAATTGCTGAAATCCAGATAATCATCAACGGTGAAATAAACATAAATAGTCTCATTTGTTGACGTTGTTCTTCTGGTACAAATCTCATTGAAATCCATGCTTGAACTGCATATACAATACCTGCAATTGCAACCATGAAGTAGTCTGTTTGCGTTAAGTCCATCCATAGGAACTCTGGGTGTGCTTCAATCCCACCTTCTGAAGGGAATCTAAGTGCAAAGTATAAGGCCATAACGATTGGCATTTGAATTAATATCGGTAGACAACCCATATTTAAGGGGTTGATATCATGTTTTTTGTACAATGCCATCATTTCTTGCTGTGCCGCCATCTTCTCCTCTTGAGTCGTAGCGACCTTAACTCGTTGTTGAATTTCTTCCATCTCAGGTTTGACGATCTTCATTTTTTCTCTCATCATCATCTGATTCTTGTATGTACGCATCATGAACGGGAAGATTGCTAGACGAACAATCAATGTAATAATAATGATTGCCAAACCATAATTGTAATCTAAGTTATCTCCTAGCCAATGTAATAATGAATCCATTGGGCTAACTAATGTGTTATAGAAGAAGCCGTCTCTATTCTCTTCTTGAGAATAATCACATCCTGCAAGGAATAAGACTAAAATCATAGAAGCAGGAAATAGCCATTTTTTAATCATTTCTTCACCTCAAATAATATCTCGCATAAAAAAGATTGTACCATATATTGAAGTGTATAAAAACCAATTTCAATGTAAATGGTTAATTTTTCACAAGGTTAGGAGAGAAATTGTGTCACTGTTTGGTCAATATTAGCTGACTGAGTAATTGCAGAGATCACAGAAATCCCATCTGCACCATTCAACAAACAGGACTTAAAATTATCTACAGTAATGCCACCGATAGCCACTATCGGCAAGGCTGTCTTTTTTGAAATTTCCTTTAACCCAGATAAACCGATGGCTTGACCAGCATCATCTTTAGAACTGGTCGGGTAAACAGGCCCACATCCCAAGTAATCAACACGACTCAAATCGCTCTGTTTTAGTTCTTCTAAATTACCGACAGATAAGCCGATGATTTTATTATTTAAGAAGGCTGGTAAATCTTTAGGATTGATATCAGCTTGCCCGACATGCACACCGTCAGCGTCTACAATTCTCTGAAGCTCTACATCATCATTAATTATAAAAGTGACCTTATATTTTTGACACAGGTCTTTTACTTCCATCGCAAATTGAATTAAATCTTCGCCACTTTTAATATTTTCTCCCTTTTCTCTCAACTGAAAACACGTCACTCCTGCCTTAAAGGCAGTTTCTAAATCTTTTAAAGGGTTTTTAAAGCTCGAAGATGAAGCGATGAGATATAACCTTAATACCGATCTATTCATGCACAGTCACCTTAGATTTTTGGTAGTCCGCTTCAGAGAATTTATACATTTCATCAATCAATTGAACTTGAAACATGCCTGGTCCTGACGTACTTAAAGCAGCTTGTTCTGCAGCAATGTTATATAAGCTCACTGCTTTAACAATAGCATCTTGGGTTCGGTCGACTGCTAAAAATGATGCACAAATTGCACCTAAAACACAGCCTGATCCTGTAATTTTCTCTTGGAATTCATGACCATTGTTCATAGAAATAATCGTTTCACCATTGGTATATGCATCGGTCTCACCGGTTACCAAAATTGGCACCTTTAATTTATCATAGGCAACTTTAACGATTTCTTCTGCTTTACCTTCTGCAATAGAGTCCACGCCTTTAGACTCAACATCTAAACCTGCTAAGGCCATAATTTCTCCTGTATTTCCCTTAATTAAATCGACCTTATGGTTTTCTAATATATGGTTGATGACGTTTCTTCTAAAAGTGGAAGCACCATATCCAACAGGATCTATAATCAGAGGTACTTGACTCTGATTCGCTTCTCTTGCCGCTGTTTCATAGAGTTCGATTTTATCTTCACTACAAGTTCCTATGTTGATGAGTACAGCGCCACTATGCTTAATTATGTCAGCCATCTCCTTCTTCTCGCCACTCATAATTGGTGATGCACCGAGTGCAAGTAGGCTATTTGCAGTGAATGGTTTTACTACATCATTGGTAATACATAGAACGAGTGGATTAATGCGTCTTAAGAGTTCAATCATTGTTATTCTCCTTTATATGAAAAATGATTTACCGGCCCACTACCTTGCCCGATACCAGGTGCATGTTTAATAGCATCTGTTATATACGCCTTCGCTGTTTTAAACGCATCTTCCTTAGTATTACCCTTAGCGAGCTCTGCAGTAAGTACCGCTGAAAATGTACATCCTGTACCATGTGTTTGATCTGTGTCGATTCTTTCACTGGATAGTGTCGTAATACGCTCCCCATCATACATATAGTCTGTCGCATCGCCGTCTAAGTGACCACCTTTAATAATGACACTTTTGGCCCCCATTTCATCAACGATGAATTTTAAAGCATGTTCTATATCTGATGTGTTTTCTATCTTCTGTCCTGTAATTGCCTCTGCCTCATGTAGATTTGGTGTCACAATATCAGCGAGCGGAATGAGTGTATTGATGAGCGTATCCATCGATGCTGCGGTCATCAAACGGTCCCCACTTGTTGCAATCATCACAGGATCCATGACATAAGGAATATCATATTCTCTTATGTATTTTGCAATTAAGGTCATCATATCCGCTTCAGCAATCATGCCCGTTTTCATTGCTTTTGGCACTTGATCATCAAAAACACTCTTAAGTTCCTTTTCGATAAAATCTATCGGTACGTTATAGACATCCTGAACGCCTAATGTATTTTGTGCAACAAGTGAGGTGATAACAGCCATGCCGTATACATCTCTTGATGAGAATGCCTTGATATCAGCAGGGACACCTGCCCCACCTGTTGGATCAGTTCCAGCTATTGTTAACGCAGTTGGTAAAGTCATTATTAGATTCCTCCTAAAAAATAAGCCCACTTCCTGAAAAGAAGTGGGCTTATCAAAACGAATGCTGTATTCATTTTATTCGCACTTCCCTCCGCCAGCATAACCTGGATCAGGTAAAAAGGGACAAGTTTTCACTATCTCAGCCAATTGGCGCCCCTAGTGGTAAATGTTATTTAAATGTATTGTATCACATTGTACTTTAGTGTCAAAGAAGATTCCGTTTCCTTATACATATTAAACCGATAAGCATCATCACAATACCTAGACTTGTAACAATTACAACTGCTAACTCATCTAAACCTTCTATAGGAACATCGCTCAAGTAATAAAATGGACTCAGTTTTAAGAAGTTTTCATTTAAGTCAATCAAACTTCCTAAATAATTAACCAAGAATATATATGCCAGATATATCCAGACAAATATATGAAGTCTAGCATATATACCAATGAGTAATGAAGAGACTCCTATAATAAATACCATTGCAGCACTGTAATTAATAAGTCCTTTAATGTAATCGACTTCTGTGAGCTCTAGTCCTGTCACATTAATACTAGCTAAATACATTCCAACTAAGGTCAGTAAATAACTCAGTATACCCACTAAGTTCGCGTAAAACCAGTGTATTAAATATGCCGTTGTAAGTGAAATTCTATTATTTAACGTCGCCGCGTTCATCATCTCTAAACGTCCTGATTTTTCTTCTATTAAAAATCTACCATTCACCATTAAGGCAGGTACCGTCGCAATTAGTGCAGAGATTATAAATAGTAAATTTATAAAAAACATGGTGCCATCTTGACCTTCAAATGCGGCTTTAAGCATATCATTTTGACCGATGACTTGATCAAGATCTCCAAAAATAGAACCGTAAGATAAACCAACTATAAAGAGACCCACTATCCATGACATCATCAAGACCTTACTATTGATGAAGGCTAATCTAAAGTAGCTTGAGATTTTTCTTTCCTTCGGTTTTTTATCGATATTAAAATAACCGCTTCCTAAATCACGCTTGTAAAACAATACGTAACTTAAGGCCACTAATAGAATGACGATTGAGAATGGCATGAGCCATAGTCCAGATGATTCTATACCATAGGCTTCTATACGAGACAACCAGTGATAAGGAGAGATTACAGAAAATCTTGTATCCACCACATCCGTCATTGCTCTGTACAGGTATAAAGCAAGGAGAACGGTGAGTGTCAGACCAAATGTTAGATCTGCACTTTGGAATAATTGTCCGAAAGAAAGCGTCAGTACAAAGAATGAGAGTCCAAATAAGCTCAGACCTAGTGCGTAATATAAGTTTCCAGGTAAGCTTAATCCTTCAACATTGATAAGTTGTAATCCGACAACTAGGATAAAACAGACAAGTATATTGATTATGATACCTAACATGATTTGTGAACTGATGATCGTCGATTTCTTCGTACCTGTCGTTAGAATATATTCCGTTAAACCTTCTTCCTCTGCTTTTCTCCCAATTCCGTTTGCGATTAAAATATTAAACAGACCATGGAAGATTGCCATAATTAACAACATTTGGTGCGCAAACATTACCGGTGATGTGTAATCCCCCTCTGGAATCGGTCCAATTAAGGCCACCATTGCAGGGTTATCAACGGTCATTTTCATACCTAAGCGTTCTTCTTCAGTCCCATATAGTGTGTTAAATACACTGGGTATCGACAGTGAGATACCACATAAAATCAGAAGCCATAAGAAGACCTGAAAACGCACATTACGTCCGATCAATCTAAAATATGTCATTTTGCATCCTCGTAATATCTCATGAAGATATCCTCAAGTTTTGGTGGTGTTGTTTTTAATGATTTGAGATTATAGATCTTCAAATATCTTAAAAACTGAGGAATATCATTATTATCGATGAACATATGGTAACCATCACTGTCAGATGAAAAATCATGAATAAATTTTTGATGTTTTAACGCATCAATATTATCATCAGTTTCGATGATATATTCTACTCGAGTAATGTGCCTAAGATCATTCATAGTACCAGCTTCTATGATTTTACCGTCTCTGATTATAGCAATACGATCCGCAAGCTTTTCAACCTCTGAAAGAATATGGCTCGATAATAAGACGGTCTTGTTATTATTTTTTAAGTTGATGATTTCTTCATGAAACACTCGCTCCATTAATGGGTCAAGACCAGTAGTTGGTTCATCAAAGATAAATACATCTGCATCACTGAGAAAAGCACTAATTAATGCAACTTTTTGTTTATTTCCCTTGGAATACGTCTTACATTTTTTATGTATATCTAATCTAAAACGTTCAATTAATGCCGCTTTTCTGTCATCGTTATGATAGCCTTTAGCAGCCATCATGAAGTCGATGACCTCACCACCTGTTAAGTTTCCCCACAGATTGACATCCCCAGGAACGTATGCAATCTTTTCAATATAGTTTTTATTTTCCTTAATATTTTTATCATTGAAAAGAATATCACCTTTCGTTGGTTCCAAAGCACCAATAATCATACGAATTGTCGTCGATTTCCCCGCTCCATTCGGTCCGATAAAACCAAAAACTTCTCCAGGATATAGAGTGAACGATACGTCTTTGACTGCTTTAACCTTGCCAAAATGTTTAGATAAATTCACCAGTTCAAGCATACTGAACCCTCCTTAATCTATTGGCTTAATTTTACCACAAAAAAACATCGACACTATAGGAGTGCCGATGTTGATTTTATCTTATAGTCTTGAACCACATACAGGCCAAGGTGATGATCCTCTTTGATCATATAGCATTTGTGCTCTTTGTGTTTGTTCAGCAGCAGATGCTTGTGAAGCAACACCTGAACCACCTACTGACTGCCAAGTTTGAGCATCAAACTGGTATAGGCCGTGATATAGACCATTAGCACTTACGACACTCGCGTTTCCGCCAGATTCACAAGCTGCTAAAGCACCCCAGTTTAAGCCGCTATTTGTATTTGTACTTTGTGCTTGTTGTTGTGGCTGCTGTTGTTGTTGTGCTTGTTGTTGAACTTCTTCTTCTTGAACCTCTTCAGCTGGCGCATTAGTTGTTGTTTCTTCAACTTCTTCCACCTCAGTTGCTGGTTCAGCAACTGGAGTTGCTGCATCTGGTGCTGCATCAGCGGAAACAACTAATTCTTTACCTACAAAAATAATATCTGATGATAGGTTGTTCCATTCTTTAAGTTCAGCTACAGAGACATCGAATTCTACAGCGATATCAAAAAGTGTGTCACCTGCTTCAATTACATATTTATCTTTTACTTCTTTATTGTCTTTGTCAGATGTTTCTTCTTTAGCTTCAGTTTTTATATCTTCATCAATTTCTAATACTTGACCAGGAACGATAATATCTGAAGTTAAGTTGTTATCTTTTTTAAGTGATTCAACTGTTACATTGTTCTCTTCTGCTAGTACCCATAATGAGTCACCTGATTCTACTGTGTGTGACGCCGCTTCTGCCGAATATGCAATAGTAGTTGAAACTGCTGCAACTGCTCCAAATGCTAAAACCTTTTTCATAAGAATATTTCCTCCATAATGTTTAATTCATTTTTACCAATACTGGCCGCTCTTTTTCATTAACGATATTTATTATAGGGAAAAAAGTCATTACATAGGTTACAGCAATTTAAAAATTTAATCGTTTCTTTACAATCATATTACAAAAAGTTCAGTTTAATACAATTAGATTTCATTAATCTGAATATTTTATATCATAAAAATAAGCATATCTATGAGCCGCAGCAGCTCATTAGATATGCTTTGTGAGTGAGATGAATTGGTGCATTATAAGTGGGGTATAATTAAGCGAGTACTTTCTCTTTGTCTTTACTTTCTTCTGTTTTAATTTCTGCTTCTTCAACTATGCTTTGAATCACTTCAATTTGCTTTTCTCTATCAGTATTTGCGGCTTGTTTTGACTCAGTTATAGTATGTACGTACTGTTCACCGAGTGCGTCTTGGATGTTGTAGTGATTGACTGCTTGTTCAATCAACCGAGATGGATTAGAAATATCTGTACGATTTTGAATCTTTTCAGGCACTTGTTTAACACTCTCTACCCAAATTTCCATGCGGTACTCTCTAGTACCATCATCACTTGTAGTTGTAGTGGTTGCTAACTGTCCACTGACACATAATATGTCACCTATATTTGTCATTTCTAATACTTTTGGTACACTCTTTCCAAAGGCTTTACAGTAAAGAAAATGTACTTCTTTTTCACGACGACTATCTTTCGGCACACGAACTGTAGCAATAATAAATGCATTGACACTACCTTGGGCATTTTTCGCAATGACGTTGTTGCTAATAAGTTCACCGACAAGCAATACTTTGTTCATCATCTTATTTCACCACCCTTCCTGTTACCAATGTAAGTGAGGATGAAATATTCTGCAAAAAGCAATAATTTCATTTCCGCTTAGAATAATATACAATAATGACAAAAGACCACTTAAAATATAGCAAGAATTCAAAAATAGTAAATTTTAGCATACGAAAAAAGATAATTTGTATTTTATGAAGGGGTAATCAAAATGAAATCATTTAAGGTGATTGATCTAAAAATTATTCAAGAACAGAATTTTATCGTTCCAGAAGTACTAGATGGTGTCATCATTAACTTAGAAGAAGGCGAGGAACCATGGATTATTGAGATTGTGACCTCCAGTCATCTATCATCAGTGCTCACCAAATTAAAAGATCAACAACTTGATATGATGGTGACAATTACTAGACCGACCAACACACCAGCAAAATTTTCAGCTACTTTAATGGATATTCATGATAAGGAAGATAAAACCTCAGTTATTTTTAAAGGGGCGATAGTCACTCATGGTCCAAACTATGCTGAGAACCTACTTGCCTACCTTGTTGAAAAAGGGTATGAAGGTGAGTCTCTCATTAAAGAATTCAATGTTCGTATGGAATCAAAAGAAGATTTTGAGAAAGAAGAGGAATAAAAAAATGCGTATGACAGCATTAAGTCATACGCATTTTTCTATTCACTTTTAACATCTGATATCGCAAATGTAATCTCACATTGGCAAGCAATTTCACCGTCTACTTTGGCAACAGCAGTTCCTTTACCAATTGGACCACGAATCTTCGTAATTTCTACGTATAGGTCAAGTGTGTCACCTGGTGTGACTTGTTTTTTAAAACGGCACTTATCTATACCAGCAAAAAAAGCCAGTTTCCCTTTATATTCCTCTTGTTGTAACAGTGCAACGCCACCAACCTGTGCTAATGCCTCAACAATTAACACACCAGGCATTACTGCATATTCAGGAAAATGACCTTCAAAGAATGCTTCATTACCTGATACTTGTTTAATTCCTCTACAGCTTACACCAGGATCAACTTCCGTTACTCTATCAATAAGTAAAAATGGTGGTCTGTGAGGTAAAATCGCTTTAATTTGATCATATGTCAGCATTGCTGTCGTCAACCCCTAGTCAAGTTAATGATATGTTCCCATGTTTCTATTCTAAATACACCAAACGGATTATCTAATATGCCATAGCCAATCATTAGGCCTAAAAAGATAAGCACAATAGCAACATATAGAAACAGTAAAATTCTAACTAACAATGGGAATCTACGGTGAACGATTTTTTGTTCTTGTTCTGCCATAGTATTACCCCTCTACTTTGATGTCACCAAATGCTCTATAGAAGTACTATCATCTGTACGTTCGATATCCGCACCTAGTGCTTTAAGTTTTTCATGGAAACGGACGTAACCACGATCTAAATGTTGAAGTTCCGATACGACAGTATAGTCTTTTGCAGCAAGTCCTGCAAGTACTAAAGCAGCACCCGCACGTAAATCAGTCGCTTTTACTTGAGCGCCAAATAACTGACCACCACCACGAATCACTGCGTGGTTATCTTCTAACGTAATGTCAGCATTCATTGCGGAGAATTCTCTAACGTGCATGAAACGATTCTCAAATATTGTTTCTGTGACGATACTCGTACCTTCAATCGTCGTTAATAAAGCCATCATCTGACTTTGCATGTCTGTTGGGAAACCAGGATGTGGCATCGTTTTAATATCTACATTTTTATATGTGTCAGCTGGAATAAGGCGAACATCATTGCCTTCTTCAACGAATGTAATGCCGATTTCCTCTAGTTTTGAAACGACTGCAGATAAGTGTTCAATGACTACATTCTTTAAGGTAATTTCACTTCTAGTAATGGCACCAGCAATCATAAAAGTACCAGCTTCTATACGGTCAGGAATAACTGAATGCTCAGTCCCTTTCAAGGATTCAACACCTACAATTTTAATGTGTCCAGTTCCTGCACCAGTGACATGACCACCCATTACATTAATGTAATTTGCTAAATCTACAATTTCAGGCTCCATTGCAGCATTCTCTAAATGAGTAACGCCTTCTGCTAAACTCGCAGCCATCATTAAGTTCTGAGTCGCCCCAACACTTGGGAAGTCCATGTGAATTTTTGTTCCTTGTAGACGACCATCAATTTTACCTTCGATGTAACCAGCAGTCTGTTGGAAAGACGCACCCATCTTTTCTAGACCTTTAATATGTTGTTCAATCGGTCTTGAACCAATTGCGCAACCACCTGGCATCGCGATATTACAATAGCCATAACGGCTCAGTAATGGTCCCATTACGAGCATACTTGCGCGCATTTTACTGACAAGTTCATATGGTGCGATGCAGGTAAGTTCACCTGAAGCGTCAATTGTAACTTGATTTTTACCTCGTTCTACTTTTGCGCCTAAAATTTTATTTAAGTTAGTTAATGTATCTACATCTGATAATTCTGGTACGTTTTTAATAATTGACTGTCCCTCTGATGCTAATAGAGATGCTGCCAAAATCGGTAGTACTGCGTTTTTAGCCCCTTCTATTTCAACGGAACCAGATAGCTTGTTACCACCTTTAACTATAATCTTTTCCATCTTCTCACTCCATAAATTCTCTACCACTCATGTCAATAATACGTTGTTAACACTGCCTTTGTAAAGCGATTAGCTAAACATAATAGCCGCCTCTTGAGTATATCTGAATACGTCCATTATAAAGTTACTTAGCGCTGTCCCAATCAATACACTGAGCAAGATCATTAACATTCGTCCACGAGCGACTTCTCCTTGCTTGAAGAGTAGTTCAAGCCTCACTCCTTTTAATACCCAAAATGCGAGTATTATACACAGGAAGTGAAGAATTATATGCATAAATGCAAGTTCAGAATAACCCATAGTTTAATCTCCTTTAAATGAAAAAAAGACTGGATTATCCAGTCTTTTAGTTTAATATTTTGAAACCTCTAGGCGATTTACTGCACGGTGAAGTGCAAGTTCTGCGCGGTACTTATCAACGCGCTCGTCCTGGGCACGATTTAAGAGTTCTTCTGCTCTTTTTTTCGCTGCCTCAGCACGCTCTGTATCAATTTCAGCAGAGAATTCGCCAGCTTGAACAAGTACTGTGACTTGTTCTGGTTTGATTTCAGCAAAGCCTTCAGTAACCGCTAAGTACTCAAACTTTCCATCAATCTTAACGCGAAGGACACCTATTTTAAGTGGTGTAACTGTAGGAATGTGTCCTGCCATCACACCAAGTTCGCCCTGTACAGTTTGAAGAACCACAATCTCGCAGTCTTCTTCATGAAAGACAGAACCATTAGGAGTAACTACATCCAGTGCAATTGTTGCCATGATTTACCCTCCCGTTTTAGACTTCCGCACCTTGTTGACGTGCTTTTTCAAGAACATCTTCGATGCCGCCTACGAGACGGAATGCATCTTCCGGAACGTGGTCGTATTTTCCTTCTAAAATCTCTTTGAAATCCTGTACAGTTTGTTTAACTGGTACATATGAACCTTTTTGCCCTGTAAACTGTTCAGCAACGTGGAAATTCTGACTTAAGAAGAACTGAATACGACGCGCACGTGCGACTGTATTTTTGTCTTCATCAGATAACTCATCCATACCAAGGATTGCAATGATATCTTGCAACTCACTGTATTTCTGAAGTGTCTCTTGAACGCCCCTAGCTACATTGTAGTGCTCTTCTCCAACAATGTTAGGAGAAAGCGCACGTGATGTTGAAGCAAGTGGATCCACTGCTGGGTAAATACCCATTTCAGAAAGTTTACGCTCTAAGTTTGTTGTTGCATCAAGGTGAGCAAATGTTTGTGCTGGTGCCGGGTCAGTATAGTCATCGGCAGGTACGAATACCGCTTGAATTGACGTTACTGAACCAACATTTGTTGATGTAATACGTTCTTGTAACTGACCCATTTCAGTTGCAAGTGTAGGTTGATAACCAACCGCTGAAGGCATACGTCCAAGAAGTGCAGACACCTCTGAACCAGCTTGTGTAAAGCGGAAAATGTTATCGATAAATAGCAATACGTCCTGACCTTGTTCATCACGGAAATATTCTGCCATTGTTAATCCTGAAAGTGCAACACGCATACGCGCACCAGGTGGTTCATTCATTTGACCGAAGACCATTGCAGTCTTCTCGATTACACCTGAATCTTTCATTTCGTAGTAAAGGTCATTACCTTCACGTGTACGTTCACCAACTCCGGCGAATACAGAAATACCACCGTGCTCTTGGGCAACGTTATTGATTAGTTCTTGAATAAGAACGGTTTTACCTACACCGGCACCACCGAACAACCCAACTTTACCACCTTTGGTATAAGGGGCAAGTAAGTCTACTACTTTAATTCCAGTCTCAAGAATCTCAGTTGAAGTAGATAATTCATCGAATTTAGGTGCTAATCTATGAATTGGGTCACGACGCTCACTGGCTGGGATTGGTTCACCTAAATCAATATTTTCACCAAGGATGTTGAATACACGACCTAGTGTGTTTTCGCCAACTGGTACAGAAATTGGCGCACCAGTATTAACAACTTCAGCACCACGACGTAAGCCATCTGTTGAACTCATCGCAATCGTTCTAACAATGTTATCTCCGCGGTGAAGCGCAACTTCTAAAGTCAGTGAGATTGGTTCTGAACCGGCAATGTCAATTTTTACAGTAAGCGCATTATTAATTTCAGGTAGTTCGCCTTCGTTGAATCTTACATCAACAACTGGCCCCATAATTTGGACTACTTGACCTAAAGCCATTTAATTTCCTCCTAATCTCTTTTATTCTAATGCAGAAGCACCGCCAACGATTTCCGTAATTTCCTGGGTAATCGCAGCTTGTCTTAAGCGGTTATACTGCAGTGTAAGATCGCCAATAAGTTCCTTGGCGTTGTCAGTTGCTGCTTTCATTGCTGTCATACGGGCTGCATGCTCACTCGCTTTCGCATCAAGTAAAGCACCATATATTAAGCTCTCAGCATACTGAGGTAAAATTGTTTCAAGAATTGATTCTTTATCTGGTTCAAATTCGTAACTTGCAAGTGCTGATTCTTCACTTTCAGTTTGAATATCGCGCTCTGTTAGTGGAAGCAGTTTTCTTACAGTAATATCTTGTTGTAAGACGTTTACGAATTTATTATACACAATGTACAATTCGTCAATATCTTCATTAACGAATTCGTTTACCGATTGGCTCGCAATTTCTTTCACGCTTGCGAAATCAGGCTGATCCGGTAGGCCAAGTCGATAGTTCGTTATATCAAAACCACGCCCTATTAAAGTCTCATAGCCAATTTTACCGAGGACGAATAGATCATATGAATCCGGATTATTGTCGTGTTTCTTGGCAACTTCTTGTGAAATTGCTTTGACAACATTACTATTGTAAGCCCCTGCTTTACCGGTATCACTTGAAATAATGATGTAACCCGTTCTCTTAATTGGTCTCTCTTCTAACATAGGGTGTGAGCTTTCATTATCGCTAGCAGCAATTCCTCTTACAGTTTCTTGGATTTTATCCATATAGGGTTGGAACTGTTTCGCATTTTGCTCCGCCCTACTAAGTTTAGAGTTTGCTACCATGTGCATTGCGCCTGTTAATTGACTCATCTTTTTCGTTGAGCCAATCCGGCCTTTAATTTCTCTTAATGAAGCCATGAATTCACCACCTTAGTCTTACTTAATTAGTTAGAAGGGTTAAAGAGCTTTTTAAAGCTGTTGATTGCTTCGTCAAATGCATTTCCGTCTGGTAACTGTTTAGTATCAGCGATTTGCTTCAATAGTTCCGGTTGATTTGCATCCATCCAGCTTAGGAATTCAGCTTCAAAACGAGTCACATCTTCAACAGGTACATCATCTAAATAACCATTAACGAGTGCAAATAAAATTGCAACTTGTTTTTCAACTTTTAACGGTGCGTTTTCCGGTTGTTTAAGTACTTCAACAGTACGTGCACCACGGTCAAGTTTCGCTTTAGTTGCTTCATCTAAGTCTGAACCGAACTGAGCAAAAGCCTCAAGTTCACGGTAAGACGCTAAGTCTAGACGTAATGTACCGGCAACTTTTTTCATTGCTTTAATTTGTGCAGAACCACCAACACGTGATACTGATAATCCGGCGTTGATTGCTGGACGTACACCTGAGTGGAATAGATCACTCTGTAAGAAGATCTGTCCATCAGTGATTGAGATAACGTTTGTTGGAACGAAGGCACTGATATCGCCAGCTTGTGTTTCGATGAATGGTAGTGCTGTAATCGAACCGCCACCTAAATCGTCATTTAATTTCGCTGCGCGTTCTAAAAGACGACTGTGTAGGTAGAATACGTCACCTGGGAAAGCTTCACGACCTGGCGGACGACGTAATAGTAAAGATAACTCACGGTAAGCAGCTGCTTGTTTAGTTAAGTCATCATATACGATTAGAACGTGTTTACCATTGAACATGAATTCTTCTGCCATTGATACACCAGCATATGGTGAGATGTATAGTAATGGCGCTGGATCTGCAGCACCTGCAGTTACAACAATTGTGTAGTCAAGCGCACCGTTTTTACGTAGCGTTTCTACTGTTGAACGTACTGTAGATTCTTTTTGTCCAATCGCAACATATACACAAATCATGTCTTGATCTTTTTGGTTTAAGATTGTATCAATCGCGACAGTCGTTTTACCAGTTTGACGGTCACCGATAATTAATTCACGTTGTCCACGACCAATTGGTACTAGCGCATCGATTGCTTTAATACCTGTTTGTAGTGGCTCATCAACACTTTTACGATCCATAACCCCTGTTGCTGGACTTTCAATAGGTCTCGTTTTACTTGTGTTGATTGGCCCTTTACCATCTATTGGTTGACCAAGTGGGTTTACAACACGGCCAATAAGTTCTTCACCAACAGGTACCTCCATAATACGTCCTGTACGTTTAACTTCATCGCCTTCTTTAATGTCGTCACTTGGCCCAAGAATTACTATACCAACATTATCTTCTTCAAGGTTTTGAGCAAGTCCTAATACTCCACTAGGAAACTCAATTAACTCTCCAGCCATCGCATCGTTTAAACCGTGAGCAAGTGCAATACCATCACCAACCTGGATTACAGTACCAGTGTCTGTGACTTGCATGTCCTTGTCATAGTTTTCAATTTGACTTCTTAAGAGAGCACTTATTTCGTCAGCTTTGATTGCCATGAAAATGTCACTCCTTTAGCTATTCGTATGTTCTTTAAATTTATTTCTGATGCCTTCAAGTTGATTCTGTACTGAACCGTCGTATACTTTCGAACCGATAAGTACTCTTACACCACCAATGAGCGCCTCATTGATATTGTTTGTAATGAGCAGTTTTTCATAGCCTGTTTTATCGATAAAAATCTGTCCAAGCTGATCTAGCTCTTCAGTGGAAAGTTTATATACAGATTCTACAGTCACACGCGCCTGATTATGTTGTTCATCATATAGATGAAGGAATTCACTGTAAACTTCGTCTACTAATGAGACGCGATGCTTATCCGTTAAAATCCTCAATAAGTTCAAAAGCAGTCTGTGACTATCTTTAAATGTTGTCTCGATTACATTCTTTCTATCTTCAATAGATACTTTAGGGTTATTCATGAATTCTTTAAAGCTCTCAACTGAAGCGATTGCTTTAGTCACTTCAAAAAAATCATTTTTAACTTCTTCTAAAACATCTTCTTTTACCGCTACTTCATATAATGCATTGGCATATTGTTGACTCGCTCTCGCCATTATTTATCGCCCGCTTCCTGTAAATACTTAGAAACAAGGCCTTTTTGATCTTCAACATTGAGTTCTTTTACAATCATCTTCTCTGCAATAAGTACAGATAGTTCAGCTACTTGATCATTGATATCTCTGACTGCTTGTTCTTTCTCACGCTCAATATCAACTTTCGCTTCTTGAATCATCTGTGTCGCGCGAGTTTGAGCATCAGTGATAATTGCTTCTTGTTCTTTCTTCGCTTGACCTTTGGCATTTTCCATCAGTTCAGAAATTTCTGCTTGTGTTTGTTTTAACAATGCATCGTTCTCTGCTTTTAAGCGTTCTGCCTCAGCTTTTCTTTGTTCTGCAGAATCTATATCGTCATGAATTAGCTGTTCGCGATCATCCATGATTTTTTTAACTGGTTTCCAAACGTAATATGAAAGCACTAAAAGTAATGCTATGAAACTGACTAACAAGACAAATGATGTGCCGACTGCAGTACCCATACTCTCACCAGCAGCACCTAAAATTAATAGTTCCACCTATGTACACTCCTTTCAAAAAAGTCTTTTCACCTGTAATTATTTACATAATAAGATGGCGAAATCTTTAAAGTAAGACTTCGCCTTTTATAACGACTCTTAGAACGTGAACATAAGTAAGAATGCAATAACGATCGCCATGATTGGAACGGCCTCAACAACCCCGATACCAATGAACATAATCGTTTGTAATGGACCACGTGATTCAGGTTGACGTGCAACACCTTCTACAGTTTTTGAAACAACCATACCGATACCAAATGATGCGCCAAGAGCGGCTAAACCTGCTGCAATACCAGCTGCTAGTAAATTCATAAAATATTTCCTCCTAGAAATTTAAATAATTAGTTTTTATTATATATTAATGATCATCGCTCACCTTATGTGATAGATAAACCATTGATAACATTACGAATATAAATGCCTGAATTGCACCTATAAATACTTTGAATCCTTGCCATACCATCATCGGAATAAATCCTAAAGCACCTAACACGCTACCGCTCACTACTAAATTAAGTAGTAACAGAAGTAGGATTTCCCCAGCGTAGACGTTACCGTAAAGACGTAAACCTAACGTTAAGTTATATGTAAATTCTTCGATGAATTTGATTGGTGCTAACCACCACATCGGTGTAACATACTGTTTTAAATAGCCGCCGACACCTTGTTGCTTCACGCCGTAATAGTGTGTCAAAACAATCATCAAGCCTGCCAATGTCAGTGTGACTACTGGATCAGCTGTCGGTGATTTAACCCACAATGTGTGATCTGCATCTGGTGCGATAAACGTAAATGGTATACCAATTAAGTTTCCGACTAAAATAAATAAGAACAGTGTTAATGCTAAAAAGTGGAATTGTCCACCATCTTTCCACGACATGTTACTCTTGATGATTCCTTTGACAAAGTTCATCAGCGCTTCGACAAGGACTTGCCCTTTACCTGTAGGTCTTACCGCGAGTTTTCGCGTCATGAAAAACAGTGTAAAAAATATGACTAGACATGTGATGATAATCATCAAGGAAGTTGCAAGTTCAAAAATGATTGGTATCCCAAATAAATTAAGTTCCAAGGTTGGACTTCCGTGTTCCATTTCTTCACCTCTTCCGTTTATAAAGTTCAAGTACTGCACGCCAGACAATCAGCGCATAAGTCAGTAAGAGTCCGACTAACATACCAAAGATATTAATATAGTCGGGGAATCTTACCCAGATTAAACAGAGTGCAATGACGACGAGCATGCGCGTCAAAGTCCCTGTCTTCACCCTTTCACCATTGCTCTCTTGTGCCACTTTTAAATGATAAAACCAACTATATGATGTAAACATCGAGCCAATTATACCAAGTGATAAACCTAGAAAAAACGGTGAAAATGTAAATATATAAACAATAGTACTGATTATAAAAAGTACTATTAAATATTTCAAAAAGAGCTGAAAATAGCTTTTAAAAATTTGTGATGTCATGGTTACTCCCTGACTAAATGTAAAAGTTGTGAAAACAATTACATGCTCTAATAATTTTATCGGAGTGTGTTTTTTGTGTCAACAAAATCTCAGAATCTTAACATGTTGTTCACAATTACTAATCGTTTACAGAGAAACTGATAGGTTTTTCTTTTAGTATTCCATAGTAATACTTAATATTGTCACATATTCTTCGTGATGCTTGCCCATCTCCGTATGGATTTTGAGTTTGAGCCATGTTGTTATATTTCGCTTCATCAGTTAAAAGCTCTTTGGCTAATTGGTAGATATTTTCCTTATCAATACCAGCAAGTTTTAGAGTCCCTGCTTTGACACCTTCAGGGCGTTCAGTTGTATCTCTTAAAACAAGGACAGGTTTACCTAGTGAAGGCGCTTCTTCTTGAACCCCACCAGAGTCTGTCATGATTAAATGACTCTTAGCTGCAAAGTTGTGAAAATCTAAAACATCTAATGGCTCAATCAACTCAATTCGGTCATGTCCACCTAGATATTGATCAGCAATTTCACGCACTTTAGGATTCTTATGCATTGGGTAAACGACAGTAACGTCTTCAAACTCATCCACAAGTTGTCTAACCGCTCCAAAAATGTTGAGCATTGGTGTACCAATGTTTTCACGACGGTGTGCAGTGAGCAATACGACTTTGTTATCTTTATGTTTTTCAATAATTTCTGAATGATAGTCATCATTAACAGTAGTCTTTAATGCATCGATTGCTGTATTCCCTGTAACTGAAATACGTTCCGCATCTTTCGCTTCATTTAATAGATTTTGACGGGCATCATCAGTCGGTGCAAAGTGTAAATCTGCTAAGACACCTGTCATTTGACGGTTCGCCTCTTCAGGGAAAGGTGAATATTTGTTATGTGTACGTAAACCTGCTTCCACGTGACCGATGTCTACTTCGTTGTAGAATGCAGCAAGAGAACCTGCAAAAGTCGTCGTTGTATCTCCGTGTACTAAAATCATATCAGGTTTTACTTCTTTGATTACTGATTCTAAACCATTAAGAACACGCCCTGTTACTTCAGATAAAGTCTGACCAGCTTTCATAATATTTAGATCATAATCAGGTGTGATTTCAAATGTTTCCAATACTTGGTCCAGCATTTCTCTATGTTGTGCCGTGACTACTACAATAGGTTCAATACTTTCATCTTTTTTCATTTCCAATACTAGAGGCGCCATTTTAATGGCTTCAGGTCTAGTACCAAAAATAGTCATTATTTTTTTCATAGCAATCTCCTAGATTTAATTATCGTGTGCCGAATAAACGGTCACCCGCGTCGCCAAGTCCTGGTACGATATAACTCTTCTCATTTAACTTTTCATCAAGTGCAGCAATATATATGTCTACATCCGGGTGCGCTTCTTTTAATACTTCAACGCCTTCTGGCGCTGCGATTAAACAGATAAAACGAATCTTAGTCGCACCATGTTTTTTAATAGCAGTAATCGCTTCTACTGCAGAAGCACCTGTCGCTAACATTGGATCGATAACAAAGATATCTCTATCTTCAATATCACCCGGGAATTTAGCATAGTACTCAATCGCTTCTAATGTTTCTGGATCACGGTATAAACCGATGTGTCCAACACGGGCAGATGGAATAAGTTTTAAAATACCTTCTTGCATACCGAGTCCCGCTCTTAGGATTGGTACAAGACCCAATTTTTTACCACTTAATCTTTTAGCCGTTGTTTCTTGTACAGGTGTCTTTACTGTGACATCTTCTAAAGATAAATCTCTCGTAACTTCGTATGCCATTAGCATACCCACTTCATCTACGAGTTCTCTAAATTGTTTTGTCGAAGTTTTCTCATCACGTATGTAAGACATCTTATGTTGAATTAACGGATGATCCATTACTTGTACTTTAGACATATTACTTCCTCCACTCCAGAAATTAACCGGATGATACCATCCGGTTTATATTATAACTTACTTTATTTATATAGTGGATACTTTCCTGTCAATTTTGTTACCTTATCCTGAATTCCATCAAAACTTTCCTCGTCTTTAAGGCGAGTTAAAGTTTCTACTATAATATTACCGACTTCTGTCATATCTTCTGTTGTGAATCCTCTTGTTGTCATTGCTGGTGTACCCAGGCGAATACCACTTGTAACGAAAGGTGATGCTTCGTCAAATGGAATTGTATTCTTGTTTACTGTAATTCCGACTTCATCTAACGCTTCTTCGGCTGCTTTACCAGTCAGACCAAACGCTTTTACATCAACGAGTACTAAGTGGTTATCCGTCCCGCCCGATACGATACGTAAACCACCCTTTTCAAGTGATGTCGCTAAGGCTTGTGCATTATCAATCACTTGTTGCTGGTATACTTTAAATTCTGGTTGTAGGGCTTCACCAAAAGCAACAGCTTTAGCTGCAATAACATGCATTAATGGTCCACCTTGAATACCAGGGAAGATTGTTTTATCGATTATTTTTGCATACTCATCGGTAGTTAAAATAAGACCTCCACGTGGCCCTCTCAATGTTTTATGAGTTGTTGATGTTACAAAGTGAGCATGTGGAACTGGGTTCGGATGTAATCCAGCTGCAACTAAGCCAGCAATATGCGCCATATCTACTAATAGGAAGGCACCAACCTCATCTGCAATCTCACGGAACTTCTCAAAGTCCAAAGTCTTTGCATACGCACTACCACCTGCAACAATCATTTTTGGTTGCTCTTTAACAGCAACTTCACGTAGTGCATCATAATCGATTTCTTCAGTGTCTCTTGTCACCCCATAGGAAACAAAATTAAATAACTTACCGCTGAAATTTACTGGTGACCCGTGTGTTAAATGTCCACCATGAGACAAGTTCATACCAAGGATTTTATCCCCCGATTCTAACACACTGAAGTAAACAGCCATATTCGCCTGAGAACCTGAGTGTGGTTGAACATTAGCGTGTTCTGCTCCAAATATTTCTTTTACGCGGTCACGTGCAAGGTTTTCAACAACATCAACATGTTCACATCCACCGTAATAACGTTTTTCAGGATAACCTTCTGCGTATTTATTTGTTAATATTGACCCTTGAGCTTCCAATACAGCCTGTGAAACAAAGTTTTCACTAGCAATGAGTTCAATATTGTTATTTTGTCTATCCAGTTCCTTATTAATCACTTCTTGTACTTGTGGATCTTGATTGCTTATGTAAGACATAACTTACACCCCTTCATTATTTATAATGCGCTCTTGGTCCCCCAATAAGTTTCGGACGTGAACCCGCAATTGTTACAACTGCTTGGCCAACCGTTTTAACTGACGTGCGCACTGGTACGGCCACTTTCTTCATATGCATACCAATCATAGTTTGACCGATATCGATGCCGCAATCTGCGACGACACCTTCTACGACAACAGGGTCGTCAAGTTGTTGATACGCATATTCACTTAAACTTCCACCTGCATGTTTGTGAGGGACAACCGAAACCTCTTCTAACTGTAAGGCTTCTAAAGTTTCTCTTTCAGTCGTCAAGGCACGGTTGATATGCTCGCACCCTTGGAATAATAAATGTAGATCTTCGTTTTTCGCTAGATTAGAAAGATGCTCATAAATAACAACTGCCGCTTCTTCAGAACTGCCTTTACCGATTGCTTTTCCGACAGTTTCAGAAGTTGAACAACCAATAACTAAGATGTTTTTATTTTTAAAGAAATCATTTTCTTTTAATTCAGAAGTGAGTTGCTCTAAATCATGCTTCAATCTTAGAAATTCGTCTTTCATGTCTACCACCCTCGAATTCAGTATTTAGCCATGTATCTACAATGTCTATAGCTAAGCCTGGACCAATGACCCTCTCACCCATAGCCAAGATATTCGAATCATTGTGTTGACGCGTTGCCTTAGCTGAAAAAGTATCGTGAACTAAAGCACAACGGATACCTTTTGTTTTGTTGGCAGTAATACTCATACCGATACCTGTACCACAAATTAAAATGCCCTTATCAAATTCACCATTAGCCACTTTTTCAGACAGTGGCTTGGCATAGTCGGGATAATCAACAGAGTCTGTCGATTCAGGTCCAAAATCAGTAAAGTCAAGATTACTGTCATTTAAAAATTCAACAATCACTTTTTTTAAGTTGACACCACCATGGTCTGATGCAATTGCTATTTTCATAAGCTCATCTCCTTGTCATTCATTATACCTGTACGTACAGATACTTTCAAAAATTAACTGAATTATAGCTCTATTTTATCGAGATAGGATTTCAACTGCTCAAAAACTTTTTCATATTGCGCGACTGTTCCCCCAAAAGGGTCTTCCACATCAACCTGCTCACCTGTTGTATATTCTGACAGTAGATGTACATTGGCTTGTGGGTTTACAGATAAAATCATTTCTTTATGGTGTGATCCCATTACCAAGAGTACGGAATCTGTTAACTCATCCTCAGTAAGTGGTGTAGGTTTGTCTGGTGAAATAAGATTGTTTTTCTCTATAATTGCTTGTGAGTTTTCACTCGTATCATATGCCGTAACAAATAGACCGCTTGAGTAAATATTTGCTTCTGGATACTTTGTCTTCATATAGCTTTCACAGAGCGGGCTCCTACAAGTATTTCCTGTACACACAAAAATTAACTTAGTCATTTTGAATCACTTCATTACCTGTTGCTTTATAGATACGGTTCATCAAACCTTCAGATTCAGAGACTTTATCAAACCCATGTATGAAGATTGTGTCCACATCTGATGTATCCATAATTCTCAAGGCAGCGTATAGATTCCTTGCCGCCTCTTTATACGATGTTGTATCCCTACATAAACTAATAAATTGAATATCATCACTAATAAAATCCCTACATGTCTCTGGTGCAATTACTCCAACCTTCTGCCCACGTTCAATAGGAAGTTTAGTGTTATTTGTAAACCCACCTTCTATTACAATCAATGGTTGACGTGGTGCATAGTGCTTATACTTCATTCCAGGAGAGATGGGTTTATCATCCTCACTATGGAAATTACCAACATCAGATTCAAGTACCGCTTCTAAATCCGTTCTCGTAATTGCACCTGGACGTGCGATACGGTAAGGGAATTGAGTGCAGTCTAAAACTGTACTTTCAATACCAAAGTTAGCAGATTCACTATCAACTACACCGAAAACTTTATTATTTAAGTCGTCGATGACATGTTTTGCATTTGTTGGAGATGGCTTACCACTTAAATTGGCACTTGGTGCTGCTAGTGGCATATCTGCGTATTGAATAATCTTTCTTCCTACTGGATGGCTCGGCATTCTTACTGCTACTGAATTTAATTCAGCAACGGCATTAGAAGCTAAGTAATCTCCTGTTAAAGGTAAGATAAAAGAAATTGGACCTGGCCAAAATTGCTCCATAAGTTTCTTCACTCTGTCATCAAGTGGTGTTGTAAATGCTTCTAATTGAGAAATGTCATGGATGTGTATAATTAAAGGGTTATCTCCAGGGCGTCCTTTAGCATGAAATATTTTGTGTATGGCTTCATGATTCCTTGCATCTGCAGCAAGACCGTAAACCGTTTCTGTTGGAATGGCTACAACTTCTCCGTAGGTGAATGCTGTTTTAATCTCTTCTAGTTTAAGTGCTAAAGATTCTTGTTCATTTGGATCTGTTAAGTCACTTTCATTTATTTTCCATACTTTAGTCATCATCTTCACCCCATGTAAAGTGTAATATTCTATCTTGCTCGTTTATATCTTTTATAATTACGGGATTAGATATCTGTTTTATATCTTTTACAAACTCGAGTAAGGGCGCTCCCTGTGCATATCCAATTTCAAAATACACCCTACCGCCTTTTGTTAACACGTCATCTAATGTTAATATCATTTTTTTATAAAGCGCGAGTCCATCATCATCTGCAAACAAAGCTTGGTGTGGTTCATATTCAAGTACTGATGGTGTCATGAGGTGAGTCTCGTCTTCACTGACATAGGGTGGATTAGAGATAAGAACATCAAACTGACACCCTGATTCCTTTAGAGGTGTTAATAAATCACCTTGTTTATAGGTGACTTCCACACCTAGGTTCACTCCATTTTCTTTGGCTACACTCAGTGCCTCACTTGAAATATCTGTCACAGTCACCTTATTATTCTTCCAAGTCCTTGCCAAGGTTAGGCCAATTGCCCCTGTACCTGTACCTATATCAGCGACTTGTAAGCCATGATCACTTTCGTTTTTAAGGACATAATATACAAGCTCTTCAGTTTCTGGTCTTGGAATTAAAGTATCCGAGGTCACTTTAAAATAAGTGTCATAAAAGTAAGCTTCTCCAAGTACATACTGATAAGGTTCGTTCTCGTTCACTCTGTCTATAACTTCCATAAGGTAATCATAGTCAGCTTGTGGCATAGCATCATTTTCATGAATCATCAATTGACTTAAAGTTAGACCAAACATTTCCTCTAATAAAATCGATGCAATCCGAGTCTCTTGTCCGGATATACTTAAAGAGGCTTCCGCCTCTTTAAGTACTTCTTTATATCGTTTCATTGTTTAACTCTTCTAGTTTAGAGGTTTGCTCTTCGATAGCTAATGCTTCGATAACCTCGTCTAAATTACCATCGATAATCTGATCTAATTTTTGAATTGTTAGACCAATACGGTGGTCTGTCACACGATTTTGTGGATAGTTGTAAGTTCTAATTCGTTCTGAACGGTCCCCTGTTCCTACCGCACTCTTACGTTTTTCGGCATATTCAGCGTGTGCTTCTTGTTGCATCATGTCATATACTCGTGCTTTAAGCACTTTCATTGCACGCTCTCTGTTTTTAATTTGTGATTTCTCATCTTGTGATGTCACAACTGTCCCTGTTGGTAAGTGAGTGATACGTACTGCAGAGTCTGTCGTGTTAACGTGTTGTCCACCAGCACCAGAAGAACGATAGGTATCAATTTTAATATCTTCATTGCGGATTTCAACTTCTACATCTTCAACTTCTGGCAACACTGCGACTGTTGCAGTTGATGTATGAATTCGACCACCCGACTCTGTCTCAGGTACACGTTGAACACGATGCGCACCATTTTCGAATTTCAACTTAGAATACGCACCGTTACCTTGAATCATAAAGCTGATTTCCTTGTAACCTCCGTGTTCACTTGCTGAAGCATCTACTACTTCAATGCGCCATTTCTTATCCTCTGCATAACGAGAATACATTCTAAATAAATCTCCAGCAAAGATTTGCGCTTCATCTCCACCTGCTGCGCCGCGGATTTCAATAATTACGTTCTTATCATCATTAGGGTCTTTAGGGATAATTAAGAATTTCAATTGCTCCTCTAATTTAGGTAGTTCATCTTCAGAAGTTGAAATTTCTTCTTCTAGCATTTCAACCATTTCAGGATCATCTGTCTCTTTTAACATACCTTTAGATTCTTCAATTGTTTCTAAATGTCCCTTATAAACACGGAATACTTCTACAGTCTCTTGGATATCACTTTGTTCTTTAGAGTATTTACGAAGCTTGTCCGAGTCGCTTACAACATCTGGGTCACTTAAGAGCTCAGTTAACTGTTCGTATCGATTTTCAATTATTTCAAGTTGATCAAACATAAGAATACGTCCTTTTCTAGTCACTTTTTCATTTATTAATTATAGCATATATTGCACACAAAAAAACTGCACTGAGACACTCAGTGCAGTTGAATTTAACTTATTGTTCGTTGCTTGATTTAAAACCGAATTTTTTGTTGAATTTCTCAACACGTCCATCCGCAGATGCGAATTTCTGACGACCAGTGTAGAACGGATGTGAATCAGAAGAGATATCTAAACGGATAACTGGGTATTCGTTACCGTCTTCCCACTCCATAGTTTCGTCTGAAGTACGTGTAGATCCGCTCAAGAATTTAAAATTCGTAGTAGAATCTAAGAAGATTACTTTGTTGTAATCAGGATGAATTCCTTGTTTCATAATTTGTCAGCTCCTTTGCCCTGAACCATCTGGAACAGAGTTATTTGTGGTTATCACCACGCATTACTTTGCCATTATACATGTTCAGCATATAAAAATCAATATCTCTTTTAGATTAGATTACAGGTTTACCTGTCTTCTGAGAACTAATCATACGCTCTCTTAAGATATCGAAAAACTCTTCATTTGTTTTAGCTGTCTTAAGAATTCTTAAGAAGCGTTCTGTAAAGTCCGGTGAGTCAGTAAAGAGATTTCTAAGCTGCCATAGAACATCAAGTTCTTTTTTATCTAACAAGAGCTCTTCTTTCCGTGTGCTCGAACGGCTAATATCAATGGCTGGATATACGCGTCTTTCACTCAATCTACGATCGAGATGCAGTTCCATATTCCCTGTTCCTTTAAATTCTTCATAAATAACATCGTCCATACGACTACCTGTATCAACAAGTGCGGTAGAAAGAATTGTTAAGCTTCCACCTGCTTCTATGTTTCTTGCAGCACCAAAGAAGTGCTTAGGTCTATGAAGACTTGCTGGGTCTAGTCCACCAGAAAGTGTTCGTCCAGACGGTGGAATAACTAGGTTATATGCACGTGCAAGACGCGTAATTGAATCCATTAAAATGATGACATCTTCACCCATCTCAACCTGACGTTTTGAGTGTTCAAGCAATAGTTCTGCAACTTTGACGTGGTGTTGAGGAGGTTCATCAAAAGTGGAATGTACAACCTCAGCATTTTCAACGGAACGCTCTAAATCCGTTACTTCCTCAGGACGTTCACCAATGAGTAGTATAAACAACTTGACTCCAGGGTGATTCTTCGTAATTGCTTGAGCAATCTCTTTTAACAGTGAAGTTTTACCTGCCTTAGGTGGTGCAACGACCATACCACGTTGACCAAAACCAATTGGCGTGACTAAGTCCATAATTCGTGTGGACAGATCTTCAGGCTTATTTTCTAAGTGGATACGTTCATCAGGGAAAAGTGGAGTAAGTGCTTGGAAATGCGGGCGTTTTTTAACTTCCTCAGCGTTATGTCCATTAATAAAGTCAACCTGTAAGAGACCATAATACTTTTCATTTTCTTTTGGCTTTCTTACCTTACCAGTAACCTTGTCTCCTTTTTTCAACTCGAAACGGCGAATTTGAGATGCTGAGATATAAATATCTTTTTCACCTTTAGAAAAATTGACCGTTCGTAAGAAACCATATCCATCTTGTTGGATATCATCGAGTATGCCTTCCATGTAATAGTTACCGTCTTTTTCCATTTCAGCTTCTAGAATGGCTAGGACTAATTCTTTTTTATTCAGTTTACTGTAGTTAGACAGCTTTAGTTGTTTGGCGCGCTCGGTTAAGGCTTTAGTGGTGTTGTTCTTATAAAGCGCATCAAACGTTTCATATTTCATATCCTCGGTCTTTTGGTTATCAGACAATATTTCCACTTCCATTACTAATTTTATATTACAGTCTCATCTAAAACATAATTATATTACCGTTAGACAGTAGCATTGTCAAAACTTTTATAAATATAAGCGCCGTAAGAATAAAGACTAGAATCCTTGGATTCTAGTCTTCCTCTTCTACTGTATCACGCCAAATATCTGCACCTAGTGCTTCAAGTTTCTTAACAATGTCTGCATAACCTCTGTCAATATGGTTTACATTGTGAATTGTTGTCACACCATCTGCAAGTAATCCTGCAATGAGTAGTGAAGCACCCGCTCTTAGATCACTTGCATATACTTCTGCACCCTTTAGGTCAGATGGGTAAATCAAGGCACTGCCACTTTTCTTGTCAATGTGGGCATTCATTCTCGCTAATTCATCAACATGTCTAAAGCGCGCAGGATAAATTGTCTCTGTTATCTTACTTACACCATCTGCTTTAAACATTAGTGGCGTAATCGGTTGTTGAAGATCAGTTGCAAATCCTGGATAGACTTGTGTCTTAATAGATACGGCTTTGTACGATTCCGGTTTATTAATGATGGCATAGTCATCACCGATTTCAATATCTACACCCATTTCCTCTAACTTAGAAGTGAGAGATTCCATGTGTGTTGGAATGATATTGTTTACTTTATAATCCTTACCTGTCGCGGCACCAACAACCATATAAGTACCAGCTTCGATGCGGTCAGGAATAATATTATGCATTGTGCCATGTAAGGACTCAACACCTTCGATACGAATCGTGTCTGTACCTGCACCTTTAATATTCGCACCCATATTATTTAATAGTGAAGCGACATCAACAATTTCTGGCTCCTTGGCTACATTTTCTAGAGTTGTACGGCCTTCGGCACAGCTCGCAGCTAACATCATATTGATTGTTGCTCCAACAGACACAACATCAAAGAATATTTTGGCGCCCACTAATTTCTCTGCAGTTAAATACATTGCACCATGTTCATTCGTGACCTTAGCACCAAGGGCTTCAAAGCCTTTGATGTGTTGGTCGATTGGTCTAGGCCCGAGCGGACAACCGCCTGGCAAGCCGATGACACATTTTTTAAAACGAGATAGCATTGCACCCATCATGTAGTAAGATGCTCTTAGTGACTGTACCTTGTTGTTTGGTAACGGCATATTTACAGCTTCTTCTGCATTCACTTCTAAGGTTGTTCCATCTAATTCTGTTTTAATATTTAAGTCATTTAATAAACTCATCAGTGTCTTTACATCACTAATTTCTGGCAGTCCTTCAAGCTTTACAGAACCTGTACTTGCCATTAAAGATGCCGGTATAAGTGCGACTGCACTATTTTTGGCACCGCTGATGTTCACTTGACCTGTTAAATCAGCACCACCGCGGACTTTGATTACTTCTTTAGCCATAGCTTTAGCTCCTTGTCTTTGGTTTACTAAGGTCTTATTTTTGGTTCCAGTCATTAAGGAATTGTTCAATACCTTTATCAGTTAAAGGATGTTTCGTTAATGTTTTAATAACTTTGTACGGTACTGTAGCAATATCTGCACCACGTAGTGCGGCGCCGTGCATATGACCTGAGTTACGAATTGATGCTGCTATAATTTCTGTGTCGATATCATGGACTGCAAAAATTGCTGCAATATCTTCGATTAACTGTAGGCCATCTAAACCGATATCATCTAATCGTCCAATGAATGGTGAAACATATGTCGCACCAGCACGAGCTGCGGTTAGAGCTTGTACTGTATTAAAGACTAAAGTGACATTCGTCTTGATTCCCTCTTCTGTTAATACTTTAACTGCTTTCATACCTTCTTCAGTCATAGGGATTTTAACAATGATGTGCTCGTGTAATTTAGCGAGTTCTCTACCCTCATTAATCATACCCTCTGCATCTAATGCAATGACTTCTCCACTTACAGGGCCATTAACAAGGTCACAGATTTCAACGAGTCTATCGTGAAAAGAAATATCTTTTTCCTTAGCTACTAGTGATGGGTTTGTTGTTACACCACTTAAAATCCCCCACTGATGGATTTCTTTAATTTCGTCCATATTTGCTGTATCTATAAAAAATTTCATTTTGTATCCTCCAAACAATTTTATGTTAGCTCCATTATAAGTTAAAGCTCATTAAAGTGACAATGCTTTACTATTAAAGGTTGATTTAAATTTGATTAAAATCACGATTTAACCCATAAAGGTAAAAACTCAGCTGAAGACTCTACTTAGAATTTTCAGCTGAGCTTAAACTTATTCGTTGTCTAAAGTTGCTTGAATCAAACCACTAAATAGTGGGTGTGGACGTGTTGGTCTTGATTGGAATTCTGGGTGGAACTGAACAGCCATGTAATATGGGTGGTCTTCTAATTCAATCATTTCCACCAATCTACCATCTGGTGAAGTCCCACTAAACACCATGCCATGTTCTTCCAGCTGTTCCTTATAAGCATTGTTGAATTCAAAACGGTGACGGTGACGCTCATTAATTTCATTTTGCTCATAAAGTGCCTCTGCCTTGGTTCCTTCTTTAATCACACATGGGAAACTACCGAGGCGAAGAGTACCACCAAGAACAACAACATCTTTTTGATCCGGCATTAAATCAATGATTGCGTATGGTGTATGTTCATCTAATTCGGAAGAATTTGCACCTTTAAGGCCTACTACATTACGAGCAAATTCAACTGATGCGAGTTGCATGCCGAGGCAAATACCTAAAACAGGCACCTTGTTTTCCCTCGCATATTTAAGCGTTAAGATTTTACCCTCTATACCGCGGTCACCAAAGCCACCCGGTACCACTATACCATCGACTTCTCCGAGTATTTCCATATAGTTTTGCTCAGTCACTTCCTGAGAATTAATCCAGTGGATA
This sequence comes from Jeotgalicoccus marinus DSM 19772, assembly GCF_000425825.1. Classification (GTDB taxonomy): domain Bacteria; phylum Bacillota; class Bacilli; order Staphylococcales; family Salinicoccaceae; genus Jeotgalicoccus; species Jeotgalicoccus marinus. The sequence continues at coordinate 29,694 of NZ_AUEE01000004.1, forward strand.
TCAACGTCTGCATGGACTTCATAACCTGCATGACGCAGCGATTCTGCTACAGATAGGTAAGCATCCTGTAGTTCCACGTACTTACCAACTAAACCGATTTTGATTGTTTTATCAATTTTACTTAGGTTATCAAGTAAATGCTTCCAATCAGTTAATGCCGCTTCACCCTTAGATTCAAGTTTCAGGTTTTCAAGAACCAAATCATCCATATCTTGATCTTGCAATGACATCACAAGCTTATATATTGTTTCTTCATCTTTTGCATTGATTACGTTTTTCTCTTCGATGTCACAGAACAATGCAATCTTATCACGTAAATCTTCAGTCATCGGATATTCAGAACGAACAACAATCATGTCAGGGTGAATACCTAAACCTCTTAGTTCCTTAACACTATGTTGAGTTGGTTTTGTTTTCATTTCTCCAGCTGCTTTAATATAAGGCAGCAATGTACAGTGAATGAACATAACATTATCTTTACCAAGGTCACTTCGTAACTGACGAATTGATTCAATAAACGGTAAGGATTCAATATCACCTGTTGTACCGCCTATCTCTGTAATAACGATGTCAGCTTGTGATGAATCCCCCGCTTTTTTAATGCGTGATTTAATTTCATTTGTAATGTGAGGAATCACTTGCACTGTACCACCTAAATAATCTCCGCGGCGCTCTTTTTGAATGACTTCAGAGTATACTTTACCAGCAGTGACATTAGAGTACTTGCTCACATTAATATCGATAAAACGCTCATAGTGCCCTAGATCTAAATCAGTTTCCGCACCATCTTCTGTGACGAATACTTCACCATGTTGATACGGGCTCATCGTCCCTGGGTCAACATTTAAGTAGGGATCAAATTTTTGAATTGTGATTTTAAAACCTCTATCTTTCAATAAACGTCCTAGTGAAGCTGCTGTTATTCCTTTACCTAAAGATGACACCACGCCACCTGTTACAAAGATATATTTAGTCATAGTCTTCCTCCTGCATAAAATAAAAATAGCTCCCTTTCACAAATGTGAAAAGGAGCACGTTTACTAGTCCCAATTTAAGGGAGCCCAATTAAAATATTATCACTTTCAAGAAGAAAGTCAATAATTATTAATATGCATCTGCCTCGTCATCATATTCATCTTCAAGCTTTTCTTTGTCGTCGAATTCCAACTCATCATCGACTTCAGAATCGATGGCTTCTTCATCATCATCTTCTTCAGTTTCACCATGAAGTGTGCCATCAATTTCTTCCTGGTCTTCACCTAGTTCCTTGGCACCAGGGTAATCTTCTTCTTCATCAATATACTCATCTTCAGAAGCAATCTCAATCTTATGGATGGTCGGTGCAATCTTATCATTGATATCATCCACGGCATACCATTCACGTAAGCCCCAAACACCTTCACCTGTACTTAAGAAACGACCGTCAGTGTTTAAATCCGTATAGAATTGTAAGATGCGGTCTTCAATTTCACTTTCAGTATAATTCCCAACTTCTTTAAATTTATCTACCATTTCATAGAGGTTAGTATCTTCGCCTTTATCTTCTAAATAAATGTGTGACATATCAATAAATGAATTTTCGTCCATCATTTCCTTAGTATAACTGTCCAGTCTCATTTACGTCATCCTTTCAAGATGTAAATACCTTAGGATATAATACAAATATTTTACTAATGTTTCAAGAGCTAAGTTAGTATCTCACCAATTTCCGGTAATAATTCTCATCTTCAGCATCATGAGGGTGAACAAATCCAGCACCAGTAAACAGCTTTTCTAAGCCCGTATTCGTCACGTTAACTTCAGCAATCTCAACATCTTTCAAATATTTTCTAACTATTGTAGCAAACTGCCTTATTGCGCTCTCAGCAATCCCTTTTGAACGATGCTTCTCCTCAACATATATATGTTTAATTTCCAGTACTTTACCGTTTTTAACCGTATCAATATAGCCTGCAACTTCCTCGCCTAGCATGAGATTGAATTTCAGTGTAGAAGCAGACACGTCACTTGCCAAATTGATTCTTAAGTTCGGTACATAATTACGGTCTAAATCTAAATAATATAAACGTTCCTTACCAATAGGTCCTTCTTCCTTTGTTGCAGTGTGTAAGAACCCTGCTCTTTCGTATAGATTCCATGCCCCTTGATTCTCACCATCAACAACTAAGTATAAATGCTCAAACTGAGAAAAGTTTTCTTGTACATAAACCGGTAATAATTGAGCCACTTTCGTACCGTAACCATTTCCTTGATATTTTTCATTGATGGATAAAGACCTCACGTAAACCACCTCATGCGGCGTATCATACCCTTCGTGTTGATAATGTTTATGTAGTACAAAAAAACCAACAACTTTTCCATCATCTGTGACAACCACATTGGCAGTTCGATCTTTATCTTCTAGAGCTTCATTTAATACATCTAATGGTAAACTAGAATAAATTTGTTGCTTGTCACTTAATTCATAGGACTGAAGTGCGTCCTTATCACTTTCATTGTACTTTCTCACTTTAATGTCCATAATTTTCCCCTTTTTGACAAGATTCTATAGTTTGCTATTATAAGTCCATACCCTCTCTAGTGACAATTTAGACATTAACACAAAATTTTCCAATTCAACGTTTCATGTCGTTATTGCCGGGTAGTAACTTTGTATACTACAAATATATTAGGAGGAACTTTCGTGACAAACGAAGAAAGTACAACTACAAAGAGTCAGGAAAACCAGGATCAACCGGAAAAATTTCAGTTTAATAAGCTAGGCGTCGTTTTCTGGACTGCAGCTTCAATAATCATTGTAGTGTCTGCAATTGCCATGATTATTCCAACTCAGTTCCAGGTCGCTTCTGAAAATGTCTATGCTCTTATCTCAGAAACATTTAGTTGGTTTTTCTTACTCGTTGTATTTGGATTCGGTGTATTTCTATTATTTCTTGCCCTATCACCTTATGGCCGCGTAAAACTCGGTGGTGATAATTCCAAACCAGAGTTCTCATTTTGGGCCTGGGTCGGAATGCTATTTTCAAGTGGGCTAGGTGTTGGTTTAGTATTCTTTGGTGTCGCAGAGCCTATGGAACACTTTATGACCTCACCATTTTTAGGTGGTCCAGTTGAGGATGCCGAAGCCGCTAGACTCGCGATGGGTTATACTTATTTCCACTGGGGAATCTCCCAATGGTCAATATTCGGGGTAGCTGGTCTATCAATTGGTTACTTCCAATTCCGTAAAAACCGTGATGGTTTAGTCTCAACTGCTTTAGAACCACTATTCGGTATGGATTACAATCAAAAAGCACGTAAAGCAATTGATATATTAGCAATCATTGCAACTGTAACGGGTATGTCGACTTCTGTTGGTTTAGGTATTATGCAGATGGATGGTGGTTTAGATATCGCCTTTGGTGTTCCATCAGGACCATTAACTCAAATCATTTTGACAGCAGCTATGACAGGTCTATTTATATTTTCAACAGTAACTGGACTTAAGAAAGGAATGAAATTCCTTTCCAGTTTAAACATGATCCTTGCACTTGTCTTAACCATTTTCATTATGGCAGTTGGACCATTTACATTCATTATGGAAAGTATTATTCTTGGGCTTGGTGACTATTTGACAAACTTTGTTGGCTATTCATTACGCATGACACCATATGCAGGTGGTACTTGGGTTCAAGACTGGACAGTGTTCTACTGGGCATGGGTAATTGCTTGGAGTCCATTCATTGGTTCATTTGTTGCCCGTGTATCTCGCGGTCGCACGATTCGTGAATATGTACTGGGTATTCTGATTGTCCCACCAATGCTATCTTTCCTATGGGTTGGCGCCCTCGGTGGTACAGCAATTTATTCAGATCTTATGAATAATACAAATATTGGACAAATCGTTCTAGATGACCAAACGCAGGCGCTCTTCGCCTTGTTTGATACCTTACCTATTTCATGGTTTACATCTATTGTTGCGCTCCTGTTAATCTTTACTTTCCTAGTAACATCAGCCGATTCAGCAACATTTATTGTTTCGGGAATGAGTATTGGTTCAACAGAGAATCCACCAATTCGACTTAAAGTCCTTTGGGGTCTATTGCTCGGATTGTTGACTATCGCATTAATATTAGCAGGTGGATTAACCAGCTTACAGGCAGCTTCACTGTTAGCAGGTCTACCGTTTGGCCTCATACTAATCTTGATGATTGCATCAGTTTCTAAAGGATTAAGAAGAGAACCTAATAATGCAATGAAACGTAGACAAAAACCAAAAAAATATTAAAATAGAAGAAACGTTAATAACAGCGCTCATAACTTTGAGCGCTGTTTCATTTATAACTTTAGGAGCGATCTTATGAAAATCGGCATCGATGCTGGCGGTACATTAATTAAATTGGTCATTCTTGATGATGAAAATCGTACCTTTAAAAAATACCCTTCCACTGATATTGACCAAGTGATTGAGATATTAAACAATGATTATAGTGAAGAAGAAGTTTATTTAACAGGAGGCAAGTCAGAATATATACAAGAGAAGCTAAATTTTGAATCTAAAATTTCCATAGAATTCGATGCTACCTTTAGAGGTCTGACTCAACTCTTGAATGAAAGTAATTTGAATTTTGAACGTTATGTATACTTAAATGTTGGTACAGGAACAAGTTTCCACCAAGCGACAACCACGGATCAAAAACGTGTTGGTGGGTCTGGTGTAGGTGGTGGAACTTTACTCGGCTTAAGTCATTTACTGACAGGAATCGAGGATTACCATACGATTATAGAACGTGCAAAAAAAGGTGACCGTAACAAAGTCGATTTAAAAGTCCATCATATTTACAATGGTAAGCCTACACCAATTCCAGGTGATCTTACTGCAAGTAACTTCGGAAATGTACTTAATCACAAAAGCGACCAGTCAATTGAAGATCAACTGATCGCAGTTATTGGTCTTGTAGCAGAAACTGTTACAGCAATGGCTTTAAATCTAGCTGATGCCTTTGACACTAAAAAAATGGTGTTTATTGGTTCTACTTTACTCGATAACACTGTAATGACGGACATCATTTATAATTATAGTCAGTTAAAAGGCGCAGAGGCCTATGTTGTACCCAACGGTGAATTTTCAGGTGCCCTTGGTGCCATAGAAACTAACTGAGGACAGCTACCTTATTCCCTTGCCTGATAACCTTCATTTCACGTGAAAATATATGAGACAACATCTCTTCTGTTACTTGATGATTCGGTACTTTAGCTGCGGTTAAAGTACCTTTTTTCATGCCGGAAATTGAATCTGCATATGTCATCGCCAAACTTAAATCATGCATGGCAAGAATGACCACTTTATTTTTAGCTAATTCTTTCAATCTCGATAAAATAATGTGTTGATAGTTAACATCCAATCCTTGTTCAATTTCATCAAGCATGATTATGGGTTTGTCTTCCAATTCAATTTGCGCAAGAAGTGCACGTTTGAACTCCCCACCACTTAAATTTTCAATGCTGTGATTTCGATAATGTATTAAATCGTAATCGTTTAGAATTCCAATAAACTGTTCACCAGAAATTTTCTTCTCTGTGCTCAAACCTACAAAATCTTCTACATTAATTTGAAAAGGTACGTTGTGTTGAGGAAGATAGCTGATGTATTCTGCTGTAGAAGAAAGTTTGTGGTTGTCTACATAGAGTTCACGTTTTTTTATGGACTTTGTATTAAAACCCGTAACACCTGTTAAAACTGAACTTTTACCACTTCCATTCTCCCCAATTAGAACGTGTAAGCCAGGTTCGAATATCAAACTTTCCACTATAATTTTAAAGTCATCGTAATCGACCACCAAAGAATGAATGTCTAACACGATTATACCTCTGTCGTCGCTTCATCATATGCTTCTAGTGCTTTACCACCATATACACTAGCTGGTCCGCCACCCATCACTATAGAGACCGCAACGATATCTGAAATTTCGTCACGTGTCGCACCGAGTTTAACTAGTTTGTTGACATGGTTACCAATACAACCCTCACACTTATCTGCGATAGCATAAGTTAAAGCGATATACTCTTTGGTCTTCTCATCCAAAGCATTAGCTTTATACCCTTCTTTTTGAAGCTTTCTGAAAGCAGACATAAAATCGGGTTGCGTTTCTTGAATTCGACCTGTGTTTTTTTGCGCACGTTTATTAATTTCTTCAAAATTACCCATGAATAATCATCCTTTTAATTTATTTAAAGAAAGAGAATCGCTTAAATGCGATTCTCTTTTTTGTGGATTGTTCTTTTTCTGTAACACATTAATACCCAGATGTAGGCAGCAAAAATGACTATCATAAAGATACCTATTGTTGTAAGTGATAATGGCGCATCCTGTGTGTAGGATGCAGTCGTTGAAAAGATAACCCCTGCCGTAAATAAAGTTAATGCTATTGCGTAAATGAAAACATTTCTTAATTTCATGTGCTCACCCACCATATTATTCTTCTTAACTTTATAATATCACGACATTCCGCTATTTTCTCATCTATTCTAAAAAGTTCGACATATAGACTAAATTAGTATAGCCTTCTTTCAATTTCACTTGGTTCTTCAATACAGCTTCTTCTTTAAAGCCTAATTTTTCGTAAAGTTTAATTGCTCCAGGATTATTAGAGAAAACAGTTAGAATGACTTTTTCAATTATATCGTTAGCTTTAGCAAATTCTAGGGCACGTTCAATCATCGCAGTCCCTGTACCTGAGCCAGTATAGTCTGGTTGTAAACTGATACCAAATTGTGCGATATGTTCAAACTTCTTACGGTGATCTTGGCGCATATTTAACATACCAATAACCGTATCACCATCTACAGCAACAATACCTAGGTCATTGGTGCCTAAAGATTTTATAGTTGCTTCTTCTTCTTCAACAGTTATCTCACGATTTTCAATTGCTGTTGCTAGAATATCTGGATACGCCTCAGTCACAATATGTTTGTGCCTGACAATACTTTTAGCGTCCGATATTCTCATTTCACGTATTTCATATGCCATACTTAGTCGTCTCCTTCTAGCTTGGTTTTTAATCATTCCCATTCATTATATTACAAGTTTACTTTTCCATTAAATATCATGCTTCTTATCTAATAAACAGGGCACCATAAATTAAGCCAATCATAATGACGAAGGCAGGATGTATTTTAACAATCTGTAAAAGTATAAAAGCAATGACAATTAAGAATATTGTGTGGAAGCCACCTGAAACCTCTAGAGAGTTAAATAGAAAATCTACTACGATTACACCCATTAATATTGCAATCACTGGTCTAATTAATGTTGTTAAGGTGCTGAATTTATTCGTCCCTTTCAACTTATATAAAAGTGCAGCAAGTAAAATCATGACAACCAAGGAAGGTAGGACACTTGCAGTTACTGCAACAATACTACCAAGTACGCCACCGGCTTCGTATCCAATGTAGGCACCCATCTTCGTTAGTATAGGACCAGGTAGTGAGTTACCGAGTGCAAGTACTTCAGCAAACTCACCAGTTGTCATCCAACCATAGGTATCAACAACCTCTCTTTCGACTAGAGGGATTGAGGCTGGACCTCCACCATATCCAATTATACCTGGAATCAGAAAGGCCAGAAAAATTTCCATGTAAATCATGTTGACCCTCCTCTAACCTTATATTTCCTTAAAAGACTAATAACGATAATAATGGCGATAACAATTGCCGGATGAATATTTAGCACTTCTAAGATAATCAACATACCTATAGTAAAAGGAATTAAAAATGCCCACGTCGTGACCGCTTTCGCTGATTGTAAAAATTCAATTGTTAGAATCGCTAGCATGACTAGGACAACTGGCACTACCCCTGCACTCATTCCCTGTACCCAGGCTAGGTCTTTAAAACCTGTAAATAAAGCAAGAAGGATGGTCATAATCACTGCCGTTGGTAAAATCATCGCAACCATGGCATTGGCTACACCAAGCCAACCCTTTATTTGATAACATATGTACCCAGCGACTTTAGTAATAATTGGTCCTGGTAAAACATTGGCGATTGCCAGTACATCTTGGAATTCTTCATTCGACATCCATTTATATTTATCAACAACTTCTATTTTAACTAACGGAATCGATGAAGGACCCCCACCGAAACCGAGCATCCCTACTCTAAAAAACGCCTTAAATATTTGCCAGTGCATCATTCTCACCTCTTATCAGAAAAAGCACCAGCATGGCTGGTGCTTTTATATCAAACTGCTTTACCACAGCATTTTTTATATTTCTTTCCACTGCCACATGGACAAGGATCGTTTCGTCCGACCTTGAACTCATTGACGATTGTTTTTTGTCCAAGTTCTGCTTCTGACTTACCTCTATATTGGAAATGACGAGTATGTTTTAGCACGCCACTCACTAAATTAAAGAAGTCATCTTCTTCTTGTTTAGTAGAAAATTCATAGCCTAGATTGTTAATTTCTGCGATGATATCAGTCCGTTTTTGACCACTAATAATCATACGTAACATTTGAATATATAATTCTTCTAGTGAAGCTACGTCTGTATTTAAGTGACTACTAACCCAAGATTTTAGTGACTCATGATAAATAGACTCATCAATGTAGTTCGGGTTTGAAAACTGTATGAACTTAGCAAATTCTGGTTCATAGTAGTTGTATTTTTGCTGATTTTTTCTAATAATTTGGTACTGTTCATCTGTCATATCATCTATGACAAATTCTTTGTTTTTTTCATTAATCGTAATGACATAAGGTGACTCATTTACTAAGTCGACTAATTCCTCAATTGTCGTCTCCTGGCCATAGTATTTCTTAAATAGTTTAGTAAGCTGTTTAAATTCAACAACACCATAGAGATGTAAGGCAGCTCTAATTAAATTTAACTTTCTTTGAACTGCCAAACGTTTTTCTTTATTTTCTTTCGTATCGACTGTTTTAAATTTATCGAGCACTTCATCAATAATAAAGAAGTGGTCAGGATTATTTAAATCTTCATAGGCCAAGCCCATGATATACAAGCCGTAAATGTCTACAAGGCTTAAATCTTTCGCTTCATCCAAATTTGTCGCTGCTCTTTTCCATGATTCGAGCGCAATATCATCACTATATAGGTAAGTGTACGTGAGTACTGATTCATTCGTTAAGTTTGCTGAAATTGCCTCAATTAAGTCTTCTTTATCTAAAGCTGTTTCATTTTTGACGCCGGTATTTATTGCAACTTGATGCAAGTCTTCTAAATCATATTTTTCTAAATACACACCCGTATTTGTCACTATGAACAACTCCTTATATACTAATTCTAGTACTGGTATTTTATCATACTTGTGTAAATATGCTAAAATTTAAGAGGTAACGAATACATATGATAGGAGCTCATATAAAGATGAAAGCTATTGCCCTCGATTTAGATGGTACAACATTAAATCATGCAGGTGAATTCCCCAACAGTCTCATTAAGACACTTCAAGACATCCATAATAAAGGAATCAAAATCATTATCGCGACCGGACGTTCGCTTCAAATGATTCATCAAAAAGTGCCTAACGATGTTCCGGTCGATGGCTTTGTCGCTGCGAGCGGTATGACCGTATACCTTGGTGACACGCTCTTATCACGCACTGCCTTTACAAAAGAACAAGTCAGTTTCGTCTTAGAAGAGGTTCGTAAACACAAGATATATTATGAGATAACAACGAGCCAGAGCGGTGGTCCATATACCTATAATGATGATTACGATTATGCTTTGGAGGACCTCACTGCACAAGCTGATGAGACAGTACTAGATTATGAAAACATCGGCACTGCCCGTACCTTAAACTCTCAAGAGCAATGGGTCGATAATCACGCACTCGACACCAATGATATTATTAAGTTTTACTTCTTCTCAAATGATAAAAATAAGATGGACAACTGGTATGACTACCTCAATAATCACTTTACATCAGACGCTGGTTTTCAGATATACCGTACATCAAATCATAACTCAGAAATCATGGTCTATGGCACAGACAAAGGTTCCGGTTTAAAGACAATTGCTAGAGAACTTAAGCTGCCGCTTCATGACATTCATGCTTTCGGCGATTCTATGAATGATATCCCTATGTTTAAAGTTGTCGGTAAATCAACTGCCTTAAAAAACGGTCAAGAAGACGTTAAATGTCTTGCAGATGATGTCACCGATTTTACATGTGATGAAGATGGCCTTGAGATTTATTTAAAGAAACATTATCTATAGCAATTTGCCCTCGTCTCTGAGGGCTTTTTTAATTGGCATAAACCAAACATTACCCTCCATCAATTCCATCGGCGAAATTTCATGACCCCCGTCAGTCAGCTTAATGGTTACATTCATGCCCTTGTCTTCTAGTTTTTTCTTTAAGGTGTATGATTCACCAGCTGTAGCAGTCATATCTTTTGCACCGGCTGTTAGAAGTACATCTGTATTAAACAACATTCCTTTTCCAACTGTTTCACTACGGTAAGCACTGTGCATTAACATTGCCCCTCTTAACCCTAAATCGTAGTTCAACAATAAATAAGCTCCCATATTTGCGCCATTAGAATAACCAATAAGTATGGATTTAGAGAGCTCAAAATCATAGATTTTACTCAAGTCTTTTAAAGTGTTGTATATTTTATCACCTTCTTCTTTTAGACTCGCTTCATCAAATTCATTAGCTGAAAGGCGTCTAAAAAATCGGCTTTGTCCATTTTCATCAATCTCACCTCTTAGGCTTAGGACATTGGCATCACCATCTACCATGGCAGCAACATCGAGTAAATCCGTCTCTCTACCTCCTGTACCGTGTAAAAGAATTATGGTTTCAACATTTTCTTCAACTTTACTTTTGATGTATAAATGTTTCATTTAAAGTCCTCCTAATAGAGTTACGCATAGTCGTATTATATAATAAAATCAAAGAGATTAAAGGAGGATGCATTATGCCTGCATTTGGTATACACCATGTTTCCGCAATTACTAAGAATATCATTGAAAATCATGATTTTTTCACTAAAATATTAGGTCATCGTCTCGTTAAAAAGACTGTTAACCAAGATGACCCAAGTATGTATCACTTATTTTATAGTGACTACAAAGGGACACCAGGGACAGATGTGACTTTTTTTGAAATCGGTCTTGCCCCTAAGTACACACCAGGAACTAACTCTATCTCACGTACAATCTTACGTGTTCCGTCAAAAGAAGCCTTACAATACTTCCGTGACCGTTTCGATGAAAAAGGCGTTTATCACGAAGGTATCATCGATTATTTCGGCGAAACATTGATGAAATTTTCTGATGAGGAAAGTCAACGCTTTGCCCTAGTCGTTGACGATAATGAGAATAAGGCAGTCCCTCATACAGATAACGATATTCCTGAAGCCTACGCCATTAGAGGCGTTTACGGTGTTGAACTCACCGTTCAATATTTAAAACCTATGGTTGAGTTTCTTACATTGCTAGGCGGTAAATACGATGGGGACATTGACCAAGATACAGAAGCTCGAGTTGACTTTGGTGATGATGCGGTGTTTATCTTCGAATCTAGAACGACAAATGTTGAAAAAGAAGGCTATGGTAGTGTTCATCACTTCTCACTGAGAGTGAAAGATGAAGCTGATTTAGAAGAAATCTATAAAAAGATTAAAGCAGATAAGTGGCTGTCTTCTGGCGTTGTGAATCGACATTACTTCAAGGCACTATATATTAATGCACCAGGCAATATTACCGTTGAAATTTCTACAGATGGTCCAGGGTTTACAGTCGATGAGCCACTAGAAACATTAGGAGAAAAACTCGCAGTCCCTCCATTTTTAGAGGATGATAGAGACTTCATTGAAATGCGCCTACACCCACTCTAAAATTTAGTAATTAGAACATAAAAAACCGTTCCTTTAAAATTAAAGGAACGGTTTTTTCATTACTCATTAGGGAGTTCGATTTGATCAATATTATTAAAGTTATCAAAGGTAGTATCACCATTTAATGAGAACGTGCCACCTGTATCTTTACCTTCGACATCAAAATTAATCTTCTCTATCAACATTCTCTCTTCATCTACAACAAATTCGATTGAGGATTCCACTGTTTCTACAGTCATTTGTCCAAAATTAACTTGCACCAATGACTCTAGATTTCTATAAACTTCCTCATCATTTCCATGGTACTTATAAATAATCTTATCATCGGTCTCCTCTGTGGTCATGTAACCAAACAAGGTTTCTAAAGAATGAACCGCTTGATCATAAGTGACACTGTATAATAAATTAACATCGACCGAATCTGATACATTAATCCAATCTTGACCATTGTAGAAATAAGTTTGCCCATCTCTCGATAAAGTGCGATCTTCGCCTGCACTTCTTAGCCGTAATTGAGGTGGGTCTCCATTTATGACGTCAGCTTCTGCATTAAGAGATTCTTCCTCCATCTCATCTAATGAAGCCTCTAGGTTTAATTCTGCTTTATAGCTTTCGATTTCTGTTGACTTATCGATTATTTTGGCGAGCTGTTCATCTTCAACTTTCGCCTGTTCTATGTTGTCTTCTTCAGTAGAATTATTTTTATTTTCACTGGTTTGCTCTTCAGATTCTTCTGTGGAATTATTATCTTCTGAGACTTTAGTCTTGTTGGTATCGACAGTTCTTTCGTTTTCTGAGTCATCTACAGCTTGTGAATCAGTTGCCTGACAGGCTGCTAAAAAACCCGTGACGATTAACAATAAGCCAAAATTTTTAAAATAATACATGACTCATTCCCCTTACACTAAAATCTTTCTAAATAGTACCACGGACTTCTCATTATATCTAACAATAAGCTAAGACTCTGTAAGTTTGACGGTCTTCTTCGGACGTCTTGGTCTAGAATTTTTAAACCTTATTATTGTGTACAATATTAGGCCGGACCAAATGAAAGTATAAGAAATTTTATGGGTGTCGGTGAATGATTCACCATATATAAATATGCCAATTAACAGTGTTAGGGTTGGTCCTATATATTGTAGTAAACCTATTAAAGACAAAGGAATGTACACTGCACCAATCGCAAACATTAATAGTGGAATTGCTGTAACAACACCTGTTCCTACAGTGAAGGCTGTCTCAGCGTTCACACCAAATTCCAAGGTATTCATACCCGTAACATTCAAATAGATGATATATATTAAAGCTATGGGAGCGAGTACTGCCGTCTCAACAGCAAGTGCGTACGTCGCGTCTAAGTTAATCGTCTTTTTAATCAATCCATATACCCCAAATGTTACTGCTAGAGTGAAAGCGAGTAATGGTATTCTCCCCACGCCAAGCGTCATGTACACTACACCAATCAAAACTATGAATATTGCTAGCCATTCGCCCTTAGAGAATTTTTCTTTCAAAATAAAAAAGGCAAATAAAATACTGACAAACGGATTGATATAGTAACCTAAACTTGCCTCTAGTATATAACCTTGGTTCACAGCTAAAATATAGGTCAACCAGTTTAAGCTTATAATAATCGAAGCTGCTATGATACTTAACGCTTTTTTCTTATCACTGAATATGTATGTAAGATTGGTTTTTAAATATTCCCATCGCCCAGTTAGTTTGATATAAAAAATCATAAAAATAAAAGACCAAAATATTCTATGGGCTATAATCTCTAATGGTGAGACAGATTCAATTTGCCTCCAGTAAATTGGAAGTACACCCCAGATTACGTATGTTGCACCTGTTAGCAATATCCCTTTTGCTACATTGGACATTGACTCACCTCATTCTTTTTGTATTTTATCTTAATTTTACAACTGAACACTAAATTAGCAACAATTACACTTCAATAAAAATAGCGGCAAACAGCTTGAGCTGTTCACCGCTAAGTTTTTTACTATAAATCATTATCGTTTTCAATTTGGTGATCCGGTTCACGTTTCTCTTGATGATTAATCTCATCCAATGATTCTCTTCCTACAAAATAATATGCAACGATTGATCCTAAAATCAGGTAAGAGACATACACACCAATCACAAACGTGATTAAGAGTACAACAAATCCTAATATTGCTGACAAGCCAGGCATGTCCGTTTGTACAGCGGTGAAGCTGACTAAGAATGCAAGACCGAAAATGACAGCGAACATTACAATCATCATCACAATATACAAGATTAAGTTACTAAAGAATAACTTCACCATACTCGCGCTTGATTTGAATAAGATGTCCCACGCTATTTTTAGCTTATCCATAGTTGGAATTAAAGGCTCATCAATGTAGACCATAAATACCACTGCGAAATAAATAAACATGATGATATATGGAATGTAAGCAACAATCGTAACGATAAGAGCTAGAGCTACCGATAAGATTATCATTGGTACAGACAATTCTTGGAGCTGTGTTGTTTCAGTCACAAATCCTGCGCCAGCAAGTGGCGTAATTGCAATAACAAACAGCATATTTATTAATATACCAATCACTATAGACAAGGCAACGTACAGGAGAAAAACGAGTAAAGCAATCTTAATAAGTTTTGAGTAGTTTCCTTTCTTGAAAACTTTATATGCTTCACCAAAACTAAATGGTTTACCTGTATACGCACTTGCAAAGTATCTAAGAATACCGACATACATTGGAAAAATTAAGAAGATACAAGCTAATACAAAAACCAACGAAATGACTAGTCCCCAGACAATGAAGGCGACGCCTATTGTCGAGTCATCGGTATTAGTAAATGATAAAAGCGCAGGTGCAAACATTAAAGCAAACATCAAGATTGAAGGTAGTATGATACAAAGTATCATCTGTAAAATTGTAAAGCCTAATACTTTACCGTGTTGCCCTTTTGCATTTCTTCTATACAAAGATAGATATTCAAACATAACCTAATAATCACTCCTTTATTTATATAGTCTTCCATACCCTGATTCAATATATTCATTCATACCAAGCGATAACTTTTGCCTTAAGTAGTTGAACATGTTAAACTTCTTTTGTTCTAAATATAAATTTGCTTGATTGGAGGTCACTTACATTGAATGCAGATTCTGAGACAATTGAAAAGTTTACTCAGATTTTCGGCTTTGGTTATGCTCACATTTTTTCTGAAGTTACAGAGTCAGTCAGACAAATGCATATTTCTAAAGAACAGATGGCAATCATTGAATATTTATTTATGCACAAATCCGCAACACCAACAGAACTATCAGAAAAACTAGGCGTATATAAAAGTTCCATTGCCCATGCTTTAAGAAAGTTGAGTACAAAAAAATTGATTTACTCGAAGAAAAATCCACTAAACAATGATAAGCGCTCAAAACTTATTAGTCTGACAGAAAAAGCACAAGAAATCATTAGTGAGGTCTTTACACATTTATCTAAGATTATATGTCAGAAATTAGGCTCATTATCACAGAAAGATACCCAAGCTCTTAATGAAGCAGCAGACACCATCATAAAAATTTTTAAGATAGACGGAGGATTATTTAATGAAGCAGGTGCTTAAATTTAAATGGCCGATTACTGTATTAATGCTCGCTTTTGCGATTATTTCTTTCATGTTATCGCCAAACTTAACTGAACTTGCCGCTGAAAAAGGTGATGTTCAATTACCGAGTACGGCCGCAAGCGAACAAGCAAGACAATACTTAGAAGATCACGGCCAAGATGTAGAAATGATGTCCTTAGTTCTCGAGTTTGAAGACTCACCAATGTCTCATCAAGCAGATATTGAATCTTATATCTCAGAAATTGAAGACGCAGATTATACAGAAAATGTGATCAATCCATTTACACTCAGTGAAGACATGCAGGAAAACTTTGTAAACGAAGATACTGGCGTCATTATGATTCCAATGGAATACACTGGTGATGCGAATAATATCCTCACTAATGCCGAAGAAATTGAAGGCATGAATACCACAGACGCAGACACGTCCATTACATCTAATGAGATGATTCAAAGAACACTCGAAGAAGATGCAATGAATGGTGTACAGACAACTGAAATCTTTACAGTCATGATTATTATCGTCGTCTTACTTGTAATGTTCCGCTCGATTGTCACACCATTTGTGCCACTGATTGCAGTCGGTATTTCTTACCTACTCGGACAATCCTTTGTTGGATGGTTTGTAGAATGGTTCGGTTTCCCAGTATCACCTCAAACACAGAGTTTCTTAATTGTAATTCTATTCGGTATAGGTACGGATTACGTCATCCTATTACTCAATAGATTTAAAGAAGAGCTCGAACATCACGACAAAAATCAAGCGGTCATCAATACCTTTAAGACAGCAGGTAAGACAGTCTTTATAAGTGGTATTTCAGGTGCAATATTATTTGGTGTCCTTTACTTTGCGAACTTTGAAATCTACCGTTCAGCAGTTGGGGTAGCAGTTGGTATTTTAGCACTATTATTATCACTATTTACGATATTACCTATCTTAATGTCTCTCATTGGTAAGTATATATTCTGGCCAAGTAAACACACTTCTGGTTCAGGAGAAAGTAAAATTTGGACACCACTTGGTTTGTTGTCCTTAAAATTCCCAACGCGTGTCATATTTACAGTGGTTGCTGTTCTCATTGCATTAATTTACTTCTATGACGATGAGGTTCAGTACGATTCTCTATCTGAACTCGATGATTCATATTCAGCCGTTCATGCGGTTAATACGATCAGCGATAGTTTTGATGCAGGTTCAACCTTCCCTGTAGAAGTTATTTTTTCTAATGATGAAAATCTGATTACTTCTGACGGGCTCACTCGTGTAGAATCTGTATCTGATGCGGTAACTAAGTTAGACGGCGTCAAAGAAGTACAGACACTTACACGACCTGTCGGAGATAAGATGGATGAGTTGTCAGTCTCTTACCAACTCAATGAAGCCAATGATGGATTGACTGAAATTCAAGATGGCTTAACTGAAATTTCTAGCGGACTTACAGAAATTAATGAACAAATCTCTAGTGCTGATATGAGTGGCGGAGACCTATCCGAATTAGAAAGCGGTGTTCAAGAATTATCGACTGGTATTGATGGTGTCAGCCAATACCTAAGTGCCACAGGAGACGTAAACGGTGCAAGTCAACAGCTCGCACAACTTTCACAAGGTGCAAATCAGCTATCACAAGGTATGACTCAAGCAAACCAACAAATTCAAACAATGACTGAACAATCTCAAACACAGATGTCAGAACTTGCCGCAGGACTATCAGAGATGGCAACAGGACTAGACGAAATCAACAATGGTGTGAGCCAAGTTGGTGATCTTATGACTGCCATTAATGACAATGAAGCGACAAATAGTACAGGTATTAACGTTCCAAACGAAATGATAGAAAACGAAGAGTTTCAATCAGCAATTGACCAATACTCATTCGCAGATGGACAAGCAGTTAAGATGAATGTCATCCTAGATGTCGATCCTTATAGTAATGAAGCGATTGGTGTGCTTGATGATATTGAAGAAACAGTCGATAGTGAAATGCAACGTCTAGACAACGAGGAAACAACTGCATATTACTCAGGTGTCACTAGTATGAATAGAGATTTAGACACAGTGACAACTGATGACTACACAAATGTTGTCATACTATTCATCGTCACTCTATTCGTCATTTTAGCGGTACTCTTTAAATCACTTGTACTGCCAGTCGTAATGATCAGTTCCATCTTCATTACCTACTTCAGTTCAATGACCATTTCTCAGTGGCTCTTGTCCTTATTTGGTATCGATCAATTAAACTGGGCAGTTCCATTCTTTAGTCTAATCATCTTTGCCGCACTCGGTATTGACTACTCTATTTTCATTATCGACCGCTTTAGAGAAGAAGTGAGATACAGTTCAATTCGTGAAGCGATTGAATTATCTGTACGCCGAATGGGTACCGTAGTCATCACAGCAGTTATCATCCTAACTGGTACCTTCGCAGCCCTATATCCTTCAGGTATCGCGATATTAGTGCAGGTAACCAGCGTCATTATATTCGCCCTACTATTCTATGCCTTTGTCGTTTTACCATTGCTTATTCCAGCAATGATCGCAACGCTTAAACGCGGCACATTCTGGCCATTTAGAATGCCAGGTGGAAAGGGTCGCGAAGATAGTATTGATGATCAATAGAAAGTTTGAAATTGACAATTCTAGGGTATAAAAAACTAGTATTTTTTAAGTAAGGAGTTGAATCCATGCCAGGAGAGAAAAGTGCTGGATTAGCAGCAGTATTGAGTTTCTTTGTAACAGGACTCGGACAGATATATAACGGACAAATCTTTAAAGGTATCCTACTCATATTGATACAAATGATTAACGGTCTACTTCTATATGTTCTGATTGGTTTTATTACATTACCAATCGTATGGCTCTACGGTGTGATCAATGCATATCGTCATGCCGAACGTGTAAATAGAAGGTTATATAGAGGATAGTTAATAACCCGTATGTGAATTCACATACGGGTTATTTAATAGGCTTATGATTTTTTGAGAATTACTGTTAATGGTACAATTAACATAACTTATTAAAGGATGTGTATCTATGGGCTGGGAAGTTATAGCATTTTTCTTTGGAGCAGCAGCACTTGGAATCTTTTTATTACTCGTCGTATTTATAGTAGGGTTATTGAAATGGTTGCTACAAGGTTACTTCCTTTTCAGAGTGGCTGAAATCAAAAGATATGACTTACCTTGGCTTGCCTTCATACCATTTGGTACTTTCTACCTCGGTGGCCAAGCTTATGATGGTAATATTCTCAAGAAAGGATCATTTCAACCTAAGCACATTGGTCTAGTATTTGCCATCGCTGGTATCATCTTATATCTAATGGGCTTATCTATTGGTGATATTGTCATCACTTATCTACTAATGGAATCAATCGCCTTTATTGGTATATTTACAGCGTATGTTAAACAACCTATTATTGGTGTCTTACTTGCCCTGTTGAATGCTGTTACTGCAGGTATTGCTGCTATTATCATCCTCTTCTTATATTCTAGAAAACTAAGAGATGAACATGACGGCAGTGTATTGAATAACGAAGACTTTGAAGATAACGCTTCAAATGACAAACAACCACAACATCCAAATGACCCAAACCTGAATAGAAACATTTAAAGGACCAGTACTGGTCCTTTATTTTTGCACATTTATTTTTCAGGTACATTCAAAATCGTTTGATATAAAACATTCGCACCTGTTTCCATACGTTCATGATTAAAGATCATATCTGGATGGTGAAGGCCTGGTTGTAAATCACAGCCTAAACCTACCATTGCGCCTTTGAGTTCTGGGTACTGTACTGTATAGTTATGGAAGTCATCTCCACCACTTGTTACAATTGGTTCTAGTAAATACTCTTCTCCAACAGTATCTATGATTGCTGAACGGAAAACAGCAATAGCCTCTTCATTGCTCTCACTTGCAACTATTGAAGATTCCTTCAAGTCTTCAATAGTCACATCATATAATTCTTCAACGACTCTTAAAATGTTATGAATATTCGCTTTTAAATCTTTCATTGCATCATTTGTTTGTGCACGCACGTCAATTCCACATTCAGCTGAACCTGGTATGATATTTAATGATTTTGAACCCGCCATAAATTTAGTCATCTTAGCACTCGCCGGAACCATCGGGTTAATGTGTATTTTAGAGAGCATGTCAACAATAGCTGAACCGACTTCAATCGCATTAGAATTCAAGTGCGGTCTTGCACCATGTGCATCATGCCCACTAATTTTAAACTCAAATGATCCTGCAGATCCATGTTCAATACTTGGTGAAATAAACCCGTCTGTCGCCTCTTCAATAGGTCGTAAATGAATACCAAACATGTAATCTAATGGATCAATAACGCCTTCTTTTAGCACATCTAAAGCACCAGTACCTAGCTCTTCGGCTGGTTGGAAAACAAATCTTACACCACGTGTTTTAAGTGCATCATGACCCTTTAGTTTTAACATTGCCCCAGTCACCATAGAGATGTGTGCATCATGTCCACAGGAGTGATTCGCCTGAAGTTTACCATTCACTTCTTGGTAAAGTGCATCAATATCGGCACGCATACCAATTAGAGGGTATTCTCCACTCCAATTCCCCATATCACAGTATAATCCAGTAATATTCTTAAACTTCACCGGTTCAAAACCTTCATTTTTTAGAAATTCATATATATAATCCGTCGTTTTATATTCTTCGTTGCTAAGCTCTGCATTGTTGTGAATATGATTGAAAATTTCATTGATTTTTGCCGTTGTCATGCAATCCCTCTTTCAAAAATTAAAATCTGTTATTAATAAATATATCACAGTTATAATTGTAAGAAAATTTAAATTAATGGTGGGAAATGAAAGAAGTGTTTATGCTTATGGTGTATAATACATATATATTGATTACACGGAGGAAATAAGATGAAAATAAAAGAAATTAAACTACATCAGCTATTGATGGATATGAAAAACCCATTTACAACATCCTTTGGCACACAACAACAGCGTTTTATTACTATCGTGGAAGTCATTGATGAGGACAACACAAGTGGCTTTGGAGAATGTGTGTCTGGTGAAGACCCGCTCTACTCTGAAGAATTTATGGACGCGACTTTAATTGCCTTAAAGAAATATTTCGGCCCATTAGTTATCGGTAAAGAAATCTCACATCCAGATGAAGTTTGGGATATATATAAGCCATTCAAGCGTAACAACATGGCTAAAGCATGTATTGAAGGTGCCGTTTGGGACTTATACGCTAAGAAACAAGGCATTACACTTGCTAAAGCACTTGGTGGAGAAAAAGAAACTGTAGAAGTCGGCGTTTCTTTAGGCTTAGAAGATACAGATGAAGCCCTACTTGAAAAAATCGGTGAAAAAGTTGAAGAAGGTTATAAACGTATTAAAGTTAAAATCAAACCCGGCCGTGATGTAGAAATGGTTCGTAGCATAAGAACAGTCTACCCTGATATCCCATTGATGGTTGATGCTAACTCTGCTTATACACTCGATGATATCGATACGCTGAAGGCTCTAGATGAATTTAACTTAATGATGATTGAACAACCTCTAATGGCTGGAGACTTAATCGATCACGCTAAATTACAAAGAGAAATTAAGACCCCAGTATGTTTAGATGAAAGTATCGATTCATTTGAATCTGCCCAGGCAGCAATTGAGCTTGGTAGCTGTAAGATCATCAATGTCAAAGTAGGACGTGTCGGTGGTTTAACCCAATCACTAAAAATTCACGACCTTGCGGCCAAACATGATATTCCTCTATGGTGTGGCGGTATGTTAGAAGCGGGTGTTGGTAGACTTCACAATGTGGCAATTACATCACTCAGCAACTTTGTACTTCCAGGTGACACAGCGTCCTCTTCAAGATATTGGTATGAAGACATCATCACACCGGAAGTAGTCGCAGAAAATGGTGTTGTAAAAATATCAGAAAAGCCTGGTATAGGTGCAGAAGTTGACTTCGATAAGATGAAACAATACCTAGTAAAAACAGAAGTACTTACTGAAGACGATCAACTCGATATGATTATGCATAACTAATTAAAACTGCCTAGGGTTCTTGAAATACCAAGATCCCTAGGCAGTATTTTAATACTCTTTTTTAAGTTCTACGACAACAAGTTCAGGATGGTTAAATACCCTAAAAGGGAAGCGGCTGTTGCCAAGTCCTCGGCTGACCACCATTGTGGTGCCATCTTTTTCATATAAACCTTCTGTATATTTTGGATTAACCCCCTGATGAGGCGCATATAAACCCTTTACTATTGGTAGGCGAATCTGACCTCCATGTGCATGGCCACAAAATACTAGATCTACAGGATTCTTGCTATAGATAGATAATAGCTCAGGACGATGCGCGAGTAATATTGTAAAATTATGTGGTAAATTATTCACATTTTTTTTAATTTCATTAGAAAAATTTCTATAGGTCATAATATTCTCTTCATCACCAAAGAACCAAACATCGCTCACACCAGTGAGGTTAATCTTTTCACCCCTATGCTCAAGTTCAACAGCCTTCTTTGTCACATTCACTACATCAGAATTTCCAATAATCTCGTACAACTTATGAAACTTAGTGTAATCCGCTTCATGATTACCCGTTACATAATATGCATCCTGAATATTGGTAACCTTCTCAATAAAGGTCTTAGAACGCTTTAAAAAAGGTGTCCGTCTATCGATAACATCACCAGTAATAAAAATTACATCTGGATTAGCTTTTTTGATTGCTCTTAAGAGGTTACTTGCGCTTCGACCAAAAAAAGCATTATGATAGTCTGAAACTTGAATAATTCTATATCCATCAAAAGCACTGGGTATATTTTTATTTTTATATTGATATTTCGTCGTAATAATATGCTTATCTTCTTTCCATAAAAAACGAGCGAGAGCAATCGTAAATCCTAGGATGAGTGGTGTTATTTTTAATTTTCTAAGTATACTCATTTCTCTTCCTCATTATTTTCGTTGAATGATCTATCATGCTTCATAATTTTAACAAGACGAATCATATGATCTTCCATCTTCAAAACTTGAAATTCTAGATTATCGAGATATGTCTTATCTCCCATTTTTGGAATATCTTCAAACGCTGATAATAAGAATCCTGATAAGGTATCCTCTTCTTCTGGTATTGCTGTATTGAACAATTGATTTAGACGGTGTAAAGTAATCTTCCCATCACAGATTATCTTATCGTCACTAAAGGCACGTACAACAGAATCATTTTTTAAATCCGTTTCATCTTCTATTTCAAAACCAAGCATGGTTTCTATAATATCTTCATGTGTTAAAATACCTTCAGTTCCTCCGTATTCATCTAGAACAATCGCAAGATGTCTACGTTCTCTACTCATACGTCTTAAAACATCTTCTACATTTTGAAATTCTCTAATAGTAAGAGGTTTAGTATCACTAAAATCTAGAAGTGACTTTTCTGGTGTAACAGACCATTTCAAAAGATATTTAGAGTGAAAAACACCCACAATATCATCTAGGTCTTCATCATAAACAGGATACCTGGTATGCATGTTATTTATAACGGTATCCCTGACGTCCTCCATCTTTTCATCTTTATGGATTGCCATCATTTCTGTTCTTGGTGTTGTCATAACATCCTTAACATTTAATTCCTTAAAATCTAAGATTCCTTTTAACCTCTGTGATTCGGTCGAGGCAAGTGCCCCTTCACTATCTGCAATCTGAACTAGATTCACAATTTCATCACGCGATACTGTCCAGCTTTTTTTTGACCCCTTTGATAGTATCTTCGTTATAAAATCTGTCATTGAATTTAAGATAACAGTCAATGGATAAAAAATGATATTCAAAAATGAAATAATTGGGCGCACCGTATATGACACGCGTTCTGGAAACGCTGCTGCAATAGATTTCGGTATAACTTCTGCACAAATAATTATCGTAATTGTGAGTACAGCTGATGCAAGTGTGACACTCCACCCGTACTGAATTGCCATTGAAGTCACCAAAACCGGTGTGATTAAGTTTGCTATATTATTACCTATTAATATTGTCGTAATAAATTGACTCGGTTTATTTACCAGTTCATAGAGTTTCTCTGCTTTTTTATTTCCCCCTGCTGCTTGTGATTGCAATTTAATTTTATTAACCGCTGTTAAAGCTGTTTCACTTCCTGAGAAGAATAATGACGTTAAGAGCAAAGCAATAACCACAAATATCAATCGTGGTTCCCCCTTGTTTAAGTTATGTATTATACTTATCTTACCATTATAGAGCTTTTGATTGGAATAATAAGGTATAAAAAAACCGAAATCCGATAACGGATTTCGGCTTTCGGTTACTTATTTTATATCGTAACCTTGATTTTCTATTGCTTCTGTCATTTTTGCTCGATCGGTTACTGTATCATCGTAGTTTACTTCAACATTGTTATCTTCTAGGCTTACAGAAGCTTCAGATACACCTTCTAGATTATTCAAAGCACCTTCTACAGAAGCTTTACAGTGTCCACAAGTCATTCCTACTACATCAATTGTTGTTTTAGCCATTATATTCATCCTCCAAATTTTTATTAATTATATATTGTATTTACACTTTAACACGTTTTAAACGTAATGAGTTGGTTACCACACTTACTGAACTGAATGCCATCGCAGCTCCAGCTACCCATGGTGCTAAGAAACCTAGGGCTGCAATTGGAATTCCAAGCGTATTATAAGCAAATGCCCAGAACAAGTTCTGTTTAATATTTTTAATTGTTTCGTGACTCAGATTTACCGCTCTTGGAATTAGTGTTAAATCATCACCAAGTATTGTAAGATCCGCTGCTTCAATGGCAACTTCAGTACCAGTGCCCATGGCAATACCAACATCCGCTAAAGCTAAAGCCGGTGCATCATTGACACCGTCACCAACCATCGCAACGACTCTTCCTGATTCTTGGATACTTCTAATCTTATCCGCTTTTTGGTCAGGCAAGACTTCCGCAATCACATCATCAATACCAACTTCACGTGCAATTGCCTCTGCTGTACGTTGGTTATCTCCAGTTAACATGATGACTTCTAAACCTTGATCATGCATTTCTTTAACAGCTTCTCTAGCTGTGTCTTTAACAGTGTCAAGGACTGCTATAGAACCTTTAAAGACGCCATCAATTGCAATAAGCATTGCTGTCTTACCTTCATGCTCATACTGCTCAATATCACTATCTGCAGTACCGATATTCACTTGGTAGTCTTGCATTAACTTACGCGTACCTACTAGAATTTCTTTACCTTCAATAGTCGCTGTTACACCATGACCGGTAATTGCTTCAAAGTGATCAACATCACTTAAAGTCAGTCCTTTTTCAGTCGCATTGGCAACAATTGCTGTTGCTAATGGGTGTTCAGACCCTTTTTCTGCTGAAGCTAGAAGACGAAGTGTTTCATCATCTCCAGTAAAATCTGTAACTTCAGGTTTACCTTTAGTAACAGTACCTGTTTTGTCTAGAACAACAACATTCACCTTGTGTGTTTTCTCTAAGTGCTCTCCACCCTTATAAAGAATACCGTTTTCAGCACCCTTACCTGTACCTACCATTATAGAAGTCGGTGTTGCAAGTCCTAAAGCACATGGACAAGCAATAACAAGTACTGATATTGCTGCAACAAGTGCAGATTCTAGGTCACCTGATGGTACCAAGAAATACCACACAATAA
Organism: Jeotgalicoccus marinus DSM 19772; assembly: GCF_000425825.1. Lineage (GTDB taxonomy): Bacteria > Bacillota > Bacilli > Staphylococcales > Salinicoccaceae > Jeotgalicoccus > Jeotgalicoccus marinus. The sequence goes on from NZ_AUEE01000004.1 coordinate 54,855, forward strand.
AGGTCACGATTGCAATACCAATTACGATTGGTACAAAATAACCTGAAATAACGTCAGCCATTCTTTGAATTGGCGCCTTATTACCTTGAGCTTCTTCAACTACTTTGATAATTCCTGCTAAGGCAGTATCTTTCCCAACTTTTGTAACCCTGACTTGAACACTACCATTTTGGTTGATTGTTGCACCGATGATACTGTCCCCAGCTTCTTTTTCAATAGGAATCGATTCACCTGTTAGCATTGATTCATCAACAGAGGTTCTTCCTTTTAATAGTTCTCCGTCTACAGGGAATTTTTCACCTGGTTTAACAATTAACACATCATCCACTTTAACTTGATCTACAGAAACCATCTCTTCTTGACCATCTCTTAATACACGTGCTTCTTTTGCTTGCATGTCTAGTAATTTAGAAATGGCACCTGTCGTTTGTGATTTAGCCCTCGTTTCTAAATACTTACCGAATAGAATCAAAGTGATGATAATTGCGCTGGCTTCAAAATATAAATGTGGGTGTTCGACAGCATCTGTCATCCATAAATAAGTCTCGTAAAGACTGAAACCATATGCAGCTGTCGTCCCCATTACAACAAGGACGTCCATATTAGCCGTAAAGTTTTTTAAATTCTTATAAGCCCCGCGGTAGAATTGCCAACCTAATATAAACTGAACCGGTGTGGCAAAGGCAAGTTGGAACCATGGATTCATAAAGATATCTGGTAAGTTAACACCAAATAGGTGATCTAACATCGTGACAAGTAATGGAGCTGATAGTAACGCCGCAATAATTACTTTCCACTTCATTGTTTTTAACTCTTGGTCTTTATGGGAAACTTTTTCCTCGTTTGAGCGTTTTTGGCTTGCTTCATAACCAAGATTACCAATTTTATCGATTAAGCCTTTCTCGTCAATCATATTAGGATTGTACTCAATCATTGCATTTTCCGTCGTTAAATTGACTGTAGCATTTTCTACACCACTTGTCTTGTTCAGAACTTTTTCAATTCGGCTTGAGCATGCTGCACAAGTCATACCCGTAATATCGAGTTCTGCTTGCTCATATCGAACACCATAACCAAGGTCATTAATTTTTTTAGTAATATCTTCTGGCTGAATTTTGTCTTTATCGTATTGAATAGAAGCTTTTTCAGTTGTTAAATTGACTGTCGCATCAACATCATCCATCTTATTAAGCACTTTTTCAATACGATTTGAGCATGCTGCACAGGTCATGCCGGTAATGTTTAAATTTAAGTCATCTTTTTCTGCCAATTCTTTTCCTCCTTTCTACTTACTAAATTGTTTTAGGACTGCCATCAATTCTTCAATTGAGTCGTCCCCTTCTCCTGTATTGATTGCATCTGTTACACAGTGCTTCATATGACGTTCTGTAATTGTTAATCCTGTGTTTTTCAGTGCACTTTGAATTGCTGAAATTTGAACTAAAATATCTATACAATATCGATCTTCTTCAACCATAGATTGAATGCCTCTAACCTGTCCTTCGATACGTTTGAGTCGATTCATAATCTTTGCCTTTTCATCTTCTGGACGTGGTCTTGACATATGTTTTACCGTTTCTTCTGTCATTTTTCCACTCCTTTCTTAAGTTCAATGTTTTATCTTATATCCATACTATATACCCCTATAGGGTATTAGTCAAGTCATAAAACTAGAGACCTAAATTGGTCTCTAGAATAATTAATTATTTAGTCCTAAGCCAAGCGCAACATTAACATGTGCACGGACGCCATCTATGAAGGCATCTTCGTCAATTCCAAATTTAGGATGATGGTGTGGGTAAACATAATCTTTCTCTTCATTATATGTGCCCAGTAATATATATACCCCTGGGAGGTTAGCAGTGAAGGCGCCGAAGTCTTCCCCACCCATCATTTTCTCACTTTCGATCACTCTATCTTGACCAAAAGTCTCATCTAAAATAGTACGCACGCGCGCTGTCTCACTTTCATCATTTAATACTGCTGAATAACCGTAGTTAAATCTATAGTCATATTCTGCACCATAAACTTCACAATTCGCCTTAGCAATCGCTTCAATTTTCTCTTTAGCTAATTCTCTAATATCTGCATCTAAAGAACGAACACTACCACTGATTTCTGCCGTATGAGGAATGACATTCTTCGCTCCTGTACCTGAATTAAAGTTAGTAATTGATATGACTAGATTATCTAATGGGCCAGCCATACGTGAAACAATATCTTGAATTTGAGTCACTATCCTCGAACCGATTACTAAAGGATCAATGGCACCTTCTGGTTGAGAAGCATGACCACCTTGCCCCTGAATAGTCAGTTCAAATGTATCTGAATTTGCAGTGACCGCACCAGATTTAATATGAATCTCACCGATTGGTTTAGTTGTCATTATGTGTTGAGCAAAGACGACATCCAGGTCATCAAACAATCCTGTTTCTACCATTTCAATGGCTCCACCTGGTGGTAATTCTTCAGCATGTTGGAAAATCAAATATATTTCTCCACTAATTTTATCCTTATTTTTAGATAGGACTTCTGCTGCGCCAAGAAGCATCGATGCATGTGAGTCATGTCCACAAGCATGCATTTTCCCATCGATTTCAGATACGAAGTCTAAATCATCACGGTTCTCTTGAATAGGGAGTGCGTCAATATCTGCACGTAAACCAACTTTACGTCCAGGTTTGTCCCCTTTAATAATACCTAAGACACTCGTTTTTGTTGGTCTTTGAATCTCAATACCGTCCATTTCTTTTAGAGCATTTTCAATATAATCACTTGTCCAATACTCTTCAAAAGATAGCTCTGGATGGCGATGCATATCTCTTCTCCACCCAATAACTTTTGGAGCAACTTCTTTAATCATATTTTCTAACATATTATCTCTCCTTAATATAATGAAGAGGATTTGTATAAATCAAAGCCTCTAAATGTTTTATTCTGGTAAGTAAATTGGCCCGTTTGGTCCGACTGGTATTCCGAGTAAATACCAAATTATTATAAAGATTATCCATACTATTAAAAGTGCAATAGAGTATGGCAAGAGGTTGGCAATTACTGTACCCAACTTGATATCTTTTTGGTAACGTTGTGCATACATGATGATTAATGGTAAGAATGGCATCATTGGTGCAATTGGGTTCGTTGTTGAATCCCCAATTCTATACAGCATTTGAGTAAAGGCTGGATCATAACCAAGATACATGAACATCGGCACAAAGACTGGCGCCAAGATTGCCCATTTTGCACTCGCTGATCCAATGAGTAAGTTAATCAATGCCACAATAAGTATGAATCCTATGAATAGAGGAATACCTGTCATGTTGATTGATGTCAGTAAGTCTGACCCATAAATTGCTATGATTGGTCCAAGATTAGACCACTCAAAGTAAGCTAACATCTGCGCAGCAAAGAACACTAGGACAATATACTGCCCCATAGATGCCATAGAGTCTCCTAACATTTTAGCAAATCCTTTAGTTCCATCTAAGTTCTTCATCATGAAACCGTAAACTAAACCAGGTACAAAAAATAGTATAGTAATTAAGAACACCGCTGAATCCATTAGTGGGGATTCTTGTAAAATAGAACCTGTTTCGGGATTTCTTAGTAATCCGTTAGGTAACACTGTTGCAACGATAATAATTACGATAAATGCTAAGGCAGATAAGTTTGCCCATAGTAATGCTTTCTTTTCTTCTTTTGAAATTGGCTCCTCATCCACAGCTGGTCCATCATATTTACCCAGACGTGGGATAGAGATTCTTTTAACAACTACGTAAATCACTGCAAGTAATATAATTGAAGATGCAGCAATGAAATAATAGTTCATTGCGATATTACCAACATATTCTGAGTCAACCAATTTCGCACCTGATTCTGTAAAGCCGGCAGCAAGTGCATCCGTCATACCTAATAAAAAGTTTGCCGAGAAGGCACCATTGGTCGAAGCATAGGCCATAAAAATACCACCGATAGGATTCAAACCAAGCCTAATGAAAATCATCGCTGCGATTGGTGGAAGAATAACTGGTCCTGCATCACCTGCTACGTTAGAAATAATACCCACTAAGATAACCATTGGAATGATTAAAGCATTTGGTGTAATTTCTAGAGAACGCTTCATTAAAGCTTCAAAATAACCTGTTTTCTCTGCTAAACCGATACCAATCATAACAACTAATACCATAGCAAGCGGTGGGAAAGCACCAAAGTTGTTAATAGCCTCTGTAATAATCATGACAATACCGTCACCTGAAAGTAAGTTAACTGCCTCGATAGTCTCTCCATCTGTTGGATTCTTTGCAGATAGACCAAACATTCCCGCAATCCAAGATGCTAATAAAATTAAACCAGCAATAATCATGAAAAGTACGATTGGATCTGGCAACTTATTACCCAGCTTCTCTATTACATCTAAAAATCGTTGTGCAAAGGACTTCTTTTCTTTTTGTTCTGCCAAGTATTTTCACCCTTTCATACTATGTATATCTTTATATAAGAAAACCCTTTCCAGGGAACTTATAATAAACGATTTTACTATATATTCTCACAAATACAAACAAACCTTTGTAAATTTTTACAAAGGTTTGTGTTAATTTCTTATTTTTCTTTTAAAAATCCGAGTATATTCCACAGAGGTGTCGGTATTGAGAGTTTTTCATTATCTCCCTCAAGAAGCTTAGAATTTACCGGTTCATCATTCTTCACTTTGTTCACAAAATCTGGATTAATCAAATGAGTCTTACCGACACTCATTAAGTCATAACCTGAATTTAGTGCATTTTGTGCATCTTCCTTAGATTTAATACCCCCTGCCCCCATAATAGGGATGGCCTTAAGTGAGCTATTTCTTGCTCTAAGATATTTATCGATTAAAAGCTCTTCATCATCAGTGTCTATAATCGATGTTCTTTGCCAGTTATTAATACTGAAGTGGAAGTAATCGATTGGATATTCGGCGAGAGTATTCAAAAGATACATAGTGTCGTCAAAGTTAATGCCTGGTTCCTCTAGTTCCTCAGGTGAGAAACGATAGCCAATTATAAAATCAGATTTACCATATTCTTCGGCAGTTTCTTTCACTTTTTCAACTACACGTTCGGCAAATGTCGTACGACTTTCTCTACTACCTCCCCATTCATCTTCTCTTCTATTTGAGTGAGGTGAGAAAAATTGCTGTAAGAGATAAGTGTTTGCACCATGAAGCTCAACACCGTCAAATCCAGCTTCCATTGCTCGACGGCTCGCATCAGCAAATAATTCGATTTGTGCTTCAATCTCATCAATTTCTAAAGTTCTTGGTTCTACTGCATTATCTCTAAGCGCTTTGATATTACTTGCAGAAATTGGCTGACGTCCCATATTGAGTTCTGGACTCCCCATTCTTCCTGCATGATAGAGCTGAATGAGTGCCTTAGATCCTTTTTCCTTTATTGCACTTGCAAGTTTTCTTAAGCCTGGAATCTTATCATCAGAATCCGCACCTAAAGCACCTTCAAATGCACGTCCATAATTATCTATAAAAGTACTTTCTACAATCACAGCTGCAGGGCCATCTGCTCTAGTTGCGTAGTACTTAATCAGTTCATCAGTCACTGAACCATCATGAAATGAACATTGTGTCGTCATTGGTGCCATAACTAAACGGTTTTCGAAGGTTTGTCCATTTTTCAAATTAACTGCCTCGAAAATTTGCTTCGTCATATTAATTCCCCTAACTTTTACTAATAAAAAAAGCTTTATAACTCCATTGTACATTTAATATAAAAATATACCATATTACTTTAGTATGATTAATATAATTTATCTTTAATTCTAAATTATCTGATAATATATTGCCTTTTTAATCTAGCCTTGTTACAATGAGAACAATTTTCAAATTATTTAACTTATATTATTTAGGAGGCCCAATTATGACACAGCAATTACAAATTATTAAATCACAAAATTTAAAAGAAAAGCCTGAGGTCGCTGGGATTCCTTTCGGCTCATATTTTACCGATCACATGTTCATTATGGACTACACTGCAGAGATGGGATGGCATAATGCAAGCATCGTCCCATATGCACCATTTGAAATCTCACCTAGTGCACAAGCCCTTCATTACGGACAAACAGTTTTTGAAGGCTTAAAAGCATATAATGTTGACGGAGAAGTAACTTTGTTCCGTCCAGATGAAAACTTTAAACGATTAAATCGGTCTTTAGAACGCATGTCGATGCCAAAAATAGATGAGGAATTTGCCCTAAGTGCTCTTAGAGAATTACTTAAAATCGAACATGATTGGGTACCAGATGGTGAAAACCAAGCCCTATATATTCGCCCTTTTGTTTTTGCAGATGAATCTTACCTTGGAATCCGTCCAGCGAAATCATATAAAATGCTTATTGTACTTTCCCCGGTAGCAGGTTATTACGGCGCACAGCTAAATCCGACAAGTATCTATGTTGAGGATCATTATGTACGGGCCGTACGTGGTGGCGTTGGTGAAGCGAAGTTTGCAGGTAACTATGCTGCGAGTTTGACCGCTCAGCAAAAAGCCAACGACCTTGGTTATGAACAAGTGCTTTGGTTAGATGGTGTGCATCAAGAATACGTTGAAGAAGTAGGCAGTATGAACATTTTCTTCGTTAGAGATGGTCAACTTGTTACACCTGAATTAAACGGTTCAATCCTCCCTGGAATTACTAGAAATTCTCTAATTACGCTTGCTCGTGACTTAGGATATGAAGTTGTTGAAGAACGCATTCATATCAATGATGTTGAAAAAGGTCTAACCGATGGTTCCATTACAGAGGTATTCGGAGCGGGCACAGCAGCTGTTGTCTCTCCAGTGGGTATAATGAATATTCATGGGAAAGATTACCGTGTGAACAATAACGAAATCGGTGAAGTTACACAACAACTTTATGAGAATTTAACAGGTATTCAAACACGCAAACTAGAAGACAAACATGGATGGGTTTTTGAAGTTACTTCCACAGTGAAATAATATATTGACGAAGGTCAGAGCTAGTTTTTTGCTCTGACCTTCTTTTTTGCTTCTTGAAAAAAATAATCGAGCTTATTGATGATTTCTTTTTCATCTTTTGAGCCAACACCGATAAGTACCGTATCAGTTCCGACCCTATTTTCAGTGTAGTCTGCCATGGAAATGATAAGATGTTCTTTTGCTAATTGTCGCAGATCCACCCCTTTCAATTTTGCTACAAAATGCATACCTGTATGATAGCCGCTTAAATCAACTTCAGGATGTTTATTCTTTAAGGATTCTATTATAACTTCCATCTTTTTTCCGTAGAATTTTCTTACTCTATTAATATGTCGAACAAGATATTGTCCTTCTATAAATTTCGCAACAATATGTTGCATCTGCCTAGATACATTACAAGACAGACCTTTGTCATAGTATTTCTCTGCGAGCTCGGGAGGTAAGACCATGACAGCAATACGTAAGGAAGGGTAAATTGATTTAGAGAATGTATTGATATAAATGGTCTTGTTATTTTGGTCTAAACCTTGAAGGGAAGATAATGGTCGGCCAGTGTATCGAAATTCGCTATCGTAATCGTCTTCAATTACATAATTTTCAGTATCACTCAGTAGATTTAGTAGTTGAATTCTCTTGTTTAAAGACATGACGACACCACTTGGAAACTGATGAGATGGTGTAATGTGAACAATTTTATTATTGTATTTTTTTACCGCCTTCAGATCAATACCATCTGTATTAACTCCTGCAGTATTATATGATATTTTCAACCGAGTTAAGACATTCTTAACCACAGGATATGAGGGGTCTTCTAACGTGACTGCAGGGTAATCTAGCAGGTAAAACACCTGTTCAAGTAAGTATTCTGTCGAAGGCCCTATGAAAACCTGGTCATCAGTACACTGTACTCCCCTGTTCACATATAAGTATTCTCTTATGGCTGATTTCAATTCTGCTTCTCCACTCTTATCCCCACTGTTGAGTAGTGACCGATCTTGAAATACATCATTGCTCAATTGTTTAATAACATCATTTTGAACAATGGAAGTATCCACCTCCCCTAGAGGAAACTCCATTTTATTAAATACTGGCTTTTTAACTGATATGAGTGGTTTGCTCTGTATTTTTAATGCTTCTGTTGGCACGACGTAATGTCCACTTTTTTCCTTAGAAGAGATTAAGTTTTCTTCAACCAGTAGATTATATGCACGTTCCACTGTTGTAATGCTAATCGACACATCTTGACTCAACTGACGTTTACTCGGCAATTTAGCATTCGCATGTAAGCGACCATCTAAAATTTTAGTTTTAATATCTGTATATAACTGTTCGTAAAGCGCTACCTTGCTATTCTTTTTTAAGTCGATAAACATAATCTGACCCCTAATTTTTCTTTTAATTTGATACTTATAGAATATCAGATTATGGATTAAACTGATATTAATTTAAAGAAAAGAGGTTGTTTAGATGAACTTAGCAGAGAAATTAAAAGGTGGCGTCATCATGGATGTCGTCAATGCTGAGCAAGCAAAAATTGCTGAAGCGGCTGGTGCTGTTGCAGTCATGGCTTTAGAGCGTGTGCCATCAGATATTAGAGCAGAAGGCGGCGTTGCACGTGCTTGCGACCCAAAAATTGTTGAGGAAGTCATTAATGCTGTATCTATACCTGTAATGGCCAAATGTCGTATCGGACACATTGTTGAAGCGAGGGTATTAGAAGCAATGGGTATCGATTACATAGACGAGTCCGAAGTGCTTACGCCTGCAGATGAAGAGTTTCATCTCAAAAAAGATCAGTATAAGGCACCATTTGTTTGTGGGTGTAAAGATTTAGGAGAAGCAGCGAGACGTATAGGCGAAGGGGCATCTATGTTAAGAACAAAAGGTGAACCAGGTACTGGTAATATTGTTGAAGCCGTTCGTCACCTAAGATTAGTGAATCAACAGGTTAAGCAAATTGTAAGTATGAATGATGATGAGCTGATGACTGCATCAAAAGACTTAGGTGCACCGTATCATGTGTTACAACAAATTAAAGCATCAGGGAAATTACCGATAACAAACTTCGCAGCTGGAGGCGTAGCAACACCACAAGATGCAGCTTTAATGATGGAACTCGGTGCAGATGGTGTCTTTGTCGGTTCAGGTATCTTTAAATCAGAGCACCCTGAAAAATATGCCAAAGCAATTGTTCAAGCTGTAGAAAACTACAATGATTACAAAATGATTGGCGAACTATCAAAAGAACTCGGTTCAGCAATGCCTGGTCTTGATGTGCATAGTCTTTCGCTAGAAGAACGCATGTCAGATCGCGGTTGGTAAACGTTAGTGTAAAAAACTCGGAGAAAAATTTCTCCGAGCTTTTTACAATTATTTATTCACTCACTTTAAAGTTTACAGTACCTATGCCATCAAATTCTGCTTTGTATTCTCCAACCTCTAGTTTAATAGGTAAGATGAACGTTCCTGATGAGACAAATTGACCTGCCCTTAAAGTTTTACCTTGCGAATTTAGTTTTTCAATTAGCCACAGCATAGCATTAACTGGGTGATCCATGACTTCTGAGCTATCTCCACTTTTAACAACTTCACTATCTAAATACAGTTGCCCTTGGATTTTATCCAGCTCATTATAAGTCGCTTTCCTTCTTTCTCCGATTACAATCGCACCTGATACTGCACAATCTGCAACAACTTCGTATTTTGAAATGTTAGGAAACCAATCATCATAACGGCCATCAGGAATCTCTATGGCTGGGGCAACATCACATTTTTCTATAATACTTGTTGCATCATCATCAACAGATAAGTTTTCGTTAACATAAAAAACAAGTTCTAATTCTGCGAGTGGCACATTGTAATCTTTTAAAGATAATTCCCTGATTACCTGTCTAGTAGTAAAGGGTCCATAAACTGGCTCATGACTATCAAACAGGTTTTGCGTTTCTGGACTTGTCATAGAAATTTTATAGCCTATAGCACTATCACCTTGCATCTTTAATAGTTCATCCTGAACTTCATAAGCCGCTTCAACAGAGTCGATTTCTATATCTTGCCCCGGTGTTAACATATTTCCACTTACCCTAGCATCATAAAGCTTCTGTACATCTTGCATAGTATCTCTCCTTTTAAAAAACAATTGCCATCATCTTTAAAGGTTTCTCAGATAAATTAACCAACCCATGAGATTGCCCCTTTGTAATGATGCAGCAGTCCCCAGGACCTACTGGTTTGTATTCACCATCCGCATCTTGAAATTCTCCATTCCCACTTATAATATGATAAATTTCACTATCTTCTTGATGTTGATGGTAGCCAATAGAAGCATGTGGTCCGAGAACAATCTCCAGTACTTTATCTATACCCTCAAAATCATTCTTTTGTATATAAGATTTAGAAAAGATACTCCCTTTTCCACCAAATTTATTTTTTATCTCTTTTGTTTCTTCACCTTTAATAATCATTTACTCTCCTCCAAGTAAGTTAGGTAAAAACGTTGAAATGCTTGGTACGAATATAATTAATAACACCATTACTGCGATAATAAAGAGCACGTGCAAGATATAGGGCAGTGTATCTTCTATTCCCATCTTTCGGTCCGTTACTGAGGCACCAGCAATTAATGATAGACCAACTGGTGGCGTCACGTTCGCGAGGGCAAAATTTATGATCATCACCATTCCGAAGTGGATTGGATCCAAGCCAAATTCTACAGCAATCGGCATAAAGATTGGTGTTAATAGTACAATTAAAGAGGTGACTTCTGTTAACATACCTAGGAATAATAGTATGACTGATACAACTACTAAAATTATAAGTGGTGACTCTGCAAAGTCTAAGAAAAATCCAGATACTGCTTCAGGGATATGATTAATAGTCAGTACATATGTAAAGACATTCGCCATTGAAATAATCATTAAAATCACTGCTGAAGTAACTGCTGAATCTGCTAATATTGTTTTAAGTTTGTTAAATGATAATTCTTTATATATTAAGGTTAGTATAAAGCCGTACACAACTGCAACAACTGCTGCTTCTGTTGCTGTGGCATAACCTGAGAAGATACTACCTAATATAAAAATTGGTGTTAATAAAGGAAAGAATGCTTGGCGCGTTACCTTCCAAAATTCTTTACTAGTGATCTTATCTTCAGTTCTGTTTCCAAAACCTGCTCTTTTACTCATATACCATACATATGTTGATAGTGCGACTGTTAATATGAGTCCGGGTAGAATTCCTGCTATGAATAAATCACCAATAGAAATATTCGCCGTTATACCGAGTATAACCATGGTGATACTCGGTGGAATGATCAATCCTAAAACGCCTGCTGGTCCAATAATTGACGCTATAAATGAATTAGAGTACTTCTCCTCTTTTAGTCTTGGGACTAAGACGGAACCGACAGCGTAAGTCGTCGCGACGGTGGATCCTGATACTGAGCTGAATAAGGCAGTCGTTAAAACAGTCGTAATACCAGTACCACCTGTTAATTTTCTTGTAAATACATTGGCAAAGGCCATCAAACGACGTGTTAAGCCCCCCTTACCCATGATATTACCAGCAAGAACAAATAACGGTAGTGCTAAGTAAGAAAAGTTATTTACACCTGCAAATGATCGCTGGATTATAATTTCCAAGGGGACATCTGCAATAATTAGCATCGTTAAACCGACAATACCGATTACAAAGGCAATAGGCATACCTAGAAACAGTAAGACAAAGAATAATATCAACATTGAAATAGCTAACATCAAACCGCCTCACTTTCATCTTGAGGTAGCCAGAAATTCTGTATAATGAAATACGTTGAGAGCAAACTACTCACCGGAATTGCTAAGTAGAAAATTGTCATCGGTAATTGCAAGGTTGATGAGGTAAAGTCTAAGGACTGGTAAGAAAAAATAAAACCGTAAACTGTCAGAATTAAAAAGAACAATCCTAGAATAATATTCACAATTAAATAAAGATAGGGTCTGATCTTATCATTTGATTTTTTAACAAAGAAATTTACAGCCAGGTGCCCACGTTCATAGACTGCAATACTCGAACCTAAAAATGTCATCCATACAATGAAAAGACGTGATAACTCTTCTGTTCCTGGGAGAGAATAATTAAAGAATCTGGAAACCACTTGAGTTAAAACAATCAGCGCTAAAATCCCAATCACGACTGCACAGGTGACATACAAAACTTTTACAATAAATTTAGCAATCATTGGTCTGCCTCCCATCCAGAATTTTCTCTATAAATGTCCATCATTTCTTGACCAAACACTTCATCTTCCCACTTTTGATAGACGGGCAACATCGCTTCTCTGAACGCTTCTTTGTTCACATCATCATTTACTTCCATACCATTTTCTGCAAGAAAATCGATATGTTCTTGTTCCGTATCATCGTTAGTTACTTGAATGTCTTTTGATACTTTATCAATCTCTTCAATGATAATTTTTTGATCGTTGGAACTAATTTCATTCCAAGATTCATCATCAAAGACAATCATCAATGTGTTATAAAAGTGACCGGTTAAAGAGAGATAATCTTGTACTTCATTTAATCTTGGGGCAACGATATTAGCGAGAGGATTTTCTTGGGCATCTAAAGCGCCTTGTTGAAGCGCCCCATATACTTCACTGAAGGCCATGACTGTCGGAAGTGCACCAACAGTTTCAAATGTATCTACACGGAGTGCTGTTTCAGCGACACGAATATTCATCCCCTTTAAATCCTCCGGTTCAACAACCGGGCCCTCATTGTTCGTCACATGACGAAATCCCCATTCCATATATCCTGCTGTATGCATATCATATGTCTCGACAATATCTGCTAAATAGTCACCGAACTCGCCTTCGTAGGCAAGTCTCGCTTCTTTTTCACTCGGCCACATATAAGGTAAATCTTCAATGGCTAACCGCATATCCATGGTCTGCATTGAACCCACCATGATCGCCAACCCATTCATTGCACCAACATCAAGCTGTTGGAGCATTTCTGCCTCACTACCAAGCTGTGAGTTCGGATAGATTTCAAACTTAACTCGACCTTCAGTTTGCCTTTCTACCGATTCCCCCATTTCCTCGATCTTCTTAGCTTGTTCGGTATCTTCAGGCAAGGCATGGCCAAACTGCAAGGTTACCGTTTCTTCATCATTATTACATGCACTCAGAAACACAACCAATCCACTAAACAATATGAAAAATATGCATTGCTTCACAAGCAATCCCCCTTATTTATTAATAACTATACATTATTATGAAATTATATACAATTATCAATTCGATTTGCTTTCCTCCTTAAAGGACTCCTATAATAAATGAAAGATATATTTCAGGAGTGATACATATGCCAACAATTAATCCACGCGCCACAGCACTATCAACACCAGGCATCAGAGTTTTTTCTAACCAAGTCCAACAAATGGATGACGGTATTAACCTTACAATCGGACAACCAGACTTCCCTACACCAGATAGTGTGAAAGCTGCTGCTATACAAGCCATTAACGACAACCATACGGGTTATTCGTTAAATGCCGGGATGGTTGAGTTACGACAAGCCGTTGCTGAGTTTTTTGAAAATAAATATCAAGCTCCCTATTCAGTTGATGAAGTCGTGATTACAAGTGGTGCTAGCGAAGCGCTAGACTCAACACTCCGTACATTGCTCGTTGAAGGTGATGAAGTGATTATCACCGCACCAGCCTATCCAGCTTATGAATCATTAATAGAATTAAACGGCGGAGTTGTTAAATACTTAGATGTTTCTGATAGTGACTTCATACCCTCAATAGATAAACTAGAAGCATTAATGACAGATCGTACAAAAGCTATTCTTTTAAACTATCCATCCAATCCTACAGGCGCTTCCCTAGGTGAAAAAGAGATACAAGCCATTGTGGACTTTATTGAGCAAAAAGATGTTTTTTTAATTAGTGATGAAATATATAGTGAGAATGTCTATGAAGGACAACATATTTCCTTTGGAAGCTTTAGTAGTATAAGAGACAAGACGATTATTATTCATGGCGTTTCAAAATCTCACTCAATGACTGGATGGAGAATCGGTTACACCCTATCACCAAAGTATTTAAGCGATGAGATTTTAAAAGTACATTTAAGCAACTCCATCTGCGCTACTGTGCCAAGTCAATATGCTGCTATAGAAGCGCTGACAGGTGCCATTGATTATCCTAAAGTAATGAATGAAGCTTACCTCAAGCGTCGTGACTATATATGCGAACGACTTAAAGCGATGGGTTGTGTCGTCAAAACACCCGGTGGCGCTTTTTATATTTTCCCGTGCATCGCACACACTGGAATAGACGACTGGGAATTTGCAGTTAAGCTCTTAGAAAAAGAACATATGGCTGTCGTGCCAGGTTCAGCTTTTTCAAAATACGGTAAAGGACATATTCGTATCTCATTTGCTAGCTCTATGGAAGTTTTAGAAGAAGGTATGGATCGATTAGAGCGATTTATGAATGGATTATAATGTTGTTCATTGACTGATATTTTGATTTTACAAGTCAATGAGTTCGCTCATCTACCGACAAAGACCAAACTTTATACAAAGGGGTTGGGGCAAAACAATTCCCTTCATAAATAAGCCGGACGTTAGCAATTCTTAAGGCATCGCGTGAGCCTTTAGTCTCACGCAGATGCTATTCCCCTAGAAGTCTAACGTCCGGCTTTTCATGCATTATCGATTATTATTCGATACCTTCAGGACTTTTGCCCCAGCCCCTTTATACTTTTCAAATTAACATTTACTGATCTTCGCTTGAAATCTTCTGGCAATTTCTTTTCCAATTTCTATTGAACACGTAGCTGCAGGTGAAGGTGCATTTAATACATGAACTGAGTAATCATTTTCCTCAAAGTAAAAATCATCTAATAAGGTACCATCCGGTTTCATCGCTTGAGCTCTCACTCCCGCTTCCATTGGTGTAATATCTTTAGCTTTCAATAACGGTATTAATTTTTTAGCAGCCTTTACAAAGGCTTTCTTATTGAAGGATCGATAGTATTCACCGATACCCTCTTTGATATTCTTTATGCCCATTCGATAAAGTCCAGGAAACGTTAAAATCTCTAGCGTTTCACTTCTATCAAAACCAATTTTCTGATAAGCCTCTTTTTTTAGTCCAAGTACAGCATTTGGTCCAACATCAACACCACCTGAAATCATATTAGTGAAGTGGACACCTAGAAATGGTAATTCAGGGTTAGGAACAGGGTAGATTAAAGTTTTTACATACTTTTCTGTTTCACGACTTAATTCAAAGTATTCTCCTCTAAATGGAATGATTTTCACATCAGAGTTAATACCACTCATTTTTGCTAGTTTATCGCTGTATAGGCCAGCACAATTAATAAAATATTTAGCTTGAAATGCCTGATTTTTAGTGTGTATCACCACTTGATTATCTATAGGATCAACCGAAGTCACTTCACTGTTATAAATGACATTCCCACCGTTGTTAATGAACAACTCACCAAACTTTTCAGTCACTTCTTTATAATCCACTATCCCAGTATTTTTTACATGTATACCTCCAACAGTGTTCACAAATGGTTCTATTTCTCTCACTTTTTCCGCAGACATTAATTCCACATCTAAGCCGTTTTCCAACCCTCTTTTATAGAGATTATGAAGTCGTTCTAACTCTTCATCTTCAGTGGCAACTATCACCTTTCCACATTGATTAAAGTCGATCTCATGTTCACGACAAAAATGCATCATGGATTGTGAACCATTCCTTGCAAATTCAGCTTTATAAGACCCAGGTTTATAGTAAATCCCCGAATGTATAACACCACTATTATGACCTGTTTGATGTTTAGCAGCTTCATCTTCTTTATCCAAGACAACGATTTTTTTATCTGGCTCTATTAACGACAAATGATAAGCAGTACTCATTCCAATGATTCCCGCTCCTACAATTAATATATCAACATTTCTCATCATACTTCCACCCCACAAGATTCTGCGATAACTTCCACTAAGTGCTTGACTTCTATTACGTCACTTAAACCTTCTCTTTCAACGCCTAACTGCATCTGTATATGACAGCCAGGGTTTGAAGTAATAATCAAATTAGGTTCTGTTGCTCTGACATTTTTCATTTTCATATCTAATATTTTCATCGATTCATTATAATGAACAATATTGTAAATACCGCCTGAACCACAACATAATGACCGTTGTGGCATAGGTAAATATGTTAGTCCAGGAATTTTCTCTATCAGTTTGTCAGGTTCATTAAATACTTTTTGTACATTTTCTAAATGGCAAGATGGTTGATACACTGCATTCTTATTAATTGGGTTGATAAATTCTAAATTCAAAAATGAGAGAATCTGAGATATGTCTCTTACCTTATTAGTAAATGCTAAAGCTCGATTATGCCAGTCTGTACCAGACTTAAATAGTTTATGGTACTCTTTTAAAGTCGCTCCACACCCACCAATTGTATTGACTATATAATCAAAATCATACTTCTCAAAAGCCTCAATGTTTTTCTTTGCAAGCTCTATAGTGTCTTTTGACTCACCTGCATGATGTTGAAGTGCCCCACAACATGTTTGGTTAGGGATGTTAGTGACTTGAACATAATTTTTTTGCATTATTTTTATGGCAAGATCATTAATTCGTGCAAAAAATGAATCCATTATACATCCTTGGAAGAATCCAACCGATACATTGTTTCGTCTAAAAGGATTAATATTACGGTTGATTCGTCGACTCAATATCACGTCAGGCATTGCTTTATTTAACTCATTAAATTTTTGAACTGGTTTTAATAAGTTATAATTTTTAGTTAAGCGCTTGACTCCAGAAATTTGATACATATACAAACCTTTGTTAATCAATCTCAACACATTTTTATTTTTTAAAGCGATTTTAAATGCCAGTGTTCGATTCGTTTTTTCTATCACGCTCTGTTTTTTATTTTCCTTTAAAACCTCAACAGCCGACATCAAAATGTCACCGTACCTAACATTGGTTGGACAAACTGTTTCACACGCCCGGCACCCTAAACAAAGATCTATACCTTCTTGCATATCCCCAATTGTAATTTTACCTTCTGCTGCCATCTTAACGAGATTTATTCTACCTCTTGGAGAGTGCTTTTCTTTTTCAAAAGCTATATATGTCGGACATGCTGGTAAACAGTATCCACACTGCACACAATCGAAAGTCGCTTCATAATCCAATTTTTTCATAAGTTCATTAGTCATTTCGCAACACTAACCTTTTTTCTCCGTCTTGGGGAAATATTTTTCCTGGATTCAATATATTCTTTGGATCCATTGCTTTTTTAATCGCTTTTTGTAATTCTAATCCATCTTGGCCCACTTCTCTTTCGAAAAATGCGCGTTTCATCGTTCCAATTCCATGTTCGCCAGATAATGTACCACCAAGTTCAATAGCATAATCAAAGATTTCTTCAATTGCATCTTCGACCCTACTTACTTCTGACTGGTCCCTCATATTTGTATTAATAGATGGGTGCAAATTACCATCACCCGCGTGACCGAACACGACAATATCTAATTCATATTTATTTTTTAATTCATTAATTTTTTTAAACATGTCAGGTATTTTGCTCAATGGGACTGTAGCATCTTCTGAAATTTTGGTATAGCCACTTGTCACAATAGCGGGTGATACAAGCTTTCTTACTCGCCACAAATTTTCTTCATCTTCTTTACTTTCTGCAATTCTAATATCATTAACCCCAATACTTTCCAATGCTTCTTTAATAACATTGAGTTCTTTCGGTAATACATCCTCGTCACCATCAACTTCTATTAAGATAATAGCTGCCGCATTTCTTGGGAGATTGAGCTTAGCATAGTCTTCAACCTTATTTATTGAATTTTGATCCAGAATTTCCATTTTCGATGGTCGAACACCGGAGGTTAATATTTTTGAAATCGATTGACCTGCAGTATATAAATCATCAAAAATTGCCATTGCGGTTAAGGTATCTTGTGGTTTAGGAATTAATCTTAAAGTCGCTTCTGTAATTATACCCAGCGTTCCCTCTGAACCAATTAATAACTTTGTTAGATCATAGCCTGTAACGTTTTTAACTGTATTACCGCCAGTTCTAATCACTTTACCTTTTGCCGTAACAACTTCTAAACCAATTACATAGTCTTTTGTCACTCCGTACTTTACTCCTCTAGGACCTCCCGCATTTTCTGCGAGATTACCACCAATTGTACAAATTTTAGATGATGACGGATCAGGTGCATACATCAAATTATGTGACTCAGCGAGTTTATGAATATCCTCAGTCTTTACACCAGGACTTACTTTTATCAGTAAATCATCTGGGTATATCTCTAGCTTTTGAGTCCATTGAGAGAAGTCGAGCACAATCCCTCCATGTACTGGTAATGGTCCACCAGACAGGCTTGTTGCTGCTCCTCTAGGATATATTGGGACTTCGTATTCATCTGCCAAAATCACTGTTTCTTTAACTTCTTCTGTACTTAACACTTGTACCACAGCCTCTGGTATATACTGTCCAAAAGAGCCATCATATCCATACGAAATTCTATCGTCTATTTCAAGCAATAATCTCTCAGCAAATATCAAATTTAGTTTTTTAATTACCTTTTCCTTCATCAAACGTCACCTATATTCTGTCATCTCCAAGCTTTCTCCTCATATTAAATAAGTGTGTTTCCATATATTTTGCAGCTTGTTCAGGAGATTGGTTTTTTATGGCTTCATAAATCAATTCATGCTCTTCATATACACTTTCTCTCTTCTCAGGTTTCCCAATGTTCAATTTCAACGAGAATTCCAATGCATCTCTATGAACTGTTTGAAGATTATTGAACGTCTGTATCATGTACTCATTCTTTGTTGAAATGACGATTGCCTTGTGAAAGTCGTAGTCCGCTTCCATTCCAATCACATGCTGATTAGTGGTTATTTTCTTAAAATGTTTAAGTGCAGCAGCAATTTCCTTCAAATCTTCTTCCGTCCTTCTTAATGCAGAAAGAGGTGCGGACTGAACTTCTAAAACTGTTCTCATCTCTAGTAAATCGAGTAATTCTTTCTTGTTAAAACTCTCATAAGTATAGGCTTTAACTTGATCAGCAACAGAAGTGGTTTTAACGTAGCTACCTCTCCCCTGGCTCGACTCTACATAACCCATAGATACTAATCGACTCAAAGCTTCCCTTACTGGTACACGACTTACCTTGTAAAATTTTGAGAGTTCATTTTCAGAAGGTAGCTTTTCACCGACTTCATATTCTTTACCTTTTATGCGTTTTTCTAAATCTTTAAATATAATATCCGAAAGTTTTCCCTTTTTAATTAGGTCCATTACTCGCTTCCACCTTTTTTCTACTTCTCATAAAGTGAATGATCATCACGACAACAAATATGACAATCCCTATTAAATCCAGCATCTGATCTGTTGTTATTAAAAGGAAAGCGACAAGTATCATCAATACCTGCTCAATTATATTTAGGTTAGTTCTGATAAATTTCCCTAACCCAACAGCTAATGCATAAACCCCTATTATTGCAGTTACCAAGACACCAAGAAGTCTTAGGTATTCAATAGGTCCTTCTGAAGTATCTAATAGTATAATCGGATCATAAGCAATAATGAACGGTATGATAAAGCCTGGTAATGCTAGTCTTAGCGCTGTCCACGATGTTTTCATTGGATCAGCATTAGCAATACCTGCTCCAGTATATGCTGCAAGAGCAACCGGTGGTGTGACATTCGACATTGCTCCAAAGTAGAACACAAAGAAGTGTGCAGCCAATGGCGTTACACCTGCTTGAACAAGAGCTGGCGCTGCAGTTACAGCAACAACTATATACAATGCTGTAGATGGTAACCCAAAGCTAAGAAGGATACATGTGGCCATTACCATGATTAGAATTAAGAATAAGTTACCTCCAGCAATGTCGATAACATTGTAAGCTAACATTGAACCGACGCCACTCATTGATACGACTGCGATAATAATACCGACTGATGCACAGGCAATGGCAACTTGAACAGATCCTCTCGCACCATCACTTAATGCCTCAAAGAATTTTCTTACATTCACTCGATTGTTTTTATCTTTCGTTAAATATGAAGTGACTATTGCCGTAATAATACCTGCAAATCCTGCCATTATCGCTGTTCTCCCTGTTAATAACACAGCGAAAACAACGACGATCGGAATCAATAAGGCACCTCTTTCTAAAAGCACCTTCTTAATCTCAGGAATATTTTCCTTACTAATACCTTTTAGCCCATGTTTTTTCGCTTCAGCATCTACTGCAAAGATTAATGCTAAGTAATAAAGTAAGGCAGGTATGATTCCAGCGATAACGACAACAGTGTAAGGTACACCAAGAAAACCTGCCATTATAAACGCTGCAGCTCCCATGATTGGAGGCATAATCATACCACCAGTAGAAGCAGCGGCCTCGACACCGGCTGCAAATTTAGGTTTTAAACCTATACTTTTCATTAAAGGAATTGTAAAAGCACCTGTTGTTGCAACGTTTGCAACAGCACTACCGTTTAGTGTCCCTGTTAGTGCACTTGTAATTACTGCAACTTGAGCTGGCCCACCTCGGCGCTGCCCAGCTATTGCAAGCGCTAAGTCATTGAATAGTTTACTCGCACCACTTGCGCTTAGGAACGAACCAAACAAGATAAAAAGTACGATATAAGTAGATGCAATTGATAACGTACTTCCGAAAATACCATTAGATGTCATGTAGATTCTGTACAATAAACGTTCTATGCTAAATCCAGAATGTGCAAAATCAATAGGAAAATATGCACCGTAAACTGCGTAAATCATTGCGAGAACACTAATAATTGGAATAAACCAACCAATTGACCTTCTTGTAATTTCAAATAATACTAAAATACATAGGATTGCAAAAATGTAATCTAAATTGTTTGCCTGTGACATACGTTCCACATGTAAATTTGTATAGGTTACAGTAATGTATCCTATAGAAATAATACCTAAGCCAGCTAAAGCTAAGTCAAAATAGGAAAATTTTTGACCTGGTTTCTTTTTATTTCTTGGATATATAAAGAATCCAAGTACAACAATCAGTATCAAGAATATCGTATTTCTATAAAATTCTTGAATATTCAAGTAGCTTGATGTGAGAAGGACAAAAATTGCCAAAACAATACCAATAATAGCTGCGGCTTTAGATGGCCAACCCTCAAGTCTTTGCTTACGATATTCGTCAGGAGACACTTCAATAACTTCATCTTCATTCTTATTCATCTGAACCAGCTCCTTCCTCTAATTCCGCAGGTCTTAAATGGTCCGGAATATCAAGTCCTTGTTCTTCAAAATATCGATAAGCTCCTTCATGTAGTGGTGTGTTTAGTCCATCTAGCGCTGTTTCCACTTTCATTTCTCGAGCAGAGTTGTGTACGCCAATCATAAACTCCTGATTTTCATACAAAATTTTAGTCAAATCATATACAAAATCAGCATCCATATCCGGTGTCGCCACAAGAACGTTTGGTTGAGCAATCGTTTGTATATCCTCTTCTTGTCTCGGGTATGTTCCCGCTTCTATAGTGTATGGATACCAAGCATTTGCGACTTCATTAATCTGATCTAATTGTTCATCCGTCACTTCTAAAATACTTGCTTGTAGGTTACTTGCAAACATATCAGTAATTGCGGATACAGGCGTTCCAGCTGGTAAAGATCCACCATTCAAACGACCATCTCTCATAGAAGAAATTGTATCGTCATAACCAAGGTACTCAGTTCTTATATCTTCTTTAGTCAAACCGATTCCTTCCATCATTGTGACAGTAGACTGTTCTGTCCCACTCGCTTGTGGTCCAACAGAAAATGAAGTTCCCTCAATATCAGAGATATCTCCACTTTCCACTTCGCTATTCATAAGTACAAAGTGCTCAACATTTGGCCATATCATACCTATCGCTCTCAAGTCTTTATATTCATTACCTTCAAATATTCCAGCCCCCTCATAAGCTTGAGTTGAAATTAAATTTTGAAGAATAGACAAATCAGCCTCTCCACTTTTCATTAAATCGATATTCTCAACTGAACCAGCTGACGACTGTCCATTAAATTTAATATTTTGATCACGATAGTGTTCTGTCCAAAGTTGTCCCATCCCCACTCCAATTGGATAATAAGTACCACCTGTTGATGCTGTTGCAATGTTATATATCTCTTTCTTTTCAAAATTACATCCAGCTAATACGCTAAGTGACAAGAGCAAAATCATAATAATCGATAAACCTCTCTTCATTTGGTCTATCCCCCCCTAATTAAATGTATACGCTTACACTTGTATTACAATATGACAACCTTACAATATAAACATGTCTAAATCAAGTCTATTTTCTGATAATTTTAATCTTTTTTTGTCGATTCTATTAGTTTTTCATCTTCCACTTTAAAATAAAAAATGACTCGGACTAGTATACTTTGTCCGAGTCATCTCTTCTATTTTTATTTTCGCTTACGGTATATCATCCAGCCAATAAATGCTGCAACAATCACTAAGAGTCCAACACCAACCATAGTTAAAGTTGACATCAGTGCTTCTCTTTCTGCTAAGGCTTCAGCTTCTTCTCTCTCTTTAGCTTCTAAGGCAGCCTGTTCTTCTGCTTTTCTCTGTTCTTCTGCCTGCCTTTCTTCTTCTTCACGTTGTTTTTCTTCTTCAATTTGACGCTTGATTTCCTCATCTTCTTCCCAAGCTTCTTGTAAGCTTGCATTCAATGAATCTACGCCACCTTGAGTAATTTCATTGCCCCCAGAAGTATATTCATCATTGTTTACATCTGCAATATAAGTATTCGCATTTTGCAGGGCTCTTGTTAATGATTTGCCCATTTCTTCATCTTCATAGGCAGACTCAACTTCTGAGATTGTAGCTTCAAGTTCTTCAATATCTACATCAGGTGGATCCTGTACACTGCCTGTCAGTGCCGACCGTGTGTATGAAGTATACATGGCCTTACCTTCTGAATCTTTAGCAATGACTTTAAAATCATATGTTGTGTCTGTATCTAGTCCTTCTATTCTGTAGTTTGGACCTGTCGTTGTACCGACAGATTCATCATTTCTAAACACTTCATATTCAACTGCGTCTTCATGAGGATCCCAGTGCATCGTAACAGTATTACCTGTCACTTCCCCAACTGATAAAATGCTATGTGCAAATTTATCGAAGAAAGCGAGTGTTCTTGGTGCTTTTGAAGCCAATTCACTACGACTTTCATCATTTAGATAATACATAGCAAAGGCTTCTGCAAAGTACTCATCTACATTATTGTAGTAATCTCTTTGTGAATTATCACCAAACAGACTATCGAGCTCAGCGTTCTGAACTGCACGAAATTCTTCCGTTTCACTCACTTGAACCCCGACTGTAAATGAGTCAACAACATGGCCATACTCGTGAAGCTCAAGGTTAATGGCAGAATGCCCTTTACCTGGATCACTATAACCAATTCGTGCGATAGATTCATACGCTCCAGCACCGGGAATCGAATCCCATGAGTTAGTATGTCCTCTAGGGACGCTCCCCTTTAAGTATTCAAATTCTGGTTGTTCAGTAATCGGTGTATCTGCCAATATAAATGTTGCACCATGATTATTCGTTTCATATAAAATTCGATTCTCTACATGATTCATACGACTGATCATCTGCCACGCTTCTTGATTCGCCTCTTCAGATGAAGTCCGAATATCAACCATGTTCAATAAGTATGGATTAATTTCTTCTTGCGCTTTAACAAGCGGTGTGATCATCAATAGCATTGCAATAATAATTAAGCTCGCTCTTCTAGTTGCCCTAATCATCTTTTACCACTCCGAACATCTAAAACTCGTAGTTACTTTCCATATCCCATTCACGTATCTCGTAATTTCTTGCACCTAATTTAATGTAAGGATCCTCGTTGACGAGTGATTCAATTTTACTTTCATCTTCTCCCCTATATATCACGAGCCCTCCGGAGCCATCAGTAAAGCGCCCGTTCATTAAGATATTACCTGCATTTCTATGTGTTTCTAAAAAAGCCAGGTGTTCTGGTCGATGTTGTTTGGATAATGCTTCACTTTTCATCGATAAAAAAACGGCAAAATATTTCATATCTATCTCTCCTTACAGGTACTATACACTAAAATAAAATAGACTTGAAACACAAGCCTATTTTAAAGGTTCTATTTTATTTTTAAATAGCTCAGCTACTTCATCTTTAGACAGTTCTTTTGGCTTGTAATCTACCTGTTCGCCATTAATAAACACAGTTGGCACAATTCTTAATCCACGTTCATTGAAGTCTTTAAGTACTTCCTCACCACGGTCATACTGTGCTTTTAATTCTGGTAAGCCCAGGTCATTTTCACACTTATTAATCGTATCCTTAAAGCTATCCGACCATGAATCTTGTGTCATGAATAGTTCTTTCATTGTATTATACCCTTCGATTGGATCATCATGGTCCACATAATTATTGGCAACAGTACCACGCAATAATTTTGATTTTGTTCTGTCCACATGTTTAAGAACAAGTTTGATATAACCATCATCTGCATAAGGTTTTAATACCTCATCAATAACTTCAAAGAATGTTTGGCAATAAGGGCACCCTAGATTCACAAAAGCTTCAACTTCAACTTTGGCATGGTCTAAGCCCACCGTTAAATATTCAATATCCGCACTATATCTATTTTTCATATAAATCCTCCTAGAAAAATTACTTATTTATACATACCCTATTGTGACCCATCACAACCTAATAAATTCTAAACTTAATGATTTTCTATATAATCATATGCAAATTGTGACAGTATCGCTGAACCATAAGGCAAAGCATCTTCATCCACATTAAATTTAGGGTGATGATTGGGGTAGCTCGTATCTTCACTGCCATTTGTACCTAGCCTAAAGAAGACACCTGGAATCTTGTTAGTGTAATATGAAAAATCTTCTCCACCCATACTCGGTTTCACTTTAAGCAGCTGATTTTCACCAAGGACTTTATCAATTGAGTGATGTAAGTCAGGAATTAATGTTGGTTCATTATAAACTGAAGGAATACCATCTGTATAAGTAAATTCATAAGTCCCACCCATACCCTCAGTAATACCTTTTAAATACTCATTTATTTTTTCTTTAACGAGTGGTCGAAGGTTTGGATTTAATAATCGTACAGTGCCTTCTAAGGCGACCTCTGGCGCAATGACATTTCTCGCAAATCCACCGTTAATCTTCCCTATTGTTAAAACGATGTTTTCTAAAGGATCAACATTTCTACTGACGACCTGCTGCAATGATGCAATGACTGTAGAAGCAATTGCAATCGGGTCAATGGATAGGTGAGGATGGGCAGCATGCCCGCCTTTGCCAATAATTTTAATATCAAATGAGTCTGCACACGCTGTCGCATAACCTTCTGTAATTGAAGTTTCTCCTGTTTTTACTGTTGGATGCACATGCAGTCCAGCAATCACATCAACAGCGGGATTTTGTAAGGCGCCTTCATTTACCATCACCTCTGCACCACCATAACCTTCTTCAGCTGGCTGGAACAGCAATTTAATATTCCCCTTCTTCAGAGGATTTTGGCTGAGTATATGAGCAGCACCAAGTAAAATTGCAGTGTGTGCGTCATGCCCACACAAATGCCCGACGCCATCGACTGACGATTTATAAGGTAGATTACTTTCTTCTTGTATTGGCAGGGCATCCATATCCGCACGTAAAGCAACTGTCGGACCCTCAGATTCTCCTTTTAAAGTAGCTATTAAACCAGTTTTCGCGATCGGGTACTCGATATCAAAATTTAATTGTTCAAGTTTCTCTTTAACGAATCTAACTGTTTCTACTTCTTCAAATGATAGTTCAGGATACTGGTGTAAATGTCTTCTCCAAGTAATAATGTCCTCTTTTAATGCGGCTGCTTTCGATAAAATACCTTCTTGCATATAAACACCCCTTCTTCTATTTAATTTAAAGCTAATTGTTTGTCATGAACTTGTCAAATAAATTTCTGAATACTTTTAAAATTATAGGGTAATATAATTTATGCGTTTCAAAATTTCATATTATCACAGACTAATATTTCAATAAATTTCAATTATAAATTTCACAATACTATATATAACAGTGTTTTCAAAGCATTTTAAATATGTGAAACTTATCTAATAATATGAAATTTAAAATCTACTATGCTATACTAATCATGTTCTGAGATCAACTTTTTAATTATGGAAAAGGAGATAGATTATGCTCAGTTTTAAGAATGTTTCAAAGACTTATGGCGGTAACAAGAAAGCCGTCGACAATATCTCACTCGATATTAATGAGGGTGAATTTATTGCCTTTATTGGTACGAGTGGTAGTGGTAAAACAACCGCTCTACGTATGATCAATCGCATGATTGAACCATCAACAGGCACAATCACAATAAATGGTGAGGATATTTCTAAGAAAAATCCTGTTGAACTTCGTCGTAGCATTGGTTACGTGATTCAACAAATTGGACTCTTACCTCATATGACTATCAAAGAAAACATCACCTTAGTCCCCAGACTATTAAAATGGTCCGATGAAGATAAAGACAAAAAAGCGAGAGAACTAATCAAACTAGTCGATTTACCAGAAGAGTATCTCGACCGTTATCCTTCCGAACTCTCAGGTGGTCAGCAACAACGTATCGGTGTTGTCAGAGCACTTGCAGCTGAACAAAACATCATCCTGATGGATGAACCCTTCGGCGCGCTAGACCCTATTACGCGTGACACCCTACAAGATTTAGTTAAAGAATTACAGAAAAAATTAGGCAAGACATTTATCTTCGTTACCCATGATATGGATGAAGCAATCAAGCTCGCTGACAGAATCGTTATCATGAGTCACGGTAAAATCGTCCAATTTGATACACCTGACGAAATTTTAAGACATCCTGCTAATGGCTTCGTTCGTGATTTCATTGGTGAAGGCCGCCTCATCCAAGACCGTCCAAATATGAGAACCGTACAAGATGCCATGATTCAACCAATTAGTATCACTGTAGATAAATCAATCAATGATTGTATAACACTCATGAGAGAAAAGCGTATCGATACAATCCTAGTAACAGACGATCAGAAAAAGTTACTTGGTTTTGTAGATATTGAAGATATTAATGATGGTTACAGAAAAGGCATGGATCTTGTTGACCTAATGAATCGCGACGTTTATCGAATCGGTGTAGATTCTAAACTTCAAGATTCTGTACGCACTATCTTGAAACGTAACATTAGAAATATTCCAGTTATCGATGATAACAACAAGTTAGTTGGACTCATTACCCGTTCGAACTTAGTAGATATTGTCTATGACACGATTTGGGGAAAAAGCCAGGAAGATGAAAGTAATCCCTTAGGAGTTGAGCAATCATGATGGATTTTCTTAGTTCCAATGGTAGCGACTTACTTTTCAAAACATGGGAACACCTTTATATTTCTATAATATCTTTAGGAATCGGTATTATCATTGCTGTCCCTATAGGTATGGCTATAGCAAACACTAAACGTTTAGCGGGTTGGATACTCACCTTAGCAGGCGTACTGCAAACCGTCCCAACACTAGCCGTACTGGCACTCATGATTCCATTATTCGGCATTGGTCGTGTGCCAGCAATTATTGCACTTAGCGCCTATATCTTATTGCCTATTTTAAATAACACCATTATCGGCGTGAGAAATATTGACCCAGACCTTAGAGATGCAGCTAAAAGCATGGGAATGACTAAGGGTCAAATAATAAAAGGCCTTGAAATCCCCTTAGCTACACCATTAATTTTAAGCGGTATCCGCCTGTCATCTGTATATGTCATTTCATGGGCAACACTTGCGAGTTATATTGGCGCAGGTGGTTTAGGAGATTATATTTTTAATGGGTTAAATACCTACCAACCAGAATTAATTATCAGTGCAACAATCATGGTGACTGTTATTGCTCTACTAGCAGACTATTGTTTGGCACTTACAGAAAAATGGATCACACCCAAAGGATTAAAAGTATCCAGATAGGAGAGAATATATGACACAGATAAAAAGGTTTATAACTGTCATCCTCGTATCTGTTATCTTCTTATCCGGGTGTAGCTTACCTGGTTTAAGTAGCAGTTCGAGCGATGGTATTACAATTACATCATTAAGTACATCTGAATCACAAATCACATCACATATGGTCAGACTTATGATTGAACACTATAGTGATGGAGAACTTCAACCGACTTTAATCAATAATCTAGGCTCATCAACGATTCAACATAACGCCTTAATTACAGGTGATGCTCAAATTTCTGGAACTAGATACACTGGTACAGATTTAACAGGTGCCTTACAAAAAGAACCTGTCAGCGATCCAGATGAGGCCTTAAAATTAGTACAAGATGGTTTTAAAGATCAGTACAATATGAAATTCTATAATTCCTATGGTTTCGATAACACCTATGCTTTTATGGTGACACAGGAAACCGCTGAAGAATATAACCTCGAGAAAACTTCTGATTTAGCTGAATATGCAGATGAATTCGCAGTAGGTGTGGACAACTCTTGGGTTAACCGTGAAGGCGATGGCTATGATGCATTCCAAGAAGCATATGGATTTGGTTTTTCTGACATGA
Organism: Jeotgalicoccus marinus DSM 19772; assembly: GCF_000425825.1. Classification (GTDB taxonomy): domain Bacteria; phylum Bacillota; class Bacilli; order Staphylococcales; family Salinicoccaceae; genus Jeotgalicoccus; species Jeotgalicoccus marinus. Next base: position 83,528 of record NZ_AUEE01000004.1, read on the forward strand.
GTCCGATGCAAATTAGTTTGGTATATGAAGCCCTGTATAGTGGCAGCTTAGATGTCGCTTTAGGTTACACAACCGATGGTCGTATTGCAGCCTATGACTTAGTCGTGTTAGAGGATGATTTACAATTCTTCCCACCTTATGATGCATCACCTTTTGCGACCTATGAAATCATTGAAGAATATCCGGTTATAGACGAGGCACTGATGCGTTTAGAAGGTACAATCACAACTGAAACGATGCAACAATTAAACTACCAAGCAGACGAAGAAGGCACTGAACCTGCTATTGTTGCAGAACAATTTTTAGAAGAACATAACTACTTTGAAGAGGAGGAGAATTAAAATGGATGGTAACTTATTAGTTGAACTATTTGATTACTTTACCAATAACTTCCCTTACTTGTTCCGACTCTTCTTAGACCACTTACTTATGAGTGTCTACGGTGTGTTATTTGCTGCGATTGTCGGTGTACCAATTGGTATAATGATTGCGCGTTATTCAAAACTGTCCGGTTTTGTCATCACTTTGGCTAACATTATTCAAACTGTTCCAGCCCTAGCGATGCTTGCAATTTTAATGTTAGTTATGGGCTTAGGAACAAACACCGTCATTATGACCGTCTTTTTATACGCTCTATTACCCATCATAAAAAACACCTATGCTGGCATTAAAGGTGTGGATCATAATATTACTGATGCGGGTAAAAGTATGGGTATGACACGTAATCAAGTATTAAGATTGATTGAATTACCTTTAGCATTATCGGTTATTATTGGTGGCTTCCGCATTGCCCTCGTTGTGGCAATCGGTGTCGTAGCAATCGGTTCCTTTATTGGGGCTCCTACCCTGACAGACTTAATTATCCGAGGAACTAATGCCACTGATGGTACAGTATACATTTTAGCTGGTGCGATACCCATTGCATTAATTGCGGTCATTATCGACTTCGGTCTAAGATTTGTCGAGCGCAAACTAGACCCGACTCATAACCCTGATGACAAAGAACCAAAAGCACAATCCATTAACAATTAATTTGTGAGTGGCCCATGTAGGGCTGCTCTTATTTTATAAAGAGAAAGGTCTTGATTAAGTGGCACTAATGCATATCAATTTTTACTCAAAAGTATTAGGTAAACATCATTATTTCAATATAATTTTACCCGAAGCGGATAGTCATTATGACACAGGGAGTCAAAACAAATTACTACCTACTTTAATGATTCTCCATGGTCTTTCAAGCGATTATAATTCATACCTGCGCTTTACCAGTATTGAGCGTTATGCAAATGATTATGGTATTGCAATCATTCTCCCCGACGGTGACAATAGTTTTTATACCAACATGAAATATGGCCATAGTTATGAGGATCACATCTTAGAAGTTTGGAATTATGCTCATAGCATCTTCCCACTTTCTCTAGATCGTCTTGATAATTTCCTTGCCGGACACTCTATGGGTGGTTTTGGAGCGATTAAAACAACATTCGAACATCCAGAATTATTCTCAAAAGCATGCTTCATGTCAGCAGCTACAAACCCTGAAAAATTATTAAACTATAAATGGCAAGACTTTCAGATGGCTAACATAATTGGTGAGGTATCTACTACAAGAGATACGGAACTCGATATCACCACTATTATAGAAAATGGGATACTTTCAAACAATCTACCCGAACTTTATATCATGTGTGGTCAAGAAGATGAACTACACAGTGACAATCTGGAATTTGCTGATACACTTCACTCTAAAGGGGTTAAATTAAAATTTGAAGATGGACCCGGTAAACATGATTATGCTTATTGGGATCAAGGCATAAAAAAAGCAATTGAATGGATGAGCAAGTAAAAAAAGACTAGAAATAAAATCTAGTCTTTTATACATTCGGTCCATATAACCTTGGTGATTCATCAATTTCCTCACCTGTTAATATTTTATTGATTGTTTTAACCCAACTGTCTGGTGTGAATTCTTGGTCTCTAAGATTTTCAAGTAAGCCAATATTGTCGCGGTTATGGTAAAGCACCTCATTCATCTGAGCAATCGTCCAATCCAATGCTGGGCGTTCTAATAACTTAAATTCATCGTCTTTTTTGATTTTACCTTCTCTAAGTACTCTAAAGTACCAACCTGTCCGCCCACTATCTTCTATCTTTTTAGCAAGTTCAATATCGCCATGTCGTCTAGCAAGCTTCCAGCATGGTCTTCTAGGTTGCGAAACTTGAATGGTTGCCTCACCCAGTTCGTAAATATCTCCAATACATACCGATTCTTCATCCATGTGCAAGACAGCAATATTTTCTCCATTGCCACCAGGTCCAATGTCATCAGTAGCGAGTTCAACACGCCATTTTTCGTAGTGACTAACTGCATAAGCAAACAAAGCTTTTTCAGGACCACCATGGTTTTTCTTATCCTGACATTCGTCTCCTACTAAACCATTTTTCGATAAAAATACCGCTTCTTTAGTCTCTTCTTTGAATGCACCAGTCTGCCATTCTTGATCCATCTTTTCTTCTGCCTTAGGATTACCAATCGTTTTTACTTTACCAACAAAAAGTTTGTGAACTTTACCATACACTGGCATTTCTATCACTCCATTTTAAAACAATTTGTTAATCTACCGAGTGACTCAATTTCTACTGTTACAGTGTCACCGTCTTTTATCCAAGGTTTAATTGCTGTTTTATAACCTGAAGCAACACCTTCTGGAGTTCCTGTTAAAATAATATCGCCTGGCTCTAAAGTCATAAACTGGGAAGTATAACTAACTAAACTTCTACTTTTAAATATCATATCATTCGTATTAGAATCTTGTCGTAACTCACCATTGACATAAGTCTTAATACGTAATTTATGAGGTTCTCCGAGTTCTTCTAAGGTGACAATGTATGGTCCAACGGGACAGAACCCATCATAGGTCTTACCTGTTAGCCATTGGCTCGTTCTAAATTGTGATGTTCTCTCCGATACGTCATTCGCATTTGTATAACCAAAAATATAATCCATAGCGTCTTCTCTACTGACACTTTTAGCTGTCTTCCCGATTATAATCGCTAACTCACCTTCATAATCCATTGCAGTCACACCTTGCGGAATATTTATAGTACTATTATGCGCAGTGAGTGCGTTGTTAAACTTGGAAAATAGTATCGGATGTTTGGGAATATCAATTTGCATTTCCTCAGCGTGGCGTTTGTAATTTACCCCAACACAAATGATTTTTCCTGGATTAGGAACAGCTGGTCCAAGAATGAGACTGTCATACTCTAGAAAATCCACACCTTCACCTTCAATATAAAAATCAATCAGTGCTTCAGCCTTTCCTTGATGGTTCATAACCTCTTGAATCGAACTAAAGTCTTCAGAGATGTCGAGTACACCTTTAGAAGTAAGTACCCCCGTACGACAATCTCCTGAATCTGAATCTATAAAAGTTAGCAATTTCATATTATTACCCCATTCCTAGTTACCTCATTCTATCATAACCTTTATTTTTCCGGTCTAAAAGTCGAGGAGATTTTTACAGTATTAGAATGATACAATATTAATATGTATTAATAGGAGGATTTTAATGAGTGTATATGTAGCAGAAACAGAAATTCAAATTTTGTATGCAGATACTGATATGATGGGTGTCATCTATCATGGTTCATATATCAAATGGCTTGAACTCGGACGTCGGAAACTAATCGAAGACATCGGTTATGATTATTTAGCGATGGAGAGAGAAGGATACCTAGCCCCAGTACACAACGTCAATATTACCTATGCCAAACCACTAAAATACAGTGATCGTGCCTTTGTCCGCACCTGGGTAGAAGAAAATACAGGTATGCGGACCATCTACGGTTTTGAAATTGTCAACGGAGATGGTGAAGTTTGTACTCACGGTACTACGACACTACTTGTAGTAAAAAAAGTTGATGGAGAGTTCAAACCAGTCGTCTTCAAGCGAGTTTTTCCAGAGTGGTACGCTAAATACGAAGAAATCAAAAAGAAATAAACAGTGTTACCGGCAAATGAGCGTATTCATCTGCCGGTACTTTTGTTTTACTGGACAAAGATAGCACTCATTGACCGGTATTTTGACTTTACCAGTCGATATAGAATTCTTCTATCACTTATATTTTTTCGGACAAGTTAATAAATAAACTTAAAACAAAAAAGACCTTAAGGTCTTTTTAAATTTCTATAATTTCTAAGGCATCACGTATCTCATGAACAATATCTTTTGTCCGCCATTCTCTACGGTATCCAAGGCATGCACAAATATATTTAACGCCACCTTCAATAACTTGGTGTCGAAAGTGGATATGCCCCATAACGCTGTATTTAATATCATAGTCCTCATAAAATGTGTCAAAGTCTGACGTACCAATAAAGGCGTTGTAGTAATCAAATAAGCGGTTTGGCATGGGAACTCTAAATGCTTTATGTGTTGCGACATGGGTCATTAAAATAATTTTCTTATCCTTTACCATTTCCAAATCATGTGCAGCTTTTTCTGCAAATTCTAAAGATATCTCTGGATCGCTTTTTTCCCAATCTACACGTACTAAATCTTGCCATGTTCCACCGTAATAACTCCGCTCTTCAAGACGCGCTTTGGAAAAGCGGTCACTTGCGTAAGTATAGTCGTACCAAGCGGCATTCATAACGATTGCCCAGCCGTTACCTAGATCTACAGGTTCGCCTTCTTTATAATACTTCGTGCTTTTGAAAAATTGATGAATCTCATTTGTCGTCTTATCATCTCCGGATTGATTCCAAAAATCATGGTTGCCTGGCACAAAGTAAATCACAACGCCTGTCATTTGTTCCAGTGCCTGCATGAAACGATAAGACCGCATATGATCGTTTGAAATATCGCCCGCTATCAACAACACATCGAGAGATTGACGATTCACCTCATTTGCCAAGGTTAAGGTAAAATCCTTCTGTTGAAGGTTTTCATCATTGTATCGATCAATATGCAAATCAGAAATCACACCAATTTTCATACTTCTTTTCGCTCCTATAATATGTCGAATTATATATATTATATATGATACCCTTACAAAATTTTAATAATTCGCATCAAGAAAAAAAGCCACCGGTTTTTACCAGCGGCCGATATTCAAATGTTCTATTCACCTTCGTCATCTGATTCAGTATCTTCTGACTCTGTATCTTCTGATTCTGTGCCTTCAGTCTCTGTTTCAGTTCCTTCTGTACCAGATTCTTCTGTTTCTGTACCTTCCTCTGTACCTTCTTCTTCAGAACCGCCTCCGCATGCAGCAAGTGCCAATACGCCTACTAATGATGTAACAGTTAAGAGTTTCTTCATAATAAATTCCCTCTCCTTAAAGTAGTATAGGTTTTCAGACTGAATCGTGATGTTAGTCCTACCTTACCCCAAAGAAATTATGGAATACACATGTTTTACAGACCCTTAACAATTTAGAAAACTTATTATTATGAATAATTAATTTCCTAGTCATTTCTCTCCTTGTATAACATCCCAATTAGATTTATTTTCACACATTTCCCAAAACATATACTCGTACTTACTTGTTTTCACCACAATTTCCTCTAAGACAAGCAATTCACGCTCAGGTTTACCCTCTGCTAAACGATTCATCAGCTTCATTGCAGTATTATTTAATGCAGTAAACTCTGTGTCTGAATACATATCCACCCATTCTTTATATGGATTATCCTCATGGTCATAATTTTTCTTTAAGTGATTTCCTATAAAGTTATAAGACCATGCACAAGTCAATAAGCATGCAGCCACAACAGCTGCATCACCGCGCTGTGCGTGATTCAACATGTATGAGGTATATGCTGTATTTTCACTAGCCGCCTCAGTTTCTAATAGCGCATCCTCTGAAATTCCAAATCGTTTTGAAAAACTTCTATGAAGCTCCATCTCGCCAAACAACGTTCCATGTAACAACTCAGCAAATAAATTCATAGTATCTAAATCCGGTGCCTTCTCTGCACCAATCGCCATTAAGCGTGCATACTCAACTAAATACACATAATCCTGTTTTAACCAATGTTGAAACTTATCAATTTCAAGAGATCCATCACCCAAGCCCATCACAAAAGGATGGTCTAAATACGATTTCCAAATTCCTTCTACACGTGTCCATAATCGATCTGTAAACATATCAATTTCTCCTTTTGACTAAACAAGATAAAAACCCGAACCTTATGAGCGGTCCGAGTCCATAAATACCATGTTGCCAAAGTTTATCGACACAGACTTCCCTATCGCAGGTCCTAACCTACAGGTTCAAAGGGTCGAATTTCATCTCTCAGCACAGCAGTGCACCCCTAGTCTTATTATTTGATTTAAGGATGGTCTTAAAGGCAAAACTTTGCATCCAGAAGTTTTTGAGGAAAGTCCTCCATCAAAAGAGATAATAATCACTATGATTTCCATCATTCGTGTCCGTATTCTTAAATCGTAAAAGATAAGTAAGTCGTAAAAAGTAATCCATCAATTTTTCGATTAGGAATCGGTCTCTTTTTACCAATAAAATTTATATCGTCTTCAAAGTGACTTCAATCGTTTCGCTACTGTTAAATTTATCGATTAGCATGGATTTCTTATGGACACTTGTCTCTAGTAATTCTAGATAATCTCTAACAGCGTCCTCATTAATAATACCTTCTTCAACAATACCGACACCAGAAATCGTCTTTACACGTTCTCTGCCGTAACCAAAGTTTATATTTGATGAAATATTATTGATGATATCACGTTCAATCTTCAATGACTCCAAAGTCGCTGATGCTGTCATTACATGGCCATCCACTGATATTTCGCCTGTTGTATTTTTCAAATGGATCGCTGTTTTTAAAGTGATTAAGTCTGTCTTTAAATCCTTAATTTTCTCTAAATTCTCATTTACTTTAACGACCTTATCATCGTTATCAATCTTCTCATTATTCACCGCAATCGGCACACGAAATTCTGTACTGAACTTCTCGTACTCTTTAGTAATTTGATTTCTTAAATTGCTTACATTAAATATGGCCTCTTGTAAAGTGAGCGTTGTCATATTAACCTCCATTGTTCATGCTTAGCTACTAGACTACCCATAAGCTAGAAGTAATGCAAATAAGTAAACAAAAAAAAAGACCAACTCAATTTTGAGTTGGTCTAAGACAGCCGACAACGAGAATCGAACTCGTATTGCAGCCTTACCATGGCTGTGTTCTACCATTAAACTATGTCGGCAAATATTCAATACATTTTACTATAGTATAATCAAAACAATATTTCCAGTCTTTTTGATTAACAACATACACTATATTGAATGATTTGAATTAAATTTTAGTCCTCAATGAATTTCGCAACCAATGTACCAATTAACATCGCCCATATGGGTGCACTAATATAAAAATAAGTCACTCCAGACGCTGCGATAATAAATGTAAAAATAACACTCATCGTATATTTCGGATTTGAGAAACTACGTCTTAGCGTTGAAGCAAATACACCGATTAAGACAAAACCAGTTAATATCGACATTAATGACGCCGGTAAATCGAACATTAATGGTACGAGTGCCCAGGCAAATATAGCAAAAATCAACATTACAATACTAGAAATTACTGAAGCGACATAGCGAGTCGATTTTTCACCAGACGCATGGTCCGATGCGATCGTTGTCATCATTCCCCCGACATTTGCAGATTGACCTCCAAAAATTGTCGCCCCGAGTGAAGCAATACCACTGAATGTTAATATGCTATTAATGGGTACCTTATAACCATTGCTCTCCAGAGCGCCGATAGCAGGCGTTGCATCATTTGATAATATTAACAAGGTTAATGGTAATGTCACTGATATGATTGCTGAAATCGAGAACTCTGGGGCCGTAAAGGTCGGCATAACTGGTGTGGTACCCAGTGCTGAGAAATCAAAATTATTCAAGACAAAATACATAATAACAGCTGTAAATACGCCAGCCAGCATCGGTGGAATTCTTAAATCCCATTTACGGAATATAAAAAATGCGACAATTGCAGTTATTCCAATGATTGGCATATCGACTGTAGCAGGAATAAGACCAAATACGTATGAAGAAATAATACCCGCCAACATTGCAGCAATAATCTCTCTCGGTATCCAACTCATTACCTTCTTAAATATCCCAGACATACCAAATGCCATTATAATAAGAGCTGTAATAATATAGCTCCCGACTAGTTCTTCAAATGTAAAATGAGGCGTTACTGTAACTAAAAATGCAACGCCTGTTAAAGAATGTGCCCCGACTATTGGCATGCGGTAATATATAGACATGATCATACCGAGTAAGGCACCAAAAAAATGCACACCATAAAACCAAGTAATCGTTTGCTCATGACTAAACATCCCGGCATTTGCTGCCTCAATAACCATGACAGGCGGCCCGATAATACCTAACATCCCTGTCATCAAACCACCCGATATATTGTCTCGGTTTATATCATTTAGAAAAGCTGGTTTATGTATTGTATATTTCATAAGAAAGACTCCTGTCTGTTAATACCATAATGCTAACACTACTACAGGTTTTGTCTAGGTATATTAAAATGATGAAGCAGACATTATCGTGACGAACTTTTCAATTCAACAACCTGTAGAAAAGCATGTCATTGCAGTTAGTGACTTGCCTACAGCGAAAGATATGCAAGTAATCACAAAGGCAATTTATGAAGTCCAGCATGAATCGACAAAGTATTTGTAGGTAAATAATATTATAAACATATTCAACCTCTTCCAAACTTTTAGGAAGAGGTTGAATTTGTAACACCACTTATTTTAATTTAACTTTTAGTGCATCTAACATTGTCTTTGTAATCTTTTCTAAATCGTACTTCGGCTCAAATCCCCATTGCTTTTTAGCCTCACTACTGTCTATACTTTCTGGCCAAGTATCTGCAATTTTTTGTCTAACTGGATCGACATCATATTCAACTTTAAAGTCAGGGATATGTTTTTTGATTTCAGAATAGAACAATTTAGGACTCGCACTAATTGCTGTAATATTGAATGCGTTTCTTATACTTAAGTTTGACGGATCTGTTTCCATTAATTGAATAATTGCATCAACTGCATCGTCTATATACATCATATCTAGATAAGTATCTTCCTCTAAGAAGCAGGTGTAAGAGCCTGTTTTAATAGCTTCAAAGAAAATATCTACTGCATAATCCGTCGTACCGCCACCTGGTTCTTTTATGTGTGAAATTAATCCTGGAAACCTTACACCCCTAGTATCCACTCCAAATTTCTCATAATAATAGTCGCATAGTAGTTCACCTGATACTTTATTTACACCGTACATCGTGTTTGGTCTTTGAATTGTCGTTTGTGGTGTATTTTTCTTCGGTGTGGAATCACCAAATGAACCAATAGAGCTTGGAGTGAAAAATTTCAGGTTGTGAATTCTGGCAACCTCAAGTGCATTAACCAGACCGTTCATATTGATATCCCAAGCTAATAGTGGATCTTTTTCACATGTCGCACTTAACAATGCTGCCATGTGCAATATCGTATCAGGCTGAAATTCACTCACTAATTCATCCATTCTTTCAAAATCTCTTACATCTAAAATTTCAATTTTATCTGCGATTAATTTGTTATCAGTATTTTTGTGTACATCAGTTGGTAGAACATTATCGACACCATATAAATCCATTAATTTGTCTGTTAGCTCTGTGCCAATTTGCCCTAATGCACCAGTTATTATTATTCTTTTCATCAAAAACTCCTCACTATAAATTTGTCCATTACATTCTACTGTGTAAATATTCTTCATACTTGCTGGAAAGCGTAACCGTTATGGCCGATATTGCCCAATACATTAATGCCGCTGCAAAAAATGCTTCTACATAATAAGAATTGTCCGTTGCGATTAGACGTGCTTCTGCAAAAATATCGACAACTGTAATCATGAAACCTAAAGAGATTGCTTTCATTACAATTAAAAACGAGCTACTAAATTCAGGTATAGCTTCTACTAAAGCTTGGGGTGCAATTATTTTTTTAAACATTTGATACGGCGTATATCCTAGTGATTGTGCCGCTTCAATTTGTCCTTTATTTATCGATAAAAATGATCCCCTAATTGTTTCAGCCTGGAACGATGCTACAGTAAATGAAACAGCTACGATTAGAATAATGGCAGGTGGAATATTCGTCCCATTGTAATCAAGACCGACTAGACCGGATAGGTAAGTGACGGTATCCGGTAATGAGTAATACATCAAGAATATTAGTACAATCAGAGGCGTACCTCTTAATAATAATTTTGTTATCACTACAATTTGTTTGAGTACGGGTACATTATATTCTTGAATCAATGCCATGACCGTACCAATAAGGATTGATAATATAAATATCGTTATCGCCAACAATAACGTCTGCGGTACAACTGCTAATAATTGAACAAAATCCTCAAACAGTATCAAAAAATTCATAGCCTAAGCCCCCTTTGTATTTAAACCAGAATCTAGTTTGAATTTCTTGTTCTTCTTCTCGAAGAAGCGAATTATTGCATCTGATGCAAAAGTCAACACAACATAGATTGCAGCAATAATTAAGAATATTTGCACCTGATTCATACCATAAGATGAGGCTGCGATTAACTGGCCACGTCCCATAATGTCTACAACACCAAGTGCAAACACTAATGATGTATCATGAATTAAATGAATCAATGCATTCCCCCAACCAGGTAAGGCTACTGGAATTGTTTGAGGTAAAGTGATTCTTCTAAACTTTTGAATTGGTGTATACCCCATACTGTCAGCTGCTTCGTGTTGCCCCTTATCTAAAGCTCTGTATGCAGCTCTGAATACTTCAACTAGATAACCACCGTGGTATAGTGATAATGCAACGATTGATGCGACGGTCGCAGTGATATAGGTCGTGCTAAAACCCATACTTTCAATGACTGGTGGAAGTGCATAAAACACTATAAACAGTTGTATAATTATCGGTACACTTCTTGTAAACGATGAAAATGTGACTGTTATCTGCTTTAGTACAGGTATTTTCTTCACCACAATAATCGTTAAAATTGTTCCTAATATCAGCCCGCAAATTGCTGAAACAACTAACACAATCAATGTGATATATGACACCTGCATTAATGAAAGCAGAATCTCAGTAATTGTAGGATTTAACATTTTATGTAGCCCCCTTTGTTAAATTACTATGTTATTCTTCCTCTTCTGTTAATTGATAATCGTAAATATCTTCACCATAGTACTCTTCAGAAATCTCAGATAGTGTCCCTTCTTCATGCAATTCCGCTAAAGCTTGATCAACTTCCTCAAGTAACTTTTGATTTTCTTCTGAGTCATGTATCAGCATGATAGTCTCACCGACAAAGATTGGTTCAGTCTCAACCACATCTAAGCCCATTGCTTCAATTACATCCATTTGACCTAGGTTAGCCGGGCCTATAAATGCATCATATTTACCTGAATCAATTTCTTTCATTCTTTGTGCATATGGAATATCCCCACTTGACTCTTCCAATTTCAAGTCGTATTCTGGATTTTCCTCCATCCAATCTATAACGACTTGTATTGTGCCTCCGCCTGCAGTAAACGGCGTGATTTTCTTACCTTCTAAATCTTCCAGAGTTTCAATTCCACTATCAGGCCTAACATACATCTTAATCAAACTTCTTCCCGTCGCATTTTCAGGAACTAAATACTGCTCCTCTCTTTCAGGAGTGGGATAAAAGCCTCCAACATTCAATTGGTACTTCCCTGTTTTCAATCCTGTTTCTTGAGCACTATCTGCTACAGCTTGAATGTTAAATTCATAATCCTCTAGCTTCTCATCAACCGCCCTTAGCACACCTGGCTCATAACCTAAAATTTCACCATCTACTTCTTGCCAACTTAAATTTTTAGAAGTAGGTGGCGTAGTCACGTCGATAACTTTAGCACCGTCTGCAGATACTTCATTTTCATCGTCATCATTACCACATGCGGCTAGTAATACCAATAAACCTAGACATGTCATCACCAAATATTTTTTCATCTGCAACTCCCCCTTTGTATCACTTATTTTGCAGATACAGCTTCTTTCAAATAGAACTTACTTAAAAATTGTTTCGTTCTTTCATTTTGTGACTTTTCGAAGATTTGTTCTGGTGAACCTTCTTCTACAACATAACCATTCTCCATAAAAACAACCTTATTAGATATTTTTCTAGCGAAATCCATCTCGTGAGTGACCAGTAAAATGGTAACCCCTGTTTTTGCTACTTTTTCTATAACACTTAAAACATCGTTAACAAGCTCTGGGTCTAATGCAGAAGTCGGCTCATCAAACAACACAATTTCAGGATTTACAGCCAGGGCTCTAGCAATACTCACCCTTTGCTGCTGACCACCAGACAATTTAGATGGATATTCATTTTCTTTGTCACACATTCCGACTTTGTCTAGTAGTTCCATGCTCTTCTCATAGGCTTCACTTTTTGACTTATTATGAACAACAATCTGCGCATCCATAACATTTTCTACAACCGTTTTGTTTTTAAATAAGTTAAACTGTTGAAATACCATCGCTGTTTTTCTTCTTAAACTCAAAATCTCTTTCTTATTTATTTTCTTGAAATCCACACTCAAATCCGCAAGGTGCATGTTACCCTCATTTGGTTCTACCAAATAGTTTACGCACTTCAGAATCGTTGTTTTACCAGTACCACTTGGACCAATAAATGTCACAACATCTCCTTTGTTTACATTCAAATCTACGCCTTTAAGCACTTCCTTATCACCAAATGATAACTTCAGATTTTTGAATTCTAACATTTCAATTCCCCCTATTTTTCTAATCCACAATCTTGTAGAATTTCTTCAATCGATAAGTCGTTAAAGCTTACGCCAGTTTCTAAATAATCATTACCTGAGAATAGAGATAAGATATGCACTAATTTTTCAGTGTAAACCGTGTCTACTTCTAGTTTTTTTGCTAACTCCATAATCGGTACTAACCCAAAAGGAATATCTTCAGTAAAATATCTGTGATTTAAAGTGTTCGGTCCCGCTCCATCCGGAAATAGTGATGGTAAGGCTTCAAATAAAGAATCATGACTTGTACCATAGAATTCATTTAATAACGACAGAATATCTTTCGTTTCAATGTTAAAGAGATCTGCAATCTTCATTCTTTCCTTATCAAGATTTTCAATATAATCAACCGTTAATTTAGAAACACCCTCTGGGTAAAATTCAAATTTTTGCGCCGAATCTATTCTGCTCGCATTGAAGGCAACTATAGGAACGTGTACAACAACATTTGTGTTATTTAAAGATGTCATTAAGACATTATTTGCGTGGTTTAAGTGTGGGAATTTTTCAAGTAGATTTTCGTATTTTGTTCTATCTTCTGTATTGGTATGTAAAGTACTGACCATTACATTGTTTTTAATTTTTCTTACCTCTACATTTCCTTTATCATCTGCCTTACTAATAAATGGTTGTGCACTTGTCTCTGCGACAATAAGGTTCTTGTCTTCAATGTCAGAGCCCAAGACTTGTCTACATTCTAATGCACCCCAATAACCTGGAATAAATAAGATAATTTGATCCTTTTGTAGATGCTCCTTCATTTTCTCGATAACATTTTTATGACCATCTGCCGTTGTAGATACAATGATAACTTCCGCATCAGTCACTACATCAGTCATATTTGTATGCGCTTCCAAATTAGCGGTGCCAGAATAAACACCACTTACTGAAAGTCCTTTTTCGTTTAAAATTTGAGCTCTTTCTAGATTACTTGTGTATAGCTTAACTTCATCCCCGTTTAAAGATAAGTATCCAGATATAGCCTGTCCTGTGTTTCCTCCACCAATAACTGCAAATTTCATTAAAATCTCCCCTTTGTTTTAAAAGTTAATTCGTATCATATTCCTCTAGAGACTGCACAACAGAATCTTGTGCATCTAGTATGTGTTTTTCAAGTGTTTCAACAGCTTTTGATTTATTCTTTTCAATCATTAGCTGTAAAATTACTTCGTGCTCATGTGACGATGACTGTATGCCTAACTTGCTATTATGGGCAAGATTTCGGTATCTATTAATCCGATCGTTTAGCTGCTCTAATAGAATTAAAGCTGTGTCATTCCCACTTAACCGATAGATTTCAGCATGGAATCTGTAGCCGAAATTCTCAGTTTCATCTCGACTTTCGAGCTTAGAAGTGACTTTAATCATGTCTGTTAAGTATGTCAGATGGTTGATGCTTTCCTGATTCAGATGATCGATTGCTTCCTCGATTAGGATACCTTCCAATTTACTGCGGATTTTGAATAACTCTTTTACTTCTTTTTTTGATATTGAAGAAACTTTAAAAGTACCGTTAGCTTGTTGTGCAACTAACCCTTCCCCTTCTAACTTTTGTAAAGCCTCTCTCATCGGTGTTCGACTTACCCCAAGTTCTTTTTCTAGGTTAACTCTATTAATTGTTGAATCTGGTTTAAGTTCTAGTTTAATGATTCTTTCTTTTACTTGTTCGTATGCGATATCTTTAGTTGAAATTCTGGTTAATCCATTTATTGTGTTAGTCAAATTTTGATTCACCTCCGTAATTCGTATAATTGTATACAATTATTATAACGTACATAATTCAGATTACAACGAATATTATAATATTTCTGATAATTGATTAATATTTGTAATTGTTTACTAAAATATTCTTCCTCTTTGCTCATTTATAATGTATATTCAAAACATCCTATAAAGAAGGTGATAATATTATGGAAATAAATCAAGTAACTTCGTTATTTTTAGCAATCTTAGTATTACTTATTGGCTCATATCTAGCTAAGAAAATTAGTATCCTCGAACATTATTCCATCCCTGCTCCGGTGATAGGTGGATTATTGTTTTCTTTTTTAATTTTTATTTTACATAGTTTTGATTTAATCACTATTAGCGTAGATACTTCTCTTCAGAGTCTATTCATGTTGGTATTTTTTACTACAGTAGGACTTGGGGCAAGTTTTAAGTTAATAAAATTAGGAGGTAAACTTCTAATAATTTATCTCCTAGCTGCTGGTTTCTTATCTTTAGTCCAAAACACACTAGGTGTGTCAATTGCCACATTATTAGGCATTGATCCGTTACTCGGTCTAATGGCATCTTCTCCTGCAATGATTGGTGGACATGGTGGTGCTGCAGCATTCGGTAGTACTATTGAAGGTATTGGAGTTGAAGGCGCAATAACAGTTGGGATTGCAGCAGCTACATTAGGTTTAGTTGCCGGAGGGATAGCTGGAGGTCCAGTTGCTCGCTTTCTTCTTAAGAAACATAATTTAAAAGGGCCAGATAATGAACAAATACAGGAAGGAGTTTTAGAGAACTTAAACTCAAAAAAAGAAGTCACAACTTCTGACTTCTTTGTATATTTAGGTATTATTACTTTCTCAATGGCTTTAGGTTCATATCTCGGAGATACCTTTTCAAATTTAACAGGCTTCGTATTACCAAATTATGTAGGAGCAATGATTGTTGCTATCATTGTGAGATCAATAATTGACCACTTCCAAGATAATATTAAATTTGATTTTAAGCCGTCAATGAATGATTCTATTGGAACAGTGGCTTTAGGAATATTCTTAGCAATGGCCATGATGAGTATACAGTTGTGGGAATTAGCAGATTTAGCTTTACCAATCCTATTGATTGTCTCTGTAAATGTGCTATTTATTATTCTTTATACTATCTTTGTAGTGTTTAGATTACTCGGTAAAAATTATGATGCAGTCGTAATGCTGAATGGTATGATTGGACATGGTTTAGGAGCTACTCCTACTGCAATGGCAAATATGAGTACACTCACTGAGAAATTCGGACAATCAAGAACTGCATTTTTGATTGTACCTATAGTTGGAGCATTTTTAGTCGATACAATTAATATTCCGATAATTGTATTCTTTATTAATTTATTTGGGTAAGAAAAATGGTGGAGAAAATTTCTCCACCATTTTTTTGTTTGAGTTTAGAATATCGCTCGGAACTTATATAATAAATTTAATCAACTTAGATACTACATAATAATAACTTGAACGAACTTTAGAAATTAGAAAGTAATTAATAATTTATCATTACTTACCTAAAAATAATATTAAAGATCTAAGTTAATTTAATTACTTAGATCTTTAAACTTCTTTTACAGTAATATATATTTAGAATTATAGAGTTTTAAATGGAGGCAATAAATAATGAATCGATCCAAAATTTCATCTAGTGAAATATCTATAGCTACTTTACTTCTCGAAGGTAATCTAACTTTTACAATACCTGATTTTCAAAGAGAGTTTGTCTGGGCTAAACAGGAAATTGAAGAACTATTAAATGACTTCAAAGAAGATTCCGATCATTTTAATTTTATTTAATACCAGTAATAAATCTATACATATTGTAATCCACTGGTTTCTTCAATATAAAATTCATCTTAGCTACTTTGAATTTTTTACCTGGTTCTCCAATGAGCGTATTTTTCATTGATTCAAAGTCAATATTCACTTCACCTACGTAATAATGATAAGCACCTTCATCGTCATCTCTTTTAACAAAAAGGTAAACCTTTGAATCATTTTCTCTATAATTAACTAATAAATCTTTGTTAATTTTAGAATTTAAATCTGTCCCCTTTCTTGTAAACCACTGAAATACATGTGTATCTAAAAACTTATCTTCATAACGAACTGATTCATCAACATCGTCAGTTTTATGGTAGTTTACAAATATAGGAGAAGAATTGTATTTTGTTTTATAGCCATACATGGTACTTGATTCATCTTTTTCCCAGTTTAATAAGCGACATACGTCTGCTCTACTGTATTTTTCGTACAAGGTAAATGGGGCTTTCTGGTCGTATAGTATTGATTTCTTATGAGCTAAGTTAAATAAATCTAAAACCTGATTTTTGAAGTTTTGATCATTTAAAGATGCTCTGAATTTATCTGTTAATTTTATTATATTATCTTTTTCATTTATAAGTGAAAACTCATACTTTTCTTTTTTCTGTTTTGCAAAATACTCTAGATTAAGTATTCTAATGAGAGATTTTAGTGTAACATCATCCATATAATAACCCAATTCATTTATCTTCTTCTGAAATTCAAATTTATTTACTTGACCTTCTAATAAATTTTCTAAAAGTATAATCTCGGTAATTCTTTTACCATCAGTCAGTTCTTTTGAAATGAATGTCAAATATTTATACTGTGCCTTATCTAAGGGTTGAATTTGTTCTTTTAATTTCATTAAGAAATCTACATAATTATCGTACTTATTTAATACAATCATAGGATCCATTGAGTCCTTATCATTATATAAATCAACTAATGTTGGTATTCTTCCTACCTTATTTTTTGTATACAGATACATCTTCTTTAGATTAGCTAATGAATCTACCTTCGCTTTAGATATTGCTCTAAAAATACGTTCTTTCGCAATTTGTTCAAAGTTAATCGTAGATTCACCTGTGATCAAATTTCCTTCTACTACATCTTTTCTAAGTGAGTCTTTATTAAATGAATTATCACCTGTCAGAGCAACCGGTATTAGATAGTTATTTTTATAATTCCCAATAAAATCTATTACAGTTAGAAATCTTTTGTCTTTATGTTTGCGTAATCCTCTCCCTAATTGTTGGATGAATATTATACTAGACTCTGTCTGCCTAAGCATTACTACTTGATTAACACTTGGTATATCAACACCCTCATTAAATATATCGACTGTTATAAGGTAATCTAAATCATTACTTTCTAATTTAATGACAGCGTTATCCCTTTCTTCTTGAGAATTCAGACCTGTTAAAGCTTTAGTTTTAAAACCTCTTGCATTTAAAGATCTAGATAAATTAATCGCCTCTTCTCGGTTAGAAACAAACATGAGACCTCTTACTTCTTCGCCTTCATGAGAATAATAATTCAACTTTTCAATAATATGATTAATTCTTTTTTCATCAACCAATTGATATAAAGAGCTATTCTCATTAATAACTTCACCATCAACGATATGATCAGTTACTCCAAAATAGTGAAATGGTGAAAGTATCTCTGCTTCCAAAGCTTTTTGCAACCGAATCTCATACGCAATGTTAAAATCAAAGAGACCAAAAATATTATTACCATCTGTTCTCTCGGGAGTTGCAGTCATACCAAGCAAAAATTTTGGATTGAAATAATCTATTACTTTCTTATATGAATCAGCACTACTCCTATGTGCCTCATCAATCACTATATAATCAAACGCTTCTTTAGCAAATTGATTCAAGTGATTATCTCTGCTAAATGTTTGTATAGTAGCAAAAACATACTTTTTATTTAAAGACTTAGAAGTACCACTATATATTCCATACTCATCAGGATCCCCACCTAGTAAATCACGATAGTCATTTAGCGTCTTTATTAGTATCTGTTCTCTATGAGCAATAAACAACACACGCTTGGGATTAAATCTTCGCACATCAAACGCAGATAAGAATGTTTTACCAGTTCCAGTTGCTGATACAATCAGACCTTTTTGTTCGCCTGACATCCTTAAATTTTTCAATGAATATAAAGCTTCTTCTTGCATTATATTCGGTTTGACTTCTTTTGTATCAACGTTCTTGTAATAGTATGGTTGTTGTATTTCAATTATCTCTAAAATTTTACTGTCATTATAATTTTCTTTGTAAATAACTTCATAATTATTAATCCATGTATCATTAAGTATTTCAGAGGATTCCCATAACACATCGAATTGGTCCTTAAAATGTTTAATAACTTCACCATTATCTAAAGATGTTAATTTCAAATTATACTCATAATTTTTCTTAAGGGCAGTGTCTGTCAGATTTGAACTACCAATAAACATTGTTGAGTACGACTTATTATCAAAAATATATCCTTTCGCATGAAATCCAACTTGATTAGTAATTCGAACTTCTATATTAGGGATCTTTAATAATTCTTTAAATACTTTTGGCTTATTAAAATTTAGATATGTAGATGTGATAATTCTTCCTTTCACTCCTCTTTCAGATAATTCATATAGAGCAGTTTTTAAAGTGGCTAGACCACCTTCAGTAATAAAAGCTACTGAAATAGAAAAATTATCACATGTCTCTAATGCATCTAACAAAGGTGATAGTAAGCTTTTACCTTTAGTATTTATGATTAATTCTGGAGGATAATGAGAGGTTTTGTTAGTAAATCTGTCAATAAACCCTCTTTCATATGCATTTAACAGTTCTTCTTTCAAAAATATCCTCCTCCTGTTTAACAATATTGCCATTATTATATACATCATATCTTGTTATATAAAGATATAAGTAGAAAAGTCCTTAAAGCAATCGAACCACTTTCAGAACTAGTAAATGAGTTATTTAATTATTAAACTCTCAATATCCCTCGGATACTCCGTAATCAACACTGTCTTGTCTTCTTCTAACACAACAGTGTCTGAGTGTCTGAATCCTCCAACGCCTGGTATATAAATGCCTGGCTCTACACAGAACACCATACCCGCTTCTAACACTAAATCGTTATCAAATCTTAAACTTGGTTCTTCGTGCAACCCTATCCCTATACCATGCCCTGTTCGATGCACAACATACTCTTCTAATCCCGCTTCTTTAAACACATCTAAAGCAACTTGATTCACTTCTTTAGCAGTCACACCTACTTTTATAAAGTCCAATGCTTTTTGTTGTGCTTCTACCATCACTTCAAACGCTTTTCTTTGTTCTTCTGTTGGTTCTCCAACAAATATCGTTCGCATTCTGCTCTATATCCATTCAAGCCGACTTGTCTACTGTGAATAATGATATCCCCTTCTTCTATTTTTCTAGAGTTAGAGAATACATGTGGCATATTCGTTCTATCCACACCTGAAGGTGACATCACAAAATAATCTAAGGTAGAATTCGGATAGGTATTCGATACTTCTTTAAATAGATATTCCGTTCCAAAATAGTCCATTTCCAATTCACTTAAACCTGCTTGTACATTCTCTAGAGATAACTTCAACGCTTCACTTACTAATTTCCCAGATTCTTTAATCATAGAAATTTCATCAGCAGATTTTACCGCTCTCATATTTACTATATCTGTCTCTATATTTTCAACTTCAAAACGCTTTTCTTTTAACATGAACGCAAGATTCGTAGGCAGTGATGCAAATTCAATTCCTACTTTAGAGCCAGCAAGTATTGTATTCATTAAGGCATCAACTTGAGCTAAGTACGAATACTCTCCTTCTTTACCTTCAACTTCGTGGTAAACATATAACCGATCGGCTGCTGCCATATGTTTTGCATGGTTTTCTTCTAACTTCGGATTTACTATAGCCATGTCACTCTGTGACACTTTTAAAAGAATGGGTCTAGAATAAGTAATTGCCTTTAAACCACTAAAATAATACTGGTTTTCAAAACTTGAAAGTAGCACAGTATCTTTTTCTTTCATTACCTTCTTAGATGCTCAACCCTTTTCTTATTCATAAATAGCTCAGCTCATTCCTAATTTATTTGAAAATTACTAACTCAGAGGATCTTAGCTATAAATTCCCTTCCCGGTACTCCATCATATACTCATTAATACTCTCATCAAATTTCTTTTCCTTAAACCCTAAAGACTCCAATAGTTTTTTCATCGACTCATTTCCAACAACATAATCCGCAATCAACACATCAAACCGTTCGTCCGATTCAAATGCTTCAATCACTTTCTTCACAATCGCCTTACCATAGCCTCTACCTTGAAATTCTTCTCCCACCATCATTCGCCATATCATATATTCTTTTTCTTCAACATCTTCATCTAATAATATAAATCCAACGACTTTCTCCTGTGCTTCAACGGCATACGGAAATACGTCTCCTGCATTTCTATACAGATAGGCGTCTGCTAATGAGCGCACATTCGGTGCGACAAATCGTTTTTGGTCCTGTGCATTACTAATTTTTAGTTTCAAAACCGCTTCAAAGTTTTCTTCTGTAATTTCCTTAAATTCTACCATTTATATTCTTCACCCCTCTAATCTTCTATTTTTTTACATTATAAGCATTTTTCTACATGGTTCATCTTACATAAATCTCAACAGGAACAGCGATATGTCTGGCACATAGGTAATAATCAACAATCCAATAATATTGAATGCTAGGAATTTACTGATACCTGGAAGCATTTGTCTTAAATCTAGTCCTGTAATACTTTGTGCGACAAAGATATTCATTCCAAATGGTGGGGTATACATACCTATAGCTAGGTTTGTGACCATGATAATACCTAGGTGTACTGGATCAATACCTAAGCTTACTGCCGCTGGGAATATCAAAGGTGCAGTGACTGTTATTGCTGCAACGCCTTCCATGAACATTCCCATTATGAGTAAGAGTACATTAAGTACCAGCAGGAAAATTATCAGTGATGAGACATTATTGGTTATAAATTCTGCTATAAGTTGAGGGATTTGTTCTCTCGTTAACACCCATCCAAATAATTTTGCTGACGCGACTAGTACTAAAATTTGTGAGGATGTGATAGCTGAGTCTACACAGGTTTCAAATGTTGTTTTTAATGTAAGTTCTTTATATATGAAGAAACCGACAACAAATGCGTAAACAACGGATACGACAGCCGCTTCTGTCGGGCTAAATATCCCTGTATAGATACCGCCTAATATAATGACAGGTACTAATAGTGACCACCAAGCTGTTTTAAGGCTTTTCAACACTTCTTTTAGGGAGGCTTTTTTATTTCTTTCTATATTATGTCTTTTAGCAAATATATATATGTACACAATTGATGACAGGCTGAGCACAATACCTGCACCTATGCCCGCTATAAATAGACTACTGACTGATACGCCAGTGACTGCAGCAAATATGATGAGCGTGATACTTGGTGGGATGACTAACGATACTGCTCCCCCGGATGCGATTAGACCGCCTGAAAATGATTTACCATACCCGCCTCTTACCATTTCTGGGTACATTATTTTTCCAATCGCAATGACTGTAGCTGGACTGGACCCTGATAGTGCGCCAAAAAACATGCTCGCAACTTGTGTTGTCAAGGCAACACCGCCTGCTAAGTGACCGACGAGTGCTCTTGAAAACGATAAAATTCGCTTAGACAATCCTCCACGGTCCATAATGTTTGCTGCTAAAATAAAGAATGGTAAAGCCATGAGTGATATGGCATCGAGTCCTGCAAACATTCTCTGAATCATAATCATTGGTACGATGTCAGTATAGATTAAAACTCCTATGAACGATGCCAGTCCTATAGAAATATAAATGGGCACACTTGAGGCTAAAAATACTAGTATTAATACTGTAAGTAAAGCAATCATCCCATTCCCCCTTATTTGTATTCCGCATTTTTATTTTTAAACAAGTTAATCGTGTTACTTATTAGATGAAGTATCGATAGTGCACCGCCTACAGGAATAGCTAAGTAAATCCAGAATATATCTAGACCTAAAGAAGGTGTAACCTGTCCGCTGTGATAGTTAAATATAGTAATTTGTAGACCAAAATATATGAGCATGGATACAAAAATAATGGATATGATATTTATCAGTAACTGAAGCCATTTTTCTTTTTCAATTGAAACACTTTTAATGAGGATATCTATGCTGAAATGGATGCCTTTATGAAAGCATGTAGCCATACCTAAAAACGTAATCCAAATCATTGAGTATCTCACAAATTCTTCAGTCCATGACATATTCGCACCAAAGAAGTACCTTAGAATGATATTTATAAACAGAAGTACAGTTGCTACCATAATTAAAACGCCTATGAAGTAATTCATAAAAGTGTATAACTTTTTCAATACATCCCCTCCTTGTTATGATTACCTTAATCATGTTCAACTTCATTTATTTTTTCTTTGAATTTCTCTAGAATTTCTTGTTGTTTCGGTGTATCGTACACAGCATCCCATAGTGGTTCTGACAAGGCTTTCGATTTTTTAATATCATCCTCTGTAAATTCATAATAATGATCGACATTCGCGATGATTGCTTTCCTATATTCTCCTTCTTTTTCTTTCAATTTAGACCTTGATTCTTCTTTAGCTTGTTTTTCAGCACTTATAATATAGTCCTGAATTTCCTCATCAAGACTATTAAACCACGCTTCGTTGGCAATCAGTATATAGGTCATTGCACCATGATAGCTTTCAGCAATACTATTTTGAACTTCATGATAGTTATTCATGTAGATGGTCTGTACTGGGTTTTCTTGACCATCCACAATGCCTAATTGGAGTGAATTATATACTTCTGAGTACGCGATGGGAATTGCACTCGCTTGCCATGTTTTGAATTGCTCAACGAGGACGGGGGACTCCATAGTACGCATCGATAAACCTTTAAGATCCTGAACATTTTCAATTTGTGTATTTTGACTGGTCAGCATTTTATAACCACCTGGCCAAAAGCCGAGACCCTCTAAAGACGAATCATTTAAAGTATTCAAGATTTCTGTGCCGACTTCACTATCTAATACTTGGTACATTTCTTCCTCTTTTGTTGGTAATAGGTACGGCAAATCAACAATTTTCACATCATCTTCAAAAAGCGTAATCGTTGCAGCAGGTTGAAGTGTGATGTCTATTTCTCCGATTTGAGTCGCTTCGACTTGTTCTCTTAAGCCACCTAACTGTGAAGACGGGTAAACATCGACTTTGACCTTCCCATTTGATTCTTTCTCAATGACTTCTTTAAACTTTAAAGCACCCATGTGTTCTGTACTTAAAGCCGACTGATTGTGACTAAAAGTGATAGTCGTCACATCACGTGAAGATGATACATCCGTATTGTTTACTACTTCCTCTGTTTTACATGCATTTAGCGCGACGATAGTCATACTGATAATAAAAAAAGACAAAATTTTTTTCATCAATACCCTCCCTATTTGTAATCCCTTTCAAAATTCATGAATCTGAAATATAGTATCTTAAAAATACACTTTAGTATCTCACTACTAAAAATTATCTCTTAGACATTATCCACGTCCCTAACTATTTAAGCAACCTTCTTCTTGTATATCTTCAAGCTAATTTATTCACATAAAAATAGACTAGGCATGACTGCCTAGTCTATTTTCAACACTGCTATTCCACCGGTTCTTCAACAGCAAAGTAATTGCTTTGGCCGTCTTGGAAGTTAAACGTCTTGGTCCCAAGGATCTCAATCAGTTCTCCAACTTCGACTCCTTTATTTTTACTTTCTTCATAAAGGGCTTCAATGTTTTCTACTTCAAACATCAATGACGGGGTACCTAGGTTCACTTCAGGGCTGTATTTTTCTATAAACGCTTTTGAAAACAGGGTCATAGTCGTCTCTGCTGCTTCATTCGGCGCGAGGTCATAGCCTTTATAACCCTCCGGCAATTCAATCGTTTCTTTTACAACAAAATCAAACTTCGTCTTCCAAAATTCTTTTGCCGCTTCAACATCATCTACATACACCATCACACTCTGAAGTTTTTTAAACATGTCAGCCTCCTATTTTATACTTTACGATATTTTCTTAAACCGAAGATATCTAGTAAAGTGAATAACACAATAAACCCTACAAGAATCAATAATTCTTGCCATATTGCAATAAAGCCGTTCCCTTTTGTCATTACTTCAGTCAATGCTTCTCCTGCATAAGTTAGTGGAAAGATGTACCCAATTACTGATATCCAATCTGAAATATTTTCTAAAGGTATGATACCTGAGAAAAATACTTGAGGCACAATCACTAATGGTATGAACTGAACCATCTGGAATTCTGTGTTTGCAAAGGTGGAAATGAACATTCCAATAACTAGGGCAGCCATTGCTAAGAGTATCGTTATTACAAATACCCATATAATATTACCTGCAATCGTCATATTCAATAGATAGATTGAGTACAGTACAATGATGATCGTCTGTAAAATTGCATAACCACCATAACCCCCCATATAACCAAGCACAACATCTCGTCTTTTAACTGATGTTGCTAGCATTCTTTCCATGGTACCCATCGTTCTTTCTTTCAGCATCGACATTCCTGAAATTAAAAAGACAAAAAAGAAAACAAAGAAGCCCATGAGAATTGGAAACATCTTGTCAAAGAAAGTTGAACCCTCATCACCATACAAATAGCTTTCTTCAACATCCATTGCAGGCATCGTCTCATCACCAGGCATGTTATTAAACCTTTCCTGTGCAGTTTCTCTTGTTGTAGATTGAACTGCAGTTTGAATGACCTGCTTCGCTGCGTTGGTTTGAGACGGATCTTCGTTATGATATGTCACTGTAATTTGATCATCTTTTATGTCCATGTAAGCATCTAAATTATCATTATCTAACAACGTATCCAAGGTAGGTTGTAAGGCGTAAGGGATGACTTCTACTTCCTCAGGCATATTTTCTATAAATCGTTCATCAATTGTATCTGGAACACCGATACGTACATTCAAATCATTATTCACATCAAAGACAAAATACATCAATGTAATGACAAGAAGTGGTGCTAACAACATTAAGGCTAATGTTCTCTGATCCCTATATAATTCTAAGGCTACTTTTTTAGCAATTGCCGTCAATCTGATCATGTTGTCACCTCCAGTTTCAAGAACACATCCTCAATGGAGTTTACCTCAAACTGTGTCATCAGTTCTTTTGGTGTACCGTAAGCGTATATTTCTCCATTCACAATGAGTGCGACCTTATCACAGCGTTCCGCTTCACTCATAACATGTGTCGTGACAACAATGCCTTTCCCTTCATCTCTTAAAACTCTTAGCTGTTCCCATATCGTTTTCCTCAATTTAGGATCAATACCAACGGTCGGTTCATCTAGGACGAGTAAATCTGGTGCACCAATTAAAGAGATTGCCAAAGATAATCGTCTTTTCATACCACCTGAAAATTGAGAAACAACTTTATTTCTTGAACTACTCAAGTCTACGAGTTCAAGATTCTTATCAATTTCATGATTGAGTACATCACCTTTAAGTTTTTTTAACTTACCAAAAAAGGACATATTTTCATGTGCCGTCAAGGTCTCATAAAGTGCCGTTTCTTGGCCCATATATCCAATCTTGTTCATCATTTTTCGGTTCGGCATCTTTTTGTTCATGAAATACGCCTCACCTTTGGTTAGCTCTTCCATGCCTAGAAGTGTTCGAATACATGTCGTTTTGCCGGAGCCACTCGGCCCAATTATACCGAGTATTTCCCCGTCATATATATCAAGATTGATATTATTTAAAACCTGCTTAAAGAAGAAAAACTTATCGCCATCAATCAGTGATGCAATTTTTTCAGCCATTTCTATCACTACCTTTTAATCTACCTATATTTACGAAAAAAGACCGGAACGTCTAAAGCGTTCCGGTCATCTATGATTCCGAGTGGGATTGAACCACCGACCCCTTCGATGTCAACGAAGTGCTCTCCCGCTGAGCTACGGAATCACGAGTCAGCATATCATCTACTTTAAGATAGAACGATATATAAAGCAACTCTATAACCGGAAATTACTACTCCATTTCAGCTTTCAATAAATGCCCGACTTCAATGAGAAATTGACGTCCATCTAAGTTTGTCGGCCAACCTTGACTAAGGACGGCAAATTTTAATATTTCCTTATCCATTTTAAAGATGCCGACATCATGTTCTAGCTTATCGATTGTACCACTTTTTGATGACACAGTGATATGACTTTCATCTCCACCATCATCCAAAGTACCACCAACTCGGTCGTTAAATTGTTGTTGTCTTAATAAGCGTTTCATTCTATCTCTAACGGGTTGTGATATATACTCATTATCTTCATATATTAAATTAAGTGCTGTCATCATACCTGATGCTGTCGCAATATTATACATTTTATTAGGATCTGCATTCATATTCATATAATGACTTTTTAATTCGGTATCCTTTAATCCCCACGCTTTAAAGTCTTTACTCATCTGGTCAAAGCCGACATAATCCATCAGTACATTTGAGGCAGTGTTGTCAGACACGATAAGGGCAATGGTCACCAGGTCATGTAGTGTCATCGTTATTGTATCTTCCATCGAATGTAAGACACCCGATCCCATCACTTTCTTACTCGCATCGAGCCTTGGGTTTTCATCTAGTAATTCACCTTTTTTTAAGGCGGATAAACATAGAGGAATCTTCGTTATGCTTGCTGAGCGAAAGATATGTTCATTTCTATAGCTATATACCTTCCCCTGATACTCGATTTGATAGGCTATATTATCTGTTGCTTGCTTTGATACTAATGCTTTTAATTTCTCTTCTAACATCGTCATCCCCCTTCATTTGAGTATAATCTAAAAATTCTATCAACTCAATGACAATACAGCTTTATAATGTCCCGAAATTATGATAATGTAATCGTATACAAAGGGGAGGTTTACTATGGATAAAAAACTACGTGCAAAAGTTTTATCTGCAAGTTTAATTGGTTCGTCGATTGAGTGGTTTGACTTTTTCTTATATGCTGCTGTTGCTAGCATTATTTTTAACACTCAGTTCTTCGTCACTGATGATCAATTTTTATCAACAATATTAGCTTATTTTGGTTTGGCACTATCATTCTTCATTCGTCCACTGGGCGGGGTTATTTTTGCCCATATCGGAGACCGTGTCGGCCGTAAAAAAACATTAATTATTACTTTAAGCATGATGGGCTTAGCGACTGCAGGGATTGGTCTTTTACCTACATACGCTTCAATTGGGGTCGCGGCACCTCTTTTACTACTTCTTTTCCGTTTAATTCAAGGTTTAGGTATTGGTGGAGAATGGGGCGGGGCTTTACTACTCGCAACAGAGTATGCACCAAAGAAGCAACGTGGGCTCTTCGGTAGTTTCCCACAAATGGGTATTCCGATTGGCTTAGTCTTAGCTTACGGCTTTTTCTTCTTATTAACTTGGGCTATGCCTGAAGAAACTTTTCTAGCTTGGGGATGGAGAATTCCGTTTATCTTTAGTTTACTACTTGTAGTTGTCGGTCTATTAATCCGTAAAGGGCTAGATGAGACACCTGCATTCCAAGAAATGCAAAGAGAAGCTGCTAAAAAGAATGAGGTCCGTCAGTTACCAATCGTTGAGATCTTTAAGAAACATCCAAAAGAAGTACTGATTACATCAGGGGCTAAATTCGTAGAAACTGGACCATTCTATATATTTACTACTTTCATTGTTGGTTATGGCGTTGCAACACTTGATGTATCTTTCGAATTTATGATGTTATCCATCATGGCAGTTTCCGTCGGAACAACGATTATGATTCCGATTATGGGGAGTTTATCCGACAAAATTGGTAGAAGAAAAATGTTCTTAGTCGGTGCTGTGGCAATGTTAATCTACGGCTTTCCATATTTCTACATTGTCAATACACATGAACCTGCTTTAGTTATACTCGCGACCTTCTTAGGCCTTGTAGTGATTTGGCCGCCGATTACTGCGATTCTCGGTACGATGTTCTCTGAATCTTTCAGTAAAGAAGTACGTTATACTGGAGTCACACTCGGTTATCAAATTGGTGCCGCAGTCGCTGGGGGATCTGCACCATTGATTGCTGAATTCTTAATGAATCAGTTTAACGGTTCAAGTATCCCTGTATCACTTTACATTATTATGACCGCTATCGTTTCGATTGTAGCCGTCATGGCGATACGTGGGGAAAATGCACAAGACCGTGAAGATCGACTTAAAAATATTGAAGCTTAATAGGAGTGAATACTTTGATTACATTGACAGACAAAGAAATTGAAGAAAAGTATAAAATTACGCATGCCATTGAAGATGTTAAAAATATCCTTGATGACTATAAGAATAATCAGATCGTAGAATCCATTCGTACTGTACTACCGGCTGGTGAAGATAATTCTATGTTGTATATGCCTTGTATAAGTATCAGTAGTCAAGTTTCCATTACTAAAACAGTGTCTATTTTCCCAAGTAATAAAAATATGCCAACGACCCAGGGTAATATCTTAGTCACTGACTTAACAGACGGCGAGCATAAGGCGTCGATGGATGCATCTTACCTAACACGCCTACGTACAGGTGCGATGACAGCTATTGCGACAGATAAGCTTGCCACAGAAGATGCTAGATCATTAGGAGTCATTGGTACAGGAAACATGGCATTTGAACAAGTTCTCGGCGTTATTCAAGTCAGAGATATCCAAAGAATTTACTTGTATAATCGTACAGAAAGTAAGGCGGAAGACTTTAAAAAACGCTTAGAAGACTTCGGAATTTGGTCTGATATAGAAGTCGTATCCGATGTCGATGCACTCGTCGAAATGAGTGACATCATCAACTGCGCAACACAAAGTAAAACACCAGTTTATAACGGTGCACTTGTAAAACCAGGTACACACATTAATGGCGTCGGCTCATTCACACCTGAAATGAGAGAAATGGATCATAAAATCGTCGAAAGAGCTGATCAGATTTATGTAGACGACATGCATGGTGCTAAAGAAGAAGCCGGGGAACTCATTGATGCTGTTGATAAAGACATCATAAGCTGGGATGACATCAAAGGGACCTTAGCAGATATTTTTGATGGCAACTACCTACGCCAAAACGATGAAGAAATCACACTTTACAAATGCGTTGGTGCAGGCTACTTCGATCTCGCAGTTGCGAACGGTGTAATGAAGATGTTTGCTTAATAGGTTATAATATAAAGCGCGTACCGCATTTACGGTACGCGCTTTACTGCATATTTCAGA
Source organism: Jeotgalicoccus marinus DSM 19772 (assembly GCF_000425825.1). Lineage (GTDB taxonomy): Bacteria > Bacillota > Bacilli > Staphylococcales > Salinicoccaceae > Jeotgalicoccus > Jeotgalicoccus marinus. Next base: position 113,293 of record NZ_AUEE01000004.1, read on the forward strand.
AAGCGTGACATTAATGATCAATTTTTTAAAACGACAAACCGAACACTTTTACCCAGGCTATTTTGCCATGGTCATGGCAACTGGTGCACTCTCTTTGTCTGCCTGGTATTTAGGCTATCATTTATTTGCAGAGATTTTACTCTACTTAAATATCGTAGTCTATTTTGTCTTAATCGTCTTAAACATTATCAGACTTTCAGTTAATACCAAGGCCGTATGGTCAGATTTTACAAATGAAATCAAAGGGCCTGGTTTTTTCACTTTTATTGCGGCAAGTTCCGTGATTGGTAGTCAGTTAAGCATAATTTCTAATATGCCAATTTTAGGTTTTTACATATGGGTCCTCATACTCTTTTTGTGGATTGTTTTAATATATAGTTTTTTCACTATCCTAATTATTAAAAAATCAAAACCCTTAATAAACGAATCAATCAATGGCGGTTGGCTATTACTTATTGTCTCTACCCAGTCTCTAGCCATACTTGGTGTACTTATGCAGGGTCCATCAAACTATGAAGACATTATTATGTTTATATCACTCTGCCTCTTCTTTTTAGCATGCATGTTGTACCTAGCAATTATTGTTTTGATTTTTTATAGATTAATGTTTTTTGAAATGGAAGCTATGTCGCTCACACCACCCTACTGGATCAGTATGGGCGCCTTAGCAATTACCACTTTAGCTGGAGCCATTTTCATTTTAAATGGTTCAGGAATCATCTTAGAGTTTGAAACGTTCATCAAAGCCACTACCCTCTTCTTCTGGGCATTTGGGACTTGGTGGATTCCACTACTCGTTGTGCTGGGCATATGGCGTCATGTCATCAAGAAAGTCCCACTTAACTACAACCCTGAACTATGGGGAATGGCCTTCCCTCTCGCTATGTATACAGTGGGTACTATTAATTTATCTCAAGCACTAGAACTATCATTTCTTATGATTATCCCGGATATTACTTATATGATTGCTTTAATGGCTTGGGGGTTAATATTTATAGGTATGGTTGTACATCACGGGAAACGGTTAAGAAGATATTAAAAATATTTGGATATATTAAGATAAGTACCATCGTCTATCCAAACAATCTAGAATAAAGGAGCTGATGCAGAATGTGGTTTGCTATAATTGTCATTCTGGCAATTGGTGTAGGTGCTCTCAGCACATTCCTATCCCATAAACAGGACATGTAGAAAATCCGTTTAAAACATATAGATAAAGAAATAGAATTAGAGAGATTGAAACAAGAGAATTATCTGTTAGAGAACGAAGAAATGCAAAAAGTCCTAGATCGAATTAAAGAAGATAATAGAAAAATTGAAGCGGAGAAAAATAGTCCTTGGTTGATTCAGGAAACAAGAGAAAAACAAGTCACAAAAACAGAAGAATAAGAATCAGATTTTATTTTGGTAAAGCGAATGATTAAGCAGTCACTTAGGCAATGATGCCTAAGTGACTTTTTCTTAATACATCCTTATACATTCTTCGACTAAATCAAAGAATCTGTCATTATCGATACCAGTACCAACTTTTGCATTGGCTGGTTGTTTTAACACATTCGATTCATCACATACAGTTCGACCATAGGATGGTCCTCTATTGATATCCACTTCTACAAACATCTCTTTAACTTCAAATAAGCTTGGATCAATTAAATATGCAATTGTTGTCGCATCATGGATTGGTCCCGCTTCTAAACCGAATTCTTCATATTGTGTTTTAAGCGTAAATCTTAGCAAATCACCAAACAGTTTTCCTGCCTTATTCCCTACTGCTTCCATCCTTTCAATCACTGTTGGAGTACAAAGGGTCTGATTTGTCACATCAAGGCCCATCATGACAATAGGTGCGCCAGATTTAAAGACTACATGCGCTGCTTCAGGGTCTGCTAAAATATTAAATTCTGCTGATGGCGTGAAGTTACCATTACCATAAGCCCCACCCATCAAGACAATCTCTTTAATTTTCGGTAAAATTGCTGGCTCTAATTTCATTGCCATAGCAATATTTGATAAAGGTCCAGTTGGTACAAGTGTAATATCCCCATCGCTATTCATTAGTGTACCAATAATATATTGCACACCATGCTGTTCTTTAGCTGAGCGCTCTAGTTCATCGAACACGGGACCATCGATACCTGATTCACCATGAACATTGCGACAGCATCATCGTGACCAGGATCACAATCTAAAATTATTCTTTTTTTGTCCATTTTATATCTCCTCTGTTTTTGCCTTAAAATCATACTTGTTACATACCCATAATGTATGGAATTTATTGTGTTTTCGATGTATTTAGAAGGGTAAATATCTGAAAACAGAGGTGATAGTATGAATTTATCTAATTATAAAGTACCAAGTACTAAAGATATAAAGTTGAAAGATTATAAAACAAGTGAGGGAATGAAAAAAGATAATCTTGAAATTAAAGAAACTATCATTCCACCACTCGTTGAAAAACTAAAAAATTTACATTTGAAATTAAATGCTGAAGAAGAAAATGGCATCATGGTCGTCTTACAAGCCATAGATGCTGCAGGTAAAGATGAAGCAATTTCTTATATTTTCTCTAATCTCAATGCTCAGGGTCTAAAAGTCACATCTTTTGGCAAGCCATCAGAAGAGGATAGGAAGAAAGATTATTTACGAAGAATTCATGCAGGCGAACCAGATCGTGGTGAGATTGCGATTTTAAATCGTTCTCACTATGAAGAGATCATTGCCACAAAGGTTCATAATCTACTAGATGACGAAGACGATAATATATTTGAACAACGTTATCGACAGATTAATGATTATGAAAGATATCTATGTGAAAATGGCTTTACTATCATTAAGTTTTTCTTCAATATGTCTAAGAAAGAACAGAAAGATAGACTATTAGAAAGAATGAAGAACCCTGACAAGCAGTGGGAATTCTCATTTTCTGATGTTGAGGAACGTAAGAAATGGAATCAATATCAGAAGGCGTTTGAAAATATGCTTAATAATACCTCCACCCAGCATAGCCCTTGGTACATTTTACCCGCAGATGATGAATGGCATAGTCGTCGAATTATTACAGAGGTTATGATCCATGTGTTAGAGAAAATTGACCCTAAATTCCCTGAGATTTCAGGTGAGGATAAAGAGAAACTGGAAAAGTATATTAAAGAATTGGAGAATGAATAGAGGATAACAGTTCTGTAACTCTGGAGAGTGTTGGTTATGAATAAAGAAGATTTATTGAACTTAGCAGAAGAAATAAGTAAAGAATATCATGAGGCTCTCAAAGAATTAGTTGATAGATAATTGCATAAAAATAAAAGCTGCTTAGTAAACCCTATCAAGGATTCCTAAGCAGCTTCTTACAGAATTAAATTACAAAATAACGTTAGCTAATAGTCTATCTATTTCCCTTATATCTATACCTTTACCAAGTTTAAGTTTTAAATGGCCCGCTCTAGTCCACAGCTCAACCTCAGCATTTACATCAAAAATACCTTTAGCATTCTCACTTGACCAAGCATTGATCGTGCTATAAGGGATTGAATAGACCTCTACTTTTTTACCTGATAGTCCTTGTGAATCTCTGAAGACAATTCTTTTGTTGGTGAATGTCACACTATCTCTGTATGTTTTAAAAGCAGTGACAAACTTTTCATCATCAATCATAATTTCTTCAACTTCTGCAGGTAACTCACATTTACTAAGTAAAGTATATTCAGGTAGACTGACGTTAGACATATTAACACTCCACTTTTAAATTTAATTTTACAAACTATTTATTGTCCGAGCTCAGCAACTGCTTCAATTTCAATTAGACAATCATGATGCAGTGGCGTTGTCGGCACAATTGCTCGTGCAGGTTTGTGATCTTTGAAATATTCACTGTAGATGACATTGATCTCATCCCAATACTTCACATCAGGTGTGTAGACACGGCACATAATGATATTTTCTCTAGTAATGCCAGCAGCTTCTAACACAACATCTAAGTTTTTTAGTGCTTGTTCAGTTTCAACCTTGATGCCACCACTCGGAATTTTCCCTGTTTCATTATCTATAGACAGCTGTCCTGAAATATAGAGTGTGCCATTATGCTCCATGGCAGGCACATAGTGTCCAGGATTGTTTTTTGAGTACTTTGTATGAATTGGTTTCATAGTTATCTCCTTCACACCGACTTATATTTTGATAGAGTCAACTCGTTTGCTTTTCACGTACGTGCAACACCTAAAGCATGACTATTGAATCTTATTCAAGACAATATCAGCTAATGCTTTTGCTGAAATCAGCAATGATTTTTCATTGACGTCGAATTTAGGGTGGTGGTTCGGGTAGGCATTTTCTACGCCTTCTGGTTTAGCACCGACAAAGATGAATGCGCCTGGTTTTTTCTCTAAGTAATACGCAAAGTCTTCTGAAGCAGCTTGTGGTTTGGCACGGTATACTTTATCGAAGTATGTGCCTGCACTCTCTACTAAAGTCGCTTCAATTTCATCTATAATTTCTGGTGTGTTATATAGAACTGGATAGTCATAGACATAGTCTAAAGTGCAATCTACGCCGTAGCTTCTTTCTAGTCCTTCAACCAGATTTTTCATTTCTTCATAGACTGGTTCCATATTATCCATAGATAAATAACGTACTGTACCACGAAGTGTTACACTGTCTTGAATGACGTTGTAACCACCTGGTGCATCAAAGGCTGTAATTGACACAACTACTGAGTCATTTGGATCCATGCGACGGGAGACGATTGTTTGTGCTGATGTGACAAAGTAACCACCTGCAACAAGTGCATCATTAGTAGTGTGTGGCATTGCGCCGTGACCGCCTGAGCCTTGGATTTTAAGGTCAAAGTTTGAACGGCCTGTCATCGCTTCTTCTGCACACACTGTAATATCACCTACATCAATCGTTGGGAAGAGGTGAATACCATATACTTCATCTAAATCATCTAAGATGCCTGATTCTACGATACTTTTGGCACCGCCTGGTGGAATTTCCTCAGCATGTTGGTGAATGAGCTTAATTCTACCTTTCCACTCATCTTTAAGATCGATTAAAGCTTCACCTAAAATTAACATGTAAGCCGTATGACCATCATGTCCACAGGCATGCATGACACCTTCATTTTTAGATTTAAACTCAACATCTGCTTCTTCTTTAATTGGTAGAGCATCAAAGTCCGCACGCAGTCCGATTGTCGGTCCTTCACCAGCTCCACCTTCTATTTCCACGATAATGCCATAGCCATTACCCACATTTGTTGTCAGAGTCACATCTTTGTCTTTATAAAATTCTTCGATAAACTGTGCTGTTTTCTCTTCTTCAAATGATAACTCTGGATTTTCATGTAAATGACGTCTAATTTCAATCATTCGTTCTTCATTTTCTTCTAATTGTTTAAAAATCTTTTCTTTTAATGACATTGTTCATAACCCCTTTTCTTGATTTAATCGAAAATTTCTTCTTTAAAGAAATGGAACAGAACTAAAGGCAAGATTGCAACATTAGGAAGATAAGGCATAATTATGCCAGTAGCAAGGAACGTATCCCAGTTACCCTCTTCTTCTGTAAATAAAACTTGTCCGGCTTGTACTTTCTCTTTAAATCTCTCTAATTCATCTTCATCAAAGAGCTTTAATTTTTCTTCCATATATTCTTTATGGACTAATCGCTTAGAAATTGCATTAATAATTTGTGGTCTTGTCTTGTACTCTTCAAGGTCTAAGTCTAAGTTTTCTGCCACAAGATTCATGTGCTCTTCTGTTAATAATAAGTCATAATATTCGATAATTGGATAGTCTAGTAAATTTACAGTTGTGGTATATTCTGCATTATTCAACGTTACATTTGATACATTAATACCTTCTGGTAAGGGTGCTAAATGGATTGTTGAACCAAAGTTCCTTAATATCCCATCGATCACTTCTTCATGCATTACCCCTTCGCCGTCGCCAATGTATAAGAGGTGATGATTGTAAATTAAAAATGGATTATCATCAGGATTGAAAGGCAAGGTAATGATATTGTCACCTGTTAAGGCATTAGAATAACGCTTGATTAACTCAATTTCTTCCATTTTTAAGCTATCTCCAAGTAAGGTGAGATAGTCATCCGATTTTGCTTCTTCTATTTTTTCTTCTACTATCTTATCTAGTTGGGATAAAGACTCTCCCACTTTATCTAGATGTAAATATGTTAAATACGTCTTATAAAATGTTGCTAGCTCCATCTCGATTCTCCTTAAGTAATTGGGCTACCTCTGTTAAATAGTTTTAGAAGCTGTTTATTTACTGCGCTGACCGGATAGCGTTCCCTAAAGTTTTTATTTCTAACCTTGGCATAGGTGCTCACATAGTCCGGATGGTTTTTATCTTGTAGTATAGTGAGGATATCCTGAAGTTGGTCGATGCCACCGATACCTTCAATTGGGACTGGGCCACCGTAAGACAGGACTTTAGGTAGTGCCTTTTCTATATTTATATAGTCCTCAACTTCAATATCGACGACATAATAATCATCTGATGATGCCAGGTATTGAACTGGACCACCTTGTAAATACACATCCGCCATACGGACATTTTTCGGTGAGGATTCAAGATCTGTTAGAACTTCATCGTCCGTGACAAAATCTCCGCTCCCGGTATTCTGCCAACCAAATGCTTCAGAAATGACAATTTCTAATTCTAAGAGGTTTAAACGTGTTGGTAATTGAATTTCTCTATATATCTCATCCATTCCATTAATAGACAACATAATTCGGTAAGCGTTGTAGTTTTCACTGACACGTGCTGTCGTCATATGGTTGATAGTTTTAAAGTCTATTTGTTTTAAGGTCGTCAATACATCTTCATGCATGATCAGGTAATCTTTATGAACCTTAACTAATAGGCCCATTTCTACAGCATCTTGCCAGCGTGGTTGATTTGCATAAAGGTAATCATCCTCTTTAACTTTATGCGCCACTTCATTGGCTAACTCCCGATCTAAGAGGGAAATCGCAAGTTCTAATGATTCTTTAGTCACAATATGAGCAGTGACTTCGGATAAATAATCGTCCTTATATTGTCCGATGGATTTAATATTTAATTTCGACATTACTTTTCGTAATTTAATGAAGGTCAGATTATTATAGAGCCAGTAGATTGGACCCTTAAAAATGGGTTCAAATCTTGACAGTTCACTAGGTTTAATCTCTTGTGAGTCTGGAATGTACATCGGTTCAAATGGGAAAATACCTGTTTTTCTCAGACCGTAATTTAAGTGATTGATGATATCTTCATGAATCACACCTTGATTGACATTATCCTCTAAAATGTACTGGTAGTCGATTAAGGTAGAGTATTTGTTTTGATTGTATGCAACCCTGTGGACTTCATCATGGCTTTCTTCTGCTGCTAAACGCCTAATGAGTTTGGCTTCTGCCATTGATAGATGTTCAAAAATTTCAGCTTGTAAAGCCGCATCACTAAGTTCTTTTAATTTATAGTCAATCAACTCATCCATACTCGTAAAATTTACAGAGTTAAACAAACTGGCCCTGACCAGTTCATGTTCTCCTAAATAAGTCTGATAGAAAGTTTGAATATCCATAGACATAATCCCCCAGCTCTTTGACTGCTTTTATACTTACTATTTTACACTTATTAATCATAAAAATCTGTTGAGACAGTTTAATCACAAAAAAACACTAGTGATAAATCACCAGTGTTTAAAATTATGCGATTCTACTTCTTATTCTGGCAGTTTAGATACACCAATGTTCGTCATTTCAAAAGCATTTAACACATGATTTAACTGTTCTTCTGAAAGGACATCATATTTCTTACATATGTCTCTTACTGGTTCACCACTTGCCATCGCTTCACGTGCAATTGATGATGCTTTCTTATAGCCAATGTGAGGCACAAGTGCTGTGATTACACCGATACTCTTATCCACGTATTCCGACATCTGTTTTTCATTAGCTGTAATACCTGCAATACATTTTTCTGTAAAGACTCTAAAGCCATTGTTCATAATGTCTATGGATTGTAGTAGGTTATATGCAAGCACGGGTTCCATAACATTTAATTCAAACTGTCCAGCTTCTGATGCGAGACAAATGGTATTGTCGTTACCGATGACTTGGAAGGCAATTTGATTAATCACTTCAGCCATAACCGGATTCACTTTACCAGGCATAATTGAAGAACCTGGCTGACGTGCAGGAAGATTGATTTCATTCAGACCCGCTTTTGGTCCTGAAGCCATCATTCTTAAGTCATTTGCAACCTTAGACATGTTCATCATACATACTTTAAGTGCTGCAGAAATTTCAGTATAGGCATCTGTATTCTGAGTTCCATCAACAAGATTTTCTGCAGATTTAAATGGATAGCCTGTAAGATTTCTAAGTTCTTCAACAACTGTATCAATGTATTTTTGGTCTGCATTTAAACCAGTACCAACTGCAGTTGCACCGATGTTGATTTCATAAAGATTTTCTAAAGCGTTTGATACACGGCGAATATCTCTTGATAAGACCTTAGCGTAAGCACTAAATTCTTGACCTAGGCGAATTGGTACGGCATCTTGAAGATGCGTACGTCCCATTTTAATGACGTGATCAAACTCCGTTGCCTTCGCTTCAAATGCTTGTTTCATCGTGTTCATCGTTTCTAACAAGCTTTCTGCACGTATTAAAAATGCAATATGGAGCGAAGTTGGGAAGGCGTCATTTGTTGATTGTGACATATTGACATGGTTGTTCGGACTCACAAAGTCATAGTCACCTTTTTCTCTTCCTAAGATATCAAGTGCACGGTTTGCAATGACTTCATTTGCGTTCATGTTTGTCGAAGTCCCAGCACCACCTTGAATTGGATCTACGATAAAATGACTGTGCCACTGACCGTCTATAATTTCTTCACTCGCTTGGACAATGGCATTTTTTCTTTCCTCATCTAAGACGCCATTCTCATGGTTTCCAATAGCCGCTGCCTTTTTGACCATACCAAGGGCTCTGATTAAGTCCGTGTTTAAACGATAACCTGTAATTGGGAAATTCTCTAAAGCTCTTAGGCTTTGAACTCCATAATAGGCATCATTATTAATTTCTTTTTCTCCAAGAAAGTCTGCTTCAATTCTTGTATCTTTCGTCATGTCTTCATACAGCTCCTAGGGTTTATTGTATAATCATCGATTCAAAATCTTTTGGAAATGCGTTGAGATTAATTGTATTATCATCTTCAATATACAACATATCTTCGATTCTGACACCGCCAAAATCAGGAATGTATATTCCTGGTTCTATGGTAATCACATTCCCCGCTTCTAACTTATCTTTGTTTTCACCATGAACAGAAGGTGCCTCGTGGATATCTAAGCCAAGACCGTGACCAATACGGTGCATGAAATACTCACCGTACCCTGCATCTTCGATAACCTGTCTCGCACTTTTATCGATATTTGAGAGTTCTGTTCCTTCTTGACTCGCTTTAATACCTGCAAGATTTGCATTCAACACTGTTTTATAGATTTCTTCTTGCTTTTCAGTCGCTTCTCCAACAATAAAAGTTCGTGTCATATCTGAAACATAACCTGTATCCGATACAACTCCGAAATCAATTAACAAGAAATCTCCTTTTTGGATGACGGCATTGCCCGTGTCACCATGTGGTAAGGCAGATTTTTTACCTGTTAATACACTTGGTCCAAAACTTGGTCCTATTGCACCATAAGATTTAAATTGTTTGACCAGGAAGTCTGACACTTCCATTTCTGTCTTGCCTTCAACAGTAAATGTTTTAAGATTCTCTAGTGCCTTTTCTGTCATATCGACGGCACGTTGTAATTCATTTTTGTCATGGTCATCTTTTATTCCACGTAAGTAATTGATGTGATTATCAAGGGTCTGAATATTCTCAGCTTGATATTGTTCAATCAACCTAAGGTAACGATCATAGATTAGATGACTGCCTTCGACTGCGATCGTCTTATCACTTGGAATTGTCTTAAAGACATATGAAAATGCATCTTCCTTATCATCATGTGGAAGGTAATGATCTAAATCCGTATTATTTTTCACTGTTTCACCATCTAGTGCTGGGTAAATCATCGTTGTTTCTTTTGACTGATTATCGATTAACAAGAGTAACAATCGTTCATGTGGGTCTAAGCGTACACCGGTAAAGTAAAAAATGTTTAATGGATTAGATATTATTGAATAATCCGCTTCGACACTTGCTGCTAATTCATCGATTTTGCTCGCCATCTATTTTCCCTCCTCAGAATATGAAATGTACTTATCAAACCATCCTGTGATTTGTTCTAATCTTGCGAGACGTAAACTCGGTTTTCCTGAACGTGAAAGCTCATGAGAAGAAGATGGGAAACGGACAAACTCAGTTTCCTTACCGTGATATTTCAACTCTATAAAGAACTGCTCTGCTTGTTCGATTGGACATCTAATATCTTCTTCACCATGTAAAATAAGTAAAGGTGTTTCAACTTGTTTCGCATATTTCAAAGGTGAGTGATGCCACAATTTTTCAAGATCATCAAGTCCAGCTAAAATCTGCCAATCTGTAAAGTAATAACCAATATCTGAGACCCCTCTAAAGCTAATCCAATTCGAAATTGAGCGCTGGGTCACAGCTGCTTTAAAACGGTTCGTATGCCCTACAATCCAGTTGGTCATAAAGCCACCATATGATCCACCTGTTACACCTAAATTATCTTGATCAATCCAATCATACTTATTGGTAATATAGTCCACTGCGGCCATAATATCTTTATAGTCACCGTTACCGTAATCCCCTCTTACAGCATCAACAAACTCCTGAGAATAACTGTGTGACCCTCTAGGATTAATAAATAATACGGCATAGCCTTTCGCTGCTAACACTTGCATCTCATGGAAGAACGTATTGGCATATAAGGCATGTGGTCCACCATGTATATTGGTTACCATCGGATAGATTTGACCAGCCTGATAATCAGCTGGTTTCATGAACCAACCGTGAACTGTCGTCTCATCAAAACTAGAAAACTTAATTTTTTCTGGATAAACGAGTGTTGTTTTCGATACGTAGTCCTTATTGACTTCGGTTAATTGAACAAGTTCTTCTGTTTCAAAATCAAATTTATATAGTTCACTCGGTGACACATGCGTTGAAATTGTTAAGTAGGCACCTGACTCATCTGCATCCATACCAAAAATGTTATGGTCGCCACGGTAAAGTGGCTTAATATGCCCATTAATGTCTCCTTGGTATAAGTTCACACTACCAAATTCCGACACGATAAAAACATACTCACTATTTGAAATCCACTTCGTCGGATTACCGTCAATATTTTGTTGGGTATCTTGTGCGACTAAGCCACCGACTGGTTTGTCGAGTGCTGTAGTGACATCAATAATATCGCCTGTAGTTAGATTCAAAACTTCGATATGTGGGTGTGTTGCATTCTTATATTGACGTGTCATCACTGTCATTAAAATATGTGACCCATCTGGTGATAATTCCGCTTTAAAGACATTCATGTCTGAACGTAACAATTGATCCGTACCGTTTTTACGTAAATACAGTTTAGAAGAAAAATTGAAATCTGGATTATCACTTTGATCAGTTGAGTAAATAAAACCAGTATCTGTTAAGTCATGAAGTTGATAGTTCGCTTCGCCTTTTAAGACCACTTCTGTTTCTTTAGTATGAATGTTTACTTTTTTAATCTGTGAATATTTCTCGGGAAATATTCCATATGGTGATGGCCCACCATCAGATTTATATTTCATTTTATTAATAATCGTCGGTTTCGGTGTTTTACTATCTTTTTCTTCTTCAGACTCTTTTGTGTCCTTTCCTTCTCTGACAGAATAATAAATTGTCTCATCATCTGAACTAAAGACTGGGTTAGATGCACCATCTTTTTCAAAGGTAATTTGTTCGCGTTCCCCACCTGTGTGACGGAGTATGAAGATCTGTGTTTTTTTGTCTTTATCAGGTGCTGTGAAGGCTGTCATATTTCCATTATAGGCATGACACACATTACCGATTACTTCATCTTTATATGTAAGTTGAATGTTGCCTTGGCCATTGTGAGAATGAAGGTAGGCATAGTACGTATCCTCGTCCTTATCAGTACGACTCGTTAAATACGTCACGCTCGAGCTATTTGGGACGACTTTTGGTGCAGAAACGGATTGTATATCAAAAATGTCTTCGATTGAAACTTTTGTCATTAAAAATCCCCCTTTTTAATTAATATAACACTCTTTAGTTCACCCTACTAACGAATGAATGAAATGGCTTCATTTTTTAGTACTTAATGTGCGTTGATATAAGAGATATATAAATATAGGAACAGCAGATAACATGACCATAACACCTGTAGGAATGCTAACTGGTGCAAAAAGTGTACGCCCTAAAGTATCTACGATTAGAACATAGATTGCACCAACAAGAATCGAACGTTTTAACAACGGGATAAATGGCATCGGCTTAAGGTACATAATCACCTGAGGAACGATAATGCCTACAAGAGCAATAATACCGGTGTAACCTAAGGCAACAAGTGGCGGAACAGCAGCGGTCATTAATAACATCGGGCGTATTTTACTCACATTGACGCCTAAGGCATGTGCCCGAATATCTCCTAGCTTTAACAAATCTAACTGTCTGCCATATCTTATTAACAAGATAAATGCAATAAATGTCAGCACCATAACGACGGCAACTTGGTAGTAATTTACGCCACTCAAGGAGCCAAACATGTACCTTGAGATGTTCTGTGTATCTTCTGGATTAACTAAGATAATCAAGTACAAAATACCCGAGAGTAATGAACCCAGTAGAACGCCGGTTATAATTAATGTTTCTGGACGGTAAGACAAATCTAAACGCCGTGCAATTATTAGCACGAGTACCATGGTCAAAAGACCACAAATGATGCTCATAATTGGTGCGAAGATAACAGGGATGACTGTAATCACTGTCAAAGCTGAACCGAGAACCGCCCCATTAGCCATACCTAAAGTAAAGCTATCCACCATCGGATTTTTCAAGATAATTTGAAATACTGCCCCACTCATACTTAAGCTTGCTCCAAGGAAAATTGCCATTAACACTCTTGGCAATCTCACATCTAGCATGATTGTATATGACTGCATTGTAGACACATCAGAGAAACTAACAGATCCAACAAACACACTAACAACCAGACAGAGCATTAAGATCATTGATAGAACAACATTTGTCTTATTCATATATACACTGAGCGACTTCTTCTAAGCCTTCAACGAACCTAGGACCTGGTCTTGAAATCGTATCTGGATTTGGAATACATTGGTTGCGTTCATCGGCAATCTCAGTTGTATCTAGCCCAGAGATACTAGAAATTTCTTCAGATAATGTTTCATTATCTTGTCCAGATGTTGAGATCACCTTCGTTGGTTCACGTGCAATTAACTCTTCCGATGTAACAGATGGATAACCTTCGACATCATCAAAAGCATTCTCTACTTCTAAAGTTTCCAAAAAGTCATCAATAAAGGTATCATCACCTGCAATATAAATATCTGGTACCACTGACACTAGGAGCAGCACACTATCATCAGTTTGTTGATCTTCATAAGTGGCTTTAAGGTCTGTAAGTTCTTTTTGAAGTTCAGTATTTAAATTTTCAGCTTCACTACGCTTATCAATAAAATCACCAACTTGTGTTATCGTATCGTAAATTGCATCAATTGATTGCGCATCGTCTACTACTAAGATTTCAGCACCTGTATTATCAGCCACACGGTCAATAATATCCTTGTTCGCATCATGGTTTGAAGCATGTGAAATAATATGTGTTGGATCTAGAGCCATCATAGCCTCTTCATCTAAATCAAAAGTATCCAGCCTTGTTAAATCTTCAGACAGATCCTCAGGGTATGTATCTACTGTTGTAATGCCCACCAAGTCTTCTGTTGAACCAAGCTCTGCGATGATTTCCGTATTACTTGGTATCAAAGAAATAATATTCATATCTTCATTCGAGCTCTGATCAACAGCGGATTCATTAGAACAGGCTGTCATAACTATCGTAAATAAGGTTAAGAAAAATAATTTTGTGTGCCTAGGTAATTTTTTGATAATCACCATCTCCTTTAGCATCATTATAATAAAGTTACACTGTCTATTGTAGGGTGATTTATTTATAAAATGACATACAAAAAGGGGCTGGGCAAAAATATTCCCAACCCCTTCTTAGTTACTTACATTCTTTCAGGTGCATTCACATCTATTAATCTTAGGGCATTCTCTAAAGTTTGACGAACGGCTTCAATCATTAAAATATAAGCACGTGTCTTATCGTCATTTTCTCCTAGTACTTTTTCAGCATTATAGAATTTATGGAAGCTCGCAGCTAAGTCATGGATGTAATTTGGAATTCTTTGTGTCGCACGAGCTTCTGCTGCACCTCGAACAATATTAGGAAATTCTAATATTTTCTTCAGTAATTCAAGTGCTTGCTCGTTGGTGATTACATCCACTGCAACTGTTTGGTCTATATCAAAACCACTTTCCTTCGCTTGACGTAAAATACTGCATATTCTAGCGTGTGCGTATTGTGCATAGTAAACCGGATTATCAGAGGATTCACTACGTGCTAAGTCTAAATCAAAGTCAAAATGCGTATCAGTTGAGCGCATAACCATGAAGTAACGTGCAGCATCAACACCAATCATATCGATTAAATCTCTCATCGTCACTGCCTTACCAGTACGTTTACTCATCTTCACTTCTTGACCGTTTTCAATTAAACGGACAATTTGCATGATTTCAATTTCTAACTTCTCCGGGTTCTCACCTAAAGCACCGAGTGATGCTTTTAGACGGTTAATATAACCATGGTGGTCTGCACCAAAGAGGTTAATTAACTTATCATATCCACGCTCCACTTTGTCATAGTGATAAGCAATATCTGGCATTAGATATGTGAAGGTCCCGTCTTTTTTCACGATAACGCGGTCTTTGTCATCCTTAAAGTCTGTTGTGCGTAGCCATGTCGCATCATCACTTTCATAGATGAAACCATTGTCTTTCATCTTGGTCATCGCTTCATCTATTTCGCCACTTTCGTATAGTGAGGTTTCACTAAACCAGTTGTCAAAGTGAATACGAAAATCGCTTAAATCTTCTTTTAGTTTACGCATTTCATATTCGACACCAAGGTCTCTAAATTTACTAATACGTGCAGTTTCATCTAAATCTTTATACTCAGGGTGAGCCTCAGCTAACTCTTCACCAATCACCTTAATATCTTTACCGTTATAACCATCTTCCGGCATGTTCAATCCTTGACCTAAAGCCTCAAAATAACGTGCTTCTATGGAACGTGCTAAGTTGTTAATTTGATTACCGGCATCGTTGATATAGTATTCACGTGTGACATCATAGCCAGCAAAATCCATGATATTAGAAAGTGTTGCACCAACTGCACCATTTCTCGCATGACCAATGTGAAGATCGCCTGTAGGATTTGCAGAAACATACTCGATTAACACTTTTTCTTTCGTTTCAAGCTCTGAACGACCATAGTTTTCTTTTTGGTTTAGAACCTTAAATATAACGTTTAAGAGTTCTTTACTTTCCATTTTAAAATTGATAAAACCTGGTCCTGCAATGCTGACTTCACTTACACTTGCTTTTTCTTTATCCAGTTTTTCAATGATTAATTCAGCAATTTCTCGAGGGTTTCTACGCGCAAGTTTAGTCAAAACCATCGCTGCATTAGTAGAAAAGTCTCCGTTATTCTTATCTTTTGGAACTTCGACTTTTACACTAGGCATATCTGATTCTTCGACTAAGTTTGCACTTTTGATTGCACTTTCAATCGCTTCTTTAAGTTGTTGTTTTAAATCCATATTTAAGCCCTCTCTAACTTATATTTGTAGTGACCAAGTAGTGACCCCGATTCAAATAAATCATATTCAATATACAAGCCTGTGTCACTAGCATCCAGTTCATGCGTCAATATTTCAAACTGATGTCGGCCGGCTGGGGAATCATAAAATGTTGATGTTCTCATACCTTTTTCAAAGTGAAAATTCATATTGATAATGCCACGTCTCTGTAATTTTATATTACAATCACTTATTCTAACTGTGACTTTTAGCTCATGTTCATCCAATGATTCTGTATAACGCAAATAACGGTCTTCTTTATCTATGACTGAAACGTTTAAATCTTGTTTGTATTCATTTTTCTCACCATGCATATCAACGATTTGAGATAGCTTATACATACCTTGATTTGGAGCGTTCATTTTATCACCTTCAATATTACAAATTATAGCACAATGCATGTAAATTGACGCCTAAAACATAAAAAAGGCAGGGCTTTCGCCCCACCTAAGTGTCCTAGTTATATCACTATAACTATAATATATTTTATCCATAGATTTAGGAATGTGCAACGTAATTTTAGAAAGTCATAAAAAAGACATATTTGCTAGGACTGAACACCGAGTGCTTCCTGCATACGGTCTGAGTTATTCCACATTTCTTCATTATGTTGTTGTAAAAAGTCGATTAGCGCATCTTTTGAGCCCTGATCCAGAAGCTCAAGCTTAATGCGACCTTTCATTGCATCATCTAAACTATTTACGTGTTCATGCATCATTTTATAGCCGCGACGTTTTTCCTTATTAACCATTAAATAACAAGCACCTGCGCCGTTATAGACAGGACCAACTTCCTTACGTTCGACTGCTATCCAAACAAGATAATACTCTTTAGCATCTTCACCTTCGGCTTCAGTCTTATCCGTAATCCACTTCACTCGTTTTTCAACTTCAGCTTTACCATGTAAGCCGCCGATATCTAATACTGCTTCTTTCGTTTCAATATTAATATATATTGGTGCAATGTTTTCTAGACTAATTGAGCCAAAATTTTGTCCTCTATGACCATCAAGTGGGTCATTTTTTATAATATTAAATTGAAATCCTGGCTTTTTCTTTGGTTTTTCATCTGCCAAATTGAACCCTCCTAATCAAGTTCGTTTAGTAAATTAATAATTTCCGCCTTTACACTCAAATCTTCGATGGCTAAAATTTTCTCTTTCGGATAATACAGACGAGACCCTAAACGATGCAAGCCTGTAATTGAATTAATGATGGCAGATTGTGAACTAATTTCTCTAATATCACCATTCGATCTCAATAGATGAATCGGCTGACGATTTGTTTTTTGACCAGGGCGGTCGTAGTCATATGGTAAATCAGAATAACTATCACTAAATACATAATAGTTAGGGTCTAGGCCAGCTCGTCTATACAAATCATTGAGTTCAGAAATTGTAATTATAGAGCCATCAAACGGCAAGTATTTAAATAAATCTCTGTTTACAAAACGACTTGCTAAATCGCTGAGAATTTCATCGTCTTCACGAATCCACTCTTGTAAGTAAAAGTTCACAACCATTTCATCAAGTCGTAAATAATCTTCAACAGTTACATTCTCATTAAAGAAAGGGATGAAATATGTTGGTGCTTGTTTAAAATTATAGCTAGACTGGTGGAGATGCTTCGCACGTCTTAAAATAAGATTTAAAAGTACTTCCCCACCACGTGACACAGGATGGAAATACACCTGCCAATACATCTGATAACGACTCATCAGGTAGTCTTCAACAGCGTGCATCCCACTTTCTTTGATTAACACTTCATTTTTTGAAGGTCGCATCACTCTTAATATACGTTCCATATCAAAATTACCATAACTGACTCCCGTATAATAAGAATCTCTCTGCAGGTAGTCCATACGGTCAGCATCAATTTGGCTTGAAATCATGCTGATAACTAATTTATTTGGATGTGTCTTATTTATAACTGCTGCCACTTGTTCTGGGAAGTCTTGAGAAACTCTCGATAGTACCTCATTGACTTCTGTCGAACCTAAGATAATTTTCTTTGTAAATTCCTCATGGTCAGTATGAAAAATATCTTCAAAGCTATGGGAGAACGGTCCATGACCTAAATCATGTAGGAGTGCTGCAGTAAGTGCGAGCAACTTATCATCTTTGTTCCACTCAGGATATTCTTCAAAGTTATCAATCATACGTCGCACAATTTCATAGACGCCTAGCGAATGGTTGAAGCGAGAATGTTCTGCCGAATGAAAAGCAAGATACAGAGTCCCGAGTTGTTTTATTCTACGCAGGCGTTGAAACTCTTTAGTTTTAATAAGGTCCCAAATCACCTGGTCTCTGACATGAATATATCGGTGAACTGGATCTTTAAATACTTTTTCTTCTTGCAGTTGCTTGTGACTATATTCGCTCATTACCAATGGGTGACGCCTCCTTTTTCAATCCAATAATATCATAAATTTACGATTAACAACCAATAGCTCACATTAGCTTTGAGATTGGTTAGCTCTTTTTCCAACAAAAAGCATGTAACATAAACCAGCTATGAGAATTGGGAGAATCAGCCACAGATACATACCGTCATATCCGACAAATGGTATCAAAAGACCGAGTAAAACTGGGCCAAAACCTAAGCCGATTTCTAAAATAATAAAGTAAGTTGATGTGGCAAGACCTACATTTTCTTTCGGTGCCACTTTCACACAGATAATCTGGGCAGCCGATTGGAAGTTACCAAAACCTAAACCAATAATGAAACCTGCGACTAGTACAAGCAGTCCGGAGGTCGTATTTCCAAGAATTAAAAAGCCAATCGCCATTAGAATAAATGTCGGGTAGATGACCATATTAGGTCCCTTTTGGTCAATTAAGCGCCCCGTAAATGGTCGGGTCGATAAGACCGCTACTGCATAAACAATAAAGAAGAAACTCGCAGCAGTCACAACATCAATTTCAATTGCATAAGTATTTAAAAATGATAATACACTGGAATATGCTAACCCCATTAGGAATATAGGCATCAACATTCGTAGAGAATTTTTCTCTATCAGAATAAATTTAGTCGGCTTAACTGCTGTCTCTTTAGTTATGTTATTAATTTTTATCATTGGGATCATCAACACAACTAAAACCATGAGTACGCCGACGTATACTAACATCATTTCAAAGGTAATTACTTCAAGTAATAAGAAAGCAATAAAGGGTCCAACTGCACTCGCAACTACCATACTTAAACTAAAGTAACTTATTCCTTCACCCCTACGCTCTTCAGGGACAGAAATTGTTGCGAGTGTATTGAGTGCTGTCGAGATAATACCTGTTGCGAGACCATTTAAAAGACGTGTCACCAAGAGGAATGTTAGGCCAAAATCAAAGAAATATAAAATGTAAGTTAAAAAATACAGGCTAGTTCCGATAACCATAATTTTCCGAGCACCAAGATGGTTAATTTGATACCCTGTCACTGCGCGACCGATTAGAACACCGACAATAAAAATACTCGCCGTAAAACCAGCAATACTTGGATTGATATCATATTTTTCAATGATGTAGTTTCCTACCGTTACTAAAGTTGAATACATCGCACCCATTAGAATAAAGTGAAAGGCAAAAATCGCTATAAATTCCTTGGTCCATATTTTTGGTGCGTAGACACTGTTTGACATTAAATTCCTTCTTTCTGACAAATTAAAACCAGTATTTAAAATACTGGTTAGTTAGCATTCATATATTTACTATTGCGGTTTTTGATATTATCTGTAAAACGTTCATAGACTGTCTTATCCGTTTCTGATAACTCTCTGAAATCCACAACATTCGCACCCATTTTCTCAAGTGCTTTTAAGGTGAGCGCCTCAACTTCTTGAACGCTAAAGTTTGTTTTTAAGAGCTCATTTAGAGAAGCCATATGTTCTGGATTAATCAAGGGATAAGTAAATTTCTCACTTTCTACTGCACGTGCATACTTATAAAAATCCTTCATTAATTTAGCACGTTCACTACCACTGCCCGTAACAGATAAATAAATCTGTACTGCCACCCCGTCCTTGATTCGGCGTTGTGAAATACCAGCAAATTTTTTACCATCAATGCTTAAATCATATGTACCTGGGCAATAACTATCATGAATTTCATATGCTTCAATACCTTGGTCCTTAAACATAGTTTGAACCAACTCTACCATCATATCATAACCATCTTCTATATACTGGAAATCCGCCTTAGGTATGACAAGTGAAATGTTCAACACACCATCATCAAGTACGACACCGAGCCCCCCACTATTTCGAACGATAAATTCAAAACCTGCATCATTTAAAAAATCTAAGCCATAATTCAACTTAGGCAGACGTGCATCTTGTAGTCCTAAGATGATAAATGGACTGTGCTGCCAAAAACGAATCTTTGGCGTGTTATCTTCTGATACTTGATGTTGTAAAAAATCATCGAAAGCAAAGGATTCAAAGGGATGTGTTGTATGATACTTGTGAATCACTTCAACAGTTTTACCTGTGAAGTAGGTCTCACTCATTACTATCGCCTTCACGATTTGCAACAACTTGTGTTGCAGTAAATAGAGCTAGGTTATAAACCTCTTCTGTTGTCGTGCCACGAGACAGATCATTAACAGGCTTTCTTAAACCTTGAAGAATTGGCCCATATGCCTCAAAGCCACCGAGTCTTTGTGCAATTTTGTAACCGATATTTCCCGCTTCTAGTGATGGGAAGATGAATACATTAGCGTTTCCTTTTAAAGGTGAGTTTGGTGATTTTTTCTCCGCTACACTTGGTACAAAGGCCGCATCGAACTGTAACTCGCCATCAATAATCGCATCAGGTAATTTGTTTTGTGCATATTCTGTTGCGAGACGCACACGTTCTGCTTCTTCAGTCTTCGCAGAACCTTTAGATGAGAAGCTCAATAAGGCAACCCTTGGTTCAACACCAAAACTTGCTGTTGTTTTCGCCGTTTCCACTGCAACCTCAGCCAATTCATCAGCAGTCAATGTCGGGTTAATGGCACAGTCACCCATGACATATAATTCATTATCACGACGCATGAAGAAGATACCACTTGTCTTAGAGACACCTTCTTTAGTTTTAATGATTTGAAGCGCCGGGCGAACAGTGTCTGGTGTAGAATGCATAGCGCCTGATACAAGACCTTGTGCATAGTTTGTATGTACCAGCATTGTGCCAAAATAGTTTACGTTTGTACCGATAATTTCGACTGCCTGATCTGCAGTTACCTTGCCATTTCTTACTGTTTGAAATTCATCCGCGAGTTTCTGACTTAATTCAGAAGTTGCTGGGTTTATAATTTCTAAGTAATCTATATCTATATTTTCTTCTTTTGCTATTCTTATTATTTCATCAGTATCCCCAAGAACAATTGGATGCACATAGCTATTCTTTGAATGCTGTGAAGCGGCAGTTAATATGCGCTTATCAATACCTTCTGGGAACACTATCTTAATTTTTTCACCATGTAAGTTGTTTTTAAGATTCGTAATAAAGTTACTCATTATGGCCTCCTCGGTGAATTACTTTATATATTATTATACTGGTTCTGTCACATCTTTTAAACATAATCTGTTGTTAAAACGTTTTCTACTAACTAAAATAGAGTTATATATATATCAAAAGGAGAGAATAGAATGAGCGAACCGGTCAGTACAATAGAAGGTTATTATAGCTTACATTTACTTTATAGCGTGGATTGGGCTGCATTTAAAGTTTTAGATGATGAAGAGAAAGATGCCTTGTTAGAAGAACTCCGGACATTCTTGGTTGAACAAGAAGCTGTTCACAACAATAAAGAAGGTGACTATGCTTTCTACAATGTTATGGGACACAAAGCAGATTTGATTTTCTGGTTCTTAAGAAACACGCCAGAAGAATTAACTAAACTTGAACTTCAAATCAATAAACTTGGTATTGGAGATTTCTTAGTTCCAACATACTCTTATGTTTCAATCATTGAAATGAGTAGCTATCTAGGTGGTAATAAGACTGCTGAGGAAATGCTTGCCATCCCTCACATTCAAAATAGACTCTTCCCTAGCCTAGATAAGTCTAAATATATTTGTTTCTATCCAATGGATAAAAAACGTGACCTAGACGATAATTGGTATATGCTACCGATGGATGAGCGCAAACAATTGATGCGTGATCACGGTATGATTGGTCGCCAATATGCAGGTAAAATCAAACAGTTCATTTCTGGTTCTCAAGGTCTAGACAAATACGAATGGGGTGTAACGCTACTATCAGATGACATGCTTGAGTTCAAGAAAATCATCTATGAAATGCGCTTTGATGAAGCAAGTGCTCGTTATGGTGTCTTTGGTGACTTCTATGTCGGCAGTATCATCGAACGTGATGGATTAGAAGCGTACTTTAAGTAATAGATATTTTAAGTATTCCTCTGTTTTATCCTCTTTAAAATGGGTTATATATAATTATCTAGATTTTTAGGAGGAAACCTTATGAAGCGCTTGTTAAAGCGTGTAGCAATCTTTGCTGCACCAATTATCATCAATAAAATCGGTGAGAAATTCATGAATAAAGGCAGTAAAGATACTGACTCAAATTCAGGTACTTATCCAAGTAAGAAAAATAAAAGAAAATAAAGATCAACTTATAAAATCCACCTAACAATCGTTAAGTGGATTTTACTATAGAGAGGACGCCTATGATTAAACAAATTTCAGATCACGTCTATGTTATGCCATTTGATAGTGAGCGGGACCGGCCACACATTGGATATATTCAAGGTGAACAGTTTAGTGTTTTAGTTGATGTCGGTAATTCACCTGAACATCTCAGTTAAGTACTAAATGAAATTCAAGAAAATAATTTACCAGAACCGACACTTGCCATCATCACCCATTGGCACTGGGATCATACTTTTGCTATGCATGCTTTTAAAGGTAAAACAATCGCCCACAAAAAGACAAATGATATCTTGTCTCAGGTCAGCACTTGGGAGTGGACAAAAGACGCGATGATGGAACGTCTTAGAACAGGTGAAGAATGTCAATTTTGCCATCATCATATCCTTATCGAATATGATGATATCTCAGAGATGAAAGTCGTAACTGCTGATATCGTCTATGACAACACGCTATCTTTAGACTTAGGAAACCTGACTGTACACGTTGTACCTATCGATAATCCCCATTCAGATGATGGTGTTGTGTTGTTCGTAGAAGAAGAAAAAGTGCTATTTGCTGGTGATGCAGACAGTGGCGAGTATTATAAATTAGATGGTGGTTATGATTCAGACCGCTTCTATCACTACGTAAAAACAGTTGATCAATTCCCATACGAAACCTATATTCATGGACATGTGGGACCCTTTAACCGTGAAGAGACTCAAAGATTTCGGCAAACAATCATAGATGAAGAATTGTAGGCAAAATACCGATTAATATACGAAAGAGAGCCGATAAAATCAGCTCTCTTTTTATTTCTTCCATTTTAATTCTACTAGTGGACGGGTCAATGTCACAACTGGCTTACTTGATAGCACCAACACAATAAGCGCTGAGAAAATGACAAATATAAAGGTTTCATACCATCTGTCATACCAAAGCACATCAAATTCTCTAAGTGGCTGGATTATAAAGCCGTGTAAAAGATAGACATATAAGGTATTTTGTCCAAGCTTAGTGAGGTAACCATAGTTTTTGTCTGGTATCCAAGCAATCATAAAAATAATAAGCAAGGTAGCAAGTACATAAATAATGAGTCGCATCAAGCTACCACTGATTTCAGCTTCCAACGAGCGGTAAGCAATAGCGCCAGTTAACCAGTCAGTATCTAGAGATACATCGATATTTATCGAGCTGTATATAAAAACAAAAAGTACAACTGCAAATATAAGTCCAATTATCCTTAAGCCCTTGGTTTTTAACATGACTACATGCTCTTTATTCATATAATACCCGGCTAAAAAGAATGGGAAGAACACTATCGTTCTAGACAAACTTAGGCCAAAACTTGATAAATCCACATAGCCAACTGAAATGCCTATGAGGACCGTAAGCGGAATACCTACGTATGCCGGAAAGCGTTTAAACAAGATTAACAATATGTGCCAACTAAATAGACTGACTAAGAACCACATCGCCCATTGCGGTTTCAGAATACCCACGTACACGTCCTCTCTACCTAAGAGAAGATACAAGCCCGTATATATAACTTGAAAAATAAAATAAGGCAAAAGTAAATTCTTAGCGAGCTTTAAAATGTATTTAGGTTCACCAATACCCTTAGCAAAAAAACCTGCCAACAAGATAAACATTGGCATATGGAAAATATAAATAAAGGCATAGATTGAATTTATTAATTGTGAATCCGTCGCAAATGGTTGAATCATATGACCGAACACGACTAAGAAAATCAAAATCAATCTCGCATTATCAAAAAACGGTAAGCGGTTCATAGTTCTCCTCCGGGCCAAAAAATATCATTCCCAATATAGTAGGATAATTTACACGAAAATGAAAGTAAAATAAAAAAAGAATCTTAAACTAATTAAGATTCTAATAACACATTATTTTCTTTCTCTTCCCGTTCTTTTTCCTGCTCTTGTTTCTCTAGCACAGTTCATTCAACTGATTCTTGTAGCGTATCTTTTGGTAGATGTACAAAATCCATAAGTGCAGGCTGGAATTTTCTCATCATCCAACCCAGTATCTTTCCTACAAAAAGCGCAGTTACAAATGTTCCGATACCTATAGATCCTAGTGTTTGAGTAAATATTAAACCTATAACAACAGCAACAATAACGTTCAACATATCACTTGTGACCTTGGCCTTGGAGAACTCTAGATTAAAACGATCACTAATCACATGTGTCAATTCATCATATGGCATTAAAGGGAACTTAGCATTGAAATAGCCGAGTAGGCCCAAAGCCACAAAGAATAGACTAACTAAAAGGAAAATAGCTTGTGTCACTAAATTTCAGGGTTAGGTAATTGTTGAACTAAAAACAAGGTAAAGTCCATCATACCTCCAAATAAAAATGCGATGATGAGTTGAACAATTGCTTCTCTAATATTTAGTCTTTTACTTAAAAGAATTTGAACAATGATAAACAATACGTTAGCGGCAACTGTCATTAAACCGATGGAAATTCCAGAAGAAAGTGTGAGTGCATAAGCAAGTGAAGACACAGGCGATACACCCATGTTTGCTTGAATTGAAAAACTGACGCCGAGGGAAAGGAAAAATAAACCTAATACATAAATGAATAAACGTTTTACTGTGACATTAATATGCGAAATAATTAATCCCCCTTCAAAATTTGTCCATTAAATATTATATCAAGGTTTGTGAATAATATATAAATATAATGAAGTCATATTAAAAATAATATGTTGGAGGGCTTATGGATTTTAGACAGCTATACTACTATAGAGAAATTATTCGAGAAGCAAGTATTTCTAAGGCAGCTGAAAAGTTACATATTGCTCAGCCACCCCTTAGTCAGCTATTAAAACGTTTAGAAGATGAACTTGAAACAACACTGATTCACCGTTACCGACAAAAGTGGGAAGTCACTGAAGCGGGTCGTCTTTTATATGATTACGCAAGTCAAATAATTGGCCAGTCTGATCAACTTAAAAAGAGAATTCATGAACTTGAGATGGGTCAAGGTGGAACCATTGAAATAGGCGTCTCATCCTCATGATATAACTTATTAATCGACTATCTTCATAATTTCCGGTCACTCTATCCAAATGTTAAGATACTCATCCATTCCGGTGATTCTGAAACTTTAATTGAAAAACTTAAAGAAAAGGAAATAGACATTGCCATTGTCATGCGTCCTTCAATGACTGATGATTATGATGTTAAAACACTCGAGAGTGAGCCTAATATTTTAATCACTCCAGAAAGCTGGGCGAGTAGTTTACCAGAAGAACCAGAATTAAAAGACCTGGTCCATCTTCCCTTTATTATGCTCGGTGCAATGAAGGACTATACTTTTAGAAACGATTTACTCAAGTCATTCGCCCGTCGAGGAATCAAACCAGATATCGTCATGGAGTGTAAAGACCTACCTATTTTGGTTTCGTTGGTCAGCCACGAACTCGGCATCTCTATTATTCCTGGTATGAATAAAAAATCCTTAGATACGGAACATCTAAAAATCTATAAATTACCTCAATTAGAAGTGACTGTAGAACCTGTCTTTTTAAAACTAAAAGATATACCAATGTCGACAGCTGCGAATAACTTTTGGAACTTAGTAAACTAGTAAAAACCCTCTCGGAAAATTGAATTTCCGAGAGGGTCATACCAATTATAGAATTTATTTTACTTTTACCGGCATATCTTTCAAGATTCTCGATAAAATCCACGCGTAAATTATCGTTAGAACAACCGCAGCAATATGACCAAAGTATACAATCGCTTCACCCAAATAAGCTAAATCATTCATAAAGTTCTCAGTAAAGACTTGCAGAATAATTAATATTAGTCCAGCTACTATTGATGTCATTCCGGCTGCGAATCCTCTACTAAAGGCCGCTCCGATTAATGCACCTGTCACAAAGTACAGTGGACCTTGTAAGAAAATGAATAGTCCATTGCCAAATACCGATAAGCCTTTAATTTGCTCTTCCATCAAATAATCCCCTGCTAATGGTGTAAAGGATAATACAAAGTTAATGATAATCACCAAAACTGCTGTAATTACAGCTGTCAATATAGCTGAAGTTATCAATGATTTGAAAAATGTCTTTCTGGAAACACCGGAATTCACTGCCCATTCAAAGAAACCAAGGACCGTTGTTATTCCAACAACTGCAAAGTATATTCGTGCTGTTCTCATACCCGTTCCAAAGAATGAAGATGTCGGGTCATTTAGAAAACTGAGTATGATATATATAATGAGCAGTATCCCTAAAAATACAAAGGTGAACATCGATAATATATAAGTTAGAGACTGAGTCGTTTCTTTAAATTTTGTCTTCATTATTTACCTCCTATTAAACTTTAATTGCCGCATTGAGTACATATGCTCTTGCTATTATTCCAAGTATAATTATTGCGAAAAGCTGTACACCCAACACCAATAGTGGATTGTCGACATTCATAGTTGTGAACTCTCCAAAAGCTTGAGAATAATAACCACCAAGTCCACCGAGGATAAAACATACAAAAATACCTAAAATAAAATTCTTAACAAATGAGTAGAACACTATCAGACCAATAAAGTAAGTTAGTAAACCTGATAAAATAGCAACAATATTTATAATAATATTTTCCGTGATTGTCCAATTTTGAATAATTTCTCCACTTAAGCTAGGAAACAAATTAAGTCCCAAGGAAAAAATATTCATCAGGATCATACTGTAAAGACTTAGAAACAATACTGTCCCTATGCTTTCCTTGAAGTATGTCTTCCTAGATTTACCATGACCAACTTGTTTTTTTAATACCATAAAAGCAAGTGTGCCAAATACAAGCATTCCTATACTGAGTGAGCTGATATGAGCTTGGTAGAATATCTCAGCTGGTTCATTCAAAAAATGAATAATTGAACCAACGACAAGTGTCATCAAGGTCATATATATCAATATCCATAATAGAAATTTATATAGAGTTTTCTTTTTTATAGTTATCATATAATCACTCCTGACCTTTATCGTCATTAGTCAGACTTATGAATAACTCCTGTAGTGCTAGACGTGAAATATCTAGATGATTATCTTCAGCGAACGCCATTTCTTCTGGACTTAAATAACCAATAACTGTATCGATTTGTAAAGCACCTAAAAACTTCACATTGATAACGTTCTTATTAGCAGTAAATTCCCTTACTTTCTCCGCCTTACCAGCGACTGTGAATCCTTTCTCTAATAAATCATCTGTCGGTTCTTGAAGTAAAATCTTGCCATTGTGCATCATGACAATCTCATCAAATAAGTGTTCCATTTCAGAGATAATGTGCGTAGATAAGATGATGATACGCGTGCCTCTACGTTTAGCTTGCAATACTTCTTCATAGAATAACTCTCTTGTTGGTGCATCCATGCCATTTGTGACCTCATCAAAGATGGTTACTTTCGATAAAGAAGCTAAGCCCATAGACGCATTCACTGCCGCTTGTTGACCTTGAGATAATTCATTGAAATTTTTATTTTCATCAATTTTGAACTTCTTCAGTAACTCATTTGCATATTCTTGATCGAAATCATCCCTAAACATCGCATGACTTTCCGGGTACTCTTTTACTTTATCCGTCTCAGATGAAGTATCTTTAACATTGTAAATAAAATTAACATGCTGCATCATTTCATCTTTTTCATATATTGTTTTCCCGTCCAAGGTAATTGAACCCTGAGTCGCTTTTCTATAGGATGCAATTAAAGAGATTAAAGAAGTTTTCCCTGCACCATTTCTTCCTAATAAGCCGTATATTTTTCCTGGAGTGAACTCTACATTGATATCACTCAAAATCTCTTCTTTCTTTATGGATAAACCCACATTCTCTATATTTAAATTCATTACTTTTCACCTCTATTATCAATTAGTTTTTGAATATCGGATTTACTTAATTCCAACTTCTTAGCTTCGTCTAACATCGGTTTTAAATAATCCTCAACAAATTCTTCTCGTCTGACGGTTAACAATTTCTCTCTCGCACCTTCTTCAACAAACATGCCTACACCCCTCTTTTTGTAGAGTATGCCTTCTTCAACTAACTGCGTTACACCCTTAGAAACTGTGATGTGATTGACTTTGAAGTAGGTCACTATCTCATTTGTAGATGGAATCTTGTCATGCACTTCTAATGTCTCGTCTATAATTTGATCCGTTAGCCAATCCTTGATTTGAGCATATATAGGTTTTTTATCGTTCAACAAACTTGTCAAATGTATCCCTCCCATCACCTTGTACTTATCCGACAGGTAAACTGGCTATATATCTATGTATATAACTATATAACCATATGTTGTATTTGTAAACACCTTTGAGAGATTTTCATATAAATAGATGGGGTAGACTGCTTGATTTGCTTCGTTTTTATTTCGAAGCTCACCTATTGCCTGCGCTCAGCTTCGTTTTGCTTTCGAAGCGGACCTAATGCCACTCCTCATCTTCCTGCAATACAACAAAAAACGCATCAAAAACCTTATACAAAGATTTTTGATGCGTATATATTTCTTTTTATAGTTTTGCGATACCGATAATTACAAGGATCCAGCTGATTAAGAACATTACGCCACCGATTGGTGTGACTGCTCCGAGTATAGACACACCTGATAAGGCGAGGACCATCAGTGAACCTGTAAAGAAGATAATTCCTGCTAACATGAACCAACCTGCTGCAGTTAAGAACTGTGCACCTGTCACTTGGATTAAAATACCAATCGCAATAAGTCCTAATGCATGGTAGAACTGATACTTAACAGCAGTTTCCCATATGTCTAAATAGTGCTGGTCGAGCTTTGCTTCTAAAGCATGTGCACCGAAGGCACCGCATGCAACGGCAATTAAAGCATTAATTGCACCGAGTATAACGAATAATTTCATCAAGAACTTCCTTTCGTTTAAATCACTTTTTTATTTTTATAGTAAATCATAAATAATGATGTCACATATATTAATAAACTAAATACCAAGAGCCAACCACTGATGAGTAGCATCTGTGCACCTGGTGTATACATCGCACCTGCAAATGCTGTGGCAAGGGCAATCCATCTTATATAATTCAACACTTTAGACCAAGGTTTCTGATACTTCTCTTGTAACTTGATTTTATAACTCTTTCCTAGAAAAGTTAAACTAAACACAAGGACACCTATAATAATAAACGCTAACATAATTTACACTTCCTACTCTAAAAATCGAAGATATCTCCACCGTGTCCGCCTGCTTTGTCTTCAGCTTGCTCATTTATAATTTGTCTACTGACAACTGGACTGGATTCAGTTCGTTCTTCAGTTGTTTCTTTAACCGCTTCGTCATCCAAAACATCCAACAGCCGCTTCATCGTATACACATGCTTTTCAATATCCTCACTATTTTTAAGCAAGGCAAGTTCATTTTCAAGCTGCGCAATTACTCTTTCGTTCATTATTTCTCGCTCCAATCGATTGGTTTCAACCCCTGACTCACTAGATAGTCATTGGTTTGACTAAAAGGTTTTGATCCAAAGAATCCTCTATATGCTGACAATGGACTCGGATGTACAGATTGGATGATGTGATGTTTAGTCGTATCGATGAGTTTAATCTTCCTCTGTGCAGGTTTGCCCCACAAGATAAAAACCACGCCCTCTAAATTGTCAGACACCGCTTCAATGACGCTATCGGTGAATACTTCCCAGCCTAAACCTCTATGTGAGTTTGCTTGACTCTCATCAACGGTGAGTACCGTGTTTAATAAAAGTACCCCTTCTCTAGCCCAGTCTTTTAAACTGCCAGAGTGACGTTTGATACCTAAATCAGCTTCTAATTCCTTGTAAATATTTCTTAAGGACGGCGGCAACTTAATACCATCGTTTACTGAAAAGGCTAAACCATGGGCTTGACCTTCCCCGTGGTAAGGATCTTGACCGAGAATAACAACTTTCACATTTTCAAAAGGTGTTAAATCAAATGCTGTATAAATTTCTTCTCTTGGTGGAAAGACATTTCCTGATTGATAACGTGAACTTAAAGTTTCTTTTAAAGTGGAAAAATCATGATTTTCATTTATCTTTTTAAATACATTGTCCCAATGTAATTTTGTCATTTCTTACTCACCTTCCATTAAAGTTTCATTATATCACCGAAGTAAGCAATGCTCTAGAATTACAAGGTAAATTATAGTAGAATGACAATATCTATATGTAGTTACTAGGAGGAAAATATATGGCTTTAGCAAAAACGTTAACAATTGCTGGTACCGATGTAAGTGGAGGTGCAGGAATTGCAGCAGATTTAAAAACTTTTCAGGAACATGAAACATACGGTTACAGTGTCTTAACAACTGTCGTTTCGATGGATCCAGGTACATGGTCACACCGTGTAAGTCCAATTCCTGTAATTGATGTTAAAAACCAACTGGAGACAGCACTATCGCTTAATCCAGACGTTATAAAAACAGGTATGCTCCCTTCTGAAGAAGTTGTTGAACTTTCAAAAGATGCCTTCCTAAATTCAAATGCTAAACATTTCGTAGTTGATCCTGTAATGGTTTGTAAAGGGGACGACGAGGTTCTGAACCCAGGATTAGTTGAATCAATGATCGAAAATCTAATTCCTAATGCTACGGTCGTTACACCTAACCTTGTAGAAGCTGGCCATTTAGCGGGTGTTAAAACACCGCGTACGCTTGAGGAAATCAAGGATGCAGCTAGATTAATTCATGAAAAAGGTGCCAATAATGTTGTCGTTAAAGGTGGTACTGGTATCGAGGGAGATAATGCAATTGATGTCTTCTATGATGGTAAAGAAATGCACTTACTAGAGTCACCAAAATTTGACTCTTCATATAACCATGGTGCAGGTTGTACTTTTGCGGCTGCAATCGCAGCAAACTTAGCAAATGGAAAATCACCATTAGAATCAGTTCAAGACGCTAAATCATTCGTTACAAGTGCCATAAAAAATGGTTGGAAGATGAATGATCATGTTGGCGTTGTGAGACATGGTGCATACAATTCAGTAGAGAAAATCGAAGTACTCGATAAGGTATTGAACTAAGTTGAGAGATAGCTTGCTATCTCTTTTCTATTCAATGACTAACTATTTAGGAGTTTGCTATTCATGGAAATGAAAAAAATTGAAAAGAAAAAAGTTCAGGAAATTTTAACGAGTTTTCAAAATACACCGGTTTATTTACACGTTGAAATTACCAGCGGTATGTACGCAAGCCACCTAGACGATAGCGTTTTTAATGCCGGAACTTTCCTACGCAATATTCAAGTCGAATATATTCAAGGTACAATCCGAGGCGGAAATCGTTCTAAAGAGCACCGTGTCGGTTTAAAATTGACTAACGGTGGTTGGATTTACGTACTCGGTCTTACACATTACATTGTGAACGAGGACGAGGCGTTTATTATGCATGGCTTTAACGGTGAAGGCAAACTTGCTGCAGCTCTAGAAATCTCAACCAAACCATTTACTAAGTAGGAGGCTGTTCCATGGATTTTGCAAATGAAAATCATGTACTTGTTGTCTTCCCCCACCCTGATGATGAAGCATTTGGTGTGAGTGGGACAATTATGAAATATATAGATGCGGGTGTTCCCGTCACTTATGCATGCCTTACATTTGGCGATATGGGTCGCATGTTAGGATATCCACCTTTCGCTACAAGAGAATCACTTCGTGCCATTAGGAAAGCTGAAGTTGAAGAATCAGCTAGAGTAATGGGGCTTAAAGACTTACGTCTCTTAGGCTTCAGAGATAAAACACTTGAATTCGAAGAAAAAGGAATTCTAAAAGAGGTCATTACTAACTTAGTAGAAGAATTATCTACAACACGTATCATTAGTTTTTACCCTGGCTATTCTGTGCACCCTGACCATGAAGCAACTGCTGATGCAGTGATTGAAGCGGTTAAAGATATGCCTATAAAGGATCGTCCAAAGTTACAGATGATTGCCTTTGATAATCGAACTTTTGATGATCTTGGTGAACCTGATATCGTTAATGATATCGATGGTTACACCGACCGTAAGATGGAAGTCATGGCTGCCCATCGTTCTCAAACAGGTAAGCTGTTAGAAGACTTAGCAGCTGATACTCAACAAGGTGACGACGCACGTAATCGATGGATGAAATACGAAAACTTTTACAGTTATGAAATAGATTAAGGAGTATCACTATGGAAGAATATGATCTAACGACACGAGAAGGTCGTTTTAAACATTTCGGCTCAGTAGACCCTATCGTTGGTTCGAAACCGAAGAAAAAAGAAGATATGGCAGACTTACAAAACTCTCGTAAAGACTTCTTATTCGAAGTCGATTCAGTAGGAATCAATAACTTAACCTACCCTGTTGTAATTGGAGATTTCCAATCCGTTGGTAATTTCGAACTGTCTACAAGCTTAAACAAAGACGAAAAAGGTATCAATATGAGCCGTCTAATTGAGTCTCTTGAAACTGTAAATGAAAATGGCGTCCCATTAAATTTCGATACAATAGAGTCTCTATTATTGCACTTAAGAGAACGCATGAATCAGAATGATGCAGGAGTAACAGTTGATGGAACTTGGTTCTTTAACAAACCTTCACCAGGTACGAACATCAATGGTATCGCTCATGCAGATGTAAAATATTCAGCTTCTCATGATGGAGAAAAATTCACACGTAAACAATTTGGAATGACTGCACAAGTTACAACACTATGCCCATGCTCAAAAGAAATTAGTGAATATGGTGCACATAACCAACGTGGTAATGTTAAGGTGCTCATCGACATTGATGATAGTGTTGAATTACCTAAAACTTATAAAGAAGACTTATTTGAAATACTAGAAATAAATGCATCTAGTCAACTATTCCCAGTGTTGAAACGTACAGATGAAAAAATGGTCACAGAACGTGCTTATGAAAACCCACGTTTTGTTGAAGACCTCATTCGTCTTGTAGCTTACGACCTAGTTGAATTACCATGGGTCAAAGGCTTTGTATTGGAATGCCGTAACGAAGAAAGTATACATCAACACGACGCATTCTCAAGACTGAAATATCAAAAATAATATATAATAAGTAATCCGCACCTCACCTATTTCAGGTCAGTGCGGATTCTTATTGTATTTAATGAGAATCATCTGCTTCTTCGGATTGCATATCATGTTGTTCGTGTGAACCGTCTCCGTGATTATGGCTAAATCCAAAGGACATAGTAAAGATAGAACCTGCAACAATAATTGCCGCCAATATGAAGGCGTGGAAGATCATATGCCACGGTGCATGAGTGGTTCCGCGCTCTGTAATATGCATGAACATAAATAACTGTATAAAGGCTTGAATGACTGCAAGTGCTAGAACTGAAATAACAATCCACATCACTGGCATATCTGATGAGAGTGCAGTCCAGGCAGCTAATATAGTCAGTAACACTGATAATACAAAACCAATTATATGATTTATAGGATATTTCTTTTTGTTATTCTCACTCATCTACAACACCATCCCTAGCATATAGACTGCAGAAAAGATGAAGATCCAAACCACATCTAAGAAGTGCCAATATAGACTTAGAACAAAGGCCTTCCTAGTTGTAACAGGCGTCAAGCCACGTTTTCTGAGTTGAATAATTAATGCTACCATCCAACCAATCCCTAGGAGTACGTGCAAACCATGTGTACCTGTTAAGGTGAAGAAGGCTGACCAATAAGCACTAGATTGTAGTGTCACACCTTCATGTACATAGTGCACGAATTCATATATTTCTAAGCCTAGGAATGATAAGCCTAGTAGTAAAGTTACTGCTAACATACTAATAAGCCCTTTTAATGACTGCTCTCTCATAAAGTGAACTGCCAAGCCACATGTGAAACTACTTGTCAGTAGTAAAAAGGTCATAATGAGGACGATGTTTGGTTGAAACATCTCCACTGTAGTCGGGGCATCAGCTGTACGTCCCATTAAGACAGCATGAGTGGCAAACAAGGTTCCAAACAATGACATCTCAGCAGCTAAAAATAGCCAGAACCCAATTATTTTATTCTGTCCTTCTTCAGTACTATATTCCATTGAGACATCAGTTCGAATATCTTCACTCATTTTCAGCCCCCCTTAACTCGCGTTCTATACTTTCTATTTCATCAACTTCAAAGTGATAGCCATCTCTATAATCAAATGATCTCATTATCATCATTACGATTGTAGCGATGAGCCCAATGACCGCTAGCGTAATCCATTCAAAGACTAGGAAGAAACTTGCAAAAAACATTATTGCCGTCATAATAAAAGGCTGTCCAGTATCATTAGGCATGTGTATTCTTGATAATTTACGCTTATCGAAAGTCGTTTCACCTTTCTTTTTCATTTCAATTAAGGCATCAGTAGAATCGACTTCTGGTAGAGTGGCAAAATTATATTTTGGTACTGGTGTTGGTGTTGCCCACTCAAGTGTTCGTCCTACACCCCACACATCTCCGTCTAACTGACGGGTACTCTTGAGGTAGCTGTAGACGATACCGTAAACAAATATTGCGAAGCCAGCACCCATAACAAAGGCACCAATTGTTGAGATGAAATTAAGGGTGAACCATTCTGGACCTGCCGTAAATAACCTTCTTGCCATTCCATCTAGCCCTAGGAAATATTGTGGGAAGAAGGTGACGTGGAAGCCAATTAAGAATAACCAGAATGCCCATTTATTTATTCTTTCATTTAACTGGTACCCAAACATCTTAGGGAACCAGAATATTAGACCTGCAAAACTTGCAAATACAGTACCTGGAATAAGTACATAGTGGAAGTGAGATACGAGGAAATACGTGTTATGGAACTGATAATCAGCAGCTGCCATTCCTAACATAACACCCGTTACACCACCAATTGTAAAACTTGGTACAAAGGCTAATGACCATAGCATAGGTGTCGTAAATAAAATCTTAGATTTATAGATTGTCGCCAACCAGTTAAAGATCTTCACACCTGTCGGTATGGCAATTGCCATTGTTGTAATAGAAAAGATTGAGTTAACAAAGGCGCCAGCACCCATTGTAAAGAAGTGGTGCACCCAAACAACAAAGCTCAGACCTGCTATACCAATAATTGCCCATACCATTGTTTTGTACCCAAATAATTGCTTTTGAGCAAAGGTCGCAATTATTTCAGAGAAAATACCAAAGGCTGGTAAAATTACGATATAAACTTCAGGGTGTCCCCACATCCAAAACAGGTTCGCCCACATCATCGGCATACCTTCACCTGTCAATGCAAAGAAGTGAGAGCCAAAAATACGATCAATCGTCATCAATGCCAATGCCACTGTTAAAATTGGAAAGGCAAAAATGATAATAAATGATGTAATTAACGTGGACCAAGTGAATATTGGCATCTGAAACATTTTCATTCCCGGTGCACGCATTCTCAATATCGTCACCATTAAATTAATTCCTGTTGCTAAAGTTCCGATACCTGATAATTGTAATCCTAATAGGTAAAAGTTAATTCCCGGACCAGGACTTAATTCTGCACCTGCTAGTGGTGCGTAATTGGTCCATCCCGCATCTGGTGAACCACCAATAACAAAAGATAAGTTAAATAGTAAAGCACCAAAGAAGGTAGACCATAAACTCACAGCATTTACATAAGGAAATGCAAAGTCACGTGCACCGATTTGTAATGGTACGATATAGTTCATTAAACCAATTAAAAACGGCATTGCAACAAAAAATATCATGATTGTTCCGTGCGTCGTAAACACTTCATTATAATGTTGTGAATTTAAAAAGTTCATATTTGGGAATGCGAGCTGAATACGCATCATTAACGCGTCAACACCCGCTCTAAAGAACATCGCTAAGGCGATGAGAATGTACATAATACCAATCTTTTTGTGGTCGACTGTAACTAACCATTCATTCCATAGCCATTTCCATTTTTTAAAGTAGGTCAAAACAAAAATGATCGTAGCTGAAACTAATACAATCGAAACCATCCCTATATAAACTAAGGGCTCTCCGGTTACAAAAAATTCATCCAATTGCATATACTTGACCTTCCTTCATCATTCTGAAATTTCATTTGGTTTAAATTCTGGTTGATTGTATAAATCTAAACCTTTTTCATACTTTTCTTCATGTCTTTCGACGGAATAATCTCTGAATTCATTCTTTCCATGATTGACCCAATCCAGATGCGTAGATGAAAATGTTTTTTTGTCAACTATACTCGGTGCTAATATCTCATCGTACTTCTCTTGAGTTAATTCAGGTTCATTTTGCTGTACGTCTGTGACCCAGCTGTCAAATTCATCATGTTTGACGGCATTCACTTCGAACGTTTGTGCAGCAAAGCCTTCACCTGTAAAGTTTGAATTTCTACCTAGGAAGGTCCCTTCTTCATCTGCTTGCAGATAAAGTACGTTTTCCATACCTGCCATCGTATACTTTTGCCCACCTAAACGAGGTATCCATAGGGATGCCATTGAATCTGCAGAAGATAATCTAAATTCTACTGCTCGGTCTGTTGGGATATTTAAATAGTTAACAGTCTCCACCCCTTCTTCAGGGTAACTAAATATCCACTTCCAGTCCGCAGATGTTGCATATACAACGAGTGGCTCTTGATCACTTGAAGATTCAGGTGGTTCCTCAAGTTGAAAGAGCAAATTAATAGTCGGTATGGATAAGGCAGTGACAATAAGAATCGGTATTGTAAACCAAACGATCTCTAGTTTCATATTGCCATGCATTTCTGGTTTATAATCTGATGGCTTTCTGCCTTTACGATTGGCTCTATACTTGATAACAAAAACAGTAAAAATAGTAAAAACAACAACAATAATACCAGCCATAAAGTATAAAGAGTAATAAATTAAATCTCGCTGACTCTCAGCAACTGGACCAGCAGGATCAAATACCTCTAAATTACTACATCCAGATAGGATTAGAGCAAACATAACCATGCTCAATATAGAACTTATTTTGTACATTCTTTTCTTTCTCTTCATTGTTCACACTCCATATGTGATTTACAAATAAATATAAGAGACTCACACGCATTATATTATCTATTTGTTTCGCCCATAAACCTATTTTGTCGAATTCTCATAGAATGTTGACTGAATCGTAATATTTCTGCCACTTTCACAAAAAAACCTCGACTGTTCATAAATCTGTCGAGGATGTTTCATCAATCTTTTGTTGTTTCTTCTTTGTTCTTAAATTTTTAAAAAAATTTCTAAGTAATGCTGCACAGTCCTCAGCCATTATTCCGCTGATGACATTTGCACGATGATTGAACCTTGGTTCATCCAATAAATGCATTAAACTATCTACAGTACCGCCTTTAGGGTCCGGCGCCCCGTAGACAACCTGAGGTACTCTAGACATAATAATGGCGCCGGAGCACATTACACAGGGCTCTAGAGTAACGTACAATGTACATTCTTCTAATCGAAATGACCCAAGAACTTTAGCCGCTTCTTGGATCACTAACAACTCAGCATGTGTCACTGGGTTTTGACTCGTTTCTCTTAGGTTATGCGCTCTCGCAATTATCTCATCATTCTTAACTACGACAGCCCCAATTGGCACCTCTTCCAAGGCTTCTGCCTTATGTGCTTCTTTTATTGCTTCAGCCATGTAGATCTCATGCATCGAGAATAAAATCTCCTTCTTGATTAAATAAGTCCTTCACACTATCAATAATCATATTGGCACCATTTAAATGGCTTTCTGAGCTCGTCCCACTTAAGACACCAATCGTATATAAGTCTTCTTCATAACCAAGCATTGTATCCGCATGATTGTCACCAATCATCACAAGCTCTTTAACTTTATACTGGTGCTTATCCAGGAAGGGTTTAATGAACCTAAGGTCAGGCTTGTGGAAATCATTATCATCTCCACAAATAATATCGAAGATGTATGGTTCGAGATTAAACTTCTCTATAAATCGAAGTGTGGAATCTCTACTATCACTTGTGACAATGACATTTTTAAAACCAAGTTTTTGACCTTTTTTAAGAGCATCTAGTGCACCGTCAATCAATACCATCTCGTCTCGAAGCATATCGAGATTTGATTCATAGAAGTCTTTTGCCCATTTCGCTCCACCATTACGGTAAGACTCAAATACTTTGTGAATATCTCGACCTGTACCTTGAGCAATAGTAGAATTCGCCTGTATTTCACCATTAACATATCCTAAATCTTCAGCGACTTCTTCTTTTATATCTTCTGCATCAAAGTCCTTAGCGAATACATCTATACATTTCTTAGCATATGGTGTCCACAACTTCTGAAAATTGAGCAAGGTCCCGTCCTTGTCATATAATATTACTCGACTCATCGTCATCCTCCATGACTAGGTAGGACCTTCTCTAGGAAGCTACCTATGTTTTTTCTTAATTGCTTCAATCATAGTGTCCGTCATTTTATCAATATCGAATTTAGCATCAAAGCCCCACTGACGCTTCGCCTCAGATGAATCGATACTATTTGGCCAACTTTCTGCAATACCTTGTCTCACTGGATCGACATCATAGCTTAATTCAAAGTCTGGGTAGTGGCGACGAATAGACTCAGCAAGTATTTCTGGATCAAAGCTTAGTTTTGAGACATTGAAAGCATTTCTATCTTCAAGCTTATCAGCATCTGCTTCCATAAGGTCAATAATTGCTTGAATCGCATCATCCATGTACATCATATCCATAAATGTACCTTTGTCGATAAACGATGTATACTTACCATTTTTTACTGCTTCAAAATAAATTTCAACAGCATAATCTGTTGTCCCACCTCCTGGCTCTCTCACATGTGAGATTAGACCAGGGAAGCGTACACCTCTAGTATCTACACCAAATTTTTCATAGTAATAGTCACATAGAAGCTCTCCAGATACCTTGTTTACACCATACATCGTCACTGGACGTTGGATTGTTGTTTGTGGTGTTTGATCTTTTGGTGTTGAAGGTCCAAATGAACCAATAGAACTTGGTGTAAAGAATTGTAAGTTTAAATTACGTGCAACTTCAAGTGCATTCACTAAGCCGCCCATGTTAATTTCCCAAGCTAGATGTGGATTTTTCTCACATGTCGCACTTAATAATGCAGCAAGATGCATTATTGTGTCCGCATTAAACTCACGTGCAATTCTTTCCATCTCTTCATAGTTTGTAACATCCAAAGTTTCAAATGGTTTACCTTCAAGCGGTGAATCTACAGGTTCTTTAATATCTGTTGCTAAGACATTGTCCTCACCGTAAATTTCTCTTAACTTAACGGTTAATTCCGTTCCAATTTGTCCTAGTGCACCAGTTAGTATAATACGTTTCATTGCCTTTTCCCCTTAAATATTGAAGATTTTCAGTTAATAATTCCGAGTTCTTTACCGACCTTAGCGTATATTTCTAAAGCTCTGTCTAGCATTTCTTTAGTATGTGCTGCAGTAGGCATATTTCTCACGCGTCCTGTCCCTTTTGGCACTGTTGGGAAGACGATTGATTTAGCATAGACGCCTTCTTCTTTTAGACGCTTAGAGAATTCTTGAGCTTTCTTCTCGTCACCAATAATACATGGTGTGATTGGTGTTTCTGAGTCTCCGATATCAAAGCCAAGATCTTTAAGTCCTGCTTTTAAGTAGTCCCCATTTTCCCAAAGTTTGTCATGTAGTTCAGTTGAAGCCATTAGCATTTTAACAGCCTCAGTGATTGCTTTAGTATCTCCTGGAGTTAAAGAAGTTGAGAATAAGAATGGGCGTGCAGCAACTTTTAAGTAGTCAATTAAGTCTTGTGACCCTGCAACATAACCACCGACAACACCAATTGCTTTAGATAATGTCCCCATCTGTAAATCAATTTCTTTTTCTAGACCAAAGTGTTTTACTGTTCCTGCACCTTTGCCCATTACACCAGAGCCATGTGCATCATCCACATAAGTAATAAGGTCAAACTCTTTAGCAATCTCTACGATTTCAGGTAATTTTGCAACGTCACCATCCATAGAAAAGACGCCATCAGTAATGTACATTACTTTTTTGTAAAGGCCTGATTCTACGGCTTCCTTAGCTTTTCTTCTTAAATCATCCATATCCGAGTGATTAACACGAATGATTTTCGCGCGTGATAAACGACACCCATCAATGATAGAAGCGTGGTTAAGCTCATCTGATAGAATTGCATCCTCTTTATTCATTACCGCTTGAATTGCTGCCATATTACAGTTAAAACCAGATTGGAAGGCTACAGCCGCTTCTGTACCTTTAAATTCTGCTAATGTGTTCTCTAGTTCTACGTGTAAATCTAACGTACCGTTAATTGTCCGTACCGCACCTGCACCAACACCGTGAGACTGAACTGCAGATATTGCTGCTTCCTTCAATTTCTCTTCTGTCGCTAAACCTAAGTAGTTGTTAGAAGATAAGTTAACCAGTGTTTGTCCACCGATTTTAATTTCTGGACCATTTGCCCCCTCTACTGTATCGATTACGTTATATAGTCCATTTTCTTTCAAATAGTTCAGGTTATCCTGTAAATACTGTTCTAATTTTTTTGACATATACGTCCCCTCCTTGACTTTTATTTTAGCATATTTAAGCGTTTACCTTTAATGAAAGCCTATTGTTTATATAATGCTAATTTTCTAATATTTTAAGCTATCTTAGTTTAAAAGTATCCAAAGTTTTGATAAGATGAATAGAAAAAAACAATACGGAGGTTGACCCATGAGCATTAAAGAAATAGCGTCCCAGAAACTCCCTGAGATGATTAAGAATCGCAGACATATGCATATGCATCCTGAGGTTTCATTTAAAGAGAAAGAAACTTATCAGTTTATACTAAATCATCTACAGCAGTACCCTGAACTTAAAATTCGTGAGAATGTGGGCACCAATGAACAAAATGAAGGTAGAGGTATCGTTGCCTCCATTGGTGAAGGTCATCCTCACATTGCGGTACGTGCAGATTTTGATGCATTGCCAATCGAAGATCAAAAAGACGTCCCATATAAATCTCAAAATCCAGGTGTTATGCATGCCTGTGGTCACGATGGACACACATCGACCTTACTCGCATTGGTCGATACAGTTGTACTGAATAAGGCAAATTTAAAGGGGACTGTGTCCTTTATCTTCCAATACGGCGAGGAAGAACAACCTGGTGGTGCCATGGCTATGACCAATGATGGTGCCTTAGAAGGTGTAGATAAAGTATACGGCCAACACTACTGGAGTCAATTTGATACCAATGAAATTCAAACACGTCCAGGTGCCTTAATTGCCAGTCCAGATGGATTCTACATCACTATTAAAGGTTCTGGTGGTCACGCTGCTTATCCAGATACGACTGTGGATCCAATTGTGGTTGCTGCTGAACTCATCACCAATCTCCAAACAGCTGTATCTAGACAAATCTCTGCTATCGACAATGCAGTCGTGACAGTAGGTAGTGTCCAAGGTGGAGATGCTTTTAATGTCATTCCTGATACAGTACGTGTCATCGGAACGGTGAGAACGTTTAAACAAGAAGTAAAAGAAAAAATATATGAGATTTTTAAAGCTGAAGTCGAGCATACGACCAAAAAACGCGGGGCAACCTATAACATGGACTACGTATTCGGTTACCCAGCAGTCATTAATCATGAGGAAGAAGCTAAAGTTATCGAAGCTGCAGCAAAATCACTCGATTTACCGTATAAAGAAGCAGATCCATTAATGATTGGTGAAGATTTCTCTTATTATATTTTGGAAAAACCAGGTGCCTTCTTCTACACAGGTACGGGAAACATCGACAAAAACTCTCGTCATGCCCACCACACAGATATGTTCGATTTAGATGAAGATGGTTTAGAAAGTGCGCTGATGATGTTCATGAAAATTCTTGAATTAGAGTCGGTGATTGAATGGAACTAAAACAAATTGAATCTCAGGTTAAATCGCATTTCAATGAAACGGTAAAAATCCGTCGTCATCTGCATATGTACCCCGAACTGTCCTTTCAAGAAGTCCATACACCGGCCTACATCGCAGAGTATCTAAGAGGACTCGGTATAGAAGTTCAGGAAGGTGTCGGTGGCCGCGGGGTCGTCGGTAAGTTGATTGTCGATGAATCACTACCTACGGTCGCACTTCGGGCAGACTTTGATGCCTTACCAATTCAAGACTTAAAGGACACACCATACAAGTCCACTGTTCCAGGTGTTATGCACGCCTGTGGGCATGATGCACATACTGCCATTGTCTTAACGGCCGCAAGGATTTTAAGCAGTATGAAAGATCAATTAAAAGGCAATATTGTCTTCATACACCAACATGCGGAAGAAGTTGATCCTGGTGGTGCCATTCAAATGATTGCTGATGGCTGTCTTGAAAACGTGGATGCAATATTCGGAACACATGTTACTACGTCTCTTGATGTTGGAAAGGTCGGCTACAAATATGGTACAGCAACAGGCATGCCCGATGACTTCACCATTAAACTCAAAGGTCTGGGCGGGCATGCGTCCCGTCCACATAATGCAATTGATCCAGTAGCTGCCGGCATCTCACTCTGCAACCAACTTCAATATGCAGTCACAAGAAAATCCAATGCAATGGATTCAGTTGTTTTATCGATTACAATGTTTAATGCTGGCAGTCAACACAATATCATCCCAGATGAAGTCACAATTGGTGGAACAATTCGTACCTTCAACCATGACATGCAGGATTTAATGATTACTGAGTTGAATAACACTTTGGAAGGACTCGTTAGAACTACGGGGGTTTCATATGATTTGGACTATATGAGAGGCTATCCACCAGTCGTTAATGATGATGAAATGACTGATATAGTCGTTAAGAGTGCAAATAAAATCAGTACTGTATCTGAAACCATTCGTCTAGAACCAGACCTTGGTGGTGAAGACTTTTCTTACTACCTACAAAAAGTTCCAGGTACATTTTTCTATACGGGTGTTAAAAACTCTAGTTTTAAGGCAGACTTCCCTCACCATCATGGCCACTTCGATATCGATGAAAAAGGGATGATGAATGCAGTCAGTGTCATGCTTGAATCTGTATTTACCTATTTTGAAAAGGAGTCACAATAATGGACATTAAAAAAGTCATAGATGATAATTTCGAGTCAATGGTAGAACTTCGTAGATATATGCACCAATATCCAGAAGTATCCTTCCAAGAAGAAAATACTAAAGCATGGATTTACGAACAGATTAAAGATCTTGGCATAGATATTAGAGAGAATGTTGGGGGTAATGGTATTGTCGCACGTCTTCAAGTAAATGATTCTTACGAAACAGTTGCGATTCGTGCAGATTTTGACGCCCTACCAATACAGGATGAAAAAGATGTACCCTACCGTTCTAAAACGCCTGGTGTCATGCATGCATGTGGGCATGATGCGCACACAGCGATGCTGATTACAATGGCAAAAGTGTTATCAGCGCATAAGGAGGAGTTGCCTGTCAATGTAGTATTCCTTCATCAACATGCTGAGGAGTTACTACCAGGCGGTGCAAAAGCAATGATTGAAGATGGTGCCTTAGAAAATGTTGACTATGTCATTGGCACACATGTTTCTACAAAGTTCCCTGTCGGTACAATTAAATATAACTACGACACGATGTACGCAAATGCAGACTCCTTTAAAATTGTTGTCAATGGACTAGGT
The DNA here is from genome assembly GCF_000425825.1 of Jeotgalicoccus marinus DSM 19772. Classification (GTDB taxonomy): domain Bacteria; phylum Bacillota; class Bacilli; order Staphylococcales; family Salinicoccaceae; genus Jeotgalicoccus; species Jeotgalicoccus marinus. The sequence goes on from NZ_AUEE01000004.1 coordinate 157,499, forward strand.
GGTCACGGTGCAACCCCACAAGTTACAAAAGATCCAATTATTGCATCAGCATCCCTTATTCAACAGATACAGACTATTGTCTCAAGATCAGTCAGTCCATTGGATTCTGCTGTAGTTTCTATAGGCGCCTATAATGCAGGTTCTGTCTTTAATGTCATACCTGGTAAAGCAGAAATAAAAGGTACTTTCAGAACGTTCACTGAAGAAGTTAGACAAATTGTTGCAGAGAGACTAGAGCAACTATGTATGGGAATCAGCGCAAGTTTTAATGTTCATGCCGACATTGAAATCACATACGGTTACCCTTCATTAAAAAACGATCACGAGCTACTTGATTACGTCATCGATAATGTAAGAGAAGATTCATTTTATGTTAAGGATGTTGAAGAAGTAGGTCCTGCCATGGGAGGAGAAGACTTTTCGTATTTTGCAGAAAATCGACCAGGATGTTACTTCTATACTGGCGTGAGAAATAGTGATAAGAAAGCTGATACACCTCATCACCATCCTCATTTTGATATCGATGAAGATGGAATGAAGACAGGTGTAGAAACTATGTTAAAAGCTGTACTTAACTTTAATAAGAAATAAACACAAAAAAGCTGAGATCATTTGATCTCAGCTTTTCTTATATCAAAAAATTATTATTTAATGATTTCAGTTACAACGCCTGATCCTACAGTACGTCCACCTTCACGGATTGAGAAACGAGTACCGTCTTCAATAGCGATTGGTGAAATAAGTTCTACTGTCATTTCAACGTTGTCTCCAGGCATAACCATTTCAGTTCCTTCTGGAAGGTTAACTACACCAGTTACGTCAGTTGTACGGAAGTAGAACTGAGGACGGTAGTTAGTGAAGAATGGAGTGTGACGTCCACCTTCGTCTTTTGAAAGAACGTAAACTTCTGCTTTGAAGTTTGTGTGTGGTGTGATTGAACCAGGAGCTGCTAAAACTTGACCACGTTGGATGTCTTCACGTGATACACCACGTAGAAGGGCACCAATGTTGTCACCAGCTTCTGCATAGTCAAGAAGCTTACGGAACATTTCAACACCTGTAACAGTTGTTTTCTTAGACTCTTCAGTGATACCGATAATTTCGATTTCTTCACCGACTTTGATTTGTCCACGCTCAACACGACCAGTTGCAACTGTACCACGACCTGTAATTGAGAATACGTCCTCAACAGGCATCATGAATGGTTTGTCAGAGTCACGTTCTGGAGTTGGAATGTACTCATCAACTGCGTTCATAAGATCAAGAATTTTTTGCTCGTAGTCAGCATCGCCTTCAAGAGCTTTAAGTGCTGAACCAGCGATTACAGGAATGTCATCTCCAGGGAAGTCATACTCAGAAAGTAATTCACGAACTTCCATTTCAACTAATTCTAGTAATTCTTCATCGTCAACCATGTCAACTTTGTTTAAGAATACTACTAATGCCGGAACACCTACGTTACGTGAAAGTAAGATGTGCTCACGAGTTTGAGGCATTGGGCCATCTGCAGCAGATACTACTAAGATACCGCCGTCCATTTGTGCAGCACCAGTGATCATGTTTTTTACATAGTCAGCGTGACCTGGGCAGTCAACGTGTGCATAGTGACGTTTTGCTGTTTCGTATTCGATGTGAGACGTGTTGATTGTGATACCACGCTCTTTTTCTTCTGGTGCGTTATCGATCATGTCGTAACTTTGAGCTACACCGTCACCGTGCTTAGAAAGTACAGTTGCGATTGCTGCTGTTAAAGTTGTTTTACCGTGGTCAACGTGACCAATTGTACCAATGTTGGCATGTGTTTTCGAACGGTCAAATTTTTCTTTAGCCATTGTAAAATACCTCTCCTTATATATAACATTATTTTTTATTTAAAACCCAAGGTGGGGTAACCCACCTTTGGAGTCTTTCTTACAACACTTATAAAGCATTTGCTTAAAAAAATCAAGTATATGAATTAAGCACCAGTGTTTTTCTTGATGATTTCTTCTGATACTGACTTAGGCACTTCTTCATAGTGATCAAATACCATAGTATAAGTACCGCGACCTTGAGTGTTAGAACGTAGTGCAGTCGCATAACCGAACATTTCAGAAAGTGGAACGAATGCGTTAACAACTTGTGCGTTACCACGCGCGTTCATACCTTCAACACGTCCACGACGACTTGTTACGTCACCCATAATGTCTCCTAAGTACTCCTCAGGCATTACGATTTCAACTTTCATCATTGGCTCTAAAAGAACTGGTTTACACACTTTAGCTGCTTCTTTAAGCGCTAATGATGCAGCTACTTTAAAGGCCATCTCAGAAGAGTCGACATCGTGGTAAGATCCATCGTAAAGTCTAGCTTTAACGTCTACTAATGGATAACCAGCAATTACACCGTTTTCCATTGAGTCTACAAGTCCAGCTTCAACAGATGGAATGTATTCACGTGGAACTACCCCACCAACGATTGCGTTTTCGAATTCGAAACCGCCACCTTGTTCGTTTGGAGTGAATTCGATGTGAACATCACCGTATTGACCACGACCACCAGACTGACGTGAGAATTTACCTTGAACCTGTGCAGGCACTGTAAATGTTTCACGGTATGATACCATTGGCGCACCAACGTTACATTCAACTTTGAATTCACGTTTCATACGGTCAACAAGTACGTCTAGGTGAAGCTCACCCATACCACCGATAATAACTTGTCCAGTTTCCTTATCAGTACGTGCTGTGAAAGTCGGGTCCTCTTCTTGTAACTTAACAAGAGCAGTTGTTAACTTGTCTTGGTCACTCTTAGACTTCGGCTCAACCGATAAGTGAATAACCGGCTCAGGGAATTCCATAGATTCAAGTACAATATCAAGTTTCTCTTGTGTAAGCGTATCACCAGTACCAGTATCTTTAAGACCTACTGCAGCTGCGATATCTCCTGAGTAAACAGTTGAGATTTCTTCACGTGAGTTGGCGTGCATCTGTAAGATACGTCCAACACGTTCACGCTTATCTTTAGTAGTGTTCTGTACATAAGAACCAGCGTCTAGTGTACCAGAGTAAACACGGAAGAAAGTTAATTTACCAACGAATGGATCTGTCATAACTTTAAATGCAAGTGCTGCGAATGGTTCTGAATCGTCAGGACGAGCAATGTACTCTTCTTCCTCATCGTCAGTTTTATGACCAACGATTGGTTTAACATCTAATGGTGATGGTAGGTAGTCGATTACTGCATTTAATAGTAATTGAACACCTTTATTTTTAAATGCAGTACCACAAAGTGCAGGGTAGAACTCAACATCACAAGTCGCTTTACGAATTGCTGCTTTAAGCTCATCTACAGATAGGTCTTCTCCACCTAGGTATTTTTCCATGACGTCTTCGTTGACATCTGCTAAACCTTCGATAAGAGATTCTCTAGCTTCTGCTGCTTCATCTGCGAATTCTGCAGGGATTTCTGTAATTTCAATATCAGTACCTAAGTCGTTACTGTATAGGATTGCTTTCATTTCAACAAGGTCAATAATCCCTCTGAAATCATCCTCAGATCCGATTGGTAACTGAATTGGGTGTGCATTCGCTTGTAAACGGTCTTTGATCGTGCCTACTGAATACTGGAAGTCTGCACCGATCTTGTCCATTTTGTTGACGAATACTAGTCTTGGTACGCCGTAAGTTGTCGCTTGGCGCCAAACTGTTTCTGTTTGTGGTTCAACACCTGATTGTGCATCAAGTACTGTTACCGCACTATCGAGTACACGAAGTGAACGTTCAACTTCAACAGTGAAGTCTACGTGTCCAGGAGTATCGATAATGTTTACACGGTGGCCGTCCCACTGAGCTGTAGTTGCAGCAGATGTGATAGTAATACCACGTTCTTGCTCCTGCTCCATCCAGTCCATTTGTGATGCACCTTCGTGCGTTTCACCTAATTTGTGGATACGTCCTGTGTAATAAAGAATACGTTCAGTCGTCGTAGTTTTACCTGCATCGATGTGTGCCATGATACCGATATTACGCGTTTTCTCTAAAGTGAATGGTCTTGCCATGAGTATTCTTTGCTCCTTCCAGGAATGGATTAGATTTATATACTAAAGAACTTAGCATACTACCAACGGTAGTGTGCAAATGCTCTGTTAGCTTCAGCCATTTTATGACTTTCTTCGCGTTTTTTAACTGCTCCACCTGTGTTGTTAGCAGCATCAAGAATTTCGTTAGCTAGTCTCTCTTCCATTGTCTTTTCCCCACGCAGACGTGCGTAGTTCACAAGCCAACGTAAGCTTAGAGTAGTACGGCGTTCTGGACGAACTTCAACCGGTACTTGGTAGTTAGACCCACCAACACGGCGTGCTTTAACTTCAAGAAGTGGCATAATATTTTCAATTGCTTCGTCAAAAACCTCCATTGCATCTTTACCAGAACGTTCTTGTACGATATCGAATGCATTATAAAGAATTTTTTGTGAAGTTCCTCGTTTACCGTCAACCATCATCTTGTTGATGAGTTTAGTCACAAGCTTAGAGTTGTGAATCGGATCCGGTAGAACATCTCTCTTTGGTACAGGACCTTTACGTGGCATAATTATCCTCCTTCCAATTTTTATTTTATCATTATTTATATTTAAAATTCACATCTAAAGCGAGATTATTTCTTCTCTTCTTTAGGTTTTTTAGCACCGTAGTGTGAACGGCTTTGTTTACGCCCTTCAACACCTGAAGTATCTAAAGCACCACGAACGATGTGGTAGCGCACACCAGGTAAGTCTTTTACACGACCTCCACGGATAAGTACAACACTGTGTTCTTGTAGGTTGTGACCAATTCCAGGGATATACGCGTTAACTTCGACGTTATTTGATAATCTTACACGAGCATATTTACGTAATGCAGAGTTTGGTTTCTTAGGTGTCATAGTACCTACACGTGTACAAACACCGCGTTTATGTGGCGCAGCTTCGTTAGTTACACGCTTTTTGAGACTGTTGAAACCTCTGTTTAATGCAGGTGAGTCAGATTTTTGCGTTTTAGTAGTACGTGACTTTCTAATCAACTGATTAATAGTTGGCATCTTTGAATGTCCTCCTCTCGTAACTTAATCCACACATCCAGGTGGTTCATTTTTTGAGTATAAAAAATCTGTAAGATAACAATCTTACAAAAATACACTTTGTCTCCTTTAAAAAAGGCGCATTAGTCCCCTCTTAAAGTAACCTTAACAATAATACCATTTCCAAAAGAAATGTGTCAAGCATTCACAGTGAAAAAGTTAATGCTCTTAGACACATAAAACATAATAACATAGAGCACTATACAAAACTAGTCGAGTTCCAATTTTAATAAAACAAGAACGGAACCTCGACGTTGAGGTTCCGCTCTATATAATCATTTTCATAAGAACTTGACCCATAAGTTCTTACCATCTAACTCTGTAGAATTAGTCTTCAGTTAAGACGAAATCTTCTTCAGCGATAGTTTCATCAGCTACTGAAATATCAACATCTTTATAATTTGTCATACCTGTACCTGCAGGGATCAGCTTACCGATAATGACGTTCTCTTTAAGCCCGAGAAGATCATCTCGCTTACCTTTAATTGCTGCATCTGTAAGTACACGAGTTGTTTCTTGGAAGCTGGCAGCTGATAAGAAGCTTTCAGTTTCAAGAGACGCTTTCGTGATTCCGAGTAATACAGGTTTTGCAGTGGCAGGACGTTTTCTTTGTTTAAAGATTTCCTTGTTCGCATCTGTAAATTGGTGAATTTCCACTAAAGCACCTGGCAATAAGTTAGTATCTCCGGCATCTATGATACGTACTTTACGTAACATTTGACGAACCATAACTTCAACGTGTTTATCGCCAATTTCTACCCCTTGCATGCGGTATACTTTTTGTACTTCTTTCAACAGATACTCTTGAGTTGTATTTAACCCGGCAACTTGAAGTAATGATTTAGGTTCGATTGAACCTTCGTTTAATACGCCACCTGGTTCAACTTTATCTCCAATTTCAACGAGGAGACGTGCTGCACCTGGTACATTGTACGTACGAGTTTCGTGTTCACCTTTAACTTTAACTTCTTGTTGACGGTCTTTAACGATTTCAATGTCAGTTACAGTACCGTGAATTTCTGAAATCTGCGCTTGCCCTTTAGGATTACGCGCTTCAAATAATTCTTGGATACGTGGAAGACCTTGTGTAATATCGCTACCTGCTACCCCACCTGTGTGGAATGTACGCATTGTAAGCTGTGTACCAGGCTCACCGATTGATTGAGCAGCAATTGTACCAACTGCTTCCCCAACTTCAACTTTTTCACCTGTAGCAAGGTTCTTACCGTAACAACGTTCACATACACCATGACGCGTGTTACATGTAAATGCTGAGCGGATATATACTTGTTCGATACCACTGTTAACAATTTCTTTAGCGATATCTTGAGTAATTAATTCATTAACGCCAATGATCACTTCATCAGTTTCTGGGTGTCTAACTGTTTCTTTCGTGTAACGTCCTTCTAGACGGTCAAGTAGTGGTTCGATTAACTCAGTACCTTCCATCAAGGCAGATACATGAAGTCCTTTATCTGTGCCACAATCTTCTTCACGAACAATAACATCTTGAGCAACATCTACAAGACGACGAGTCAGATAACCAGAATCGGCAGTTTTCAGTGCTGTATCGGCAAGACCTTTACGCGCACCGTGTGTAGAGATAAAGTACTCGAGTACTGTAAGTCCCTCACGGAAACTTGATTTGATTGGTAACTCAATGATCTCACCAGATGGGTTGGCCATTAGACCACGCATACCAGCAAGTTGAGTAAAGTTAGATGCGTTACCACGGGCACCTGAGTCACTCATCATGAATATTGGGTTTAGACGGTCAAGTGATGACATCAACTTATCTTGGATAACATCTTTCGCCTTAGTCCAAAGCTCAATAACTGCATTGTAGCGCTCTTCTTCAGTGATAAGACCACGTGAGAATTGCTTTTGAACTTTCTCAACTTTTTCTTCAGTTTCGTCGATGATGACCTGTTTGTCTGGAAGTACCACAATATCAGATACCCCAACTGTAATACCTGCTTTAGCAGAGTACTTGAAGCCTAAGTCTTTCATCAAGTCGAGCATCACTGAAGTTTCAGTAATGTGGAACTTATTAAACACTTCTGCAATAACTTGTCCAAGGAATTTTTTGTTGAACGGATCAACAAGTGGCATTTCTGTAATCTTCTCGATTAAGCCTTCCTCACTTAAGTCACTCGCAGCAATAAAGTACTTATCTGGAGTTTTACGTTCTAAGTTATCCTTAGTCGGTTCATTTATATAAGGGAATGAAGGTGGCATAATCTGGTTAAAGATTACCTTACCAACAGTTGTCATTAAAATTTTACCTTTGTTCTCTTCAGACACTTTCTCTACAGGCATATCCTTAGTATGGATACCAATACGAGTGTGCAGTGAAGTGTAACCATTTTGGTAACTCATAATGACCTCTTCAATGCTCTTGAAGATGTGCCCCTCATTTTTAGTCGCTTCACGTTCTAATGTTAGGTAGTAGTTACCTAGGACCATATCCTGTGAAGGTGTAACGACTGGTTTACCATCTTTCGGGTTAAGAATGTTTTGTGCAGCAAGCATCAACATACGTGCCTCTGCTTGTGCTTCTTTAGAAAGTGGTACGTGTACAGCCATTTGGTCTCCATCAAAGTCAGCGTTATATGCTGTTGTTACTAGTGGGTGAAGGCGAATCGCACGTCCTTCTACTAGTGTCGCTTCGAAGGCTTGGATACCTAAACGGTGAAGTGTCGGTGCACGGTTAAGGAGTACTGGATGTTCTGTGATGACATCTTCAAGTACATCCCAAACTTCATTTTCCATGCGCTCGATTTTACCTTTGGCATTCTTAATGTTAGTTGCAAGCTCACGCTTAACTAGCTCTTTCATTACGAATGGCTTAAATAGCTCAAGTGCCATTTCCTTAGGTAAACCACACTGATACATTTTCAGTCCAGGACCAACGACGATAACCGAACGACCAGAATAGTCGACACGTTTACCAAGTAAGTTCTGACGGAAACGACCTTGCTTACCTTTAAGCATGTGAGATAGTGATTTCAATGGACGGTTACCTGGTCCTGTTACAGGACGGCCACGACGACCATTATCGATTAGAGCATCGACAGCTTCTTGTAACATACGTTTTTCATTTTGCACGATAATTCCAGGTGCTCCTAAATCAAGTAGACGTTTCAAACGATTATTACGGTTGATTACACGACGATAAAGGTCGTTTAAATCACTTGTGGCAAATCGTCCACCATCTAATTGAACCATCGGACGAATTTCCGGTGGAATAATTGGTAGGACATCTAAAATCATCCAAGAAGGATCATTACCAGAGTGGCGGAATGCTTCCACCACTTCTAGCCGTTTGATCGCTCTTGTTAGGCGCTGACCTGTTGCAGTTTCAAGTTCTTTTCTAAGCATCTCTAGTTCAGATCCTAGATCAACTTGTTGTAAGAGTTCCTTGATTGCTTCAGCACCCATTTTAGCAGTGAAAGTATTACCGAACTTATCGTAGTATTCACGGTATTCGCGTTCACTTAGCAGTTGTTTAGGTTCTAGGCCTGTTGGACCTGGTTTAATAACAGTATATGACGCAAAATAAATAATTTCCTCTAAAGAACGCGGAGACATATCAAGTAATAGTCCCATACGTGATGGTATTCCTTTGAAATACCAAATATGAGTAACTGGAGCTGCAAGTTCAATGTGCCCCATTCTTTCACGTCTTACTTTAGCGCGTGTCACTTCTACACCACAACGGTCACATACCATGCCTTTATATCTAACGCGTTTGTATTTACCACAGCTACATTCCCAATCTTTAGTAGGACCAAAGATTTTTTCGCAGAATAAACCATCACGTTCAGGTTTTAATGTTCTATAGTTAATTGTTTCCGGTTTTTTGACCTCACCGAATGACCAAGAACGAATTTTTTCAGGTGATGCTAAACCTATTTTCATATATTTAAATCTGTTTACATCTATCAATGAGCTTTCCTCCCTCAGTTTTCTCGAAGCTCAGAACGTTACTATTCAGTAACATTTTCGTTAGCAGCAGCGTCTGTTTCTTTGACCGGTTGAGCCGGTTGATTCGGAATATCGTCTTCATCAGTATCGCGTAGTTCAATTTCCTCATCGTTTTCATCCATGATGCTTACATCTAAGCCCAGACTTTGAAGTTCTTTCATCAATACTCTGAATGACTCAGGGACACCTGGTTTAGGAAGGTTTTCACCTTTAACGATTGATTCATATGTCTTAACACGTCCGACAGTATCATCAGATTTAACAGTTAAGATCTCTTGGAGTGTATATGCAGCACCGTATGCTTCAAGTGCCCAAACTTCCATCTCACCGAAACGTTGTCCACCAAATTGTGCTTTACCACCAAGTGGTTGTTGTGTAACGAGTGAGTATGGTCCAGTACTTCTTGCGTGAAGTTTATCGTCAACCATGTGTGCAAGTTTAAGCATATACATCACACCAACAGAGATACGGTTTTCAAATGGTTCACCTGTACGGCCATCATATAGAACGGTCTTACCATCACGTGCAAGTCCTGCTTCTTCCATTGTTGACCATACATCTTCCTCATTTGCACCATCGAATACTGGTGACGCCATTCTTAAGCCCATCGCACGAGCAGCCATACCAAGATGTAGTTCTAGCACCTGACCGATGTTCATACGTGATGGAACACCGAGTGGGTTAAGCATGATGTCGATTGGCGTGCCGTCTGGTAAGTAAGGCATATCTTCTTCTGGAAGGATTTTTGAAATAACACCTTTGTTACCGTGACGTCCACACATTTTATCCCCTTCAGAAATCTTTCTCTTCTGAACGATATAAACGCGTACAAGTTGGTTAACACCTGGAGATAATTCGTCACCATCTTCACGGTTAAATACTTTAACATCTAGAACAATACCACCAGCACCGTGAGGTACACGTAGAGACGTGTCTCTAACTTCACGCGCTTTCTCTCCGAATATTGCATGTAGTAAACGTTCTTCAGCAGTTAATTCAGTCACACCTTTTGGCGTAACTTTACCAACTAAGATATCTCCATCATTAACTTCCGCACCAATATATACAATACCGCGGTCATCAAGTTTTTTCAGCGCACTGTCTGAAACGTTAGGGATATCTCTCGTAATTTCTTCTGGTCCAAGCTTAGTATCTCTTGATTCCGACTCATATTCTTCAATATGAATTGATGTGTAAACATCTTGTTTAACTAAGCGTTCGCTCATGATTACGGCATCCTCATAGTTATAACCATCCCAAGTCATGAAGCCGACAACAACGTTACGTCCAAGCGCCATCTCACCCTTGTCCATCGATGGACCATCTGCTAAGATTTCGCCTTTTGTTACGATATTTCCTTCTTCAACGATTGGTTTTTGGTTGTAACAAGTTCCCGCATTTGAACGAATGAATTTAGACATTCTATAAACGTCTTTTTCAGTTTCTACTTCTTTACCATTCTTCTCTTCGATACGACGAACATGAACTTCTTTTGCTTCAACATGTTCAACGCGTCCTTTGTAACGAGAAACGACCGCAGCACCAGAGTCACGTGCAGATACGTGCTCCATACCTGTACCAATGAACGGTGATTCAGGATTTAATAATGGTACAGCTTGACGTTGCATGTTTGCACCCATCAAGGCACGGTTTGAGTCATCGTTTTCTAGGAACGGAATACAAGCCGTCGCTGCAGAAACAACCTGCTTAGGTGAAACGTCCATGTAGTCCATACGCTCACGGTCCATTTGCGTGTTATTACCACGGAAACGACAAATTACTTCTTCATTAGTGAAACTACCATCTTCATTTAATGGTGCATTCGCCTGTGCAACAACGTAACTATCTTCTTCGTCTGCTGTTAAGTAGTCGATTTGGTTCGTTACTCTGTTTGTTTCAGGGTCTACTCTTCTATAAGGAGTTTCGATAAAACCAAAGTCGTTCACTCTAGCATAACTTGATAAAGTGTTGATCAAACCAATGTTTGGTCCCTCTGGTGTTTCAATCGGACACATGCGTCCATAGTGAGAATAGTGAACGTCACGCACTTCCATACCAGCACGTTCACGTGTTAAACCACCAGGCCCTAATGCAGATAAACGACGTTTGTGCGTCAACTCTGCAAGTGGGTTTGTTTGGTCCATGAACTGAGATAACTGTGAACTACCAAAGAACTCTTTAATAGATGCAATTACTGGACGGATATTAATTAATTGTTGTGGTGTGACAGTTTCAGTGTCTTGAATAGACATTCTTTCACGAACCACACGTTCCATACGAGAAACCCCAATACGGAATTGGTTTTGTAACAATTCACCAACAGAACGTAAACGACGGTTACCTAAGTGGTCGATATCGTCAGTCTGTCCAACGCCTTCTAATAAGTTAAAGAAGTAACTCATTGAAGACACAATGTCAGATGGTGTAATTGATTTAACTTCAACATCTGGGAATGCGTTACCGATTACCGTCGTCGATGTTTCTTCGTTATTATGAGAACGTACTTTTATTGATTGAACTTCTACAGGCTCATCAAGTAACCCCTGCTCTAAGTGGTAAGTCTTCAAGTTCGCTGTAGATTCTAACTGGTCCATAATCGCATCTAAAGTACGACGATCGATTGTTGAACCTGCCTCTGCAATGATTTCACCTGTTTCGCTGTCAACGATTGGCTCAGTGAGCACTTGGTTAAACAAGCGGTGTTTTAGGTGAAGTTTTTTATTCATCTTATAACGACCCACATTCGCTAAATCATAACGTTTTGGATCAAAGAATCTTGAGTATAATAAATTACGTGCGTTTTCCACTGTAGGTGGTTCACCCGGACGTAATCTTTCATATATTTCTAAAAGTGCTTGATCTACTGTTTCTGTCGTGTCTTTCTCTAGCGTATTACGAAGGTATTCGTTGTCGCCAAGAAGGTTGATGATTTCTTCATCTGTTTGAAAGCCTAGGGCACGTAATAATACTGTAATTGGCAATTTACGCGTGCGGTCTATTCTTACGTATACGACATCTTTAGCATCGATTTCATACTCGAGCCAAGCGCCTCGGTTAGGGATGACAGTTGCTCCGAAGTTTAATTTACCGTTCTTGTCAAACTTCTCGGAGAAGTATACAGATGGGCTTCTTACTAATTGTGAAACGATAACACGTTCAGCACCATTTATAATAAAAGTACCTGTATCCGTCATCAACGGGAAATCTCCCATAAATACATCCTGCTCTTTTACTTCGCCGGTTTCTTTGATGACTAAGCGAACTTTAACTCTCAGCGGAGCTGAGTAAGTCGCATCGTGGTCTTTCGCTTCTTCTTCGTTATACTTCGGCTCGCCAAGTTTATAATCGACAAATTGTAAAGACATATTACCAGTAAAATCTTCTACCGGAGAAATATCTTTAAACATTTCGATTAAACCCGTTTCCAGGAACCACTCGTACGATTTCGTCTGAATCTCAATTAAGTTAGGTAGTTCCAACTTCTCTTCGATACGCGCATAACTTCTACGTTGTGCATGTCTTCCATACTGAATCAATTGACTCATCGACAGATTCACCCCTAATAATATTTGCGTAAACTATAATGGCGTTTAAGTCCGCACCCTATTCATTGTAAAGACAAAAAGAAAACGGAATCGTATTCAACCCCATTTTCTATTAAACTGGACACTTTTTTAAACGCTCCATTCAACAAATGTACAGAAAAGTACATACTTATTGATATTAATTTAACATTCTATAAGAATAACACAGACAATTTGTCAAGTCAAATATTCTTTATATTTTATTTAATGCTTTTCAATATATAATACCCTTTATCTTTAACAACAATCTGCACATTACCAAAAGTCGATTGCAAGTATTTCTTATATGATGCCATACCTTGCTTCTTCTGGACAACCATATAGATTGCACCGTCTAAGGTCAAGCGTTCATATGCATCTCTTAAGATTTCTAAGACCACATCTTTCCCCGCTCTAAATGGCGGATTCGTAACATAAAGAGAGGTATCAATATTTGACTCATCAAAGTCATGACGGCTCATCACATTCACTGAGATTCCCGCTCTTTTGGCATTCTCATCTGCAAGGTCTGCTGCATCCTTATTCACTTCAACCATAATGGGATGCATACCTAATTCACGACCGATTACAATTCCGATCGGACCATAACCTGCGCCCATATCGATAAAACTTCCATCGCCTTGATAAGTGTCAACTACGGTTTTAATAAGTAAGGCACTACCGTAATCAACATTATTTTTAGAAAATACACCGCGGTCAGTTTTAAAGCGGTAAGTATAATCGTTAAAATCGAAGGTTGTTTCACCATACTCATGTGGCGTGTCATCTGTCGTATAATAATGTGACAAATAAATTTCCTCCAATCAGAAAAAAGTCTCCGCTAAACTAAGTTTGCGGAGACTTTTTGCGACAAAAATTATAGATACTATTTAAGTTCTACACCAGCGCCAACTTCTTCAAGTTGAGCTTTAAGTGCTTCAGCGTCTTCTTTAGAAAGACCTTCTTTAACAACTTTAGGTGCGTTGTCAACAAGTTCTTTAGCGTCTTTAAGTCCAAGACCAGTCGCTTCACGAACTACTTTGATTACTTTAATCTTAGATGAACCTGCATCTGTAAGTTCAACGTCAAATTCAGATTTTTCTTCAGCTGCAGCAGCTTCTCCGCCACCTGCTGCTGCTACAGGAGCAGCCGCTGTTACGCCAAATTCTTCTTCAATTGCTTTAACTAAATCGTTTAATTCTAAAACTGTCATTTCTTTAATGCTCTCAATGATTGTTTCAATGTTAGCCATGATTATTTTCCTCCATTTTATAATTGGTTTTTAGCTTAAATTAAGCTTCGTTGTTTTCGTTCTCTTTGTCTTCACCGACTGCTTTAACTGCATAAGCGAAGTTTCGTACTGGTGCTTGTAGCACTGAAAGAAGCATAGAAAGTAGGCCATCTCTTGATGGAAGAGATGCGATAGCTTTTACATCTTCAACAGGTACATAGCTGCCTTCGATGACACCCGCTTTAATCTCTAAAGCTTCGTGCTCTTTAGCAAAGTTGTTAATGATTTTAGCTGGAGCGATAACATCTTCATTAGAGAATGCTAATGCACTTGGTCCAACTAGGAATTCGTTAAGTTCAGAAAGTTCCAATGCATCAGCCGCACGGCGAGTCATTGTGTTTTTGTAAACTTTGAATTCAACGCCAGCTTCACGTAATTGTTTACGTAATTCTGTGACTTCTGAAACTGATAAACCACGGTAATCTACAAGAATAGTAGAAACTGAGTTTTTAAGTTGTTCAGTAATCATTTCAACGTGTTGCTGTTTTTGTTCAATGATGTTTGACATGTCGTTACACCTCCATAATTTTTGTCTGGAGCAAATAAAAAAGCACCTTTTACCAGCGGCAAAAAGTGCTCGAATATATGAAAATATAATTCAAGTCGTTTTATTTGCCTCGGCAGGAAAGTTATTAAGCTATAAAAGCTCCTGCTGTCTTAGGTAATCTTTAAAATTTACAAGTGTAAATATACCTCGTATACCTACACTTGTCAATATTTATTTTCAAACAGTTCTAATTACATTAGGGTCTACTGTAACGCCAGGGCCCATTGTGCTTGAAACTGTAACAGATTTAAAGTAAACACCTTTAGAAGAAGATGGTTTAGCTTTTTCTAAAATATCGTGAACAGCTTTAAAGTTGTCTACAAGTTGCTCATCAGAGAATGAAACTTTACCGATCCCAACGTGAACAATACCTGCTTTTTCAGCACGGTATTCAACTTTACCAGCCTTGATTTCTTCAACTGCTTTAGTCACGTCCATCGTTACTGTACCAGTTTTAGGGTTAGGCATTAAACCTTTAGGTCCTAATACGCGACCAAGTTTACCAACTTCACCCATCATGTCCGGTGTTGCAACGATAACGTCGAAATCAAACCATCCACCGTTAATTTTTTGTGCTAGCTCAGCTTCACCAACGTAGTCAGCGCCTGCTGCTTCTGCTTCTTTTGCTTTGTCGCCTTTCGCAAATACTAATACACGCTGTGTTTTACCAGTACCGTGTGGAAGTACTAGTGCACCACGGATCTGTTGATCATTTTTGCGCGTATCAATACCTAGACGGAATGCAACATCAACTGAAGCGTCAAAGTTTACAATAGAAGTTTCTTTTGCAAGCTTGACTGCTTCTTCAATTGAAAATGTAGAGTTTTGATCAAACTTTTCTAGAGCAGCTTGATACTTTTTACCTCTTTTAGCCATTTATATTCCTCCTTGTGGTTATAGCGGGGTTAATCCTCCCACGACCGTATTAATACTTATTATTTTTCGACAGTGAAGCCCATGCTTCGTGCTGTACCTTCAACCATACGCATTGCTGCTTCAACAGTTGCCGCGTTTAGGTCTTCCATTTTCGTTTCTGCGATTTCACGAACTTGAGCTTCTGTAACAGTTGCTACTTTGTTCTTGTTAGGCTCTCCAGAACCTTTTTCAGTACCAGCTGCTTTTTTAAGTAAAACTGCTGCTGGTGGAGTTTTTGTGATGAATGTGAATGAGCGATCTTCAAATACTGAAATTTCAACAGGGATAATTAAACCTGCTTGCTCTTGTGTACGCGCATTGAATTCTTTACAGAATCCCATGATATTTACACCTGCTTGCCCTAGTGCTGGACCTACCGGTGGTGCCGGGTTAGCCTTTCCTGCAGGGATTTGCAATTTCACAACATTAATAACTTTTTTAGCCACGATGTTGCACCTCCTCATAATCGTGATGTGGTCACAGGATGTTTAGATTTCATCCTCCCACTCATAAGTCTTTATACAAATAAAGATGGCCGCAATTTTGCGACCATAAAAGTATAGCATATTAACCTGTAATTTCCAAGTGTAAAATTAAAGTTTTTCAATCTGATCAAATTCAACTTCAACCGGTGTCTCTCTACCAAACATCTCAACAAGTACCGTTAGCTTATAACGTTCCTCATCAATCGATTCAATCACGCCCGTTTGATTATTAAACGGTCCTGAAACGATGTTAATGGATTCACCAACTTCAACCTCAACATCCACAATTTTCTCACTCATACCCATCTGACGAAGGATAAATTTCACTTCTTCTGGTAAGAGTGGGTTTGGCTTACTACCCGCACCTTGTGAACCAACAAAACCTGTAACTCCTGGTGTATTACGAACAACATACCAAGACTCATCCGTCATGACGAGCTCTACTAAAACATAACCAGGGAATGTTTTCTTCATTGCCGTCTTTTTCTTACCATCTTTTATAGATGTTTCCTCTTCTTCAGGAATAACGACACGGAAAATTAGATCTTGCATATTCATTGACTCGAGGCGCGCCTCTAAGTTTGCTTTTACTTTGTTTTCATAGCCTGAATAAGTATGTACTGCATACCACTCTTTGTCTAGAGACATTATACCGCTCCTTTAAAATTACATTAAATCAATTAGTGCTGTGATACCCAGATCAAGCACATAGAAAAACACTAAGAAAAATACAACTGTCACTACAACTGTTGTCGTATAACGGACGACTTCCTGACCAGTCGGCCAGCTGACTTTTTTCATCTCGCTGACGACATTTTGGAAGAAGTTCTTATTATTATTCATCAATCGTTCCTCCTGAACTATATAGAACTCTTATGCGTTGTATGCTTATTGCATTTGGGGCAAAACTTTTTCATGATGAGTCTCTCTGTGTGGGTTGGTCTGTTCAATGAGTAGTTACGAGACCCACATTCACTGCAAATCAGTGCAATTTTCATCTTAAAATCCTCATTTCAATTCTAATATACTATATCGATTTGAAGCGTTGTTGTCAACAATACTGTGTAAATCTTCAACCTCACCAAACTTTATTTTCAACCGATGAACTGTGTTTTTCACAGACTTTAGACCACACTTTAAAATACTCGCTATTTCTTGAACGGAATATCTTTCAAAAAAAAGTTTTAGTACGTATTTTTCACGAGTGGATAAGCTTTCTACAGCAGATAAGTAGTCTTCTGCCCTTTCCTTTAAATGAATACCTGCTAATGCATCCGAATGTGTACTATCAAAGATAGTTTCAAGTAATGGCTCCCAGCTGTTCCATGCTCCAGGATTCACCACTATCTTGTTATACATTTTAAAACGTATAGAACGAAGCGCATAGTTCATAAAATGACCGCGTTCATAATCATATCTAAAACACATCATAAACACCTCGATCATCATATCTTGAACCAGGTCATCTCGATCATATGACGTTATTTCATATTTAAATGACATTCTTAATATATGAGACCTAAGCAGTTTATCAACTGTATCAAAGGCAGCATAGTCACCGTTCTTCACACGGCAAGCAGCTCTATCTAAATCTTCTAAATCACTATCTTTGTAACTTGTACGCCTTTCCAACACTAAATGACTAGAAACCTTGATCCTATACAATCGATTCCCCTCCAACCTTTAGTTAACCTAAATATAAGTTGGAGGGGGGATATCTTCAAGTTGTCAATTTTCTCCCCGTCGCAGTTTTTCCATTTCTGCAAGTATTTCATCCGAAATATCCAATTTTGTCCTAGGCAGTTTTTCATTTATTGCCTTAATTCTTTTACTAATATTTTTATCTGCCTCGGACAAGTTCAACCACATTTCTCTCGATGAGATTCGGTAAGCTCCATAAGCAAAGATTGCATTTTGTTCAGTTAAGTCACTCGTTACTACACTGATATCACATAGAAATGGATGGTAATTATCATAGACAAATCTTTCGATAAATTCGTCTGCCGTTTCTTTTTCTTTCGTGTAGACCACTTCAATACCGTAATAATCCATCACGGCTTCTTTGCTTTTGACCTCGTAAGCATCAAAGACGCAGATAATCTCATAATTCTGAACTGCTTGGTATTCGCTCAATAGCTTTAATACTTTATCTCTTGCGAGTTGTAGAGACATCTGCGCTTCACGGTATAAATCAGAATTTGCCCCAATTAAATTGTAGCCATCGACGAGTAATACCCTTCTTTTTTTACGCACATTAACCACGCCCAAGTGGGTTTTGCTGCCTGTATACCTCATACATTAAAAGTGCAGCTGAAACCGAAGCATTTAAACTCGTTATTTCTCCTGCCATCGGTATACGAACGACAAAATCACATTTCTCTAGCGTCTTCTTACTGATACCTTCACCTTCGCTACCGATTACTACTGCAGTGTTCCCCTTAGCATTAATCTCACGATAATCCGTTTGTCCTGTTCCATCCGTACCAACAAGCCAGAAGTTATGCGCTTTTAAGGTATCGATTGTTTGGTTGATATTAGTCACTCTAATTACAGGTACATATTCAATCGCCCCTGTGGAGGTTTTTGCCACTGTATCTGTCAATTGTACTGAACGACGTTTAGGAATAATGACCGCATCAAAACCAGAAGCATCACAAGTTCTTATGATTGACCCTAAGTTATGCGGGTCTTCAAGCCCATCTAAAATAATAACATTTGCTGTTTTCCCCTCAACATTTTCTAAAAAGGTCTCAAGTGGCATATATTCATGCGCACTAACCATCGCCACAACACCCTGATGACGTTCTTCAGTCATGCCATCAATCTTATTTTTCGGCACCATAGAAACAACAATCTTTCTCTCTTTAGCGAGATCTAAAATTTCTTTTAGCTGTTGCTTGTTTGCTGTGTCCTGAACGTATACCTTGTTTATATCTGCATCTGTACGCAGTAGTTCTCTAACAGCATGACGTCCTGCAATTACTGAACCAGTCAAATGTCTTCACTCCCATCTGTAATTATAAGTTTCATAAGTTCATCTACTCTGTCAGTCTCTCCAGTCAAGGTTAAATACCCAATCAATGCCTCTATACCAGAAGCATTTCTATATTCTTGAATCGTTGCGTTCTTCGCTCTGGTTTGACTCGATTTATTACGCGCTTTTCTCGCAATGTCCCACTCATCTTCGGTGAGCACGCTAGTATTTTTCAAATAGTGTAATGCAGTTGCTTGCGCCCTAGCGCTAACCAACTTATTGGCCGCTTTGTGTAGGGCATCCGGTTTTGAATAAGGTTCATTTTCAATTAAATGCTCACGGACTTTAACCGCATAGACCGCGTCACCTAAAAATGCAAGGGATAGTGATGGAATTCTATTAATATCTATATTATCCACGTTTAAATCTCACGCCATCTTTAGTGTCTTCTAGGATAATTCCTTCATTTTTCAAGTTGTCTCTAATTTCATCAGCGCGTGCAAAATCCTTATTTTTTCTGGCACTTTCTCTTTCTTCAATCAGCGCTTCTATTTCTTCATCTAGGAGTACCTCTTTACGTCCTAAACTGACACCTAGTACTTGTGAGTATGCATCAAAGGTTTCGATAAACTTCTGTAGAACTGCCTTGCAAGTTGCTGGACGGCGTAAGTATTTGTTCAACTCACCCGTCAACTCATGCCATGCGGTAATGGCATTAGCAGTATTGAAGTCATCGTCCATATGACTTTCAAATAATTTAATATTATCATCAATAAGCTCAAGCACTTTACCATCAGATGCTTCACCAACCGCTTTTTCAAGACGTTCAAGTGCATGATGGTAGCTATCTTGAATGCGTTCTAAACTACTTCTTGCTGCATCAACTAATTCACGGTTATAGTTAATTGGATTTCTATAATGCACACTGATCATAAAGTAGCGAAGCACATTAGGCTCAATCTCCTTAATAATGTCATGCACAAGAATGAAGTTCCCTAAAGACTTAGACATTTTCGTATTATCAATATTGATGTACCCGTTATGCATCCAATAATTCGCAAACGTTTTGTCTGTCATACATTCACTTTGAGCAATCTCATTTTCATGGTGAGGGAAAGTTAAATCTTGACCACCAGCGTGAATATCTATCGTGTCTCCAAGATGACGACGGGCCATAACTGAACATTCAATATGCCAACCTGGACGACCTTCTCCCCAAGGTGATTCCCAACTGATTTCTCCTTCTTTCGCTTGTTTCCAAAGAACAAAATCTAGTGGATCTTTTTTCTTCTCACCCGCTTCAATCCTCGCACCGACCTTCAAGTCATCAACTGATTGTTGAGACAATTTCCCGTAGTTATCAAATGAACGTGTTTTAAAATAAACATCACCATCTGATTCATAAGCATGCCCTTTATCGATCAATATTTTAATAAATTCGATAATATCAGGCATGTGATCGAGCACGCGTGGATGGACTGTTGCTTTCTTAACATTTAAAGCACCTGTATCTTCAAAGAAAGCTTCGATAAAACGTTCTGCAATCTCTGGCACTGTCTCACCAAGCTCCTTAGATGCCTTTATTAATTTATCATCTACATCCGTAAAGTTAGAGACGTATTTCACATCATAACCTTTGTATTCCAAGTATCGACGTACTGTATCAAAAGCAATTGCTGGTCTTGCATTTCCAATATGAATATAGTTATACACTGTCGGACCACAAACATACATGCTGACTTTACCTTCTTGTAATGGTACAAATTCTTCCTTTTTTCTAGTAATTGAATTATATATGCGAACCATCTTTTACCTCACTCCCTACTTCTCTTCTGAAGTTATTAATATCTTTTTCAAGTTCCAATAATTTTTCAAACAGCGGATCTGGTATATCTCTATGATCGAAATTATTATGCTTTCTTATGCGCTGGCCATGCTGCTTAACGACGTGACCAGGAATTCCGACCACTGTGGAATGAGCTGGTACATTCTTTAATACAACAGAATTCGCTCCAACATTTGAGGACGCTCCGATGCGGATGTTTCCAAGTACTTTAGCCCCTGCAGCAATTAACACGTTATCATCAATATCAGGGTGTCTTTTATGGTCTTCTTTACCCGTTCCACCGAGTGTTACCCCTTGGTAGATTGTCACGTTATTACCAATGTTACATGTCTCACCAATCACTACACCCATACCATGGTCAATAAATAGACGCTTGCCGATATTCGCTCCTGGGTGAATTTCTATTCCTGTCATAAACCGTGTGACTTGCGAAATTACCCGGGCAATAATTTTAAAATTTTTCTTATAGAACCAATGCGCAACTAAATGCGCCCATACTGCGTGAATTCCAGAGTAAGTAAAGAATACTTCTAGCCGATTCTTTGCTGCTGGATCGAGCTCTAACACCATATTCAAGTCGTCTTTCATTCTTTGAAACATCTGTACCCTCCTTCACATAAGTAATATAAAAGCGCCTCTGTCCATATTGGGACAGAGGCGCATAAGCACGGTTCCACTCTGATTTTACTCTTTAATATAAGGTTTAAAGTACGTAAAAGCGCAATTCTATAAGGTTTATTGTTATCCTTTTCACCAACCGGATAATCTCTACATGTCCAGAACCTTATATACTAAACTTTTAACACCCATATTATACTTCGTCACCGCACCATTTTCAACATTCCAGTTTATTTCAAGCGTTCAATTCTTTCTAATGCTGTTTCTTGACCAATCAATGAAATCGCATCTGGTAATTCTGGTCCTTTAGTTTCTCCAGTTACTGCGACACGAATTGGCATGAATAATTTCTTACCTTTTATACCTGTTTCTTTTTGGACAGCTTTGATTTCAGCTTTAATTGCTTCAGGCGAGAAGTCTTCCATCGCTTCAAAATGGCTATACAGTGCCGTCATCAATTCATTTATATGATCTTGTTCTAGCACTTCTTTCGCATCTTCATCAAATTCAACATGGTCTTTAAAGAACTGTGCTGATAACTCAGTAATCTCAGCAGCATAGCTCATCTGTGGTTGGTATAAGGCAACAAGCCTACGCGCCCAGTCCAACTCTCTATCATCTGGGTTTTCTGAAACCTTCCCTGCTTTTTGTAGGAATGGTAGAGACATATCGAAAATTTCCTCAGCATTTTTTTGCTTCATGTACTGGTTATTAATCCACATTAACTTTTGATTATCGAAGAATGCTGAAGCTTTAGATAGACGATTTTCATCGAAATTATTAATCAATTCTTCCTTAGTGAATAGTTCTTCTTCACCTTCTGGAGACCAACCAAGTAAAGCAATGAAATTAAACATTGCATCTGGTAGATAACCTAATTCTTCATACTGTTCGATGAATTGGATAATTGATGCATCACGTTTAGATAATTTTTTCTTCTCTTCATTTACGATCAACGCCGTATGCCCGAACTTCGGTAATGGTAGGTCGAGAAGGTCATAAACCATCATTTGTTTTGGTGTATTTGAGATATGATCATCCCCACGTAAAACATGGGTGATTTTCATTTCATAATCATCAATGACAACCGCAAAGTTGTACGTTGGTACACCATCTTTTTTAACAATGACCCAGTCACCAAAACCATTAGAATCGAACGACACTTCACCTTTAACCATATCGTTGAAGGTATATGTTTTATCTCTCGGTACACGAATACGAATTGAAGGTTCACGACCTTCAGCCTTAAATGCTTCTTCCTGTTCAGCTGTAAGGTGCGCATGCTTTCCACCATACATCGGTGTCTGTCCATTTCTTAGTTGTTCTTCTCTTTCCGCTTCCAGCTCTTCAGAAGTCATGTAGCAACGATATGCAAGATCATTATCTAACAATTTCTGAATGTAAGGTGCGTAGATATCACCACGTTCAGATTGGCGGTAAGGTCCATAGTCTCCACCAACGTCGACACTTTCATCCCAGTCGATGCCCAACCATTTTAAATAGTTGAGCTGTGATGATTCACCTTCATCAACGTGACGTTGCTTATCAGTATCTTCAATACGAATTATAAAATCACCATCATAGTGGCGTGCAAATAAATAATTAAATAATGCTGCGCGCGCGTTACCGATGTGTAGGAATCCTGTAGGACTCGGTGCATATCTAACTCTAACTTTACTCATTATTTTGCCTCCTGTTTGTTAAGTAAGACTACCGCTTCACTTGCGATGCCTTCTTCTCTACCTGTAAATCCAAGTTTTTCAGATGTTGTTGCCTTGATATTAACATTCTCTATCTTTGTCAATAAAAGATCGGCTACATTCTGCCGCATTGTATCAATGTACTCTCTCAGCTTTGGTTTTTCTGCAATGACAACAACATCAATATTTCCAATTTCGTATCCTTTTTCAGTCATCATTTCGACGACTGCCGACAATAATTTCTTTGAGTCCGCATCCTTATATTGTGCATCCGTATCAGGGAAAAACTTACCGATATCTCCAAGGGCTAAAGCGCCGAGGATGGCATCAGTAACAGTGTGCAAGACGACGTCTGCATCCGAATGACCCTTCAAACCACGGTCATGTGGTATTTCCATACCACCTAAAATTAGTGGACGATTTTCATCAAAGGCATGAACATCGTATCCATGACCTATTCTCATCATATTAACCTTTCCCTTCAAGTATCAACTTGGCAAGCTGAATATCTTCAGCTGTCGTTATCTTAATATTATCATAGGATGATTCTGTTATATAGACAGACTCCCCGATTGCCTCTACCATCATAGAGTCATCAGTGACGTCAAGATGATGCTTTTTTGCATGTTCATAAGCTCTTTTTAAAATGCTTGCTTTAAATGCTTGGGGTGTATGTACAGAAATTATTTCCTGTCTCGGTAACGTTTCAACGACTTTATCATTTACAATTCGCTTTAAAGTATCTTTAACTTTTACCCCGCAAATGACTGCACCAGTTTCTTGAACCTTTTCTTTCAATCGTAGGATAATATCCTGACTAACAAATGGCCTCGCCCCGTCGTGGACAAAAATATATTCAGCAGAGTCTACATTAATTAATGCATTATAAATGCTGTCCTGACGTTCTTTACCACCAGTATGGATCCCTTTTACCTTAGCGACACTATGAAACAAGTCAGATACAACATCTCGTTCTTCCGCTCGGACAGATAAATGTATTGCTTCACAGTCCGGGTCTTCATCAAAAAATCTAACCGTGCGTGAAATAATAGATTCCCCGCCTATGTCTAATAAGACTTTGTTGTAGCCGAGGCCCATTCTAGAACCAAGTCCTGCTGCCGGAATAATTACTGTATACCTCATTTGTTTTTCTCTCTTTTCGCAAAGACGATACGTCCAGAATTTGTCTGCAGTACACTAGTTACAATGATTTTAACTGTTTGGTTAATCAATTGCTCTCCACGTTCGACAACCACCATCGTTCCATCTTCAAGGTAACCGACACCCTGGTTCTCTTCTTTACCAGTTTTGGAAATAAAGAGTTCAAAAACATCACCCTGTGCAACTACAGTTTTTATTGCATTAGATAATTCGTTCACGTTTAAGACTGGAATATCGTGGAGCTGACAGATTTTATTTAAATTATAATCCGTCGTTAAAATTGCACCGCCTTCTTTTTTGGCGATATCAATCAACTGTTGATCTACATCAAGTCTCTCATAAGTTACGGGTTCAATTTTTACGTTTTCATTATTGGTCTGTAACTTATTCAACATGTCTAAACCACGTTGCCCCTTTTCTCTTTTCACAGGGTCAGTCGCATCCGCAATAAGTTGCAGTTCATCCAAGACGAATTGTGGAATGACAATGTCTCCTTCTAAAAAGCCCGTTTCAACTACGTCGACTATGCGTCCGTCGATAATCACACTCGTATCGATAAACTTCGTCTTAGCTTCGGAAATCATTTTTTCCTTCGGGTTATTCTTTGGAAAGAAGTCCAGAACCTCACTGAACTTTCTCAAGCCGATAATGAAACCTAAGTAGCCAAAAACAACTGCCGACACAATCGGTACAATCTCTCCGACAAGTGGAATTTCTAAAGTATTAATCAATAGTGTGATTAGTACTGCAATCACTAAACCTAGTACCATTCCGAGTGTTGCAAAAACAATTTCGGTCAAACTTCTACTCAATAAATAACCTTCGCTTTTCTTCAAAAAGTTGTAAGCATGCTTGATTGTCCAGCCAAATAATAAGAAAAATAAAAGAATACCTAATAGGCCATATACAAGCACATTGTCTACTACTCTCGGAATATCAAACGGTAGCCAAACTGCTAGTTCTGGGAATAGCCAAGCACCTAATGATAAGCCAATCACTAAATAGACTGCATAGAGTAAGTATTTAAGCATCTTATCGCCTCCTCTCTTAAGCTTTTTTAAAATTAATCATTAAATTTTGTATGTCTCAATGCTTGTTTTAAAGTCTTAACACCCAACACTTCTAAACCATCAGGTACTTGGACCCCACTTAAATTGGACTGAGGAACAATAGCTCTTTTGAAGCCAAGTTTTGCCGCTTCTTGTAGCCTCTGTTCGATCTTTGTCACACGTCTGATTTCCCCAGTTAAGCCAACTTCACCAATGAAACAATCATCTCCTCGTACAGCAATGTTTTGAAAACTTGATGCAATACTGATGACTATACTTAAGTCTACTGCAGGTTCGTCTAATTTCACACCACCTGCTACTTTAATATAAGCATCATGTTGCTGCATCAGCAGACCTTCCGATTTTTCTAACACTGCCATAAGTAGCGATAGACGGTTAGTATCGATACCGGTTGCCATGCGTCTTGGATTGTGAAAGTGGGTAGGCGTAACAAGGGATTGTACTTCTACTAGCATCGCTCTCGTACCCTCCATAGTGGCAACAATAGCTGATCCTGGCGCATTTTTCGAACGTTCTTCCAAGAAGATTTCAGAAGGGTTTAACACCTCTTCTAAACCACTCGCTTTCATCTCAAAAATACCCATCTCATTTGTTGAACCAAACCTGTTTTTCACTGCTCTTAAGATACGATAAGTATGATGCTGATCCCCTTCAAAATAGAGTACAGTATCAACCATATGTTCAAGCAATCTAGGACCTGCAATCTGTCCATCCTTTGTGACATGTCCAACTATAAAGGTTGCAATATTATTGCCCTTAGCGATATTCATAATAGACTGTGTACTCTCTCTCACTTGTGCCACTGAACCTGGTGCGCTTGTAACGTCTGGGTGAAAGACAGTCTGAATTGAGTCGATAATCAAATAATCTGGTTGGATCTTTTTAATTTCATCATGAATATACAAAAGGTTTGTCTCACAAAAGACTGTTAAATTGGATGGTTTTGAGGTAATGCGGTCTGCACGCATTTTAATCTGCTCTAGAGATTCCTCCCCAGATACGTATAAAACGTTATGGTTTTCAGCTAGAATTAATGCAGTCTGTAAGAGAATAGTGGACTTCCCTATACCTGGGTCACCACCAATTAAAATAAGCGATCCATTAACAATACCACCACCGAGCACTCTATCGAATTCCCCAGAACGCGTAGTTGTTCTTGGTGTGACTTTCTTTTCAATGGTACTTAATTTAGATGCTTTACTACGCTCATCTATCTTATTTTTTCCGAGCGTCCCTCGACCACTAACGGTTTCTTTATGTACAATTTTTTCTTCAAGCTGATTCCACGCACCGCAATTTGGACATTTACCCATCCATTTAGGTGTTTCATAACCACATGCCATACACTCAAAAGTAACTTTTGGTTTTGCCATTCGTGTATACACTCCCCCACTATATTTCTTTTTCTATTGTATTATTTATCTACTTGTTTTAAAAGGCTAAAACCTTACAGTTAAAGACTTTTATAGAATTTTGTTGAGTAATTCACAAAAGTAAAATTATATTACTAGTTATAAAATATCCCTCTTAAGTATTCACTTTTTAAGTGTCTACATAAGAGGGAATATATCATGAGTCAGAGATGCTTATTAAAATCTATCCAGGATTACTGTTCAACAGTTTCGTTAACTTTGTCTTCTGTTGTGACTTTGAATGCATCATCAACATAATCCACTGTGACAAGTTTATTCTCGAAACTTTCACCTGATAGTAATGATTCACTTAGAGTATCTTCTATATTCTTTTGAATACTTCTAGACAAAGGTCTCGCCCCATATTCCGGATCGTAACCTTCTTCAACAATACGCTCAGTCGCTCGATCTGTAACCTCAATGTGAATATTCTGGTCAGTTAATCTCGCTCTTAACGTATCAATCATCAAGCTAACAATTTCCTTAAGATGTTCTTTCTCAAGCTTGTGGAAGACAATAATGTCATCAATTCGGTTAATGAATTCTGGTCTAAAGGTATTCTTCAATTCTTTCATCATTGTACTTCTAATATTTTCATAGCTTTCAGCCTCTGGACCACCAAAGCCTACGAATCTTTGATCTTGTAATTCTCTTGCACCTACATTTGATGTCATAACAATAATTGTATTGCGGAAATCCACCATGCGTCCGTTAGAGTCTGTTAAACGTCCATCATCTAACACTTGTAAGAGCAAGTTAAACACATCAGGGTGCGCTTTTTCAATTTCATCGAAGAGTATAAGAGAGTATGGTTTTCTTCTTACTCTTTCCGTTAATTGTCCCCCATCATCATAGCCTACATAGCCTGGAGGCGAACCAACTAAACGAGATACGGAATGTTTCTCCATATATTCACTCATGTCTACTCGAATCATCGCATCTTCTTCACCAAACATTGTTTCACTTAAGGCTCTAGCGAGTTCAGTTTTACCGACACCTGTCGGTCCTAAGAAGATGAAACTACCGATTGGACGCTTAGGATCTTTCAGTCCAGCACGCGCACGTCTTACTGCCTTAGATATCGATTTTACTGCAGAATCCTGTCCGATCACACGCTCGTGTAGAATGGATTCAAGATTCATCAGTCTATCCGACTCGTCTTCAGCAATCTTAGATAATGGAATACCTGTAATACCAGCGACTACAAGCTCAATATCACTTGCTGTAACTGATTGTGAAGATTGACCCTGTTGTTTCTTCCAGTTTTCTTCACATTCTTTAACTTCATTTTCAATTTTTGTTTGTTGATCTCTAAAGTTTGCTGCTGCTTCAAATTCTTGGCTTTGAACCGCCGCATCTTTTTCCTTTTTCACTGCTTCTAAACGCGTCTCTAAGTCTTTAAGATCTGGAGGTGTAGAATAACTTCTTAGTCTAACCTTAGATGAAGCTTCATCAATTAAATCAATTGCCTTATCAGGTAAGAAACGGTCCTGAATATAGCGGCTGCTCATACGAACTGCCGCTTCCAGTGCTTCATCTGTAATATTAATGCGGTGGTGCGCCTCGTAACGATCACGTAGGCCTTTTAGGATCAACACGGCATCTTCTGCCTTAGGCTCATCGACCATTACCGGCTGGAAACGACGTTCTAATGCCGCATCTTTTTCAATGTGTTTACGGAATTCATCTAAAGTTGTCGCACCGATACACTGCAGTTCGCCACGTGCAAGAGCTGGTTTAAGAATGTTAGATGCATCGATCGCACCTTCAGCTCCCCCCGCACCGATTAGTGTGTGTAACTCATCAATAAATAGTACAACGTTACCAGCCTTATGGATTTCATCCATTACTTTCTTCATTCTCTCTTCAAATTCACCACGGTACTTCGTACCTGCAACAACAGTCCCCATATCTAGAGACATCACGCGTTTATCTTTTAAGTTTTCAGGCACTTCACTGTTAATCACTGCTTGGGCTAGGCCTTCAGCCACAGCTGTTTTACCAACACCAGGTTCACCAATTAACACGGGATTGTTCTTCGTTCTACGGCTTAGCACTTCTATAACACGTGTAATCTCACTAGAACGACCAATCACTGGATCTAACTGACTCTCTCTGGCCATTTGAGTTAAGTCACGTGCCAAAGAGTCTAATGTCGGCGTATTTGTATCTTTTTGGACACTTGAATGTGACTGGAAAGCTTCTGGATTACCAAGCATTTTAATCACTGCTGCACGTGCTTTAGTAATATTTAAGTCAAGATTAGCCAATACTCTCGCTGCCACGCCCTCACTCTCACGAATCAGGCCTAATAGTAAGTGTTCTGTACCTACAAAATTGTGATGTAGTTTACGAGCTTCATCCATAGATAACTCAATTACTTTTTTAGCACGCGGTGTATAGTGAATCGATGATGCTTTTTCTGTACCCGTTGTTATTAAATTGTGCACTTCTTCATTAACTCGTTGTTCATCGATATTAAACGATGCTAGAACTTTTGCAGCGATGCCTTCTTTTTCTTTTACCAAACCTAATAGTAAATGTTCTGTACCGATATTAGAGTTTTTAAGTGTGATCGCTTCTTCTTGGGCAAATGCGAGTACTTTTTGTGCTCGCTCTGTCAGTTTTCCAAATAGCATCTATTTCCCTCCTAATAGTTCGCGTGTCAGTGTCGCCCGTAATCTTTCGTGCTGATTATTTGGTCGACTAGTGTCATATTCAAATTCATTCAGTTTTTGGCTAATAAAAGCCGGTTGGATTTGTTGAAACCATGCTTGAAAGTTAAAACGGTCAAAATCTATATAGCCTAAATCAATCCCTAGTTTCACATTACTCAAATGCATTGCTGCTTCTTTTAAAGGTAATTTGTAGGCGTATTGTAGAATACCAAAAGAACGATTGACAGCGTCACAGGTTTCTAAAGTTTTTAATTGCTCTCTTGCGCTACGTTCTTCTTCAATAATGCGTTCTTTTAATTCTGTCAAATTTTCAATGATATCTGTTTCACTAAAACCAAGCGTCACTTGATTCGATAACTGGTAAACAGAACCAATGGGCTTAGACCCTTCCCCGTATATACCTCGTAAAGTAAAACCAAAGCGCGTTAAATTATTATGAAAACGTTGAATTCTTTTCAAGGCTGTCAAGGCAGGTAAATGCAGCATTATAGAGGCTCTCATTCCTGTCCCTAGATTAGTCGGGCAAGCTGTAAGATAGCCGTATCGTTCATCAAATGCATACTCTATCTTACTCTCTAATGTATCATCTATAGCACTTGCTTTCTCGTATAGCGACTCAAGGGATTCATTTACACCGAGACTTTGAATTCGTAAATGATCTTCCTCACCAATCATCACCGACACGTCTTCCTCTTCATTGATGAAGACACTTTCTCCATTTTGTGAAAATCTAGGACTAATCAAATGCTTTTCGACCAATAAGGCACGGCCTACATCAGTAAATTCAGATAAGCGGAGACGAGTCAAATTAGGTAAAGTTTTCTCTACTATTTTACCAAGCGCTGTGATGTCTTCATCATCTTCAAGCATATGTGTGAAAGGTACACCATTAATATTCCGTGCTAGCCTCACACGTGAGGAAAGTTCAATATCAGTGACTGCTGTTCTATTGAGCCACTTACTAATATTATTCTCCATGTGACTCACCATCCTTCAGTGCCTGAATCTGGTCTCTAATCACCGCTGCTTCTTCAAAGGCCTGGGTTTTCACCTTGTCATCTAGTCTCTGTTGTAAGGACTCTATGTCTCTTTTGAGGCGCAGTGCATCTACTTTTTGATGAGGAATCTTCCCAAGATGTCTATTTTGGTTCAGCTGCACACGTTCAACAATTTGAGGTACGTATTCGCCGAAGTAGTCATAGCAATAACTACAACCAAACAAGCCATTGTCGACGACGCTTCTTAATGTTGAACCACATGATGGACATTCAGGCGCTTCAACTTCAACCTCTTTTTTCTCTGCATTAGCCGCTAACATCTTCAGTAATGTATGGATGTCAAAAGGATTATCCACTTGATAGTCATTCACGTGTAGCGATTTTTCAGCACACTGCTCACACAAATACCGTACATTTTGAGCAAGACCTAAGTCTTCCGAAATATGGACTGTGGCTTCATTTTCGTTACATATCTCACACTTCATATATTCACTCCTTAGCGTACAGTATTGCCGTGATTACACGGCGTAAAATTTTCGCTCTTAAGCGGTCTCTATAAGGTAACTCAATGGATAGAACTTCTCTTTCCATAACAGCATCGATGATCTGTGCTTCTCTATAGGTAATAACACCATTTTCAAACATTGATTGAACAAGGTGACCCGCATTCAACTGAGATATGTTATCCCCAATAAGATTTTGTAAGTGCGCTAAGTATTCTGTCTCAGAATGTGTTTCTACTTTGGTGATTCTTATATAGCCGCCACCGCCACGTTTACTTTCAACGACGTAGCCATGTTCATTTGTAAAACGCGTTTTGATAACATAGTTTAACTGCGACGGTACGCAATCAAATTTTTCAGCGATGTGCGCACGTTTTATTTCAACGACTTCGTTACCGGATTTCTCAATCATTTCTTTTAAATATTTTTCAATAATATCCGACATATTACGCATCTCATCACTCTCCCTTGACCTACTTTGACTAAAGTATACAAGTTGTGAACAAAATTGGCAAATAACATGTTTATTTTTAATTAAAAGGGTTTATTTTTGGAACCGGTTGCATTATAATAATTTAGTATCGCATAAATGTATCATTTGGTATATAATTTACAAATGAAATCATTTTCAATATTTCTTACATAATAATTTTTGGAGGCTTTCACAATGAGTATTGTAATGGGAATAGTTGGTATACTATTCACTGTCTTTCTTGCTTGGATTGCAAGTAGCAACAAAAAACTTGCGTTCAAACATTGGAAGAACATATTAATATTAGTTGCATTACAGTTTATCGCTACGTTCTTATTCCTTAACACTACGGGTGGACAAACGATTATCCTTGGTTTAGCGAACGGTTTCGACTACTTACTAGGATATGCAAGAGAAGGTGCACAATTTGTGTTTGGAGATTTGATGACGAACGCGGAAGGCGAACCAGTTGATGTATTCCTATTCAACGTGCTTATACCGATCATCTTTATCTCAGCAATTATCGGTATTCTTTCTTACACTAGAATCTTACCTTTCATCATAAAAGGATTAGGCTTCTTACTGACTAAGATTACTGGAATGCCATACATCGAGTCATACAATGGTGCGGCATCTATGATGCTTGGACAGTCAGAGGTATTCGTATCTCTTAAAAATCAGCTGCCTAAGCTTACAACACGTCGTTTATATACATTAGCTGCACAGGCAATGAGTTCAATTTCACTTTCTATTGTCGGCGCATTCTTTACAATGTTAGACCCTCAATTTGTCATCATTGCGATTGTACTGAACTTATTCAGTGTTTACATCATCGTACACATCATCAATCCATATGATGAAGTTATCGAAGATGGTGACATTGAAATCTCAACTAATCCAGAAAAAGGTAAATCTTTCTTCCAAGTCCTTGGTGATTACATCATCGATGGTGGTAAAATCGTACTCGTCGTTGGTTCGATGTTAATTGGTTTCATCGCTCTAATCGGTTTACTGAACCAGATTTTCTTATTAATTCCTGGTTCAAACCTTTCATTCCAAGATATCTTGGGCTACATCTTTATGCCAGTTGCCTTCCTAATGGGTATTCCTTGGGCTGAGGCACAAACTGCCGGTTCATTAATGGCAACTAAGTTAATCACTAACGAATTTGTTGCAATTCTTGAATTCATAAATGTTGCAGAAGGACTTTCTGAGAAGACACAAGCAATGATTTCAGTATTCTTAATCTCATTTGCTAACTTTGGTTCAATCGGTATCATCGCTGGTTCTGTTAAAGGACTTCACGGTGAGAGCGGAGACAAAGTTGCGAGATTCGGCCTTAAACTAGTATACGGTGCGACTCTTGTATCTATCTTAAGCTCTGTAATCATCGGTTTCTTCTATTAAAATTTATAAATTTTAAGCCTCTAGGGAAGACCCTAGAGGCTTTTTTGTTATCCTAAAGCTACGTCTAATACCATCATCACAGAAAATCCAATCAGGAATGCAAAGACTGCTGCATCGGAATGACCATTTTTTTGTGTGCTTGGAATAACTTCCTCCACCACCACAAATATCATTGCACCTGCACCTGCAGCTAAAGCATACGGCAATACTGGCTCCATTGAGGCCACAAGCAAGACACCAACAAGTGCTGCCATCGGCTCAACGATTGCTGACATCCAGCCCCAAAAGAATGCTCGAAATTTAGATGAACCCTCTGCTCTTAACGGCATGGAAACTGCAGTACCTTCTGGGATATTTTGTAGACCAATCCCTACTGCTAAGGTAAGTGCACTGGCAATCATGACTGGATCTTGACTCAACCCTGCTGCACCGAAGAGAATACCGATAGAGAGTCCTTCAGGAATATTGTGAAGTGTTAAGGATGTTACTAGTAAGGTACTTCTTCTGGAGCTAGCAACTGTAAGCCCCTCAGCAGTGTGTTCTCCCCTATGACGGTGAGGGATAATTTTATCGAAGAAGTAAATAAATAAGGCACCGCCTAAAAAGCCGATTAAAGCAGGGAACCATTCTCCTATTGGATTATCTGCACTCGCATCAATCGCAGGTGATAAAAGCGACCAAAAACTCGCGGCCACCATGATACCGCCTGCAAAGCCAAGCGTGATATTTAAAAAGTTTTCACTAACACCTTTAGTTAAAAAGACAACTGCTGCACCGAGCCCCGTCATTGTCCATGTGAACAAGGTTGCTATAAGTGCCTGTAGCCAAGGGTCCAAGGTCATTAGATAATCTAACATATTCATTCTCCTTAGAATTTTCTTAATAATAATTATAACGCTTTCCAAAAAATTATAGTACCTATTAAAACTGAATGATATAATGGTTTCTCATAAGGAACTTAAAGGAGCGCTACGAATGACAATTAAATCCACTATTGCCAAGAACGTCGGAAAAACATTAAGTTATTTCCTAACGAGATATACAAATGGAGGCAGCAGCTTACCAGGTAAGGTTGCCTTATCAATCGACAAAAACCTGCTAAAAAACTTAGCAGCGTCTTACGATGTTGTCGTTGTAACTGGGACGAACGGTAAAACCTTAACAACGACACTAACGACAAGTGTTTTATCGAAGAAGTATAACAATGTAATTACTAATAAGGCAGGTTCTAACATGAAGCAAGGCATCGTTGGTGCCTTCCTGAATGCACCGCGAGTGACAAAAGATGCCATTGCTGTCTTAGAAGTTGACGAGGGATCCTTAAAAAATGTTGTAGAAGAATTACAACCTAAAGTATTTCTACATACTAACATATTTGCAGACCAGCTCGATCGTTACGGTTCAATAGAAAAAATATATGAGTTGCTAACAGACGCTGCAAACAGTACCCCAGATGCTACTGTTATAGCAAATGGTGATTTACCGTTATTTAATTCTGTCGCACTACCTAACAGCAGAAAATTCTTTGGGTTTGACACAAATGTTGATACAGGGAACCAATCAAAAGCAGACACAGCCTGCCCAAACTGTGGACATGATTTAGAGTATACAATTTATACTTATGCAAACCTTGGAGACTATTCATGTTCATCTTGTGGGTATAAACGCCCTGAATTAGACCATAGAGTCACTTCGGTCAAAGAATTAGATGTTACGCATTCCACATTTACGATCGACCATCACACATACACTCTGCATAATGCGGGAATATACAACATATACAATGCCCTAGCAGCCTACTCGGTCGGTCGTCATTTTGATGTTCCAAAAGAAGATATTGTCGATGCATTTAATGTCAATGAACGTGTTTTCGGTCGCCAAGAAGTCATCGTCGCATACGATAAGAAAATCGTCCTTAATGTTGTTAAAAACCCAGTAGGGTTAGATCAGGTATTGAATCTTATTAAACTTGAAAAAGAACCATTTACTTTTGTATCACTCTTGAACAACCGACCAGCAGACGGTGTCGACCTATCTTGGTTAGCTGATACAAACTTTGAATCCCTAACTGACTTAGACATCAAACAAATAATTACTGGTGGTATCGCAGTCGATAAGATGACAGATCGCTTGCTCACTGCTGGATTCGATTCCTCAATACTTGATAGTGCTGGTACACTAGAAAATGTTGTAGAAGCTATTGAAAAAGCACCGACGACAAAAATCCACATGATCGCCACCTATACTGCTATGCTTGAGATTCGTAAAGCATTAATAGAAAAAGGTCACATTAAATAAAGTTCACTCGAAACAAAAAGGTCACTGATGAAAACTCATCAGTGACCTTTTATATTAGTGGGCCTAAGTGGACTCGAACCACCGACCTCACGCTTATCAGGCGTGCGCTCTAACCAGCTGAGCTATAGGCCCTTATATGGGAAAAAGCAAAAAAAAAATAAAATGGAGCGGAAGACGGGATTCAAACCCGCGACCCCCACCTTGGCAAGGTGATGTTCTATCACTGAACTACTTCCGCATAATATGTATAGCAACAAAATCAAACTATTAATTATTTTAGCGATAACCACCTAAATTGTCAACCAATTTTTACACAAAATTAATAATTACAAAAATCGTACTTATTCTTTAAGAATAAGTACGATTTTCCTTATCTTTCTCTCATTGAAGGGAACAATAAAACATCACGGATTGAAGCTGAGTCTGTCAGTAACATTACTAATCTATCAATTCCGATACCCAGTCCACCTGTTGGTGGTAAACCGTATTCCATCGCCTCTAGGTAGTCTTCATCCATTTCATGCGCTTCATCATTACCTTGATCACGCTCAGCAACTTGTGCTTCAAAGCGCTCACGCTGATCAATCGGATCATTTAACTCTGTAAACGCATTGGCATGTTCACGTCTAACGATAAATAACTCAAATCTATCAGTGAATCTAGGATCCTCATCATTTTTCTTAGCTAACGGTGAAATCTCTACAGGATGGCCGTATACAAAGGTCGGTTGCACTAATTCTTCTTCTACTTTTTGTTCAAAGAATTCATTTAGAATGTGACCATACTGCATGTTGTCACCAATTTCTACATTGTGTGCCTTAGCTGCTTCTCTTGCATCTTCTACTGAATTAATATCATAGAAGTTAACCCCTGTATATTCATTAACGATATCTACCATGTGCACGCGTTTCCACTCTGGTGCTAAGTCAATCTCTTCACCATCATACACAACTTTAGTCGTCCCATTCACTTTCTCAGCAATATAAGCAATCATCTCTTCTGTTAAAGTCATAATGTCTCTGTAATCAGCATAAGCTTCATATAGTTCCATCATTGTGAACTCAGGGTTATGTCTTGTAGATACCCCTTCATTTCTAAACACGCGACCAATTTCATAGACTTTCTCAATACCTCCGATTACGAGGCGTTTTAAATGCAGCTCCAAGGCAATACGCATATATAAATCTGTATCTAAAGCATTGTGATGAGTAATGAACGGACGTGCCTGCGCACCACCTGCGATTGAGTGCATCATTGGTGTTTCTACTTCTAAGAAGTCATTCTCATTTAAGTAGTTACGCATTTCTTGTATAATTTTACTTCTTTTAATAAATGTTTCTCTAGACTCTTTACTTGTAATTAAATCTAAGTAACGTTTACGATAACGCTCTTCAACATCTTTTAGACCGTGATATTTATCGGGAAGTGGACGAAGGGCTTTTGTAAGTAATGTAAACTCTGTTGGTTTAATCGATAATTCGCCCGTATTCGTTTTGAACATCGGTCCTTTAACACCAACAAAATCACCTAAATCTGCCTGGTTCCATACCTCAAACGCTTCATCACCAATTTGATCTTTTCTAACGTATATTTGAATCTGACCGTTGATATCTTGGATATGTGCAAATCCAGCCTTACCTTTGCCACGCTTAGTCATGATACGTCCAGCAATTGCTGTTACTGACTCATCTTCTCTTTCTGCTAATTCTTCTTTTGAGAACTGGTCCCACTCTTCAACGAGTTCATTAGTATAATGTAAACGGTCAAAACGTTTACCAAATGGATCTAATCCTTGTTCTCTTAATTGTTGCATTTTCTCGCGGCGTACAGCCAGCTGATCATTTAGTTCTTCAGACACTATATTCCACTCCTAAAAGTCATTATTGTTCGTTATCTAATTTGTTTTTAATTTCTTCGATTGTCATTTTCAAAGTTGGATGTTCTCTTTTTGGTGCAATTTCACTCATCGGATCAATCACAAAAGAACGGAGGTGCATTTCCGGATGAGGCACCTTCAAATCTGTTAAATCCAGTTCCAAATCTTCGTATAAGAGTACATCGATATCAATCGACCTCGGACCCCATGTTTCCTTACGTACACGACCAAGTTCATGTTCAATGCCAAGTACGACTTCAAGCAAATCCAAAGGCGTTAAATTTGTCTCCAATTCTACAGCCATATTTATAAAATCTGGCTGATCTGTCTTACCATATGGTTTAGTTTCATATCTTGAAGATATTTTAGTAACGGTAATCCCAGGAACTTCAGATATTTTTTTTAGGGCTTGTCTTAAACTCTCTTCTCTGTCCCCGATATTACTACCGAGTCCGAGATACGCTATAGCCATTATCTTTCCCGCTTTCCTTTTAAGGTAATACCCACACTGTCATAGTTACCATCTATCGGTGGATTAGGTTTAGTAATCGTAGTTTCTACTTCTACTATTTTAGCATATCGGTCAAATAGCTGGGCATTGATTTTCCCTGCTAAATGCTCAATTAAACTCACTGAATCACCTTTAACAATATTTTCAACAAGTTCGTATACTTCACCGTAATGTACCGTTTCATTCAAATCATCCGTCAAAGATGCTTGAGATAAATCTAAGCTAATTACTAAGTCAGTAATAAAGTACTGACCAAGCACACGTTCTTCTTTTATTGCACCATGATAAGCATAAGTTTTAATACCGTTGATATGAATTTTATCCATTATAGTTCACCTTTTAACTTCATATAGACATCTGCACCCTGCCTATTCATTTTTACGTTGTGCACTCTCACAGCATCGACACCTGCATCAATGCCTAAAATCGTTGTTGCGAGGGTTGCTGCGTCCCGTTCGTCAGCATCTGTATCATGACCAATCAGTTCTTTTACCATACGTTTACGGCTTGTCGCGAGTAAAACAGGATATCCCTCTTTAACGAGTTCATCCAAGTTACGCATGACCTCGATTTCTTCATCTCTAGATTTTACAAAACCGATACCTGGGTCCAGCCAAATTTTTTCTTTCTTAACGCCAGCTTCAAGGGCTTTATCAGCTGATAATTTTAACTCATCAATCATCTCACTAACCACATCTTCATATTGAGCGTGATCGTTGTTGTGCATAAGGAATATTTCAGCATCGAATTCAGCAACAATATCTAAGATTTTTTCATCATAAAGACCTCGCCACTGATCATTAATCATCGTTGCACCCTTTTCTAAGGCTGCCCTTGCAACTTCTGAGCGAAATGTATCTACAGAGATGTCTGTCTTTATACCTGCTGCTCGAATCGCCTGTACGACAGGGACAACCCGCTCTATCTCTGTTTCCACTGTAATTTCACTATAGCCAGGTCGTGTAGAGTAGCCACCGACGTCTATAATATCGACGCCCTCCTCTACCATTTCCTTGGCACGCTCTACGGCTTTCTCTACAGAGTCATATTTTCCACCATCGCTAAAAGAGTCTGGTGTTGTGTTTAAAATACCCATTATCTTCAGTTTTTCCATCATACCAACCTCTACTTATACATTTGTTGAATAGTCATATTATAACATGTTTAAAAATACATGCCTGATTAAAAATCTCATACAAAAAAGCTTAGAAATCTATGTTCATATAGATCTCTAAGCTCTTTAGTTTGGATTAAGATTATTGACTTAAGCTTCAAAGTTAAATAGTGGTGTAGATAAATATCTCTCACCGTTTGATGGTAGTACAACGACCACATTTTTACCTTTGCCTAGTTTTTTTGCTGTTTGAAGTCCTGCTAAGACAGCAGCACCAGAAGAAATTCCACCAAGGATACCTTCTTCTCTACCTAACTGACGAGCAGTATCCATTGCTTCTTCATTTTCAATCGTAATGATTTCATCATAAATATCTGTGTCTAATGTCGTTGGTACAAAGCCAGCACCAATCCCTTGAATCTTATGCGGTCCTGGTTCTTTACCACTTAGAATTGCTGAATCCGTTGGTTCAACAGCAATCACTTGTACATCTTTAAAGTTATCCTTCAACACTTTACCTGCACCGGTGATCGTACCACCTGTACCAATACCAGAGATGAAAGCATCTATAGACAAGCCAGCACTATTCGCTTGTTCCACTAGCTCTTTACCAGTCGTTCTCTCGTGGATTTCTGGGTTGGCTGGGTTTTCGAACTGTTGGGGCATGAAGTATCCATCTTTCTCAGCAAGTTCTCCAGCTTTTTTAATTGCACCTTTCATACCGTCAGCACCTGGTGTTAAGACAAGTTCTGCACCATATGCACGTAATAGATTACGACGTTCCTTACTCATCGTATCAGGCATAACAAGAACTGATTTGTACCCTTTTGCAGCTGCTACCATTGCCAGACCAATTCCCGTGTTACCACTGGTTGGTTCAACAATAATCGTGTTTTCATTAAGTTTGCCTGCTTCTTCTGCAGCTTCAATCATCGCTAAGGCGATACGATCTTTTACGGAACTACCTGGATTCATAAATTCAACTTTTACATAGACATCTGCACTATTTTCATCTGTTAACTTATTTAATTTCACTAAAGGCGTATTTCCAATTGTTTCTAAAATATTGTTATATACATTACTCACAATCAAACACTCCTATTCCTAGTTTTTAACTATGAATAATATAACATTATCCCTACTATTTTTCAATTAATTAGTGTGTGATAAGGGCTTGAAGCTCTTCTTTTGTAATCCATTCTTTATTACGGCAGAAATGACAATCCGCTTCAGCACCGCCATCTTCTTGAATCATAGACATAATTTCTTTAGGGTCTAAGGCACTTATCGCATTAATAAAGCGTTCTTTAGAACAGTTACATTCAAAACTAACTGGCATCTCACTCAGTTGTCTCCAATTTTCCTCACCGATTGCTTCATCAATAATTTGGTTCGGTGTCATACCCTTAGCGAGCAGTTTAGAAACCGGCGTCATTTCTTTGGCACGTTCATTAAGCCGGTTAATCGTTTCCTCACTTGCTGAAGGTAAAACTTGGATTATAAAGCCACCCGCTGCTTGAATTGTGTTATCCGGGTTTACAAGCACGCCTAAAGCGACAATAGATGGGACTTGTTCACTCGCATAGAAGTAATAAGAGAAGTCCTCTCCTAATTCTCCAGAA
Organism: Jeotgalicoccus marinus DSM 19772; assembly: GCF_000425825.1. Taxonomy (GTDB): domain Bacteria; phylum Bacillota; class Bacilli; order Staphylococcales; family Salinicoccaceae; genus Jeotgalicoccus; species Jeotgalicoccus marinus. The sequence goes on from NZ_AUEE01000004.1 coordinate 197,643, forward strand.
ACAATCTCAGTAGATCCAACAAAGTTATCTTTTAAACCAATATTCTTAGCGACTCTAAGGTAACCATTTGTACCAACTGCTCGTCTCACATCAAGCTTTCCTTGATCATTTAAATCAAAGTGGACTTGTGGATTACCAAGGTATCCTCTAACATGACCGTGTGCATCACTATCTACAACAATCGCACCAATTGGTCCACCACCCTCAATGGTAATTGTATTCTTGTCTTCACCTTTTAACATAGCACCCATCATTACTCCTGCACTCATCGCTCTACCTAGTGCTGCAGCTGCAGTTGGGTAAGCCACATGTCTCTGCACTGCCTCATTTATAGTAGCTGTAGTATCTACAGCAAATATTCTTACTTCATCATTTAATCCTAATCCCCTTATTAAGTGGTCTGTCATAGTCGTTCCTCCAAACGATTTTTACATCAAATTTTTTATAAACATAGTTTACTATCATGCATAATATAGGAAACGTCAAAGATAGTCAATTTACGTGCTTTATGTCATTTCCTACGAAAAAATAAGCGCAGCATCATCCGCTGCGCTTAAAGTTTCTTATCTGTTATCTTTACGGTCTTCTTCTAAGTCATTTGAAGATTGATTTTCTTGGTCAGTCGACTCATCAGGTTCAACCATGTCTGGTCTTTCCTCAACTTGTTCTTCAGACTCAAGGTCTTTTTCATCATGTGACATCTTTTCTTTAACTTCATCATAAGATGCTCCTGCTTTGTCTGAATCCTTATCTTCCTCAACAGGTTCATTATCAAAGTTTCTTTCAGGTAGTTTACCGTTGTAGAAAAGTCCTTCGATTTGTTCTCTGTCGAGTGTCTCCACTTCAAGTAATGTTTCAGCAATTAATTGAAGCTGTTCTTTATGCTCTGTAAGGATCTGACGACAACGCTCATATTGTGTTTTCACAATGTTTTGCATTTCTTGGTCGATTTCATAAGCGATACTATCTGAGTAATTCGAATCGTTAGACATATCTTTACCAAGGAATACTTGACCGTTTGATTCACCGAACTGAATTGGACCGAGTTTTTCACTCATACCGTATTCAGTTACCATGCTTCTAGCGATACTTGTTGTTCTTTGGAAGTCATTGTGGGCACCTGTTGATACTTCACCGAAGTTAATTTCTTCGGATACTCGACCACCAAGTAATCCAACAATCTTATCTTCCAATTCTGGTTTCGTCATAAAGTAACGATCCTCTTTAGGAAGCATTACAGCATAACCACCAGCTTGTCCACGAGGGACAATGGTAACCTTGTGAACTGTCTCAGCATCGTCTAAGACCATACCGATAATCGTATGTCCTGCCTCATGGTAGGCAACGATATTACGTTCTTTCTTACTCATTACACGACTCTTCTTAGCTGGTCCTGCAATCACACGGTCAGTCGCTTCATCGACATCACGCATATCAATCAACTTCTTGTTTTGTCTAGCAGCGACTAAAGCAGCTTCGTTTAATAGGTTCTCAAGGTCTGCACCAGAGAAACCTGGCGTACGCTGTGCAAGTGCTGCAAGGTCTACAGTCTCATCAAGTGGCTTGTTACGTGCGTGTACTTTAAGTACAGCCTCACGACCTTTAACATCCGGACGCCCTACTTGAATCTGTCTGTCGAAACGACCTGGACGTAAGAGTGCTGGGTCTAGAATATCAGGGCGGTTAGTTGCAGCAATCATAATGATACCTTCATTATCTGCGAAACCGTCCATCTCAACTAATAGTTGGTTTAGTGTTTGTTCACGCTCATCGTGACCACCACCAACACCAGCACCACGCTGACGACCCACTGCATCAATCTCATCGATAAAGATGATACAAGGCGAGTTTTTCTTAGCATTTTCAAATAAATCACGTACACGAGATGCACCAACACCAACAAACATCTCAACGAAGTCAGAACCACTGATTGAGAAGAATGGTACCCCTGCTTCACCTGCTACCGCTCTTGCAATCAATGTTTTACCAGTACCTGGAGGACCAACAAGTAGTACCCCTTTAGGAATTCTGGCACCGATTCTATCAAAGCGACGTGGATCTTTTAGGAAGTCGACAACTTCCACTAGTTCAGCTTTTTCCTCATCTGCACCAGCGACATCGTCGAAGCGAACTTGTTTTTTACTTTGGTCATAAAGCTTGGCTTTACTCTTACCAAAGTTCATCATGCGGCCTCCGCCGCCTCCGCCGCCACCTTGGGCTTGGCTCATGAGGAAGATGAATAAGAAGAAGATAATAAGTAATGGAATAATTGTAAATAACATGCTTGTCCAAGGACTTGGTTCTTCTTCAGGTTCTACATTAAATGTTAGGTCATCTTGATTTCGTGCCGTGTCTGTAATTTGCTGGATATCATCCGCACTATTAAAAGGCACAACAGAAGTAAATGACTCTTGGTCACTTTGATCAGCTAAGCGACCGCTAACTAAATAAACATTGTTTTCAGGCTGCAATGTTAACTCAGCCACTTCACCATTTTCTAGGGCATCGACGAACTCATTATATTGAAGTTCTTCTTCGTCGCCGTCAGAGCCGTTGAAACGTTGGAATATACCAAACATGACAACTGTTAATATGGCGATAAGTAATATGTTACGGCCAGTATTCTTCGGCATCCGTAATCCTCCATTTCTAATACATTACAAAAAATAGTAACAAAAATAACTTTTAACTTCCAGTGATATGATTTAGCTGTAAAATTCAGGTTTTAACAAACCAATGTACGGTAAATTTCTGTATTTTTGATCAAAATCCAAGCCGTATCCTACAACAAACCCATCTGGAATTTCTGTTCCAACGTATTTTACATTAACATCTAACTTTCTTTCTGCAACAGGCTTATCTAATAAGGTTACAATTTCAATGGATGCAACCTTTCTATACTGCAGAAATTCGATAATAGAATTTAAAGTTGTTCCAGTTTCAACAATGTCTTCAACAATCAGTATATGCCTACCTTCTACAGAAGTTGATAAGTCCTTAAGTATTTTAACCTCTCCAGTTGACTTTGTCCCAACATAGCTAGAGACATCCATGAAATCAATTTCCATGTGTGTATCCACATGCTTAATGAGGTCTGCCATAAACATAATTGATCCCTTTAAAAGGCCCACCATAATCGGCGTCTTACCTTCATAGTCTTTAGTGATTTTCTCTCCGAGACGTTTGTTAATTGCATCTATATCTGACTCAGAAAGTACAATTTCACTGATATCATTTTTTATTGTCATCTTCTTGCTCCTTCGTTATCTTTAAAATTCGATTTTCAGCTGGTTCAATTATATTATAAATGGTACCGACTGCAACAATTATACCGTGTTGATTCAAAACCACCGGCATCGCCTCTCTTTCGCTTGCCACTATCTTTTTATCGATAAAAAGACGACTGACTTTCTTACTACCGCCTTGTTTAAGTTGAACACGGTCACCATCTAATCTAGGACGTATAGTCAACGGAAGTTCATCACTCGGTAATTTTACCACGATATGATAATTATTATAAATAAAGTTCCCATTATCCTCAACAATCAGAGGTTCGCTAATGGGGCTTAACGTTGTTTTTTTTACATAAACTTGATCGTATTCGATATGTACTGTATGGGAATCAAGTTGATATACCGTCTGTGATGGTCCTGACATCAATGTTTGATCAAGTGATTCCAAAGCCTTTCGACTCATTATAGTTGATGACTCAGATAAGAGTGCATTTAAAATATATATTCTAACTAATGGACTATATTGTTTATAAGTTTCCCTCGAAAGACTACCATTACTAGTAAAGTTTTTAGCAAAACCACTAACAAAATCACTTAACGCATTTATGTCATTTTTTAGGCTCACTAACTGCTTTAAATCTAAAGTCTCTGTGTCTTCGATGTCTGGAACAATATGATGCCGAATATAATTTCTTGTGTAAGTATCTTCATGGTTACTTTCATCTTCAAAATACTTCACCATATGTGTGCGTTGATATTTCTTGATGTCTCTTTTACGTACCATCATCAGCGGCCTTGATATTTTTATACCTGCTCTTTCATTGGCTTCTGGTATACCGAGGTTGCCGTGTAAATACCGTCCAGTTAATAGCTGATGCAAGACAGTTTCATACTGATCATCCTCATGATGCGCCATCAACAAAACATTTAAACGATGTTTTTTTACAATATCTCTAAAGAATGCATACCGCTTTTTACGTCCTGCTTCTTGAGAAAAATGCCCCTCAAAATCAAGAACAACTGACTCAAAGTTTACACGATCTTTTTCAGTCATTTCTTTTATGTAAGCCGCCTCAGATATGGATGCAACTCTTTGATTATGATTAACGTGTAATACGGTCAAACTTTTATAAGTATCTTTGTAAGTCGTCGTCAAAAGATGATAGAGCACCATAGAGTCGATGCCACCAGACAAGGCCAGGCCAATATGACTTTTTGTTGTCCATGAAATATTCAACTTCAAAAGTAGCACCACCTTATAAAAACTAAAAAGGCTAGAGCGACTTGCTCTGGCCTCTTCATTTCATTATCTACGCCCTCTACCGCCACGACGTGACTCAGCTTGTCTCTTAATTGTAGACATTCTTTCTTCACTGTCTTTTAAGAACCCTGAAAGTTTTTTCTCAAAATCTTCAGGTGACGGTGCCTTCTGACGAGGTTTTGGTTTAGGTTTATCTTGTGCTTTCTTGATAGATAAACTAATCTTGTTATCATCACCGATAGATAATACTTTAACTTCTATTTCGTCACCGACTTTTAAGTGTTCATTGATGTCTTCTACATATTTGTCCGCTACTTCACTAATGTGAACCAAGCCTGTTTTACCGCCTGGTAACTCAACAAACGCACCAAATGGTTTAATCCCTGTAACTTTGCCGATAACTTTACTGCCCGCTTCAACTGACATGTTTATATAATATCCTCCCAAAATCGTTATACATTAATATATTAACACTTAATAAAGGAATAATCATTACATATGTAATGATTATTCCTTTTCCGGCCTTTCTTCTCCAGATTCACCTTCTGGTAAATTGAAGATTAGTTCTCCTTCTTCTGATAAGAAGAACTCACTTCTTGCTATACGTAATATATAGTTGTCATCATTTAATTGTTTAATCTGTTGCTCGAGATCCGAATGCTGCTTATTTTTATTGTCTAGGACTTCAGATGTTGCAGCAACTTCTTGCTCTAGCTCTTGATTGGCCTTCTTTTGATTAATGCCAATCATCAATAAGACGATAACGATTATCATTAGCACACTGCCAAAAACGAGGGCACGACGGCGTGACACACGCGCTTCAGTCTTTAATTGTTTCTTTTCACTATCTCTTTTTTTAGTATAGTTATTCAAAAGACGAACCACTTTGTTGTTCATTTTAGTCACACCTCTCCCATCGTTTTGTACATTATCCTTTATATACAAGATACATCAAATGAGCTTTGGTTTCTATTAAAATTCTGTTTCTTTTTCAATTTTTTCTTCTTTTAATACTTTATACATTCTTTCTGCATCTTCTTTTTTTGTTGTATCGTTTAATTGCATCACTTCATAAGTGACAATACTACGTCCAAATTTGATGACTAAGTGATCTCCAACTGATAAGTCAGTACCTGCTTTTGCCATACGTCCATTGACTTCGATACGACCATCATCACTAATCTCTTTTGCAAGTGTACGTCTTTTAATTATCCTTGATACTTTTAAAAATTTATCAAGTCTCATCTACATCATCCTTTAGCAAGGTTTTTAGTGGGGTATCTGAATGGATGGTTTCTTTCATCCATGCAAGCATTGTCGTTGCATATTCTTTTTCATGCTTAATTTTTTCTTTCTTACCTTCGGCTCTTTTCGCTTCTTGCCACACCTTATTTAAATCTTCCATTGACTCCACTGACTCATCGCCAAAAACATGTGGATGACGTCTAACTACTTTTTGATTTAAGGCAGCTAGAACATCATAGAAATCAAAGTAGCCATCTTTTTTACCTATTGCTGAATGCAAGGCGACTTGTAGAAGGATGTCTCCAAGTTCTTCTACAATACCTTCATCATCTTCATGCTCTATTGCTTCAATGACCTCATACGATTCTTCTAACAAGAATCGTTCAAGTGATTCATGGGTCTGTTCTTTATCCCACGGACAACCATCTTCCGATACTAGCTGGTCAAACACATCTACCATATGCGTGATTGTTCTATCCGCATATCGAATATCATCTTGTTTTGGAACAAACATACACATTAAGTTTGAGTCTGGTACATGATGATCAATTTCCGCGATAGTCGTTTCTATAATATGCTCATCTTCACTGCCAGCCTTGTCTACAAGGTAAGCTTTGGCATCGTAGTGATAATAATCTAGGAGTGTCACCTTCACTTCACTCACAGACAATTGATTATACACTTGAGTAATCAGTGTGTGCTTTTGGTAATCTAAGTCTTTTAAGGACAAATTCGTTCCGTCTAACAACTGAAAGTTCTCATTTACTGGAATATTTAATGCACTTATCACTTCATCTATAAAACTCTGACCACCTTTAATCTCGACGTTGACTTCACCTTTTCGCTTTCTGTCTAATAGCAGTTCAGTCGTCGTCTCGTAAAACATTGGATGCCCTGGTACAGCATAGGTGAGATTACCATGCTGAGCATCCTTCACTAAGGTATCAACGATACGTTCATACACTGCTTCGAAAGTTTCAGATGCCTCATAATATTCATCAAAACTGATTAATTTTATATCACTATCTTTTAAAAGTGACACTGCTGGATGGTCCATGGTTCTCAGATAAATTTTTTCTTCTGCTAATAGTGATTTGTAAACACCTAAGGGCATTTTATCGATATCAGATGTACCAAGCCCGATTACTGTGATTGTGTTCATGACACACCCTCCATTCTACTCTCTTGTATTGCTGCCATTACTGAGACTAAATCTTTAAGTTGTTTCGAGCGTATGGTTAGGTTGATTTCTCCACTCTTGACTGAAATCTTCAAGATTCTACTAAACGCTTGAGTGTCTTCAAATAATTTTTCACCATTGATTTCTGCTGTTGCAGATTGAGATACATTAAGATAGAAGTGACGTGCATCCTCAGATACTTTATAGATACCATATAGAAGTGCATATATTTTAACTTTAACTAAGTCAATTAATGTTTGTACTTCTGTTGGATACTCACCAAAACGGTCGATGAGTTCATCTTCTATATCTCTCAGAGTCTCTAGAGAATTTGCTTTTCTAAGACGCTTGTAAATATCAATCTTAGATTGCTCATGGGTAATATATGTTGCCGGAATATAAGCATCTGCTTCGATATTAATTGGAATATTAACCGGTTCTTCTTCTTTTTCAACACCCTGTTTTTCTTTTACTGCACTTTCTAACATATCACTATACATCTCATAACCAACTGAATCTATAAAGCCTGACTGATTCTTACCAAGTAAATTACCCGCTCCGCGTATATTCAAATCACGCATGGCAATCTTAAAGCCGGATCCAAGTTCAGTGTATTCCTTAATCGCTTCTAATCGTTTTTCTGCTACTTCTGTTAACACCTTATTCGGTTGATGGAATAAGTATGCATAAGAGATACGATTACTACGACCAACGCGCCCGCGTAATTGGTAAAGTTGACTCAAACCAAAACGGTCTGCATCTTCAATAATTAGCGTATTGGCATTCGGAACATCTACCCCGGTTTCAATGATAGTCGTGGTGACGATAACATCATACTCACCATTAACAAAGGCAAGCATGGTCTCTTCAATTTGCTTTTCAGTCATCTGTGCATGCATGACACCTACTGCAGCGTCTGGTACTAACATTTCTACGTGTGCCTGTTTGTTATAGATTGTCGCAACACTATTGTGGAGGTAAAAGACCTGCCCGTTTCTAGCAAGTTCCCTTTCAATCGCTTCTTTAACAAAGTTTCCATTGTATTCTAAAACATAGGTTTGAACTGGAAATCTATTTTCTGGTGGCGTTTCTATGACAGAAAGGTCTCTTACACCCGTTAAACTCATGTGTAAGGTTCTTGGAATTGGTGTTGCTGTTAAAGTTAAGACATCTACATTATTTTTCAACTGTTTAATCGCTTCTTTATGCTTAACTCCAAACCTTTGCTCCTCATCGACAATTAAAAGACCGAGATCTTTATACTCAATTGATTTACCTAAAATTTTATGCGTACCCACGACGATATCAATCTTTCCTTCTTTAAGTCCTACAGCAGTCTCTCTATTTTCTTTTGCCGTTCTAAAGCGAGACATCATCGCCACATTCACAGGGTAATCCTCAATTCTTTCGATTAAGCTTTCAAAGTGCTGGGCTGCGAGTATGGTTGTCGGCACTAAAAATGCGACTTGTTTGCCATCTTGAACCGCTTTAAATGCTGCACGAATTGCTACTTCGGTTTTTCCGTAACCGACATCACCACAAAGCAGTCGATCCATAGGCTTACTATCTTCCATGTCATTTTTAATTTCACGGATACTCGCTAGTTGGTCAGGCGTTGGTTCATAAGGGAAACGTGCTTCGAAAGCCTCTTGCATCTCTGTATCTGGACTATACTTAAACCCTTCAGACATCGCACGTTCTTGATAGAGTCGAATCAGTTCTTCTGCGATATCATTAACATTTTGCTGAACCTTCGCCTTAGTCCGTTTCCATTCAACACCACCAAGTTTATGCATCTTAGGTTGGCCGTCATCACTTGCCACATATTTTTGCACCAGGTCCATCTGATCCACAGGAATATACAGCTGGTCTGTCCCTTTGTACTGCAACTTCATATAGTCATTATGAATGCCGCTAACTTCAAGGGTTTCAATGCCTAGATATCGACCGACACCGTGATGAACATGGACGATATAATCACCAGGGTTTAATTCCTGATAAGATTTAATTTTCTCTGCGTTAGATAACTTCTTATTACGTTTTTTACGTTTTTGTACTTTGTTATACAATTCTTTAGAAGTTAAAATAGCTGCACTCATGTAAGGCAGGATAAAACCAGATTCTATAGCACCCGTCGTTAAGACAATACCTGAATCACTCGGTATATTTTCAATATAGCTTTGAATTTTTAGGTCTTCAAGAAGTTGCTTTGTTTTATTAAGCTCATCTTCGTCTCTTAAAATAATATTGATGAGATAGTCATTGTCCAACATCTTATTTAAATTCGACGCAAGAATGTCATACTGCCCATAGTAGATTTCTGCTGGTTTAACAGAAATTTTAATCATTTCTCCAATGGACACAGGCATACTTTTCATAAATAAATTAAAGTAAGTAACACCATTTAGGTTTAGCAATCTATCATACTGATGCTCTAAATAGTTGGCCGCACCTTTAAACATTTGTCCTGCTTCTAAGACAGAACTAAAGTAATTATTCACCGCTTCAAACTCTGCATCATAAGCTGATTTAATTGCATTGATATCATCTGCAAACACTCTATGCTTATCGGTCATATAATCTAGGAGCGATTGATCATGATCATCTAAGAGATGAGCGAATTGATTTAAGTGTTCTACAAGTAAATCAGGATGTGTCACCTTGTCATAATATTCATCTAATGACTCTTTAGCGACAGCCTGTAAGCCTTCAGAAGTCTCCTGATATAAGGTGTCAATTTTCTCTATCAATTCCACACGTTCACTCGGATCAACAATATATTCAGCATAGGGTTCAATTTTCACTGATTCAATATTTTCTAAAGAACGTTGAGTCTCTGGATCCAAAAGACGCAGTGAATCAATCTCATCGTCAAATAGCTCTACACGAAGAAATAAATCATGCATATAGATATCAATAATATCCCCTCGAACTGCAAATTCTCCGAAATTAGAGGCCTGATTCATACGTTTATATCCTAAACTAACTAAGAACTCGAGAAATTCATCGTAATCAAGTGTGCTTCCTAACTCTAATGTTTTTTCATAAGCTAACAATTTTTCTTTAGGCATCAACGGTTTTAATAAGGCATGTATAGGCACGATAAATAACCCTGGCTTCTCATGTAGCAAGGCCGATAAGGTCGACATTCTTGCCTTCATAAAATCAGGGCTTTGTTTAGACATGTTTTCAATCATGATGTCACCAACTGGGAAGGTATACACTTCATCCATAACGTCCATCATGCTATTTGCGAGCTTTTCCATGTGGTGGTTATTTTCAACAAAGACCACATTGGCACGCTCTGAGTTTTCTGTCAGTTCTTTGAGTAAGATTGGTTTAAAGTCATCATTTATTCCAGTGACAAGCAGGTTTTTATCATCATTGAATGAAATGATGCTCTGGACGCGTTCATCATTTAAGATGCGATCGCTAATTTTATTATGCATTCACATCACCATTATACTTATTCATTACATCTAGGAAGTCATTTGAAACAAAGCTTTGACACGCTTCAGATGACACTTCTAAAACTTTTTGTAAAGTATCTTCATCTACCTTACTAAACTTACCTAAGACATAACGTGTGATTGGCGTACTATCAGTTGGACGATCTATACCAAGGCGTATACGATTGTACTTTTCGCCACCTAGATGTTGATTCAGAGACTTGATACCGTTATGTCCACCACCGCTACCTTTTTGACGCAATCTTATACGACCAAGAGGTAGGTCAAGATCATCATAAATTACAACAATATCAGATAATTCGATATTATAGTAATCCACAAGTGGTCGCACACCTTCTCCAGATAGGTTCATAAACGTTTGTGGCTTAACCAGCATAATCTTTTCACCGTTGAGTACACCTGTTCCAAAGTGACACTTAAATTTCTGCTGATCTAAGGCTAGACCAAGGTCTTCTTGTAGTTGATCAATCGCCATAAAGCCTATGTTGTGCCTCGTTTTTTCATATTTAGCACCTGGATTCCCCAGGCCAATAATACATTTCATTTCGTCACCTCATAAACGTTAAAAAAGGCGATGGAAAGCCCACCGCCGTTGTGTTTAAAATGTTCAAGATTACTCTTCTTCTTTTTCAGAGTCTTCTTCATCTTTTTGTTCAGTTGCTTCAACTTCAGTTTCTTCTTCTTCAGAAACTTCTTCGTCTTCATCCGGTTCTTCAGTTGGCGCACTAATAATAATTAGTGAGTCTTCGTCTTCGTTTTCGATTACGAAGTTACCTTTTTCACGGATGTCTGCAACGTGAATTGCATCACCAATGTTAAGTTCTGAAATATCAACTTCGATAGTTTCAGGAATGTCAGCTGGTTTAGCAGTTACAGAAACTTCAAATAATGGCTGCTCGATTACGCCGCCTTCTTTTTGCCCTGGTGCCTCACCAGTTAATTCGATTTGAACATCAACAGTCACTTCAGTTTGCATGTTAATTGCAATGAAGTCGATGTGTAAAATTTGGTTTTTAAGTGAATCAAACTGATAGTCACTTACCATTACTTGTTTTGTACCGTTTTCTAATTCAAGATCGATAACGCCGTTACGTCCAACTTCACGGATTAGTTTGATGAATTCAACTTCATCAACTGATACTGAAGTACTTTCAGTTTCATAGCCATATACGACTGCTGGAACTTGTCCATTGTAACGGAGCTCGTTCAGTTCAGATTTCTTAGAATTTTCAGCTCTAGAGCTTGAGGCTAATTTAGCCATAGTTATTTCCACCTTTCATCAAATAAAGCAATTTATAATAACGCCTATCCTAACACATAGCCACGCATTATAATACCACAAAACACACTGTTTTGTAAAAAATATGTTAAATTATCACGTTTGGTCGAATAAAATACTTACGGATTCTTGCTCATGTACTCTGACAATTGCTTGTGCAAGCAGTTCACCTACAGACAGTTCAGTCACTTTCTCAATTTTCTTTTCTTCTGGTAATTGAATTGAATTTGTGACAACTAACTCTTTGATAACTGACTCTTCAATTCGTTCAACTGCAGGTCCAGAAAGTACTGGATGTGTACAACAAGCGTAAACATTTTTCGCACCTTTGTCTACGAGTGCTTGTGCAGCAATTTTAATCGTACCACCAGTATCAATAATGTCATCAATAATGATAGCTGTCTTACCATCAATTTCACCAACAATATTCATCACTTCTGCGACATTCGGACGCGGACGTCGTTTATCAATGATGGCAATTGGTGCTTTTAGGCGATCTGCCATACGTCGTGCACGCGTTACACCACCGTGGTCTGGTGACACGATAACGACTTCGTCTAAATTAATATCTTTATGTTCCAAGAAGTAATCACTTAAGATTGGTACACCCATGAGATGGTCGATTGGAATATCGAAAAATCCTTGGATTTGTGGTGCGTGTAGGTCAAGTGAAATCACACGGTTTGCACCAGCTGTTTCAATAAGATTAGCAACCAATTTGGCAGTGATTGGTTCACGCGCACGACTCTTTCTGTCTTGGCGTGCATAACCATAGTAAGGCATAACAATATTAATAGTATTCGCTGATGCACGTTTTAAGGCATCAATCATGATGAGTAATTCCATTAAGTTTTCATTTACCGGCTGACTTGTCGGTTGAATTACAAAAACATCGCAACCTCGCACACTTTCTTCAACGTTAACCTGAACCTCTTCATCAGAGAAACGATTAACTGTACACTTCCCAAGTGGAATACCGATGTGCTCAGCGATTTCTGCTGCTAGGGGTTCGTTACCTGTTAATGTAAATAGTTTCATTTTGTTAGAACTTTTGTTTTGATTGCTAGAAGCTAACATTTTGATCCTCCAAGTATTATTTTTTGTAGTAGCCGTCTTTTGTCGTTTGCTTACTTCTTGCGATTGCTAGACTATCATTTGGAACATCGTCTGTAATTGTAGATCCTGCTGCAGTTATAGAACGTTCTCCTACAGAAACCGGTGCAACTAAGTTCGTATTACAGCCAATAAACGCATCATCTCCGACCGTCGTTTTAAATTTGTTTACACCGTCATAGTTTACAGTGATTGCACCACAGCCGATATTTGCACGTTCACCAATTTCAGCATCCCCAATATAGCTTAGATGTGATACTTTAGCGCCGTCTTTTAAGACTGCTTTCTTCACTTCTACAAAGTTTCCAACTTTAACAGTAGACGCAAGTTTGGCCCCTGGACGAAGTTGTGCATACGGACCAACAGTCGTTTGATTACCGACTTCAGCATCTGATACTACTGAGTGTTTAATCTCGACTTCATCACCGATTAAACTATTAGAAATCTCACAGTTTGCAGAAATAATCGTACCTTCACCAATAACAGTGTTTCCTTTAAGTACAGTATTCGGATAAATAATAGTATCCATACCAATCTTAACACTTTCATCGATATATGTGTTTAGAGGATCGATAATTGTAACACCTTTTTCTAAATGTCCTTGGTTAATTCTCAATCTAAGTATTCTGGATGCCTCGGCAAGAAGCATACGATCATCAACACCGATAATTTCTTCATGGTCAGCAGTAACATAAGCACCAACACGTTGACCCTTGCTACTTAAAATACCAATGATATCTGATAGGTAATATTCACCAGCTTCATTATCGTTCGTTACTTTTCTTAAAGACTTAAACAACTCAACATTATTAAATAATGCAACACCAGCTGAAACTTCTTTTATATCTTTTTGTTCTTCTCTTAGTTCAGCTGCTTCTAAAATTTCTTTTACTGTGCCGTTTTCCTTACGAATGACACGTCCAAAACTTCCAGGATTTTCTGTATAAGCAGATAAAATTGTCGCTTTAAAACCAGTTTGTTCATGCTCACCTTGTAACATCGAGAGCGTGTTAGGACTAATTAATGGCGTATCGCCACATACAACGAGGGTCTCACCTTCTTGGTTTTGGAGCTCACTCTCTAACTGTTTAACAGCATCTGCTGTACCGAGCTGTTCTTTTTGTTCAACCGTTTTAATGTCTTCTGGTAAGATTGCTTTAACCGCTTCTGAATCATTACCTAAAACAACGTAAATCTCTGAAACACCTGCATCTTTCACACTATTGATCACTCTAGTAATCATTGGAATTCCACAAACTTCGTGTAATACTTTCGGTTGTTTTGAATTCATTCGCTTGCCTGTGCCAGCAGCAGTGATTATCGCTCTAACTTGCATAATTAACCCCCATTTAAATACGATGTTTTAATTATATTTCAGACTGTCACATCTTTCAAGACAGAGCTTAGGCCGGACACTAATGGCCCGGCCTAAAATCCAATTATTATTATCTTTCTTCGTCAGCTGTATCTTCAGTGACTTCAGGGCTATTTTCATCATTAACCCTTTCGTTTAAACTCTCGTCAGATTCTTCTGATGCTGTTGATTCAAGCGTACTATCTTCGTCTTCTGCTGGATCAGATTCCACTGTTGGTTCAACAGCCTCGTTTGAATCCTCAGACGCTGGATCTTCAGTTTCTTCATAGACACGCATCACTTCTTCTTGTACATGCTGACGCATCTCTGTGTTGATTGGGTGAGCAATGTCTCTAAATTCGCCGTCCGGAGTACGTTTACTCGGCATAGCGACAAACAGTCCATTATTACCATCGATGACGCGTAAGTCATGTACGACAAATGCCTCATCAAATGTCACAGATACTAACGCTTTCATTCTAGTATCTTGATTATTGACTTTTCGTAATCTTACATCTGTTATTTTCATGTGTTTGTCCTCCATAGATTTGTGTTTTAGATCCTCTGTGTAAAACGCTTATCTAACTAAGAACCCACTAAAATAACCAGTTATTCAAATGATGCGACGACTTCAATTTCTACTTTCGCATCTAATGGGAGCCGGCTAACTTCTACACATGATCTTGCTGGTAGTTTACCCGTAAAGTACGTCCCATAAACTTCATTAATTAACGCGAAATCGTTCATATCAGTAATAAAAATAGTAGTTTTAACCACATTTTCGTATGATAATTCAGCCGCTTCAAGGACGCCACCAACATTATCTAAGACTTGCTTCGTTTGCTCTTTGACGTCTTCAGACACAATCTTCCCCTCAAGTGTTAGTGGTACTTGTCCAGATGAGTAGAATAAGTTGCCTGTTTTGACACCGTGGCTGTATGGTCCAACGGCTGCTGGTGCTTTATTTGAATTGATTGGTTCCATGAATATCGACCTCCTAGTTTATCTATCTTTAATGTAATCTAAACAGTTGCCTTCTTCAACTACAAACGACTCGTTGTATTCATCAATTTCCGACACTTTAAGTAAGGAAGTATAGTCCTTGAAACGACGATTCGCAACTTGCTTTGCTTCAACAAGTACACTCACACCAGCAACCGTGGCATTGAACTCCTCCATGAGATTCGTAACGCCTGTGATCGATCCGCCAGCTCTAAGAAAGTCATCGACAACAAGTACATTTGATCCTTCTTTAAGAGTGCGTTTTGATAAGACCATCGTTTCAATCTTACGTGTCGAACCTGATACATAGTTAATTGAGACTGTTGACCCTTCTGTAACTTTGTTATCCTTTCTAATCACAGCAACAGGTACATTCAATTTACGTGCAACTGCATTAGCCAAGGAGATACCTTTAGTCGCTATCGTTACAACTGCATCGATTTCAACATCACCATACATCGTGGCTATTAAATCCCCGAAATCGTTCATCATCTTAGGATCTCCCATGATGTCCGACATGTATAAATAACCACCTGGTAAAAGCCTTTCACTTTCCTCTAATTCTTTTTTGAAGTATTTTATAATCTCTTCAGCACGTTCCAGACTAATTTTAGGGATAAACATTGCACCCCCATTTGCTCCAGCTGTGGTTTTTAAGACACCGAGCCCCTCTGAATCCATTACATCCTTAATTATTCTTATGTCCTCACTAATTGATGATTTCGCTTGGCTGAACTTCTCTACGTATGTTGTGAGTGGAATTAATTGGTTCGGATGTGAAACTAAATGCTGGGTCATATAGACCAATCGTTCACTGCGTTTAAATTTCATAACTTAACTCCTAATCCGTATTATTGACAACAATTCTAACATATATGTTCGGTTTTTAATACTTAGCCGAGTAATCTTATTCTATAAACTTCAGAACAGCATCCTTTAATCGCATTATATACGTGATTCGCTTGTCTTTCTTTTTTACATATTCCGAATACCGTCGGTCCACTACCACTCATCATCGCTCCATCAGCACCAGAATCTCTCATATTTTCTACAAGCTTTTTGACCTCTGGATACTTTTTGACCGTCACTTCTTCTAAATCATTTTTCAAGAGTCGAATAATTGAATCATAGTTTCCATCGATGATAGCTCTTTTCATTTCATTTGATGCTGGTTTGTTTTTACCAGGTTTTAAGGCTGAGTATATTGTTTTCGTCGACACGCTAATTTTGGGCTTGGCTAAAACAACCCATCCATGTGGTGGACTCGGTAGTCGCTCAATCATCTCACCGCGCCCTGTTGCAAGTGCCGTGCCACCATATACGCAAAATGGGATATCTGAGCCGAGCTCGGCAGATAAATCAGCTAGTGTCTCGAGTTCGATGCCGAGCTCGTACAAGGCATTCATGCCACGGAATGTCGCTGCCGCATCCGCTGAGCCACCAGCTAAACCAGCAGCAATTGGAATGTGTTTATCAATGTGAATCGTAACACCCGTTCTTATGTTATATCGCTTCATCATCAGCTCGGCGGCCTGATATGCTAAATTTCGCTTGTTAGTCGGCACAAATTGATTGTCAGTTTCTATGACTATCCTCTTGTCTGTCCTTTTTTCAAAGGACAGGTGGTCATTCAAATCCACTGTTGTCATAACCATGCTCACCTCATGATAGCCATCATTACGTTTATATAGCGTATCCAGTGTTAAATTTATTTTTGCAGGTGCTGTTTCATAGTGCATATTTCCATGTCCTTTGTTAGTTTATTAATCGTCTCGATATATGCGTTATTTTATCATATATTTAAAGATCTAAGGAGGTAAATTAAAACAACCCTCACCAGAAACGGTGCGGGTTGTTTAGAATTATATTAGTTATTAATTAATCATCTGATTTTCTTGCTTTGAAGCCCCATAGTGTCACTACGAAACTGACTGCGACCCAAGCGGCAAGGATAATGAACTCTTTAATTCCACCTTCACCGTTTAAAATGAAGATATGCTGGTATAAGGGGAAGTATTCGGCAATTTTTATAGCGATACTGTCTGGGTCCGTCACCAGTAGTTCGATATAGGGTGTAAAACCAAAGATGAACATGATTGGTATGAGGTACACTGATGTTGTGGCAACTGATTTCACAATCAGCCCAATCCCGATACCTAGGTTGATAAAGAACACACCGAGTAATATTAGGCTCACAATATTTTCCCCTGTCCAATAATCTGTTGGACCAATTACAAATATAGAGGCAACCAAGGAAATAATCGTCATCAATCCGATAACCATGCTCTTACCTACGATAATGTCCATAAAGGTAGCTGGTGATTGTAAAAGACCTCTTAAGGTGTCTTTTTCATTTTCTTCTGCAATCATCGTCATGATTGCACTGAAAGTCACTGCTGAAAATACGACTCCTGCGATGAGCGCTAGGGTTTCAGCAGGTAGTCCGCCTGTCGCGTCGCCTAGGTTAGTAAATAGAAAAGCTAAGATAATCGGAATTAGCACCGAAGTAAACAGCATCATATTCTTCATAAACTCTTTAAGGTCTTTTTCAAAAATCGCCATTATTCTAGTGATATTCATATTAATACAACTCCTTACCTGTTACTTTTTTGAACACTTCACCGAGGGTTGGGAAATCCGTTCTGACATCCACTGCAGCCTCATCAAGTAATACTGATTTTAAGAGGGCTTCGTTGTCCGCTGACTTATCAATCGTTTTTTGTGATCCGTCGTTATACGTGACATGAACGACATTACGCTTGTACTTATGTCTGAGCTCACTTGGTGAACCGTAATCTTGGATGACACCTTGATATAAAAAGGCAACATTGTCACAAAGTCTCGTTGCCTCATCCATATTATGTGTTGTGAGTAAGACTGTTGTGCCTTCATCTCTTAAAGCTTCTAACATCTCATGAATCTTTTCTGCCGTTGTTGGATCTAGTGCTGAAGTTGGTTCATCTAAGAATAGAATATCCGGCTTATGAATCACTGCCTTACATAGAAGAATTCTTTGCTTCATACCTTTAGATAATTTCGATACAGTTTTATCGATTTCATCTGCTAGGCCAACATCTTTTAGGACGCTTTCAACGGAACCCTTTGGTGCGCCGTATAATTTTCTAAATAGTTCTAAATTGTCTTTAACAGTTAATCTCTCATATAAGGAGCTCTTATCCGATAAAATCCCTAACTTACTTACATAATCGTTCTTGCCAAATTGTTCGTGATTAAAGCCATTCACAATTACCGTTCCACCATTAGGTTCAAATTCTCCCGTTAGTACTTTAATTGTTGTTGTTTTACCAGAACCACTTGGACCTAATAGACCAAATATTTGCCCTTTCTGCATTTCAAATGAAACACCTTTTAAGGCACGCTCACTGCCAAAATTCTTCTCTAAGTCATTTACTTTAATAATGCTCATGCTAATACCTCCAATTTCGTTTTCTTGTTCGTAATTCAAGCTTAAAAGAAATACAAAAAAGCCGCGATAAGATCGCGGCGAATTGTAGCTATTTCATTTTAAGTTGTGGTATTCAAGTGTTGTATTGTTATGAATTTTTACTAAGTTGTACCAAAAATAAGCTCAACTGTACTCAAATTTTTTCATCTATTTCTAAACTTCTATAGACAAGGAACCCTATTATACCAAGCCATACCAACAAAATAACGATAGGCATTACACTAGCGTTATTTTGTAATGCCATCAATTGGTAAACAGGTGTGATGTCTGCCAAAAACCTAATAAACGACACATTTGTGAGCCCCATGCTCTCAACTATGGGTGTCATACCGAGTAAGAACAAGATAATGACACCTGCAACTGCTGATGTTGTTTCTAGTTTTGTGCGAATACCAAATAGTATACCCAGTCCTAAAAATACTAGCATTGCTAGGAACAAGCCAAACGACAAACTGAGTGACAACATGTCTATACGATCAATAATCACAAGTGAGACAATGATTAACAGGGCTGACATTATGATTACAAGCGCACTTCTTCCAATGATCATTAAACAAAGATCCTTTTTATCTTTGACCACCATACGAATCATACCGTGCTCTATTTCATCTGCAAATAACATAAGTGGCACATTCGTTGTGACTGCAGCTAACACCGTTCCAATAATTATAAAGACCATGATATTTGGTATCGTTTCACCAGCATCTTGTCCAATCATACGGTAGATAAGTGCCATGCCTAATGGCATTAAAAATAGTATAAATACAGAATAATTTGCAAGGTACTCTTTAAAATCACGGTATATTGTTGCATAAATTTTGTGCATTTTAATAAGCCACCCTACCTATAATGTAATGAGACGCTCTTGAATTTCATTATGCTTCGTTCTTGATAAAGGAATTTTAGATTTTTCATGGTTATCGATAATCACAGAGTACGCATTCTTAGACCATGTAATTATCTCCTTCACCTTATGTAAGTTGACGATGTAGGAACGATGACATCGATAAAAACCGTGACTGCTCAACTCATCCTCTGCATTTTGTAAGGTTGTTTCCATCATAAATTTCTCACCATCTAGATTTATATAGACCTTACCATCCTGACTCTCTAAAAATTCAATATCACTAATGTCCACAAAAATCGTCTTATCATTTGCTTTGACTTTAATTTTTGTATTTTGCACTTCTTTATCATCAACTGTATTTTCTGACGTTTCTACAATTTTCAATCCATCCTCATTAATCTTCATAACGTCTGATTGTAATACAAAGGCATCTTCTAAACGAGAGGTTACCACAAGCAGTGACTTATTTTGGTCTATAAGTTGTTCCTTCATCTTATGAAAGAGATGAATATTATCGTTAATCGTATGTAAAAAAGGGTCAATAAACACAATGTGCTGTTCATCCGTTAACAGAGCTTGTATATAATTAAGCTTTTGTATCTCGTTTTTATTTTGTTTTGATAGTTTCTCATCAGGCGTTTCAATTCTAAATTGTTGAATTAAATCATCAACTTTTAGTGGACTATTATACCATTTTTTAAAGTAATGAATATGAGCTTTGAAAGTGATACGTTTATAAACAGGGATATCATTAGTAAACACATTGGCATCCGAATCCCTAACAACTTTCGATAGCCTCTCAAAATAATCGTAGGGCATCTGTACTGCATAAGTCTTGCCATTAACGAGTTGAATCTTATCTTCTGTTGGTTTACCAATCACAGTACCAATCTCTAAGTCCATTAAATAACCCTCCAAGCTAATTAATCTATTTAAATTTATCATGTAAACGTAATCATTACAATTTCATTGAATAATTGAGCTAAAAGACTTTATTTCTCTTTCGAAATAATGTATATTATTAATCAGTTACAAAATGTAACTCAATATTAATTACACACCTCGGAGGTATTTTAAATGACTAAAATTGGTATTGTAACTGGAAGTGTACGTGAAGGACGCGTCAACTTACAAGTTGCAGAATGGGTAAAAGAACAAGCAGATAAATTAAATCTAGATGCAGAATTCGAAATCGTAGACATCAAAGATTACGAGCTTCCACTTTTCAACGAAGCTATGCCACCAGCAATGGCTAATAAACAATACACAAGTGAAGACATCAACCGTTGGTCACAAAAAATTGACTCTTTAGACGGATTCATCTTCATCACACCTGAATACAACAAAGCTACTTCAACTGTACTTAAGAGTCAAATTGACTACTTAGGACCTGAATTTGGTAACAAAGCTACTGGTATCGTAGGTTACGGTTCAACACTTGGTGTTGCTGCTACACAATCTCTACGTCAAATCCTAGCAAACTTCAACGTTGCTACAGTTGGACCATTCGGCGCATTCAGCCTATTCACTGACTTCGAAAACATGTCAACTTTCAAGCCAGCTGAAGTACACACTGCAACAATCGAAGCAGTAATTGCAACTACAGCTAACTGGGCTAAAGCTCTAAAAACAATTAGATAAGTCAAAGCTTTATATACATTAAAACGCGTACACTTTATTGGTGTACGCGTTTTTTTATCTTACACTATCCCTGTACTATGTTCTTCATATTTACTCAACACATGTCGCTGGGCTTCTCTTTCATTAAAAGTCGCTTCAATCAAACGATCAATTCGGTAGTGAATATCGTCACTTTCTACACCTGTAGAACCAAAGTCAGAATCTATAGCATAAACATAACCTTGTACAATATTTGCCTTCATATAAGCTAAAATAGGCTTAAGTTGTTGCTCAGCAACTAAGTAATGTCTCTGAGATCCTGCTGTAATTACCATACCTACAGTCTTATTACGGAATCCATCTGGTGGAAGAAGATCGAATAAGTTTTTTAAAGGTGCGGGTATCGAAGCTTGGAAGATTGGTGTCCCTATAAAGACCACATCCGCTTCCATTATTTGTTTTAAAGCACTGGATGTTGAATCATCATAATCTAAATAATTCCTGCCATCACTATAGGGCATATCATAGTCTTTTAAGTCTATATAAGAAATTTCATAATCACTGTACTTCTCATCAATTTTTTCCTTAATTTCAGTTGTAATCTTTCGTGTTTTACTGCCTACAACTGAACCACTCACTATGGCCACTTTCATTTATAGCCCTCCTTAGACATTCATTTATACCTATCATATATAATTCAGACTAATTCAGTCAGTTATTTAGCTCATAAATTAAAAAAACCATCCTAAAGGATGGTTTGTCATATGTTATTGAATAAGAAATTCTTCTGTAAAATCGTCATTATAGAATGTTACTTCTACATTTGATGTTAGAACGTCGGTGTATGTATATGATACACGTTCGAAATTGTGCTCGTCTTGATCTAGTTCAACTACGAAAATCGATGGATATGTTTCTCTTAAAATACCTTTTCTTTCAATCAACTTCTTGCGTCCTCCGTTTGCACGAAGCACACATGGATTTCCTAACTGACAATCAAGAATCTTTTTGATGTCGATTAATGTTTTTGGCATTATACCCCACCTCACTAGATTCATTATATCAAGTTTACATAATTTTGTCAAAAATTAGCCAATAACTGTGCAAATTACACAATTTCCAAGTCACTTTTCTTGAAAGCTTCATAAATTTTTTGATAATCTTCTAAGTTTAAACTTTCCCCTCTGCGATTTGCTTCTATACCTGCATCCTCAAATAGTTGCCTAATCTCATCTTTTTTCTTTTTCCCGTCTAAAAATAGACTTTGATAATTATTTAATATCGTTTTTCTACGATGTAAAAAGGCCCCTCTTGTTAATTTAAAGAATGTTGATTCATCATCAACCTGAACCTTTTTCTCTCTTCTCGTTTTCAATTCTACGATGATTGAATCCACATTAGGTGGTGGCATGAATACAGTTTTTGGTACATTTTGTACTGTCTTCGCTTCAGTGTAATAATCAATCGCAATCGATAAAGACCCGTATGCTTTCGTATTTGCTACTGCACTAATTCGTTCTCCAACTTCTTTTTGCATCATGACATAGTAGCGAGATATTGGGAGATTACCAGTTAAGAAATTCATCAATATCGGTGTTGTAATGTAGTAAGGAAGATTTGCCACAACAACGATTTCATCACAGTCTGACAGATGTGTTTCAATACTATTTGGTACATCTGCTTCTAATATATCTTCATTGATTACTGTCACATTATCATATTCACTTAAAGTATCATCTAAAACTGGAATTAAACGTTGGTCAATTTCAAAAGCGAGTACTTTTTTAGCATGAATCGCCAAATGTTCAGTCAAAGAACCAATCCCAGGACCAACTTCAATGACACCAGTATTTTTATCGATATTTGCTTTATGGATAACTTCCCTAATGACATTTGAATCAATTAAAAAATTCTGTCCAAGACTCTTTTTAAATGTAAAACCATGCTTTGCTAAAATTTCTTTTGTCCGACCTGCACTTGCGATATATTTCATATTTAACTCCTCTTATCTTCAGCTAATATCTCAGCTATTTTTTCACGTGTTATGCCATAACGATTGAGTTTATTTCGAAGTGCGGATGCATTTGCATATCCAATATTTAAACGATCTGTTAGGTACGCTCTACGCGCTTTGGATTCCCTGTCACCAGACAAACCAAAATCCTGCATATCTTTAATACTAATCACTTCTGTATCTATTTCAACACTCGTCACAGAATGCTTAAGGGCCTGTCTGATATCTTCTATTGAAGCATGTTCAACGCCTAAACTCTGCCCCACTTTACCTTTTGCCTTTCTTTTTGGCAAAAATGCTTCCTTTATATTTGGAAATCGCGCTATTATTGTATTTCTAATTTTATGTCCTGGAAAATCAGGGTCAGTAAATATAATGGCTCCTCTCGTATTGAGGGCGACTTCTATTTCTCTTAATGTTCTTTCGTTAATCGCTGAGCCATTCGTTTCAATCGTTTGGCAAATGACAGATTCTTTTAAACGCCTCGTGTCATCTCTACCTTCAACGATTACAACTTCTTTTATGATGGGTTTATCCATAAGTTCACCTCTATATCCGCTTAGTATCATACCATAATTTAATATAAAAAATATCAGTGTTTTACCTTGACTGTGCAAAGTAAAACACTGATTTTTATAAATTGAACAGACGTTCAGCATTTTCAGTTGTTGCTTGACCTAGAGCTTCATATGAAATGTTGCGAAGTTCCGCAATTTTCTCTGCCACTAATTTAACATGTGCAGGTTCATTTCTTTTCCCTCTATATGGATGAGGTGTTAAATACGGGGCATCCGTTTCAACAAGTAAACGATCTAATGGAACATGAACTGCAATATCCTTAGGTAGCTGTGCATTTTTAAAAGTCACAGGACCACCTAAAGAAACATAGAAATTCATTGCGATAATCTCATCTGCAGTACGTTCATCTGCAGAAAAAGCATGCATAATACCACCGACTTCATGTGCATCCTCTTCTTTTAAGATTTCTACACAATCAGCAGTTGACTCTCTATTATGAATGATAATAGGTAAATTCACCCGTTTAGCTAAGGCAATTTGTTTTCTAAACAATTCTTTTTGTACGTCTTTAGGTGACTTATCCCAATGATAATCAAGACCAGTTTCACCGATACCGACAATTTTCTCATGCTTAGACAATTCCTCGATCCACTTGAGGTCATCATCCGTACAATCGATTGCATCCACAGGATGCCAGCCAATGACACCGTATATATCATCATACTCATCAATCATTTCCATAGTACGCTCGATGGATTCACGGTCACAGCCAACAACCACCATCTTTTCAATACCATTGTCTCTTGCTCTGTCGATGACTGCTTCTAAGTCTTCATTATATTGTTCTGCATTTAAGTGGACATGTGTATCGATTAACACAAAATCACTCCCGTATTATTTTACAACGCTACCATTCTCAATACCATCTGGTACGTCAATTAGTGTCAGGCGATTTCCTTTTTCTGCTGTTAAAATCATGCCTTCAGATTTTTCACCACGAAGTTTTACAGGTTGTAGGTTAGTTACAACAAGTACCTTCTTACCAATGATATCTCCTGGCTCGTAATGTTCATGGATACCTGAAACTATCTGACGTTCTTCATTACCTAAATCGACTTGTATTTTAAGTAATTTATCCGCTTTTTTAACAGCTTGTGCTCCAACAATAGTGGCAACTTTAATTTCTACTTTGTTAAAGTCATCAATTGTTATCGTGTCGTTCTCAGCATCATCAGCTTCTTCTACAGGTGTTGAAGGTTTCATTTGATCCTTAATATGTTGAACCTCTTCTTCGACATCGAGTCTAGGATAGATTGGGTTCGGTTTCGATAAAGCTCCGGCGGGCTTAATGACACCGTAAGTTAAAGTAGAATCATAAGTCTGTTGATCTTCATCAAAAATATTTAATTGCTTAAATATTTCTTTAGGCCCGTGAGGTAGATATGGTTTTAATAGAACCGCTGCAATACGGATATTCTCCGCTAAGTGCACCATAACATTACCAAGCTCATCTTTCTTCGATTCATCTTTCGCTAAGACCCATGGAGTTGTTTCATCGATATATTTATTTGAGCGGCTAATAATCGTCCATACTGCTCTTAATGCAGTATTGAACTTCATATTTTCCATTGCTATTTCATATTCGCTGATGTTTTCAGCTACAACAGCTTCAAGGTTTTTATCGATATCATTATGCGCACCTGTATAGCTAGGTAACTCTCCATCAAAGTACTTATTAATCATTGAAATCGTACGGTTGACGAGGTTACCGAGATCGTTTGCTAAATCAAAGTTTGTTCTTTCGATAAATGACTCGGGTGTAAATACACCATCGGAACCGAAAGGTACTTCACGCATTAAGTAATATCTCAGTGAATCAAGACCATATCTTTCAACGATTTGGTCAGGGTAAATTACGTTACCTTTAGATTTAGACATCTTACCATCTTTCATGAGTAACCAACCGTGACCGAGTAACTTTTTAGGCAATGGTAAATCTAGTGCCATTAACATAATTGGCCAATAGATTGAGTGGAAACGTACAATTTCCTTACCGATCATGTGCACATCTGCAGGCCAATATTTTTTAAATAGTTCATCATCATCTGATGCATAGCCGAGTGCTGTAATGTAGTTTGCTAATGCATCAATCCAAACATAGACCACGTGTTTCGGGTCAGATTTTACTGGTACACCCCAAGAAAATGTCGTTCTAGAAACAGCCAGGTCTTCTAAGCCAGGTTTAATGAAGTTATTCAGCATTTCATTCTTACGTGTTTCCGGTTGAATAAAGTCAGGATGATCTTCATAGTATTGAACCAGACGATCCGCATATTTACTCATTCTAAAGAAATAGCTTTCCTCTTTTACGAGTTCAACATCGTGTCCACTTGGTGCGCGGCCACCAATCATATTGCCCTCATCATCCCGGTACACTTCTTCCAACTGAGTTTCAGTAAAGAATTCTTCATCTTGTACTGAATACCAACCTTCATATTCACCTAGATAGATATCGCCTTGTTCAAGTAAACGTTCAAAGATATATTGAACTGCTTTTTTATGCTTTTCACTTGTCGTACGTATAAATTGATCATAGGTGATATCTAACATCTGCCATAAGTCTTTCATGGATTTTGCCATATCATCAACATAATTCTGAGGTGATATACCCATGTCTTCTGCTTTTTGCTCAATTTTTTGCCCGTGCTCATCCGCACCGGTTAAATAATAAACATCATACCCACGCATTCGTTTATACCTAGCCATTACGTCACATGCTATCGTAGTATAAGCATTACCGATATGGAGCTTTCCACTCGGATAATAAATTGGCGTCGTGATATAAAATGTTGGTTTTGTCATGGAAAATCCTCCTATAATATACTAATCTACTATATCTAAAATATGTATTTTTTTCAATTACAAGCAGTTTTTAATAGTTTTTAAATTCATTATGTGCTATAGTCATGAATATCCATTTACCATGGATAATTAAGTCATGAATATACAATTATTTTTATTCAATTGACATTTACAATATCCACTCATTATCTTTGTGTTTGGGTAGTAATGTAGGAGGAATTCTTAATGAAATCTACAGGAATTGTGCGTAAGGTCGATGAACTTGGACGCATCGTCATTCCTATCGAACTACGCCGCGTACTCGATATAGAAGTTAAAGATGCACTTGAGATCTTTACGGATGACGACAAAATCATCTTGAAAAAATATCACCCACGTATGACTTGTGCAGTAACTGGCGATGTATCAGACGATAATCTATCTCTTGCAGATGGTAAAATTGTTTTGAGTCCCGAAGGCGCAGAACTATTAATTAATGAAATTCAAAGAAAACTCGATAATAAATAATATGTGAGTTCAGCCATGAAGGTGCTTCATGGCTTTTTTATTTGTGAAACTCGTCATATACATGTTGTTTCTTCATGCCTCTTAGTTCTGAAACAAGTTTAATCGCATCTTTGGGTCTCATTCCTTCATTGACAAGTTCAGAAACATGATCCTTAGCAGTCCCTGTAAAATTGACTGTTTCCTCTTCATAACCTTCAATTATAACAACAAATTCACCTTTTAATGGAATTTCTTTGTCCATCATATGTAAAAGTTCATTTGCAGTTTTTCTTTCATGTTGCTCAAACTTCTTAGTAATTTCTCTGGAAATAGAAACAAGTCGTTTTGGGTCAAACTTTACCAAGTCTTTTAACAACTGTTTCATTCGGTGTGGAGATTCATATATCACAGCTGTCTTTCGATGGTGCAGAATTTCTGTCAGCTTTTCTTGTCTCTTCTGATTACTCTTTGGTAGAAAACCAAAATATGTGAATTCATAAGAAGGAATCCCACTTGCAACAAGTGCCATTGTAAAAGCAGATGCCGCTGGAATTACAGTATAGTCTAATGATTCATCCTGTAGGCGGCTAACAAGTTCAAAGCCTGGGTCTGAAATTACTGGCATACCGGCATCAGTAACCAAAGCAAACGACTTACCCGCTTTAAGTTCTTCAATAATCTCTTCAGTTGCTGTTTCTTTATTAAAGTCATGATAGCTTCTAAGCGGTGTGGTAATTTCAAAATGATTGGTTAGTTTCCTCGTGGTTCTTGTGTCTTCACAGAGAATTTCATCAACTGCTGCTAAAGTACTTACCGCTCGATAAGACATATCATCTAGATTGCCAATTGGTGTGCCAGTTATATACAACATATTCAGCCCTCCATCAAAGCTTTCTTTTCTACTTTCGATAATTGCTTTATTGCGTATTCTCTTTTTAAAGCCTCACTTTTTGTATGATACATCTCCACGTATCTTAAGATTACAGGTAGCCGTCCTCGTGTATACTTTGCACCTAGTCCTTTATTATGTATGTCCACTCTATGCTCTATATCAGTGGTATAACCTGTATAAAGCGTATCGTCATTACATTGTAGAATATAAACATAATATACCTTATCTGTCATTGCCGTAGTAGACCTCCAACATCTCAGGAGAGTATGTCCCGACTGTGTCGTAGATATAGAAAGGCTTGAGTACATCAACGTAAGCATTAGAGTTAAATATCGCCTCTATCACTATAAACATCGCTTCTTTAGACTGTGGATCATTATAAACATAACGCGCACGTCTAACCCTAAAACCACTATTGTGAAGTAAGGCGAATACTTCTGCACTTCTTTCAGCTCGATGTACCATATAAAGCCGACCTTTGTTTGTAATCAAGTAGCGGCATGCTTCAACAATACCTTTTAAATCGATGTGAATCTCATGTCTAGCAGTACGTTCAGCATCTTCAATTTTTACAGGTTGGTTGTTTGTAAAATACGGAGGATTGACTGTGATCACATCATAACTAGAATGATTAAACTTCGATTTTATATCTTTAATATCCAAATTATATACTGAAATCTGACCAGCTTTTCCATTCATTTCTACACTACG
Source organism: Jeotgalicoccus marinus DSM 19772 (assembly GCF_000425825.1). Classification (GTDB taxonomy): domain Bacteria; phylum Bacillota; class Bacilli; order Staphylococcales; family Salinicoccaceae; genus Jeotgalicoccus; species Jeotgalicoccus marinus. Next base: position 226,197 of record NZ_AUEE01000004.1, read on the forward strand.
TTCAGCCATATCACATAGAGGTTCTTGGATTTCAACAGCATCAATTTTTTTATTCGTACGATAACTTAAAAGTAATGGAATGATGCCATTACCACTACAGAGATCCATGATATTTCTATCACGTTTTCTTAATTTTACAAAGTCACCGAGTAATAATGCATCGACTGAGAATGAAAATGTTTCGCTACTTTGAATAATTTTCATTTGTTCTCTGTATAGTTCATCGATTCTCTCACTTGGTTTTAACATCGTTTCACCTCAAAAAGAAAAGCAGCCAACAGCTGCTTAACCTTGTCTTTCATTAAAAAATGATTGGCAGAAGAGGCAATCGTCACCATGTCTATGAGTACCAAAGTGAATGCTACATACATGAAACCCTTCATCATATAGACTTTTTAAAGAATTCTCTTTAAATGGAACGTCTTTTTCTTCTTTCTCATTTAATAATTGTTCATAGTTCTCTTTTTCTATCTCTAAACTGACATTTTCTTCGACCAGTTTAACAGTTAATTCTTTTAAAGTTTGCATCTCTTCATTCATAACATGCAAATTACGTTCAAGCTGTTGAATGTGAAGGAACAATTGTTCACGGTCCATCAATTCACAACCTCCAGCTTATCAATATCTTCTTCACCATATTCTTCAATATAGTCATCAGAACCCTTTACTCTAACAGCTAGGTCTAAAATATTAATACCAATAACTTTACCGATACCAGCAGGTGTTTTTACTTTCTCGCCTACATCAGGTAACTTCACTCTGGCTTCTTCATAGTACTCATCTTCATAATTGAGACAACACATTAAACGACCACATGCACCGGAGATCTTACTTGGAGACAGTGATAAGTCCTGATTCTTCGCCATTTGAATACTCACGGGCACAAAGTCACCGAGGAATGTAGAACAACAGTGTGCACGTCCACATGGGCCTATACCACCTAAGTATTTCGCTTCATCACGTACACCAATTTGCCTGAGTTCAATTCGTGTTTTGAATTTTGTCGCTAATATTCTTACCAAATTTCTAAAGTCCACGCGCTCATCAGAAGTAAAATTAAAGATTAACTTTTTCAAATCGAGTGTGTATTTAGCATTGACGAGATTCATTTCAAGCTTTTCTTGTTTGACAGCATCCTTACAAAAATCAAGCGCTTCAGAAGCTTTTTCATCATTAACTTTGAATTTAATCAAGTCTTCTTCCGTTGCTAAACGTAGAAATTTACCGTCAGGCTCAACGATATTATCTTTTGGAATTTCATAAGTCCCTTTAACTACACTAAGTAGCTCAAGACCTCGTTTTGTTTCTGCAACGATATAATCGTGTCGCTCTATAGAATCATCACTACATGTGATGTAGAGATTGTCATAATAATCAAGTTGCGTCACCTTGATGATTTTAAACATAGTCCATCAACCTTTCGCACCTATGACCATACCTTCAAAAACAAGCATTGGATTGACGTTAAACGTTAACAATCGGTTTGCTTCTTGAATTTCTTCAAGTATTCGAGTTAATTTAGCCGGGTGAACATCATTACCTTCAGGCATATGGGTTTCAAATGGCTTAAAATCCTCTAATCCGATAGCATGGTGTAACGTTTGTCGTACAAATCCACTAATTAGCGCCAAGAGCATGACCTGATCCCTTCGATCATCACATAAATCAAGCATTCGCTTCATATCGATTAGCGTAAGTGGATGATCATGGATCCAACGATTCGAGAAATTGATGACTTCATTTCTAATAGTAGAAAACTTATCATCTAGCTCCTGAACATGAGTTGCATTTAAAGAGAGGACATTGACAGTCGTTCTTTCTGCTTCTGACAATTGGGGTAATGCATTAATACGATCCTCATCTTCACCTTGGATTGCGATATGTTGACTTCTCGAATGTATCGTTGGCAAAATGCCGCTTTTGTTAATTGTAAGTAGTATGGCAATGGTTTTTTCAGGTGGTTCTTCTAAAAATTTTAACACGCTATTTTCCGCTTGAGGTGTTAATTTCTCAAACTGCTCTATAATATAAACTTTATAGTCAGATTCGATTGGTTTTTGATTCATCCTACGAACCAATTCTTCAATCTGTTCTTTTTTAATCGATGTTTCTTTAGTGGATAAATAGTACAAATCCGGATGATTACCTGATTCTACCAACATTTGGTTTCTCTCAGTATCCCCAAAAATATGCAATGCAAAAAACTTACTATACTTAGACAAGGTTTCTATGGTGTCACCTTCAAACATATAAGTATGGCTCAGCTTTTTGTTATCAATAATTTTTAACAGTTGTTCTTTTACTACCCTGTTGTTCATTCTAGAATCTTTCGAATTGTTCGATTGGTAAGACGAATACTGTTGCGCCGCCTACTTCCACCTCAACTGGGTAGGGAATGTAAGAGTCAGCGTTACCACCCATAGGTGTAACTGGAGCAACTGTTTGCTCTCTGTTACCACATGTGTCATCAATTAATTTCAATAACTCATCGACACGTGCATCTTCTACCCCACATAGGAAAGTTGTATTCCCAGCACGTAAGAAGCCACCTGTAGATGCAAGTTTTGTATTACGGAAATCATTCTTAGTTAATTTATCATTTAATCTTTGGCTATCGTGGTCTTGTACAATCGCAATTACCATTTTCATAAATATTCACCTCTAAAATTTATATATTCTTCAATTACAGTTAAAGTATCGCTGACTACCTTCTCGACTGACTGTGATGCATCGACAACTTTAATCCTTTCAGGGTAAAGAATCGATAACTCATTATAACCCGAGACAACTTTTTTGTGAAAGTCTATAGTCTCTTGATCTAAACGATTATTTTCACGTCTATTGTCACTAATCCGCTTAAGACCAACCTCTGGTGCCAATTTTAAATAGATTGTTAAATCCGGCATATGATTGTCGATTGCAAATTGATTTATTGCCATCACTTCATCAAAACCAATTTCTCTCGCCATGCCTTGATAGGCAAGTGAACTATCTACAAAACGGTCACAGAGCACAATTTTTTTTTCGTTTAATGCAGGGATGACTCGTTCCACTAAATGCTGACGTCTAGACGCAGCAAACAAAAGTGCTTCAGTTCGCCCATCCATAACGTTTCCTTCATCTAACAGAAGGTCACGAATTTTTTCACTAATCGCAATACCGCCAGGTTCTCTCGTTGTAATTACTGGACAAGTTTTCGATAAGGCCTCATGGACGTGTTTAATCACTGTGGACTTACCAGAACCTTCAGGTCCCTCAAAAGTAATGAAGTAACTCATAATCTGCCTCATTCATAAGTAATAATTAATATTGTTATCTATACCCTCTATTTTAACATGATTAAACAGATATTGTTTGACAGTTTTAATGTCATCCTTAGTAAAGACACTTCCTTTTAACACCAAAGGTACACCAGGAGGATAAGGGACTACATTTTCTATGCATGTCTTATCTATAAGAAAGTTTAAATCAACGTCATTACTATGCTTCTCTTCTACCTTCTCTAGATGTTCTAAACGCTCTAACAACCATTCAAATGGATAACGATCATTTTCGTGCCATAGTGGTAGGCACCACAACACACCTTCATCCGTCGTCATTTCACTGTAGATATTTTGAGCGATAAGTTGTGCGTTAAGCTGGTAAGGACCATCCTCACTGTTTAAGAGCAACTTTGCTGGATCATTAACTTCAGTAACACTGATGTTTAAAGCTTTAAGTTTATTAATTAAAGCTTGTCGTTTAACAAAAAAGATTTGATCATCATATGTATTATAAAAATGCTGAGCATATTCGATAGAAGCCAAAACTAAATAGGACGGACTTGATGTTTCAAACTGATTAATATATGAACAAACCTTTTCATAAAGTTCACGTTTTTTCACAAAGATAACAGATGCCATGGTTAAGGCAGGTAGCATTTTATGATAGGATTCAACTACAATATCTGCACCTGTGACATGCGCGCCATCAGGAAAGTGATACGTTATAGATAAATGTGCACCATGGGCAGCATCTATAAGCACGTAGCCCCCAGTATTTTTAACATGGTTAACGATGGCCTGTAGATTATGAAGAATTCGTCCTTCATATGATGGTGAAGTTAGCACTAATACTTTATCTTTAAACGAGGTATCAAATATTTGGATATCTTCTATATAAGTATAAGAAGATTTGGATAAAGACAGAGCATTATATACAGATTTATGTAACTCACCTAATAGTACAAAACTAAAATCATCACTGAAAGCAAAAATACTACTCAAAATACCATTTGTTGTCCCATTGACCATTGCTTGTGCATAATAACCCGGCGCCTTATTGGCCAAAGACAGATTCAGTTCTTTTAAAACACCCTCAGGAGCATGCAAATTATCTAAACCTAAAATTTCAGTTCGATCAAAGTCTAAAGAGACATGCTCTGACAAATAACCGATAGTATCATTCTTATGACCCGGTACATGCATAGATAGGGCATTTGCTTTACTTAAGTCCCTAAGCGTTTCATATAACACCTTGCCACCTCATTAATCTGAACATATTATTCCTTATATTATAGTATAAATAGACAAAAAAAAGAGACCTAAAAGGTCTCTAGTATGTAAGCCTGGCAGCGTCCTACTCTCACGGGACGTCAGTCCAACTACCATCGGCGCTGGAGAGCTTAACTACTGTGTTCGACATGGGAACAGGTGTGGCCTCTCCGCCATCGCCGCCAGACTTTGAATGTATATACATTCAAAACCAAATAGAAGTGTCAGTAAAGAGTGAACGCACTCATTTATTTCTTACTTTGAATAAGTCTTCGATGGATTAGTATTCGTCCGCTCAATGTGTCACCACACTTACACGCCGAACCTATCAACCTCATAGTCTCTGAGGCATCTATTGGGGAAATCTCATCTTGAGGGGGGCTTCATGCTTAG
>NZ_AUEE01000005.1 GCF_000425825.1 Jeotgalicoccus marinus DSM 19772
TCTTTTACAATATGTAAAAGGCACCTATTGACATAAAAGGTCCGAGGGGGAAGGTTCAGCGTAGTTGTTATGCGTTGAAATCTTTCTCTTCGGCTCTTTTTTTATTATTTAGGAGGTATTTATCGTATGAAAAGGATCGATGATTTGAAAGCTGGTGTTGCAGTTATTATTTTGAATGAGGAGAACCAAGTTTTGTTGCAAAAAAGGTCCGATGTAGGACTTTGGGGTATTCCTTCAGGACATATAGAAATAGGGGAAACAGTTTCTGAAGCAGCTATTAGAGAAATAAAAGAGGAAACCAATTTAGATATTAGAATTAAAAAGCTTATAGGTGTGTACTCTGAGCCTGATTCTCAGGTTTTTACTTATCCAAATGGAAGAGTAGTGCATTTTATAACAACTTGTTTTCTTGCTGAAATTACTGGGGGTGAACTACGATGTAATTCTTCTGAGTCACAAGAAATTCAATTTTTTGAACAACAAAGTTTACCAAGAGACTTATTGAAAATGCATCCTCAATGGTTAAATGACGCCCTTGCCAATGATGACTTAGCTTTTATTCGTTAAAAAGTAAATCCTTGTTAAGTTAACGGGGGGGGAATAGTAAAAAGAGGGGTTCAGATAAAAAATTCCACACTATTTTCCGATTACCCTATTTTAAAAACATTTCTATGCAGATACAATATATGGCTTGAACAACCATAAAAACCGCCGGAGCTCATCGCCTGGCGGTTATACATAATTTAATTTATTGAATATCTATCATTTAACTTATCAGTATGAGCTTTGAACACTTCTTCTAAAGAAATATCGTATTTATTTGCGATTACAGATACATTCGCGAGGACATCACCAAGCTCTCCAATTAATTCGTTTCTATTTTCTGCGTAGGACTCTTTCTCTTCATCCGGTCGATCTCGACCGATTTCTAAAGAGCGGATGGCTCTAGCAACTTCTCCGGTTTCTTCAGCAAGAAAGCCAATTCTTATAAAAATATCTAGATCTGACCATCCACGACTTTTATAATATTCTTCCACCCATTGTTGAAATTCAGTAGCGTTCATCTGTATTCCTCCCAATAATTATTCGATTGTTATTATAACAAAAGAGAGATTATAGATAATATTTAACCTGAGTCATTTAGGAAGAGGGGTTATTTTTGTTTCTGTATCTAAACAACAGAATACATGTTCCGTCTTACAAATTTTTTACATATACATTAAATTATATGTAAGGAGCTGTAGTGAGATGGATAAATTTATTTTTATTGACGATTCAGGTCAATTATCTAATAACGAAAGACATGAATATTTTATATATGGATGCTTGTATGTAGATGGTCCTGATGCGATTCAAGAAGCAAAAAACAAGGTAAACGCATTCTGTAGAAAAAGAAAAATTAAAGGCGAAATTAAAGGTTTCCATTTAAGTGGTAAAGATAGAAAAAAGTTACTCCAAATCCTCGGTGAAATTGATGGGATAAAACAGTATTTTGTTATGACAAAAAATAGTGAATTAAAATTCGTGAACTTCAAAGATCCAGCATCTGTTAAAAGGCATAAACAATATTTAATCAGAAGAATGATTGAAAAAGTCTTTAGAAAAGAAACATTCACAAAAGAAGATGTGGTGCATTTAAGGATAGATAATGAAGTGTTTAATAGTGAAGCAGGATTGGTAGATTTTGAACATTATTTAAACAAGTATTGGTCAAAACTGGGTGAATTTTATAGTCAGCAATTTTATTGGGATTTTATGCCATACATATTATCGCAGTTCAAAGTAAAATATCTAGATTCAAAAGATGACAGGATGATTCAGTTAGCAGATTTGATAGCTAATACAAAATACAAAAGATTTAAGGATAATCCTAAGTGCGGGTCAGAATACTTAAAAACAAAATATTGCTTAAAACTTCCAGATAAGGCAGTATATAATAGTCCTAAAACCAGAAGAAGAAAGATAGAAAATTGATAAAAATACAAAAGAGTGATATTATTTAATTAACGGCATGATGTCCGTTTTAACAGTAAGTAGGTCGAAAAGATTCTAAGCGTATGTTAAGTACGTGACCCTTATTGGTAAGCCTCTTCGGAGGCTTATTTTTTATCTTTACACATAGAACATACGTTCGATATAATTACTCAAGAGGTGATTATATGGACTATCGTGAGTTCCCACAATCTGAGCTGAACAGTAACATTCCACAAGGCAGAACTATGGTAAAGTGGGCACCATTTGCGACCATGCCTGAGCAGTATGAGAATGTAGACAAGATGATTGAGTCACAACTCCACATGCCAGAACCTTCATTAACCGAGGACTTAATGCAGGAGTTAGAGTTGAAGCTACGTAACTTATTAGACTGTAATGTTGTATTGCGTTACTGGAGTGGTGGTTATGAGCACCAGATCGAGTGCAAGGTAGAGCATATAGACGACTGGAGTAGAGTGGTTACAGTGAGTAAAGGGGCTAACTTAATATATGTAGAGTTTAAGCATATATACGAGGTTAGAAGGTATGATTGGATATAAAAAGACCTGCCTACTCAGACAGGTCTTTACTAATTCATCTGTTACAATTAAAACTTTAATATTCTTTTGAGGTTTGATTCATCAGCTTTTCAAAATCAGTATCACTAATATTTGATTGTGTAAGTGTGATTAAATGCCCGTCAGGATCTTTAACAGTCATTTCTTTTGCATTCCATGGTTTCTCCTCTAATTGAGACACAATAAATTTCTGTGAAATACTTTGTGCTTTATCTTCAATGTCGTTGATTAATATATTTAAATATATTGAATTACCAACTTCAAAATCAGCACTAGAAATTAGCATTAAGTCCTGATATTTCTCAAGTCTTAAATGATTCATAAGCACTTCGTTTTTGTCGTTTCTAAATTTAAAGACACTTTTAAAACCGAGTGTTTTCTCATACCATTTCTCCGACTTCTCCATATCTTTTACCAGTACTTTGTTAAACATTGGCATTTGATAAAATTCCATTTTTATCACCTCCTCATAAATTGATTATAGAGGCTGACGTAACGTAAAGGTCAACGCAGAAATTGAAATTCACCTAATTTATCGAATTCTTTAAAATTCGTTTATATGAGCAAATGTGGTATAATGAAGATGTAAACGATCAAGCTATTTATCTACTCGGTTTATAGCTAAGTTGCAAGTTACTTTAAAACTTGATACTAATGTAAGACATAAGGGCTTACCAGTTGGCAGGTAACAGAAAAACCTGACGTTTAAATTGGAGAGTCCCTACCATAAGTGGGAATTGTAAAATATACAAAAATAGTGTACATGAACAAAAGCCACCTGGGAAGAGGTGGCTTGATCATTATATATTCATTTATGTTAGAATGTTCTATAAATTAAAAGAATGAAATGATAAATATTAATGAAGAAAGTAGAGGCTTTTAATGATTCAATCAATTAATCACGTTACATATTCTGTATCAGATATTAATCAATCTATTATCTTTTATAAAGACATTTTAAAGGCAAAAATTTTAGTAGAGAGTGATAAAACAGCCTATTTCATATTAGGTGGCTTATGGTTAGCATTAAATGAAGAAAAAGATATACCTAGAAATGAAATCCAATACTCGTATACTCATATGGCTTTTACTATTGAAGAAAGTGAATTTGATGAATGGCACCAATGGTTAAAAGATAACAATGTGAATATTTTAGAAGGACGTAAAAGAAATACAAGAGATAAAAAATCAATATACTTCACTGATCCAGATGGACACAAGTTAGAACTACATACAGGTACATTACAAGATAGGTTAGATTATTATAAAGAAGAAAAGCCACATATGAATTTTTATGAATAGAATGAAAGATATAGAAGAAACAATTCAAGAAATAAACTCCATGTCAATATTATGTCAATCTAGCCTTAGAAACGTTGATATGGTGGGAAAGAATAATCCCTCCCAGGACGCTAATTATAAATCAGAAAACCCTTACGCCCTTAGTGGACGTAAGGGTTTTTTGATTTATAAAATTACTCCTGTAAATTTTCATTAATTATTGACCTGTTGTATAATTAGTTACATAAGCTGATATAAAAGAGAGTGGAGGGATTTTGGTGAAAACTGCAAAACTGTCAGATATACGTAAAAGAAATGCAGAAAGAAGAGAGCGTGGACTTCAAGCAGCCAAACGTGTTAATCCTAGCTACTACCCGGGAATGCGTGCATTCGATAAACCACGAAATAATCCAGAGAAACAAAGAATTCTCGAAGAGCTGCAGGAGAGAGAATATGACCTACAGCATAAGTGAGGCAATGAAGGTGGAGAACAGAATGGGAATAGAAACAGGTACCGGTAAGGCATGATTTAATGAATCACGAACAAAAAGGTACTTCATAGAAAGAAATTGGAAATCAGGCGATAAAATTTTGGGGTCAATACTAATGAACCCTAGTCGTGCTGATGCAATAAAAAATGATGCAACTATAGAGTTGTTAATAGACTATGCAATAAATAACCACTATGACGGAATGTGCGTTGTAAATATCATACCGATAATAGAACCAGACTCAACAAAATTATCTGATGTTCAAGTCGTTTTTGAAGCAGTAAAAGATGATGAGCAAAAAGAGGCTTTCATGTATATGTTAAATAAATGTGAGGATGTATATGTAGGTTGAGGTGGTAAAGGAAATAAATATTTCCACTATCTATTTGAAGGCAATAATTCAGAAGAAATTAAAGAATTAAAAGCAGTCTTTAATAAAAGTAAATTTTTTGCGACATATTTGAGTGCAAAAGGATATCCATTCCATCCCAAACAACGTAATAAAAACACACTAAAAAATAATTCAGACCTCATTGACGTAACAACTCAAATAAAACACATGATTCCTTAATTTATAATGTCAATTTGAGTATCTTATTAACAAACAAAGTATCATTATACAATCAGATATAAATAAGACCTGCTTACTCAGTCAGGTCTTTACTAATTGAGAATGATACAAATTATACACTAATACTCCTTTGAAGTTTGATTCATTAATTATTCAAAATCAGTATCAATAATGTTTGATTGTGTTGTAGGTATTACGAAAAATACTGGTTTTTTGTATGCGAATGAAGGCATTCGTTGTAATGGTATCGCACCCGGTGGTGTGGAAACCAATATTGGCTCATCAATGAAAAATATTGATGAATTTGGAGCTAGACGTCAACAACTCACAGGTGCATTGATGCCTCGCATGGATAAATCAGAAGAAATTGCAAATGTTGCTTTATTCTTAGCATCAGATGAATCAAGTTTTGTAAATGGTACAGTGATAACAGCTGATGGTGGTTGGGCCTCATCATTTTAATACTATAAAAAGTTAAGTATAAAGCCCTGTTAATGATTATCTTGTTTAACAGGGCTTTAGTGTTTCTATTGAATTTTATATTCTACATAAAAATTAATTGTAATTAATGTCTAATCTTATATCTTTCAATAGGTGAGCAATACTTTTAGAGAAATATAATCAAGAAACTTTGACTGATCATTAATAATAGTGATATTTATATTATCAATCAAAGAGTGTGGATATTGATAAAACTACAAAACTGTCAGAGATACGTAAAAGAAGTTCAGAACGAAGAAATAGTGATCTTCAAGTAGTCAAACGTATTAACCCTAACTACTTTCCGGGAATAGTACATTCGAGACAAAACTTGTAAAAATCCAAAGAAACAAAGTGTACTCGAAGACTTTAGACGCGAGGACATGACTTACAAAGTAAGTAAATTTTGAGTTAGAAAAAGATACTAAATGAAAATATAAATTTATCAGTTCTTTTTAATATATAATTAATTAAAAGATAGAGTCAATTATTTCAAAACTTTTATTTGTACTATTTAGTTTGAATCGACTTGTAGACACATTCATATGATCTCAGTATACTTACGAAACCATATTTTACAGATTGATAGTTACTTTATTACTATTTTGGTGGTTTAACATTTAAATTTTCGATTCTAATGATTATTTTACTTTTCAGAGTTATTCCATTCATTGGAAAGTTATATCTATTTTCCACATTGACTTTATATTTATTGTAATATGCTCTTCTAATAATATCTTCCGACTGTTCTACTGGAATGACATCATCCTTTATGCTTGGATAAGGAAGTTTTAATTCGAAATACATTCTGAAAGGTTCCTCAGGTCGACCTAACATAAAGAAGCGTGTTGGATTAACATGATAAGTTTCTTCTTGTTTTATTTTATCAACGAAATATCCTCTTACTGTTGTTCCTACAACAGCTTTTTTAGTTAATAACCACCATCTCTTCCTCAGAAATTGTAGTAAATTCTCTTCAAAAGGAATCAGCAATATAGCTGATGCAAAGGCTCCTAAAATAAAAGAAGCTCCAGCAACTGAAAACTGAATAATTATAATAAAGAAATCTTGCTTCATATTCATACTCCCTTTTACTCACAAGATAATATGAGACTCTTTAAATAGCATTTAATATGAAACTACAGAATTGCGTTTAGTTGTTTTAAACATTATTAAGAACTTAACGATTCTATAAGTTTGATGCTTTCTCTATACTGATACGCTTCAGCTTCCATTTCAAATCTAACTGTATCATTGTGTTCTTTCAGTACTACATCTTTGATATCTTCTAAAGAAACATTAAAGAATTCTTTTCTAGGATTAATTCTGTTAACTTCTTGTTCTTTAAAGTGTTTGTGCAAAGTATTTTCTAACTTTGGTGCATCTTCACTGAATATAATTGCATGTATATCAAACTCGAATGGTACAGAAGCACTACTTAATTCTTTGATTCTATCTCTTGGTTCTAGCCTACGAGTAACACCTATCTTATAAATATTTTCTCCGAAAGAACCAACATTACTAATGATATAAACATAACCTGCACGTGTATTTTCTAGGCGTTTATTAATATTAACTTTATCGTCCTGTAAAGCTTTGAGTTGTTCTTGTAATTGCTTGATTTTATCAGCATATATTGCTTTCTCTACATCGTTACTTGTACCTTGCATATATTTTGTGAGTTTCTCAGTTTCGTTTTTAAATTGATTTTCTTCTTTTTGTAACTTTGTCAGAGCATTGTTTAATTCTTTTTCAGCTTTTTGTTCTTCTGCAATTCTTTCTCTTTCTTCTTTACGTATTTGTTTTTCTTGTTCTAAAGCAATATTGTATTGCGCAATCAAGCTTAATTGATCGAGCTTATTCAACAATATTTCTTCGTTGATTTTTACGTTATCTATCTCAAATAACTTATTCAGTTGCTCGTAACTTTTAACAAGTTTATTGTGACTACTTTCTATATTCTTATGTGTCATTTTACTGAAAATATAATCACATTCTACATTGAAGTTTCTCAGTATCTGTCGCTGCTGAGACTTGTGTTCTCTCTTATTAAGTATTTCGTCATCATTAATTAGTGGCATTACATCTTTGATTTCTTTTTCTTTAAGTTTCAATAAGCTAAGTTGAGTTTTCAATTCATGTGAAGAGGGTATTTCTTCATAATCAGAAAAAGGCATTATTAATTTTTCATTATACTCCTTCAAAATTGGACTTGCAGATTCTTTTGTAGAATCTATTATGCCTCTATAATAATTGTATTCTTCCTTTATTTTATTTAAATAATATCTTTCTTCTTCAATATTTTTTTCTATTATACTTTGATCTCTCTGTAATTCTTCTAATTTTCTGTTGTATGTACTTGCTACTTTGCCAAATTCTGTCTCATTAATATTGATGATGTTATTTCTAATATTTTCCACGAATCTAAGTAGATTTTCTGGGCCATTTACAGAAGAAGAAACAAGCATATGGCCACGTTTGTATACTAAACTTAGGGTAGCGAAATTATTGTTCTTAACAATTTTCATATTTTCAATAACTTCATATGAAAAAATCTCTTCAATGTGTCCCAATAATTTTTTAAATACTAATATTACCCTTTGATCTGTGGCGCATATTAGTCCATCTTTATATCTAACTACATTTCTATCTGAAGTAAAGGAACCAATTATATTCGTATATGACTTTATTACTTCATTTGGTCTAAGTATTTTGTTGTTTACTATAGTCATCTCTTTGGAAATAGATGAAGACATAACACAATCCTCCTATAATTCTAATATTTGTAAGTTGATACCATAAATAAAAGGCATTAGCCCTGATTAATTAACACATTCCAAGAGTTTTAAAGATTAAGTATCATGATTAACTATTTTAAAAATACAATATCTAAACTTACTTTTACTCCTCCTAACATGTATCGTTTATACTTATATTATAAAGTATTTAAACAATAAATCTATATATTTCGAAAAGTAAATATTTTTAATGAATAGTATTCATTATAAGATACGATAAAATATATATAAGTAATGTCGAGTGATTCCAATTGTATATGAGTAATATATAGAAAGAAGGTGATGGAAATGATATTAAAGCAGCTGAATGATTCCATTGATTATATAGATGAGAATTTAACATCCAATTTAAGTTTAAGTGAGATTTCAAATTTTGTGGGATTGCCCGGACAGCATTATAAAAAATTATTCATTTTTCTTAGTGGCATGAGTTTATCTGAATATATAAAGAAGAGAAAACTGCATTTTGCAAACATTGATTTATTAAACAATGAAGCAGTAACAAGTGTAGCAACTAAATATAGCTACTCAGTTGATGGGTTTACAAGAGCTTTTAAATCCTGGAGTGGGTATCTGCCTTCTCAAATAGCTGAGGAACAAGTTTTAATTTCATTTCCTAAGCTTTCCTTTTCAATAAGTACAAAAGGAGGAACAGACATGAAAACGAGAATTGTCGAACAACCTGCATTTAAAATAGTGGGTGTTCAAAAACGCGTACCTATGCAATATGAGGGTGTTAATAAGGAAATAGAAAAATTAGCACAGAGTATTACGGAATCACAAAGGAAAGAAATGCATGATGTACAGAACATTGAACCGAAAGAAGTGGTGAATGTTTCGTATGATGCAGATGAAGATTTTATCAAAGAAGAAGGCGATTTAGCCCATATGATCGGTGTCTTGACGACAGTAGATAATATAAGCGATCAGCTTGATGTCATTAATATCGATAAAAGTAAGTGGATCGTCTTTGAAAATGAAGGTGAATTTCCAAAAGTTCTACAAGACACTTACGCAAAAATTTATTCAGAATGGCTACCAGAATCAGAATATGATTTAGCTGATATACCGATGTTTTCTTTCACTAAATTTAATGAAGATAATAAAAATGTCGCTTATAGTGAAATATGGGTAGCAGTTAAAAACTAAGTATAAAATCTCTGACAGGGCGTATAAAAACGTCCTGTTTTTCTTTTGAAATACAACGAATTGTGATGAATGTATGATTTAATATCTTGATTTTGATGTATGATGAGTGTGGTTAATATATATAAATGACCATTAGAAGGAGATATGAAATAATGGTTGAATCTGTATTATTTACGAAAAAAATTATAGAGACAGTGGGATTACCAGAAATAAATACGATTGAAACTGAACCATTTAATACTGAATATGAAAGCTGTAATTTTTATATTGGGGAACAAAAATATAGAAACAGAATGGCTAAAAAGACAGAAAATAAAAAAGGTTACTTTGTAGTATTTTGGACGAAGGATAAGAATAACAAGAATCGACCATATACTTGGGAAGAAACCCCTGAAAAGTTAATAGTGACAGTATTGGATCAAGATAAAAAAGGACAATTCATTTTTCCTAGAGAGGTGCTACTAGAAAAACAAATAATTAGTAAGGATAATATTAAAGGTAAAATGGCCATGAGAGTATATCCTTCATGGGAAGATGAATTAAATAAAACTGCTATGCGAACACAGAACTGGCAAAATGATTACTTCATTGATTTCAATAGTTATGTTAATGAGGAGAAAATAAATATATTATACTAATTTATCTCCAAAATTTAATTACCTAAATTTACACTATTAATCTAAATCTACATGAATATTTCGCTTTCTAAATAAATTTTCAATGGTATAATAATATACATTATATTGAAAATGAGGGAGCAGATTGTTAGGATTTTTTCTGTTTTTAGCAGTTTTAAGTTTTATTATTTCATATGTGGTTTATGGAGTGTATCTGGCTACATTGTATGAAAACAAAGAGCCATATATGGAAAATGGTCAACTTAGAGATGACAAAAAGTTGATGTTAGGTGCATCTATTTTTTGCATTAGTTTTAGTATTATTTTCCTATTATTGATCACTTTGATTTCATCAAGCGTAGGAATGCAAGATTTTTGGTTAGCTTTATTACTATTTGTTTTAATCAGTTACATAACGAGTCTACTTACTGCTAGACGTCAAAAGAATAAGCAAAAACAAAATAATTTTAAGAGAATTAACCGCAATAGTTTAATTCTGTTAGTCACATTATTCATATTCTTTGGTGTGACAGACGACTCAATCGAAACTTCTTCAAATGAGTCAACAGCTGGTGAAAAAGTAGAGAATACAGAAGGTGTCGATGATGAAGTAACACAAGAAGATAGTGATGATGAACAAGAAAGACAACGAGAATTAGAAGAGAAAGAAAAGGAAGAAGCTGAAGCACTCGCAGCTAAAGAAAAAGCTGAGCGTGAGCAAAAAGAGAAAGAAGAACAGCTTGCTAAAGAGAAGGCTGATAAAGAGAAAGCCGAGAAAGAAAAGGCTGAAAAAGAAGAACAAGAACGATTAGCTGCTGAGAAAAAAGCAAAAGAGCGAGAAGAAAAGGAACGACTTGCAAAGGAAAAAGCTGAAAAAGAGACAAGTAAAGAAGGATTAATTCCTGTTACCCTTTATAGGGTAGTGGATGGAGACACAGTAAATGTACTAAATGAACAAAATGAAGAATTGAAATTAAGACTGTTGCTTATTGATACACCTGAAACTGTGCATCCAAATAAACCCGTTGAACCATTTGGTCCAGAAGCTTCAGCTAGGCTAACTGAACTACTCAATTCTGGAGAACAATTATATATCGAGTATGATGAAGGTGCAAAGACGGATCATTATGATCGAGAATTAGTTTATTTATATGTTGGGGATACTAATGTTCATGAAGTTCTGCTAGAAGAAGGATTGGCAAGAGTCGGTTACATTTATGAACAACAAAAATATTTAGACGAATTTAGAGCTGCTGAACAAATTGCCAAAGATCAGCAAATTGGTATTTGGTCTATACCAGGCTATGTCAATGAAGGTGGAGAAGGGTTTAACTCAGAAAGTGAAGAGGAAGTCGTGAGTGAACCTGCTGTTGAAACTAGTCCAAGCAATAGTGATTCGACGACAAATAATGCGATAACAGCACCACCAGCAGATACTGGCGGCGGACAGTTCTTTAATAACTGTACTGAGTTAAGGGCAGTTCATCCGAATGGCGTTTCAAGTGATCATGCAGATTACCAACCGAAGATGGATAGAGATAAAGACGGCTGGGCATGTGAAAGATAATTAGTAGGAGAAGTTTGAGGATGGTAATCTACAAAATTGTAGAAATGCATCCTCATCTTTTTGTTATTCACAATATAATATATAATGAATGTTTATTAAATATATAAAATCTAGAATCGAGGAAAATCATGTTAAGACCTGTCTTATATATATTAGCAATCGTTATCGCTAACTTTATTACCGCTTATTTTGCACCATTAGTTTTAGGCATATTCATCATACCGTGGGGGACAGTTTTCGTAGGACTGACATTCGTCTTTAGAGACTTAGTACAACTACAATTCGGACGAAGAAAAACATATTACATCATTGCTATTGGATTAGGTATATCCATACTGATGTCCATATTTTACGGAGATATGTTACCAATCACGATTGCATCAAGTTTGTCATTTGTTTTATCAGAAGTGGTTGATACAGAAATCTTTACAAGATTTAAACTCAGCTTCTACAACAGAATTATGTTATCTGGAATATTAGGTGGACTCGTTGATAGTGTTGTGTTTATTTTAATTGGACTATCACCATTGTTTACAGGCATCCTAACTTGGGAGCAAGTGCCATATGCAATGCTCGGTCAATTAGTATTTAAGACGTTGTCACAGTTAATCACACTGGCTATTATTCATTTTGGATTTAGAGGCATTAAGAGAGAAGCGGATGAAAAGCTTTCTTATTCATAGTTAGATAAGCCCTTGAAGTAAAACTTCAAGGGCTTATCTTTATATGTTTAGTATTGAGGTTGAGAATAGCTGAGCCTGACCTGAAATTTCAACAGTATCTTCATAATTAAGTACAAACTAATGTCCCACCGCGTTTTGATGTTTGATAAGCTACAATATCTTTCTTTCCTAATTTATGTGCCCATAACGGTACGAGATGACAGTGCCCTGATCCACACACCGGATCTTCTGCTACACCAAGTTTTGGTGCAAAAGTACGAGACACACATTATGACAAACGGACTGTCATTATACATGACGACCAATACAAAGAATCAATCCAAATCACCTACCAGGGTCTCCAAGAGGATCTCGATAAATACCTAAACTCATAACAATCGCAATAAGGGTGTGACTTTTTACGACATTAGTGTTATTGTATATAGCTCGTAAGCAATATTGAATTGTGTTATTATAATTGTCGAAAATGATGAAAAATATATTCATTATGATTCAACTGTGAGGAGACTTATCATGAGTAAATTTGATGAACAAATACTAGTCGTAAATAGAAATACTTTATTTGATAACGAAGAAAATGCGTTTAATGGTTTTATCTCTAAGGATGATAATCGTTATAAGAATATCGTTAAACAGTTCTCAGAATTCCAAGTAAAACGCCGCGGGGATATGGAAGAGGATCCGTCTTACAAGCAGTTGATCAGCTATTGTATTATTGCCAATCAAGGCGAAACCCTTGTCTACAAACGCTTAACGGGTGGCGGTGAAGAGAGACTGCACGGCTTGTTATCGATTGGTGTTGGTGGCCACATGAACGATGTTGAAGATGTTTCTACTATTGAAGATAAACTTCGCATTAACGCGTCACGTGAGTTAAACGAAGAGGTTGGTTTAACTGAACAGGATGTAAAAAACATTGAAATTCACGGTTTAATCAACGATGATGATAACGAAGTAGGCAAGGTCCATATTGGGTTAGTTTTAAAAGTTGAAGTGGATAAGGAAAAAATCGTCAACAAAGAGGCGGATACGATTGAATTGAACTGGGTAGAAAATGATTTGTTGGAAACGATGTCTCCATATGAATCATGGAGTGAATTAATTATACGTGATGCCTATGGACAATAAGATATCGACACACAAACGTTTTATTTCAAAGTTCGAGCGTGATTTAAAGTCTTATTTTGATCAAGGTGAAGATAATCAGTACGTCCAAACTTATCGGAAATATATTGAATTGACAGAGCCTAGTGATTACTTAGAAGAGTTATATTATGAGGCGCTATTAAACTTAGATGCTTATCACAGTGTCATTGATCATGCACTTATGAGAATGAACCGCGGCTTAGGAAATTATGAAACTCACATGGATTTCATGCTAGAGGCACTGACAGGTATGGGACGATTCCAAGAGGTTATTCAGTATTGTGAACAGCTTTTAAAGGAAGACTTACCACATGAGTTTAGACTCTTAGTTCAACAGCGTCTCGGTCATGCGCGTCATGAATTAAATGTCTTCTACCGTGAGCCTGTCAAAAGAGATAAGGTAACAAAAAAAGAATATCAAGGTTATGATTTCATCGATAAGATTGAGTTTTTAGAGGATATTACTGAACTTACTGATATCTCATATAAATCTTTAATCTTAGACGAGATAAAAACCGAAACTGAGCCGATGGTCTACACTCAAATGCTCTTATATTTGCGGAGCATAAACGACAATGATAAGCTGAAAGTTAAGAAATTTAATATTTCAACCACTGTCGTACCAGCGAAACTACCGAGCTTAGAAGATTTTTACTTGGTGAATGAAGTTTTAGACGAACTATATGATATATTGGATGCCACAAATCCATCTATTAAGGATGCAGCAGAAAACATGCTGTATGGACATCTCTTATATATCTATCCGATTAAACCAAAATTCACAAACCACGAACTGGCGCTTGCTTACGCGCAATATCTACAGGAAATGCTTGGTCAAGAGAGTGTAGAACAGGCAGAGCAAAAGGCGATAGAGTGGATTGAAAAAATTGATAGATTTATGCTTGAAAATGAGCAGTAATTCAATGATTTGAAACAACTTAAGTATATGTTATAATATACTGGTTAATTGAAAATAACGACTTGATGGAGGAAATTGTATTATGTCTCAAACATGGGAAAAGCAAGAAGGAAATGAAGGAATTTTAACAATCACGATTCCTAGTGAAGAATTAGACACTGCTTTAGATGCAGCATTTAAAAAAGTATCCAAGGATATCTCTATCCCTGGTTTCAGAAAAGGTAAAGTACCACGTCAAATGTTCGAAAAACGTTTTGGTGTAGAATCACTTTACCAAGATGCTTTAGATATTCTTCTACCTGAACACTACACTAAAGCTGTTGAAGAAGCTGGAATTAACCCAGTTGCTCAACCAGATGTAGATGTAGAGCAAATCGAAAAAGGTCAAGACGTTATTCTTAAAGCGACAGTTACAGTTGAACCTGAAGTTAAATTAGGTGAATACAAAGGTCTTGAAGGTGAAGAAATCGACACTGAAGTAACTGACGAAGAAGTTGACCACCAAATCGATCACATCTTAACTGAGTACTCTGATTTAGTAGTTAAAGAAGAAGGTACTGTTGAGAATGGTGATATCGCGACAATCGACTTCCACGGTTTCGTTGATGGTGAGGCTTTCGAAGGTGGACACGCACACGATTACGAACTAGAAATCGGTTCTAACTCATTTATCCCTGGCTTTGAAGAGCAAATGGTAGGTATGGAAATCGGTGAAGAGAAAGACGTTACCGTGACTTTCCCTGAAGAATACCATGCTGAAGAGTTAGCTGGTAAAGAAGCTGTCTTCCAAGTTAAAGTCAGCGCACTTAAACAAAAAGAAACACCAGAATTAACTGATGAATTTGTGAGCGAATTAGAAGGTCGTGACGCAAACACAGTTGACGAATTAAAAGCTGAACTTAAAGAACAAGTTCAAAAACAAAAAGAAGAAAATGCTGAAGTAACATTAAAAGAAAGCTTAGTTGCACAAGCTGCTGACAACGCTGAAATTGATGTACCTGATGCAATGGTAGATACTGAAACTGATCGTATGCTACAAGAATTTGAAGCTAATCTTTCACAACAAGGCTTAAACCTTGAACTATACACTCAACTGTCTGGTCAAGATGAAAACGCCCTACGTGAGCAAATGAAAGAAGATGCTTTAAAACGCGTTCGTACGAACTTAACGCTAAGACAAATCGCTGAAGATGAAAACATTGAAATCACACAAGAAGATGTTGACAACGAAGTGAACCGTCTTGCAGAACAATTCGGTATGCCAGCTGATGATGTTAAAAAAGCTTTAGGTGATGCATCTATGATTAAAGAAGATGTCAAACTACAAAAAGCATTAAACATCTTAGTTGATAACCGTAAACAAGCTGAGTAAATTCTAATATAAAAATAGAAAGAGAAGCTCTGCACTTTAGTGTGGAGCTTTTCATCAATGTGCAAGTCAATTGATTTACCGCTATTTTTCTAGTATATTTACTTGGAACTTAAGAATGAGGTGTATATAAATGTTTAAATTTAACGAAGACGATACTGATCTTACTTGCTCATTCTGCGGTAAAGATCAAGAACAAGTCAAAAAGTTAATTGCTGGTAGTGGTGTGTACATTTGTAACGAATGTATTGAACTCTGCTATGAAATCATACAAGAGGAATTGAAGTTAGACGATACAGCGGTCTTCGACTACATTCCAAAACCACAAGAAATCTTAGAAGCATTAGATGAGTACGTTATTGGTCAAGTTAACGCGAAACGTGCCTTAAGTGTGGCCGTGTACAACCACTACAAACGTATCAACAATGCGAGTGAAGAAGAAGTGGAAATCCAAAAGTCTAACATTGCTTTAATTGGTCCAACAGGTAGTGGTAAAACCCTACTTGCTCAAACACTTGCACGTACTTTAAACGTTCCATTTGCCATCGCAGATGCAACAAGTTTAACTGAAGCAGGTTACGTCGGCGACGATGTTGAAAACATTCTACTTCGTTTAATTCAAGCTGCTGACTTTGACATTGAGCGTGCTGAACAAGGGATTATCTATGTCGATGAGATCGATAAAATCGCGCGTAAGAGTGAAAACACATCAATCACTAGAGATGTTTCTGGTGAAGGTGTACAACAAGCCTTACTTAAAATTTTAGAAGGCACAACAGCAAGTGTGCCACCACAAGGGGGCCGTAAGCACCCTAACCAAGAGTCTATCCAAATTGATACGACAAATATCCTCTTTATTTTAGGTGGAGCCTTCGATGGTATGGAAGATATCATTAAACGCCGCCTTGGTGATAAGGTAATTGGTTTCGGCGGAGCATCTGAAGATTTTTCTGATAAGGATGCACTCTTAGCTAAAGTAAGACCAGATGACCTACAAGCTTATGGTCTTATTCCTGAATTCATCGGCCGTGTACCGATTATTAGTAACTTAGAAGAACTTGATGTTGAAGCATTGAAATCAATTCTTACTGAGCCTAAAAATGCCTTAGTTAAACAGTACACTCGTATGATGAATATCGATGATGTGGAACTAGAGTTTGAAGAGGATGCGCTCAACGCAATCTCAGAACTTGCGATTGATAGAAAAACTGGGGCTCGTGGTCTTCGTTCAATCATCGAAGAACGCATGGTCGACATTATGTTTAAAGTACCTTCTAATGATGACATCAAGAAAGTTGTTATCACTAGAGAAACGATAACTGATGAAAAAGAACCAGAAGTATATGATGAAAATGGTAAGGCCATTGAATCAGATAAGAAAAGTGCATAAATAATTTGAGGCTGTCGTCATAGACAGCCTTTTTTAAAGGAAGTGAACACATGAAAATTAATCCAGCTAATGTTGATATCATTATTTCAGCAGTGTCTAAGGCACAATATCCAGAAACTGGACTCAAAGAAATCGCACTTAGTGGCCGTTCTAATGTTGGTAAATCTTCATTTATTAATGCAATATGCGGTAGAAAAAATGTCGCAAGGACATCTTCAAAACCAGGTAAGACAATCACCTTAAACTTTTACAATGCAGATAATAAGTTCGTCTTTGTTGACGTTCCAGGTTATGGTTATGCCAAGCAGTCTAAGAAAGAGCGTGAAAAGTGGGGCGGAATGATAGAAGAATACCTCACTGAGAGAGAAAATCTCAGCTGTGTCGTGCAACTCATCGACCTCCGTCATC
Organism: Jeotgalicoccus marinus DSM 19772; assembly: GCF_000425825.1. Lineage (GTDB taxonomy): Bacteria > Bacillota > Bacilli > Staphylococcales > Salinicoccaceae > Jeotgalicoccus > Jeotgalicoccus marinus. The sequence continues at coordinate 17,422 of NZ_AUEE01000005.1, forward strand.
CACCGACACAAGACGATATTTTAATGTATGACTTCTTGAAGCATTATGAATTACCTGTGGTTATTGTGGCGACAAAATCGGATAAGATCGCCAAATCACGTCTGCAAAAACATATTAAAATTATTAAAGAAGACCTAGAATTAGAAGATGGGGATACAATTATTCCATTTTCATCTGTAAATAAAGAAAAACTACCTGAAATTATGACATCTTTAGAAAACTTCATCTAGAAGACTTGAAATATAGGTAGATTAGAATTATTGTAAATAGTGAGATGATTTATTCGTAAAACTGTGTATATACATTTTTACTAGAGTTTTGAGGGGGCAAGACCGTGCATATTATTGCATTAAGTTTAAACTATAAACAAGCGAGTGTAGAGGACAGAGAAAAAGTAACGTTTCAAGATAATGAAGTCGTTGAAGCATTACATGCACTACGAGATCAAAAAAGTGTCTTAGAAGCGACGCTTTTATCGACGTGTAACCGTACAGAACTTTACGTTGTAAGTGATCAGGAGCATACGGGTGCTTATTATACGAGAAAATTCCTTGCAGACTGGTTCGGTGTGGACTATGAGCGCATTAAAAATATGACTGAACTAAAAGTTCAAGATGATGCTGTTAGACATTTGTTTAATGTAACAGCAGGCTTAGATTCGATCGTACTCGGGGAAACTCAAATCCTTGGGCAGATTCGTGATGCCTTTTTAAGAGCGCAAGAAGAACATACGACAGGTACAATCTTTAACAAGCTATTTAAAGAAGCGATTACGGTTGCTAAACGTGGACACAGTGAAACAGATATTTCTAAGAATGCTGTTTCTATGTCTTATGCTGCAGTGGAATTAGCAAAACGTATCTTCCAAAATGTTAAAGAGAGTAAGGTACTCGTAATCGGTGCTGGTGAAATGGCTGAAGAATCACTATTAAACCTTACATCTAACGGTATTGAAGACCTTGTTGTGATTAACCGTTCAATTGAAAAGGCTGAGAAATTAAGTCAGAAATTTAATGGTAGAGCGGATAGTTTAGCGAATCTAGAAAAAGAATTGAAGAGTGCTGATATCGTGATCTCAAGCACATCTTCTACTGATTTTGTAATTGATAAAGAAATGATGGACCGAGTAAATGAAACCCGCAACGGTTCACCACTGATTTTAATTGATATCGCTATGCCTAGAGACATTGACCCGGCCATTGAAAGCTGTGACAATGTATATATGTACAACGTTGATGATTTACAAGGACTCGTTGATTCAAATCTTGAAACAAGAGAACAAGAAGCAGAAAAAATTAAGGCAATGATTGACGGTTCAACTGCTGAGTTTGAAGACTGGTTACAAGTTCAAGGTGTGGTCCCCGTCATTCAAGCAATGCGAAAAAAAGCATTACAAATACACAGTGATACTTTTGAATCCTTAGAACGTAAGTTACCAGAAATGTCTGAACGTGAACGTACTGTAGTTTCAAAACATATGAAGAGTATCATTAATCAAATGTTAAGAGACCCAATTATCTTCACTAAAGAAATCGCTGGTGATAAAAATAGAGATGACAAGCTTGAAGACATTCAAGCGATGTTCCATATTGAAGAAGAAGTTAAGGCTCAACGTCTAGAAGCTGACCAAAAACAAAGACAAAAGTTACGTGCACGTAAAGAAGAATTGAGACTTAACTGGTAAGGTGGAATTTTATGGACATAATGTTCCGTATACAAGAAATTATCTTACTGCTATATTTCATTAGCCTTTCTGCACTGTCATATGATTTATTTACTAGAAATCGACAAGTCAGAAAGGCTTCTCTGTATGTTATGACACCTGCTGTCGTACTGCATGTTATTTCAGTGATACAACTCGGTATTAGCTTAAGAAGAATACCTATTCTGACTTTTTCTGAAGGTATCTTCACCTTAAGTCTAGTGTTGATTTTAATCGGTATTGTACATCTTTATAGGGTGAAAAGTGAGTTTGTGTTCATGTTTTACTTATTGATTACAACATTCTTATTAACGTTCTACACATTCTCACCTCTGAACTTTAGTTCTACAGCCTTGACACTAGATGTGGTGAATGAATTGTTAATTGTCCATGTGGGCAGTGCCTTATTAGCCTATGTAATGTTCTTTATTGCAATGGTGCATTCAGTCATATATTTAATTCAAGAACGAAATTTAAAAAAGAAAAAATTCAATAGAACTTTCTTCTCATTGTTCAGTATAGAAACGGCCAAAAAAGTAATGGTTAGATTTGCCCTTATTGGTGTTATCTTACTGACGATAAGTATTATAATAGGAATTGTATGGGGCTTACAGATACTAGGGCCTCTAGTATTTTCTGACTTAAAGGTGATCGGTACATTTGTCGTCATCGTCATTTATGGAATAATTCTCGCACAGATGCGATTAAATCATGATGCGTCCAAGTTTGCAGTCTACAGTACAGCAGCCTTTGTTCTCGTCATGTTGAACTACCTGGTTATTTCGGAGTTCTCAGATTTTCATCTTTGGTCAATATAAGGAGCATATAAATTATGAGAAAACTTGTAGTCGGTTCACGTCGTAGTGGTTTAGCTATGACACAATCAAAGCAATTTATTAAAAAATTACAGGATAAATTCCCGGATCTTGAAATTGAAATTAAAGAAATCGTCACGAAAGGTGACCAAATTGTCGACGTTCAATTATCTAAAGTCGGTGGTAAGGGACTCTTCGTTAAAGAGATTGAAGCTGCCTTAGAAAACAAGGAAATCGATATGGCCATCCACAGCCTAAAAGATGTTCCGAGTGAGCTACCAGAAGGCTTTACGATTGCTTGTGTCCCTGAACGTGAGGACATGAGAGATGCTTATTTATCGAATGATAAGGTTACATTTAAAAACTTAAAACCTGGTAGTGTAGTGGGGACATCTTCACTCAGACGTGGTGCGCAATTAAAAGCGATGCGTGATGATATTACAGTCAACTGGGTAAGAGGAAACATCGATACGAGAATTAAGAAGATGGAAAATGGCGAGTACGATGCCATTCTACTCGCTGCAGCCGGTCTTAAACGTATGGGTTGGAGTGATGATGTGGTCACTGAATACTTTGAACCTGAAGAGTTCATACCAGCCATTGCCCAAGGTGCTTTAGGCATTGAAGTGCGTGAAGATGACCATGAATTAATTGAAATGCTTAAGAGCGTTCATTCAGATGAGGCGTCACTTTGTACAACGGCTGAGCGTACCTTCTTAAAACGTATGGACGGTTCATGTCAGGTGCCAATTGGCGGTTACGCGACAGTCGAAGATGGGGAACTATATTTAACAGGATTAATCATGTCTGAAGATGGTAACGAACGTTATCTAGTGAAAAAATCCCATGAAGACCCTGAGACTCTGGGTAACTTAGTTGCTGATGAGATGGAAAAAATCGGTGCTAAAGAAATCATTGATATGATTAACGAGAACAATGAGCAGTAAAAGTACAGTCTGTGTCACCCAAATGTCTTGTCAGCTCGATGAGAATGACTTAAGAATTATTCACCGTCCACTGATTACGACAGAAGCTTTGGACTTTGATCAGAAGTGTCTCGACACTGACTACGATTTACTGGTGATGACGAGTAAGAATTCGGTGAAGTATCTCTTACCTTATATGGATTCGCTTAAAGTAAGACGCATTGCTTCAATTGGTAAAAAAACAACTGAAGCCTTGGCTGACGCTGGGATTACGGTAGACTTTGAACCTGACGTCTATACTCAAGAAGGTTTTATCGAAGAGATTAACATTTCACCAGGGGATAAGATCCTCTATCCAGCGAGTCTAAACAAAAGGCCTAAGTTAAGGGATTATATGATAGATCAAGGTGCGATTGTTACTGAAATCGACCTGTATTATCCGAAGGCGAATACTGATTCTGTTCAGTGGATCAGTAATCATTTAGCTCATATCGATTTTCTTACCTTATCATCACCATCCGCGGTCGAAGCACTGATGACTGACCTTGAAGCCGACGCTTTAACAGATACAACAGTCATTGCTATCGGAGCAGTGACCAAAGAACGTTTAGATAAATACAAAGTACCAGCAGAAACACCAGAACATGAAACATTAGATCATATGATAACTTATATTAAGGAGCGTATTCGTGATGAATTTTGACAGACATCGCCGCTTAAGAAAAAGTGGCTTCATGAGAGATATGGTGCGTGAAACAACACTATCAGTAAATGATTTGATTTACCCGATCTTTGTTGTTGAGAAGCCAGATGTAAAAAAAGAAGTACCTTCAATGAAGGGTGTTTACCAGATCTCGCTAAATCTCTTAAAAGAAGAGTTAGATGAGGTGGTTAAACTCGGCATTAAAAGCGTTATCTTCTTTGGTATTCCGAATGAAAAAGATGCTGAAGGCACAGGTGCCTATCACGATCACGGTATCGTTCAAGAGGCATGTCGCATGTCAAAACAACATTACCCTGAGCTGTTAGTGATCTTAGATACATGTCTTTGTGAATACACAGACCACGGTCACTGTGGCTTAATTGACCCGGTAACTAAAGATGTTGATAATGATTCAACGCTACCACTACTTGTACAGACTGCCGTGTCACAGGCAAAAGCCGGTGCGGATATTATTGCACCATCAAACATGATGGACGGTTTTGTGAGTGAAATCAGACAAGGCCTAGATGAGGCTGGCTATAGTCACATTCCTATTATGAGTTACGGCATTAAATACGCTTCTAAATTCTACGGACCATTTAGAGATGCTGCGGAGTCGACGCCATCATTTGGTGACCGTAGAACGTATCAAATGGATCCGGCTAATCGTCTTGAGGCCCTCCGTGAATTAGAGAGTGATACCCTAGAAGGTGCGGATATGATGATTGTTAAACCTGCACTGTCTTATTTAGATATTATACGAGATGTCAAAAACAATTCTAATTTACCGATTGTTGCTTATAATGTCAGCGGTGAATATGCAATGACACGTACAGCAATTGATATGGGCTTAGTCGATGAGGCAGTGATTGCTGAACAAATGATCTCAATGAAACGTGCCGGTGCGGATATGATCATTACTTACTTTGCTAAAGAATTAGCTGAAAAAATCAATAGAGGAGAGATATAAATGTACGACAAGTCAAAAGCACTATATGATGACGCAGTCAAAGTGATGCCGGGTGGCGTTAACTCCCCAGCACGTGCTTTTAAGTCCGTCGGTGACCATCCATTATTCATCGACCACGCCAAAGGAAGTCGTGTGTATGATGTTGATGGCAATGAATACATTGATTACTCCTTGAGCTTTGGACCATTAATTTTAGGTCATGCGGATGATCAGGTTGTAAAAAGTCTCCAAGAAGCAGCGGTTAAAGGAACTTCATTCGGTGCGCCAACTGAACTAGAAACGAAAATGGCGAACCTCGTGATTGACCGTGTACCATCTATAGAGATGTTACGTATGGTTTCTTCAGGTACAGAAGCGACACTTGCTGCGCTTCGTTTAGCACGTGGTTTCACAGGTAAAAATAAGATTCTTAAATTTGAAGGTTGTTACCATGGACATAGTGACTCTCTATTAATTAAAGCAGGTTCAGGTGTGGCAACATTGGGTCTACCAGATTCTCCAGGTGTACCAGAAGGTACGGCTAAAAATACAATTACTGTACCTTATAATGATGAAGCAAGCTTAAAAGAAGCTTTTGAAAAATTTGGCGATGATATCGCTGCAGTGATTATGGAACCTGTTGCAGGTAATATGGGCGTTGTACCGCCAAAAGAAAATTACTTACAGTTTGTTAGAGATATTACAAATGAATATGACAGCCTCTTAATCTTCGATGAAGTCATGACTGGATTTAGAGTTGGCTATAATTGTGCTCAAGGATTCTTTGGTGTCACGCCAGATTTAACATGTCTTGGTAAGGTTATTGGTGGTGGCTTACCAGTCGGTGCTTACGGTGGCCGTAAGGATATTATGGAAAGAATCGCGCCAGTTGGAGACATCTATCAGGCAGGGACTTTATCTGGTAATCCATTAGCTATGACTGCAGGTTATGAAACCTTAAGTCAGTTGAATGAAGAGAGTTATGAGTACTTCAATGAACTTGCAGACCAATTAGAAAGTGGCTTAAAATCAGTATTCGATAAGCATGAACAAGCGATTACTGTAAACCGTGCAGGTTCAATGATAGGCTTCTTCTTAACAGACCAAGACGTTGTTGATTTTGATTCTGCTAATACATCTGATTTAGAATTATTTAAAGATATGTACCAAGCACTCCTCAGTGAGGGTGTTTACTTACCACCTTCACAATTCGAAGGCATGTTCTTATCAACGAAACATACAAGTGAAGACATCAAACAAACCTTACAAGCATTCGATAATGCATTAAGTAAAGTTAAGGGTAAATAATTTAGAATTTGTGCTTCATCACTGAATAATTATGTGTATAATAGTAGTGATAGAATTAATTGGGGGGTAAAAGAATATGAGTGACAAAAAGCGTCCGACTGGTAAAAAGGTTGATGGACAGCCTCGCTACATCGACAAAAATGAAACAGGAAATACGAAAGGTACTGCAAACCTTTACTGGTTAATTCCGGTAATCATTGTTGTGCTCATCATTCCAGTTATGATTTTCCACCTAGGTGGCGGTGGTGGTGAAGAAACCGCATCTGAAGGTGAAAGTACTGAAGAAACAGCAGATTCTGGTGAAGAGTCAGGTGGCGAAGAAGGTGCTGAGTCTGAAGAAGGCGGCGGTGAAGAAGCTGCATCAAGTGGTGATGCAGATGCCGAAGGTATCGCTCGCGACAACTGTGCATCTTGTCACGGTGAAGACTTCTCTGGTGCTATGGGACCTGCTTTAGCAGGAACTTCATTAGCTGAAGATGAGTTCCAAACAATTGTCCGTGAAGGTCAAGGTTCAATGCCTGCTTTCAGTGAAGATCAAGTAGCAGAAGAAGAATTAACAGCTTTATATCAATTCTTTAGTGAACAATAGTGTTTATATAGACAAACTCATTATTTGAGTTTGTCTTTTTTCATTTTAAGCAAGTTACTGTAAATTTACATATTAATAAGTTATTATTATTAATGAATAAGTTATATATAAGGTGATGTTATGAAGTTTCTTCGACTCTTGCTGCTCATTCTTATTGCGGCATTGATTTCATTGGGCCTTTCTGCTGTTGGTATGATCCTACCTTGGCTGTTCGGTTCAATGATTGCAACCATACTCTATATTAGATTAGTTAAAAAAGAACTGTTTTTCCCACCTTGGCTAGGTAACCTCGGTGTCATGATCATGGCAACTGAGATCGGCTCAACCTTAACCTTAGATGCCCTAGGTGATATGAAAGATGATCTTTTAAATATCTTTTTAATGACAATCTTCGTATTACTACTCAGCTTAGCGCTCTCACGCTTCTTCATTTACTTAACGAAAAGTACACCTGAAACTGCCATCTTAGCATCCGTACCTGGTGCCTTATCTCAAATGTTGATTATGGCAGAGGAAGAAAAGAATGCAGATATTCTATTGGTGACATTGACTCAGATGTCCCGCATTGTCTTAATCGTCTTGATTGTACCTTTTGTGGCAGGCTTGTTTGCTGGTTCAAATGATATACCTTTAGCGACGACATCTGTAGATTATGTCACATCTGTTTTTACTTATCCGATGCTCATTATTCCTGTAGCGAGCATACTTTTAATTTATATTTTCGATAAAGTACGCTTCCCAGCGAGCCTGATGCTTGGACCTATTATTGTCATGATTATTTGGAACTTAACGACGGGTATTGAATTTTCTTTGAATATTCAATTTATTAATGTGGCACAAATACTCTTTGGTATTAGAATTGGTCTACAAATTGCTTCCTTGATTTCACAGCTCAGTAAGCGATTGATTTTTTCCATCTTACTGCAAAACTTAATGCTGATTTTTGGTACAATGTTTATCGTTTTTATATTCCAAATTTTTACCTCACATCAGTTCAACGACTTATTCTTAAGTGCGGCACCAGGTGGTCTTGGTCAAATTATTGTTATCGCCATTGAAACAGGCGGTAATATTCCAATGATCTCGTCCTACCATATCTTTAGAATATTCTTCATTATTATCGTTGTCGTACCGATTGTTGGTTACTATCTAAGATACTTGAATAAACGCCGTCATAGCAGTTAAAGCCGCTTGACAGTTTCAAATTATTCGCATAAGATTAATCTATAATATTTAAGTGCAGAAGAGTATTCTGCTGCGGGTGTTAAGAGAGTAAACGGCGGTGTGAGTTTACCGAAGCAGTAGGTGAAAGTAGTCTGTGTTCAGTTTCGTGCGAAAGGAAATCGACTAGTGCGAGACGTGTGATGAGCGTTAATCATCAATTGAGATGCAGGCGAACTCGCCTGAATTTAGGTGGTACCGCGGAACTCCGTCCTATTGTTAGGACAGGAGTTTTTTTGTTTTTTAATTTAAAGGAGTGATTATATGGAAATGTCAACGAAGTACAATCCGACTGAAGTTGAAAAAGGCAAATATGAAAAGTGGGTGGAAGCTGGCCTATTTAAATCAGATGTAGCGAGTGATAAGGCACCATTTTCTATCGTTATTCCACCGCCGAATGTCACAGGTAAGTTACACCTTGGACATGCTTGGGATACGACTTTACAAGATATCATTACACGCATGAAACGCATGCAAGGTTATGATGTGCTTTACTTACCGGGTATGGACCATGCGGGGATAGCCACTCAGGCTAAAGTAGACGCAAGACTCCGTGAATCTGGCATTAACCGTCACGACATCGGCCGTGAGAAATTTTTAGAACACTCATGGAACTGGAAAGAGGAATACGCGAGTCATATTCGAGCACAGTGGGCGAAACTTGGACTCGGACTCGATTACGACAAAGAAAGATTTACCTTAGATGAAGGTCTGTCTAAAGCAGTTCGTAAGACCTTTGTAGACCTTTATAACAAGGGCTTAATTTACCGTGGTGAGTATATTATTAACTGGGACCCGGAAACACAGACTGCATTGTCTGATATCGAAGTCATTCACCAGGATATTGAAGGGAAGTTCTACCACGTTAAGTATCCTTTAACAGACGGTTCTGGTTTCTTAGAAATTGCGACGACACGTCCAGAGACAATGCTCGGTGATACGGCAGTTGTTGTTCACCCGGATGACGAACGTTATCAGGACTTTATTGGTAAAACTGTAGAGCTACCTATTGTGGGTAGACAATTACCGATTATTGCTGATGACTATGTTGAAAAAGACTTTGGTTCAGGTGCCATGAAGGTCACGCCTGCCCATGACCCAAATGACTTTGAAATTGGTAACCGTCATGATCTTGAACGAATTAACGTCATGCATCCAAACGGTGTTATCAATGAACTTGGTGGTCAATATGAAGGTATGGATCGTTTTGAATGCCGTAAACAACTAGTGAAAGATTTAGATGAGGCAGGTTACCTCATTAAAGTTGAAGACCATATGCACTCAGTCGGTCACTCTGAGAGAAGTGGCGCGATTGTTGAGCCTTACCTATCCACGCAGTGGTTTGTAAGCATGAAACCTCTAGCAGAAAAGAGTTTGAATAACCAGGACACAGATCAGCGTATTGATTTTGTCCCAGGACGTTTTGAACATACTTTTAATGGCTGGATGGAGAACATACGTGACTGGGTAATCTCACGTCAACTGTGGTGGGGTCATAGAATTCCTGCCTGGTACCACAAGGAAACAGGTGAGCTTTATGTTGGTATAGAGGCGCCTGCTGACTCAGAAAACTGGGAACAGGATGAAGATGTATTAGATACTTGGTTCTCAAGTGCCTTATGGCCGTTTTCTACGATGGGTTGGCCAGAAGATACGGCTGACTTAAAGAAATATTTCCCAACGAATGTATTAGTGACAGGCTATGATATTATTTTTTTCTGGGTCGCGAGAATGATCTTCTCATCACTTGAACATACAGGCCAAAAACCGTTCTCTGACGTACTTTTACACGGACTTGTGCGTGATGAACAAAACCGTAAGATGTCGAAATCACTCGGTAACGGTGTCGATCCAATGGATGTTATTGAAAAATACGGTGCCGATGCACTCCGTTATTTCCTAGCGACCGGTTCAACACCTGGTCAAGACCTCCGCTACAGTGATGACAAGGTTGAAAGTATATGGAACTTTATAAATAAGATTTGGAATGCTTCAAGATTCTCACTCATGAATATCGGTGAAGATTTCGGCATAGAAGATATTGATTTAAGTGGTGAGAAATCACTAGCAGATAAGTGGATCTTAACGCGTCTAAACGACACGATTAGAGACGTAACACGTCTATCTGATGACTATGAGTTTGGTGAAGTTGGGCGTCTCTTATATAACTTTATTTGGGATGATTTCTGTGATTGGTATATCGAGATGGCAAAAGTACCGATGACTTCAGGTAGTGATAGTGATAAGCATATGACACGCTCAGTGCTTCTTTATACGCTGGATAAAATTCTGAAGATGTTACACCCGTTCATGCCGTTTGTTACAGATGAAATCTACCAAGCGATTACTAAAGATGAATCGATTGTCGTGAGTGACTATCCTGTCGTTGATGAGTCTTTAAGCTATGATGATGCGAAGTTAGAGATGGAACTACTCGTTGCCATCATTAAATCTGTTAGAACGACGAGAAATGAAGTGAACACGCCATTATCTAAGCCAATCGACATTAATATCGAGGTAAAAGATGAACGGAGACGTCAGGCGGTTGAGCGTAACAAACATTATATTGAGCGCTTTACGAACCCTGAGACTTTATCGATTAGTGATTTTATAGAAAAACATGACGATGACAAAACGGACGTTGTCAAAGGTGCGACAGTTGTCTTACCACTTGCGGGCTTAATCGATAAGGAAGAGGAAATCGAAAGACTAGAAAATGAACTGAACCGTTTAAATGGTGAATTGAAACGTGTTAAAGGTAAATTATCTAATGAGAAGTTCGTAAGTAATGCACCAAAAGACATCGTTGAAGCAGAACGACAAAAAGAAGCCGGCTACCAGAGTCAGTATGATGAAGTTGAAAATAGACTCTCTAGCTTGAAAGGTGAGTAAAGGCCGATGAATTATCAAGACAGCCTACAATGGATACACGAACGCACAAAATTTGGTATTAAACCTGGCATCAAGCGTATGGAATGGATGTTAGAACGATTTGACCATCCTGAGAAAAACATTACCGGTGTGCATATTGTCGGAACGAATGGTAAAGGCTCGACGCTGTCGTATATGAGAAATGCACTTAATCATAACGATTACAGTGTCGGAACCTTTACTTCACCTTATATAGAAGTGTTCAATGAACGCATTTCAGTTGATGGCTCACCGATATCTGATGAAGATATTGCTGAACTTGCCACACTTGTTCGTCCAGTCAGTGAAGCGATGGTAGCTGAGACGGATCTTGGGAATGCAACAGAATTTGAGATTATTACTATGATGATGTTTGTTTACTTCGGTCGCCTACACCCAGTGGATATCGTCTTAGTTGAAGCTGGACTCGGTGCGACCAATGACTCGACGAACGTATTCTCGCCAGTGATGACCTTACTAACCAGTATTGGACTCGATCACGTGGATATCTTAGGCGATACCTTACTCGATATTGCGAGAGATAAGTCAGGTGTGATTAAAGCAGGCGTTCCTTTAGTCTTCAACGTTAAAGATGACGCTTGCCGTGATTATATCTATAAGGTACTCGATGAAAAGAATGCTAAAGGTGTTGAACTAGAAAGAGACATCATTTTGACGACTAATGGCGAAGAATTTAGCTTTAAATATGGACGCTATGATTTCGATGACATTAAACTCGATATGATCGGTCGCCATCAACAAGAAAACGCGTCGATTGCTATTGCAGCCTTGTTAGAAATGCAAGAAGCGGGTGTGGTGAGTTTAGACGTCAACAAGATGATTACTGGTGTTGAACGTACTTACTGGAGCGGTAGAATCGAAAAGATTTCCCACTCACCCTTAGTGATAATGGACGGTGCCCATAATAATGAAGCTGTCGATGCCTTAGTTGCAACCATGCGTGAATCTTATAGTGATAAAAAAATCACTGTACTCTTTTCAGCAGTCAAAGGTAAGCCCTTAGACAGCATGGTATCTAAAATCGGCATGATCGCTGATACATTTGTCGTAACAGAATTCGACTTCTTTAAAGCCGAAAAAGGTGACGTATTGTTTGTTGCCATCGAGCATCCAGATAAGCACTATGTCGAAGACTATATGGAATATATCCGAAATTTTTCTGGGGACTTGCTCCTCATTACAGGTAGCTTGTACTTTATCAGTGAGATTAAACAACAATTGAAGTAGTTTTTGAGTGCCCACCTTATATGCGTATTAGGTGGGTTTTTGTTTGGGTTGTTAGGGAAGGGGGCTTACCGGCTCTCTGTGGCCCCGACAGCGGCCCGTCATTATGCCCACTACCAACAACCATCACCCCCAAAAGCAAAAAAACCTGGCAGGAACACCCTATAAAAGGGGATCCTACCAGGCCTCAATTAGTCAAAACTTAAAGTGATGGTCCATTACCATCGTTTTTGTTGCCTTCAACGGCTTTAAGAGAGTCTCTCATTTCACGTAGTAATACAAGTTGCTCGTCTTCTGCTTCTTCTTCAACGAAGCGGTTACCAGATAGTTTGTTAACCACTTTAACGAATACGAATACTGCAGCACCGATGATGATGAAGTCGATGATTGCTTGAATGAACACACCGTAAGTAATACCCATGTAGCTCCATTCTGAAGCAAAGTCTGTGTTACCGAAAATCAACGCGATAGACGGCATGATGATGTTGGCAACGAGTGCCTCAACGATCTTACCGAAGGCAGCACCGATAACAACTGCGACTGCAAGGTCTAGAATGTTACCACGAAGCATAAAATCTTTAAATTCTTGCCACATAAAATAGCCTCCCTAGATTAAATTAAAATAAAAACAAGTGAATCGTAATAATACAGGAAAAATTATCATCAAGCAAGTTTATATTTTCAATTTTATGCTATTTTAACAAAAAATCAATGAGCAATTTACTTATAATGATTTATTATTAATGATATTATAATAAATAATAATAACTTAATTAACTGTTAGCTTATTCGTATCATTAGATTATGTTCATGCATTTACTTTATGAATATATTCAGTATACAATTAAGATGACTAAATTTAGAGGGGGCTTTTAATTATGTCAAATAACGTAAAGGAACATTCCCGCAGCACTTTATCGGTTAATGGTAAGGACTACACTTACTATAGCTTACAGTCACTCGTTGACAACGGCGCAAGTCAGTCACAAAATTTACCTTACTCAATCCGTGTGCTACTGGAATCTGTCTTACGTCAATATGACGGTAAGGTGATTACTGAAGATCACATCGAAGCATTAGCAAATTGGGACAAAGGGGATATCAAAGGGAAAGAGGTGCCTTTTAAACCTTCCCGTGTTATTCTTCAAGACTTCACTGGTGTACCAGCAGTTGTCGATTTAGCTTCATTACGTAAAGCCATGGACGATGTTGATGGGGACGTCCAAAAAATCAACCCTGAAGTACCAGTAGACCTAGTCATTGACCACTCAGTTCAAGTTGATGAATATGGTACTTTAAACGCACTTCAAAAGAACATGGAGCTTGAGTTCCAAAGAAATATGGAGCGTTATGAATTCTTACGCTGGGCAACGAAGGCATTTGATAACTATCAAGCAGTACCACCAGCAACGGGTATCGTTCACCAAGTGAACTTAGAATACCTTGCAAATGTCGTTCATAACAGAGAAGAAGAGGGTACGAACGTACTTTATCCAGATACACTTGTTGGTACAGACTCCCATACAACAATGATCAATGGTCTTGGTGTACTTGGTTGGGGTGTTGGTGGTATCGAAGCTGAAGCAGGTATGCTTGGCCAACCTTCATACTTCCCAGTACCTGAAGTAATCGGTGTACGTATGACGAATGCTTTACCTGAAGGGACAACTGCAACGGACTTAGCACTTCGCGTAACAGAATTGTTACGACAAAAAGGTGTGGTTGGTAAATTTGTAGAATTCTTCGGTGAAGGTGTTACAGCCTTACCATTAGCTGACAGAGCAACTATTGCCAACATGGCACCTGAATACGGTGCGACATGTGGCTTCTTCGCTGTAGATGAAGAAACGTTAGACTACCTTAAACTTACAGGTCGCGACACTGAACACATCGACTTAGTTAGAGCATATCTGAAAGAGAATAATTTATTCTTTGACCCTGCAGTAGAGCCAACTTACACAGATGTTGTTGAACTTGACTTATCTACAGTTGAGCCATCACTTGCGGGACCAAAACGTCCACAGGACTTAATTAATCTTTCTGATATGAAAGATGAGTATAGAAAATCTGTCACTGCTGAAAGTGGTAACCACGGTCATGGTTTAACAGAAGAAGAGTTTAACAAAACAGCAACAGTGAACTACAATGACGGTGACTCTGAAGAACTGAAAACAGGGGACTTAGTCATTGCAGCGATTACGTCTTGTACAAACACATCTAACCCATACGTTATGTTAGGTGCTGGACTCATTGCTAAAAAAGCAGTTGAGAAAGGTTTATCTGTACCGAAGTACGTAAAAACTTCACTGGCACCTGGTTCAAAAGTTGTTACAGGTTACCTAGCTGATTCAGGCTTACAACCTTACCTTGATCAACTCGGTTTCACACACGTTGGTTACGGTTGTACAACATGTATCGGTAACTCAGGTCCATTACGCCCAGAAGTGACTGAAACGATTGTAGATAACGACATGCTCGTTTCATCAGTACTATCTGGTAACCGTAACTTCGAAGGTCGTATTCACCCGCTTGTTAAAGCGAACTACCTAGCATCACCACAACTCGTTGTTGCTTATGCTTTAGCAGGTACAGTAGATATCGATCTTAGAAATGACCCAATCGGACAAGATAAAGAAGGTAATGACGTATACATGAAAGATATCTGGCCGTCAATTCAAGAGGTTAGAGATACTGTAATGTCTACGGTCACACCTGAACTATTTAGAAAAGAATACGAAACTGTATTTGATTCAAATGAAACATGGAATGAAATTGATGTAACAGATGCACCATTATACGATTTTGCAGATGAATCGACTTACATTCAAAACCCTTCATTCTTCCAAAAATTATCCAAAGAAGCGGGTACAATTGAGCCGTTAAACGGCCTACGTGTACTTGGTAAATTCGGGGATTCAGTCACAACGGACCACATCTCACCAGCCGGTGCAATCGGTAAAGATACACCAGCAGGGCAGTGGTTAATTGAACAAGGCGTATCACCTAGAGACTTTAACTCTTATGGTTCACGTCGTGGTAACCATGAAGTGATGGTACGTGGTACATTCGCGAACATCCGTATTAGAAACCAAATTGCATCAGGTACAGAAGGTGGCTATACAACTTACTGGCCAACAGGTGAAGTGATGAGTATCTATGATGCATCACAAAACTACCAAAAAAATGGTACAGGCCTTGTAGTCATCGCTGGTGACGATTACGGAATGGGTTCAAGTCGTGACTGGGCAGCTAAAGGTACAAACCTACTAGGCGTTAAAGCAGTTATCGCGGCAAGCTACGAACGTATTCACCGTTCAAACCTAGTGATGATGGGTGTACTCCCTCTACAGTTTGTCAACGGAGAAAATGCTGAAGATCACGGCTTAGATGGTTCTGAAACATTTGATATCAATATTGATGAATCCGTTACAGCTGGAGAAATCATCGATGTTGTCGCAACGAAAGAAAACGGCGACAAAGTGACGTTCAAAGCAAAAGTACGCTTTGACTCTGAAGTAGAAGCAGATTACTACCGTCATGGTGGTATCCTACAGCTTGTACTACGTAACAAAATCGCATCGTAAGTAAAGAGAGGCATAAATTAAGTCCATCAGAACTTATT
The DNA here is from genome assembly GCF_000425825.1 of Jeotgalicoccus marinus DSM 19772. Lineage (GTDB taxonomy): Bacteria > Bacillota > Bacilli > Staphylococcales > Salinicoccaceae > Jeotgalicoccus > Jeotgalicoccus marinus. Next base: position 33,412 of record NZ_AUEE01000005.1, read on the forward strand.
GTTCTGATGGACTTATCTTTCTTTTACATAAATGTAATCTTCGGTTCAGTTTTACTTTTAATACGTTTCATATTGGGTATATGCTTAACTATGACAACGATGCCGAGGATGATACCAAAGATGATCATAAACCAATCTGAGGTAAACATGACACCAATTAATAAGGCGAGTGCTGCAAATACACTCGATAGGGAAACGTATTTCGATAGTTTTAAGGTAATTAAAAATGTTGATACTAACACTATAAACAGAATTGGGTTCGCAGCAAGTATGGCACCACCACCCGTTGCAACAGCTTTCCCACCTTTGAATTTTAAAAAGATAGAATAGACGTGTCCGAGTGCTGCAACGACACCGTAAATCACGACAGGAAAGTCACCAGTCACATCGACGAGCATGGCGACCCAAACTGGAATCGCACCTTTTAAAATATCGAGAATAAGGACGACAATTCCTGCCTTTTTTCCGAGGATGCGAAAGGTATTCGTTGTACCCACATTACCGCTGCCATGTTGTCTTAAATCAATGTTGTAAAATAATTTACTGATAATTAGACTGAACGGAATTGACCCAAACAGGTAGGAAAAGATTAATAAAATAAGAACTGTATACAATAGATTATCCCCTTTTTATTATCAGGTACTAACAGTTTACCATATATCTTTAAATTATCACATAATTATATAAAGTTACCATTAATATTATTATGTAAACTAATGACAAAACATTCTTGCAAAATGTTTGGATTTACGTAAAAATAGATAAGTAGATTAATTTAACGAACATACGTTTGTATTGTTTGTAGGAGGATACAGACTTGGCTAAAGAAACCGGATATAATGATGAATCCATACAAATACTAGAGGGACTAGAAGCAGTAAGAAAACGTCCGGGTATGTACATCGGTTCAACCGATACGAGAGGACTACATCACCTGGTATATGAGATTACGGACAATGCTGTTGATGAGATTATTAACGGCTACGGTGATGAAATCAATATTACAATCAATAAGGACGAAAGCATTACAGTTAGAGACAATGGCCGTGGGATACCAACAGGTATGCATGCTAGCGGTGTACCGACTGCTGAGGTCATATTTACGGTACTACACGCCGGCGGGAAGTTCTCTTCAGGCTCCTATAAGTCGTCAGGGGGACTACATGGTGTAGGGTCTTCTGTTGTAAATGCGCTCAGTGAACACTTAAAACTCCGTTCATTTAGAAACGGTAAAATATATGAGATTACTTTTAAAGATGGCGGCAAGGTCGACACGCCATTAAAAGAAGTCGGTAAGACAAAAGAGACAGGGACAGAAGTCACTTTTAAAGCAGATCCTGAAATCTTTAAACAGACGATCGCCTTTAACTTCGAAACGATTGTTGAAAGAATGCGTGAGTCTGCCTTCTTAACTCGTGGGCTTAAAATTACCATTAATGATAAAAGAACTGATGAAGAAGAAATATTCCAATATGATGATGGTCTGAAATCATTCATTAGCTTCTTAAATGAAGGTAAGGATGACATTGGTGAAATCGTCATGTTTGAAGGGACTTATAATGAAATGGTCGCAGAAGTTGCCTTTCAGTTTAACGACCAATACTCTGAAACAATCTTCTCCTTTGTCAATAACGTCCGTACTAAAGACGGCGGTACCCATGAGGTCGGTTTTAAGACCGGTTTCACTCGAGTCTTTAATGAATATGCCCGTAAAATTGGTGAGTTAAAAGATAAGGATAAGAACCTAGAAGGCTCTGACATTAGAGAAGGTCTAACAGCCGTCATTTCGATTAAACTCCCAGAACACCTCCTACAATTTGAAGGACAAACGAAAGGGAAGCTTGGTACGAGTGAGGCGAGAAACTTACTGGAGACACTCCTTACAGATCAACTCCCATACTTCTTAGAAGAGAACGGGGCCTTATCGACTCAACTTGTTAAGAAGGCAATTAAGGCAAGACAAGTAAGAGAAGCTGCCAGAAAGGCACGTGAGGATGCGCGTAGTGGTAAAAAGAACAAGAGTAAGGATACTTTACTATCTGGTAAGTTGACACCCGCACAAAGTAAGAACGCCAAGAAAAATGAATTGTTCTTAGTTGAGGGTGACTCTGCAGGTGGCTCAGCCAAACAAGGTCGTGACCGCCGTTTCCAGGCGATCTTGCCGCTACGTGGTAAGGTCATTAATACTGAAAAGGCGAAATTTGAAGATATCTTCAAAAATGAAGAAATTAATACGATTATCCATACGATTGGTGCGGGTGTCGGTAATGATTTTAAAGTAGAGGACTCAAACTACGACAAGATTATTATTATGACCGATGCAGATACGGACGGTGCCCACATCCAAGTCTTACTCCTCACTTTCTTCTTTAATTACATGAGACCACTGTTTGAAGCAGGTAAGATTTACATTGCCTTACCACCACTCTTTAAGTTAGAGAAGAAGGGTAAGAAAAAAGATGTCCAATACGTGTGGACTGAAGATGAACTAGAAGTAGCTCAAAGAGAGATGGGTTCAAATGTTGAACTCCAGCGCTATAAAGGTCTCGGTGAGATGATGGCTGAACAGCTATGGGAAACGACTATGAATCCAGAGACACGTACTTTAATTCAAGTGCGCATTGAAGATGAAGCCCTGTCACTTAAACGTGTGACGACACTGATGGGCGATAATGTAGAAATCAGACGTAAATGGATCGATTCAAACGTCTCCTTCACCCTAGAAGAAGGTACAAGTATCTTAGATAATCAAGATGTAGAAAAATTAGCAGAAAGTGATGAAGACTATGGCAGAGCATAATCCATTACAACAATTAAAGCTAGAAGATGTTATTGGCGACCGCTTCGGACGCTATAGTAAGTACGTCATTCAAGACCGTGCTATTCCAGATGTAAGAGATGGCCTAAAACCGGTACAAAGACGTATTCTTTACGCGATGTATAAAGAAGGAAACACTTTCGATAAAAACTATCGTAAGAGTGCGAAGACTGTCGGTAATGTGATTGGTAACTACCACCCACATGGTGAGAGTTCGATTTATGATGCCATGGTCCGCCTTGGCCAAGACTGGAAGATGCGTGAAGAGTTAATTCTGATTCACGGTAACAAGGGGAGTGTCGACGGTGACCCTGCAGCAGCCATGCGTTATACAGAAGCAAAGCTTGCTGAGATATCAGGAGAGCTCTTAAAAGATTTAAATAAGAACACAGTGCCTTTTATCGATAACTTTGATGATACAGAAAAAGAACCTGCGGTCTTACCGGCGAAGTTTCCAAACTTACTCGTCAACGGTGCAACAGGGATTTCAGCGGGTTATGCTACTGATATTCCACCGCACAACTTAGCGGAAGTGATCGATGCGACCTTAAAGGTGATCGATAAGCCGTCAGCAACAATCGATGAACTCATGGAATTTGTTAAGGGACCAGACTTCCCAACAGGTGCCATTATTCAAGGTAAGAATGAGCTGAAAAAAGCTTATACAACTGGTAAGGGACGCGTCGTCGTTCGCAGTGTGGTCAATAAGGAAGAAACAAGGGGCAATAAGGTACTGATTGTCATCACTGAAATTCCTTTTGAAGTGAACAAGGCGAACTTGGTTAAAAAGATGGATGAAATCCGTGCAGATAGAAAAGTGGACGGTATTATTGAAGTCCGTGATGAGACGGACCGTGAAGGTCTAAGAATCGTCATTGAAGCGAGAAAAGATGCCAATATCGATGCGATTATCAATTATCTCTATAAGAAGACGGATTTACAAGTCTCATATAACTTTAATATGGTGGCAATATCCGACCGTGCACCGAAGTTGATGGGCTTAAAAGATATTTTAGAAGCTTATATCCGTCACCAAGAAATCGTTATTACTAACCGTTCGAAATATGAGCTCGAACATGCTCAAAAACGTATGCATATTATCGAAGGCTTAATCAAGGCGCTATCAATCTTAGATGAAGTTATTAAAACGATTCGTGAATCTGAGAATAAGAGAAACGCCAAAGAAAACTTAATTGAACGCTATAGTTTTACAGAAGCTCAAGCTGAAGCCATTGTCATGCTACAACTTTACCGTTTAACGAATACGGACGTTGTAGAGCTTGAAACGGAGCAAAACGAATTAGAGTTTCAAATCAACCAATTAAATGAAATTTTAAATGATCCAAAGAAACTAAAAAGTGTGATCAAGTCTGAACTTAGACAGATTAAGAAAAAATATACTTCAGAGCGTTTAACTGTCATAGAAGACGAAATCCAAACGATTGAAATTTCTAAAGAGCAGTTAATTGCTAAAGAAGAAGCAGTTGTCTCACTGACTAAGGAAGGCTATGTCAAGCGAACAAGCATCCGTTCTTATAATGCCTCTAATTTCGATGAAATTGGTATGCGTGAAGGTGATAACGTTTTGTTCTCGACGTTCTCAAATACACTAGAACAACTGCTCATCTTCACTAATCTTGGAAATTATATGATTATCCCGGTCCATGACCTTCAAGATATTAGATGGAAAGATATGGGACAACACCTGTCATCCCGTTTCAATTTAAAATCGAATGAAGCACCGATTTATGCGATGACCTTAGAGCAGTTTAGTCAAGATATTAATGTGGTCATGTCGACAAAATCCGGTCAGGTGAAACAGACTGCTTTAAGTGAATTTGAAGCTTCGAGAATTTCAAGGCCAATCGTTAACATGAAACTTAAAGCGAATGATGAAGTCATTGATGTGTCCTTGGCAAAAGAAGCACAAGATTTATTATTTATTACATCTAAAGGTCTGTCATTAAGATATGCCCTAGACCAAGTATCTGAAACAGGACTAAAATCTCAAGGTGTCAAGGCGATGAATGTTAAGCCTGATGATCATCTCGTTTTAGGTCGTGTGATTCCAAATGAGGGTAATTTAATTACGGTATCAAACCGTGGTGCGGTTAAACGAACGAAATTATCTACCTTTGAACATGGTAATCGTGCCCAAGTTGGCTCAATGTTGTATAAAGATATCAAGTCAAAACCACATGTAATTATCGGTGCAACCATTGTAGAAGATGGAAAGAATGTTAACATAGACTTATTAGCAGATGATCACAGTCATAGAACAAAAGCCAATGAAGTGCGAATCAGTGGTAAATATTCTAATGGTTCTTTCGTCGTCGATGAGGATACTTTCGGTCAGGTCAAACGCGTACATTTCTCTCAAATAGAAGAAGAGAAAAAATAAAGGGGAGGAATTGAATGCAAGACTTTTTAAATGTTTTTGAACAAGCAGTCAATTTTTTAAATGATTTACTGTGGCAAGAGGTCTTAATTGGACTATTAATTATCGCTGGACTATATTTCTCATTTACAACGCGTTTTGTCCAGTTTAGATGGTTAAAAATTATGTTTTCTTCACTCGGTGAAAAACGAGCGAAGATGCCAGACGGAACGAAAGGGATTTCCTCATTCCAGGCCTTTACAATCAGTGCGGCCCAGCGTATTGGGACAGCGAATATCGCGGGTGTCGCAACTGCTATTGTGGTCGGTGGTCCTGGGGCAGTATTTTGGATGTGGATTGTCGCACTCTTAGGTGCAGCATCAGCATTCTTTGAAGCGACACTTGCCCAAGTGTATAAGGTTAGAGATTCAGAAAGTGGATTTCGTGGTGGCCCGGCCTACTATATGACAAAAGGTTTGAATCAAAAGGGTATTGGCTACATATTTGCGATTCTCATGACCATTACTTTTGGTGTGGTCTTTGTCATGCTACAGTCAAACACCATTGCCAATGCTTATGATGAAGCCTTCAACGTAGATACTTGGCTGTCCGGTGTCATCGTTGCAGCAGTCGTTGGCTTAGTAATCTTTGGTGGAGCCAAATGGATTGCCAATGTCGCAACTGCCATTGTGCCGATCATGGCAGGACTCTATCTTTTACTGATTACCATAATTCTTGTTATGAACTATGACATGATTATCCCGATGCTACAAACGATTGTTATGAATGCCTTTGGTTTAGAAGAAGTCTTTGGTGGTGCTTTAGGTGCGGCCATTATCAATGGTTTCCAGCGTGGACTCCTTTCCAATGAAGCGGGTATGGGTTCAGCACCGAACGCAGCAGCATCAGCTGCCGTTCGTCACCCAGTTCAACAAGGACTGATCCAGTCCTTAGGTGTATACTTCGATACAATTATCGTCTGTACAGCAACAGCCATTGTAATTTTAATGTATACAGACTTAAGCTTTGGTGCCGATGCACCCCAAGGTATCCAAGTGACTCAAGCAGCGATGGACCAACAATTCTTCGGTTACGGTGGAACGATCATTGCAGTATTTATCCTATTATTTGCCTTTACGACAATTCTAGGAAACTATTTCTATGCACAAAGTAACTTAAGTTTCATTGTGGATAATAAGAAAGTAACGACCGCATTTAGAATCATTGTGACTATTATGACTCTAGTCGGTGCAGTTTTAGGTGTTCAGCTCGTGTGGACCTTAGCTGACCTCTTCATGGCCTTCTTAGCCATTATTAACTTAATGATGGTGGTTGCCTTAAGTCCGCTGGTGTTTGAAGTCATGCGGGACTATAAGGAACAAAAGGACCGCGGAGAATCACCGATTTTCTATGCGAAAAACATCACCTACAAACTGCCTGATGATAATCAGTGGGGCAATGAGGATTATAGAAAAGACGAAGATGATAAGTAAGAACATGAGCCAACCGACAAAAATCGGTTGGTTCTTTCTTGTCTAGAAAAATTGAAATATGGTAAGGTAACTATTATGTCTAAAGACGAATGAGGAATAGTAATGGAACTTTGGAACTTATATGATAAGGATCGAGTATTAACAAAAGAGACCATGGTCAGAGGAGACGAAATGAAAAAAGATACGTATCATTTAGTCGTTCATGTGGTCATTATTAATTCAGAGAATCAAATGCTGATTCAACAACGCCAGTGGGATAAAATTGGCGCACCCGGACTCTGGGATATCACAGTTGGGGGCAGTGTACTAGCTGGGGAAACGAGTCAGGAAGGTGCCAGCAGAGAAATTAGTGAAGAATTAGGTATCGAGCTTGATTTAAATCAAAGACCCCACCTTTCAGTGACCTTTGACCATGGCTATGATGATATATACATCGTCAATCAAGAGGTAGAACTCGATTCACTTAAGATACCAAATGATGAAGTCCTAGATACTAAGTGGGCTTCGATTGATGAAATCTATGAGATGATCGATAACAAAAGCTTTATAAATTACCGTAAGAGCTTAATTCAATTGTTATTTGATATGCGCTATTCTTACGGTGGTAAAAATGACTAGATAGGAGAGAAATCATGACTAAATGTGCGAGTTGTAAGAAACAGTGGACTGGGCTCTTGTTGTTTAAGGGGCATTTTGCTTCTCAGAACGGGGTAGAGTGTGACTACTGTGGTAAGACACAATATGTATCGGAAAAATCGAAAAAAAGAATGATTATTCCTCTATTACTTGTTACGGGAATGTTGCTAATTGGACTCTTTGCACCACCATCAATTACTCAATATTTCTGGGTCTACATTACGATTACGGGAGTGACTTTAATTTATATGTATGTGAGTTTGGAGTTAACGGATATCCCACCAGAGCAATAGGCTTTTCTTTTTCTGTAATTTTGATATACTTCTGTAATACTTATATAAAGAAGGTTAGCGTATGCAACAAGTGAGAATCGGCACAAGTATCTACTTGAATTATATTTTACTGGGCATGATTAATTTAATTATCGCCTTACATATGAGTTTTTTAACGGAACAGTTGAATACCGATGCAGCTGCGATATCAGCACTTATTTCTGCCATTGGTATCGGGAAACTGATTGCGCTTAGCTTTGCAGGTAAACTATCCGATAGTCTCGGTCGTCGACCGATGATTATTACAGCATGTTTAATCTACGTAGTCTTTTTATGCGCCATACCCTTTGCACCGACCTACACCATTGCATTTATGTTTGCACTTTTAGCAGGTATGGGAAATTCTATATTGGATACGAGTTCATATCCGGCACTAATCGAAGTGTTTAAAAATCGAACCAGTTCAGCAACGGTCTTAGTTAAAGCCTTCATGTCTGTTGGGTCAACAATCTTACCATTAATGATCACATTCTTTATGGCTAGAGATATGTTTTACGGTTATACCTTTTTCATTATGGCAGCAGTCTTTCTCTTTAATGCGATTCATTTAATGAGTGTGAAGTTCCCTGAAGCGAATGGGGGATATTTACCACCGAAGAAATCGACGCATAGACAAGTGAAACTAAAACCAAAGACGGTCTTCATGGAAAAACCAAAATTTTTACGTGAAGGCATTACAGTTATTGCGATTGGCTTTACGTCAGTCGGTCTGTTTCTTATCATCCAAACTTGGTTAGCGACATATGTAGAAACGATCATTGGTTTAACAGAATCAGAGGCAATCAATCTACTAAGTATTTATAGTCTAGGTGGCTTTGTTACGGTAATTATTTTAGCGACCTTACTCGATAGAGTGTTTAAACCTGTAACAGTACTCATAATCTATCCAGTCATTGCGATTGTTTCATTAACATCACTTCTAGTCGTAGAGAACTATATTATTCTGCTTATTATCGCCTTTATGCTTGGACTATCGACATCAGGTCTGTTCCAGCTGGCAGTGACACTGATGGCACAGTTCTTCCCCGAGAAAAAAGGAACAAGTACAGCCTTTGTGACCTTGTCATCAAGTATTGCCTTCATTACCTTACCGTATATTACGGGGCTCTTAAATCGACATATTACTGTATCGTCAATATTTATATTTGAGATTATGATCGCAATCATAGCAGTAACCTTAGCAATATTTATATCGTATCGTTATAGAAAGATTTTTAATTCAAGAACCACAGGGAAAATATTGTGGCGTAATCCGTAAGGAGAATATCATGGTTAAGTTTTTTAGTATTGTGTTGATCATATTAGGCACTGCATCGTTTATAAATGTATTGATGAATCTATCTTCAAGCATACTTATGTCAGGTGTCTATTTGGTTGCAGCGATTATTTTACTGTATGTAGGAAATCAGATGTATAGGAATAGTGGGAAAGAAGAGTAGGAAAGAATAAAAGATAATAGACAAAAAGGAAGCAACCTAAAAACATAAGTTTTTAGGTTGCTTCTATTAGATTATGCTACCTCTAGAACAATCCTCTAAAGAATTCTACGATACGATCCCAGAAGTTTCTGAGAGCTTCCATAAATGAATTGACCTCTTCAGAATCCGCAATGTCACGGCCTAATTCAGATGCACTGTCTTTAGCATCTTGGAATGAATCACTTGATGTAATTCTATTCAAAAGATCTTCAGATGAATCCACTAATCTCTGTGCCTCTTCACCTGTGAAAATTCCTGAGTCTTTAATACTGTTAAAGATTTCAACTAAACGATCGATTTGTTCCTGACTTAGTAATCCCTCTAAACCATTTTCTGCAAGTTTCTCATCAAGAATCGAACGAATTTGTTCTTCACTTACTTCACCATTAAAGTTGTTGATGATCTCAACTTTTACTTCAGTGATTACTTTGTTTAATTGAACTTGTGTAAAGCCTTCTACATTACTATTCTCATTTGTAATGTCAGAAATAGCATCCAATTCATCCTGAGCATTTTGAGTTTTCTCAGGGTCAATCTCCTCACCTTGAGCAGCGTATGCTTTGTAAACACCAGCTAAGGCACTCTCACCAGTTACATCTTGAGCAGCCGCAATCGTGACATCCGCATCAGTAATGCCTGAAGTTAATAAGGCGTTTTGATAAGTTTCTTCAGAGATCATCGTTATGTTACCCAGTGACTCATCAATATTTATATTTAAGCCGCTACCTTCAGACGTTTGTTGTATACGAATACTCGACATTAAGACACTATTGTCATAATTTTGATTTACGTACTGACTGACATCCTCACTATATACATAATCGATGATATCAGAATCACTCGCGCCGAGTAGATCTGCAGTCTGTTCTTGTAAACCCGTATCAGATTCTAAAGCAGCACCATATACTGTCACAGCATTATCCCATTCACTTGCTGCATTGATATTCTGTGATGTAAATGGAATCAATACAGATAGTGATACGACTGTGAGTACAAGTAATTTTTTAATCATTGTGTTAACTCCCAACTGTTTTAATTTTTCATGCTACAGAACTAGCATTGTAATCATTTTACCAAGTAATTATTAAAGGAAAATGAAAGTTACATAGAAATATCCAGATAGGAAATTTACAGAATTTTTACAAACTAATTTTAGAATTGACGTTTTTAGATAATATTAATAAGCTATACTTAAATTAAAATTGAAAATTTACAAGGGGTGTAATGATGAGAGCATTTTTGTTAATGGCACTCTTATTTATACTTACCGCATGCAGCACAACGGAAGGTAGCACAGACGAAGCGACAGAAGACACAAGCCAAACAGAGGGAACTGAAGCTACTAATGATAATGAATCTGAAGATACAGATGAGAGTACTGATGAATCTTCAACAGAAGAAGATAGTGACTCAGAGAGCGATTCAAGTGAATCAGAAGACAACACTGAGGAAGATTCAGCATCAAGTGAAGCAGCAGAAGAAGAAGATATCGAAATTTCTTTAGATTCAGTTCTTGAAGAAGAAGAGGGCACAATGGTTGACGCTTCTAGAGAGGAACTTGAGGATGAGTTAACAACATTTATAGAAGATAACGATGGTGAAGTAACAGATGAAATGGTCTATGAAAAATTAATAGAAATGCTTGGTGGTCACCCAGATGTTCAAGAAGGTATCGAGTATTTCCAGGACTTTTCAGCTGAGCTTGTTGATTTAACAGATCAACCTGGTGGTTTGAAAGTTGAAGATGGTGAGCTTTCAATGAGAAATAACGTATATATTTTAATGGACAATAGTGGCAGTATGGCGGATGAAATTGATGGCACGACGAAGATGGATGCAGCTAAAGAATCAGTGAACCAGTTTGTTGAAGATATGCCGAATGGTACACAAGTGAGTCTAATCAATTATGGATTCTCAGAAGAAGATAATTCATGTTCAGCAGTTGAAGAAACATTTCCAATTGGTGAGTATAATGAAGCTGAATTTAATGATGCTCTAGGTCAATACGGAAGTGAAGGATTTACACCACTTGCCCTTGCTATTGAAGAAGTCGGTAAAGTGATTGAAGAGAGTGAAGCGACTGGTAGTCATACAATATACGTTGTAAGTGATGGTCAGGAAACTTGTAATGGAGACCCTGTTGCTGCTGTACAAGATCTACCTGAAGATGAGAACATTGAAACAGTGTTAAATATAATTGGCTTTGACATTCAAGATGATGAAGTTCAATCATTGGTAGATATCACTGAGGCTAACGGTGGGGAATACCTATCTGCAACGAATCCTGATGAATTGTCTAGAGTATTAAAACAAGAAAAACTAAATCTCTTTATAAAATATAGAGATTGGTCGAATGAGAACTTAAAAAATATTACTCAAGCAAGTAATGACAAAATGCTAGACAAAACACAAGTATACAATGACGCAGCTACAGCAAACCGTGAAGTTAGTAAATAGTATTAACGGGGTTTTAAATGATGTTTCACAAAGTAGTTCTCAGGAATATCGATATCCAGAAGCTAGAGAAATGGCAGATGAGAGATATCTCTTGGTGAGAGATTTCTTAAGTGAAGCTTATGACGAATCAAGTGAAGATGTAGAGGCTGAAAAAGAAAAACTCCAAGAAACTGTCAATCAAGAATTTGAAGAAATTGAGAGTGAATATAAAGAAGACGCAGAAGAATAGTTATAGTCCCACTAAGTTAAATCAACTAACTTAGTGGGATTTTTGTATGTAATTTGTAGGCTGATTAAATCTGTTTTCACTTTATAATATAAGTAAGATGACGTACAATTAGTTCTTAAGAAAAGTTTAGGGGCAGTTAGTAATGGACAATGAGCAGATGAGAAGATCCGATAAGAAAGAATATAAAACTGTTAAGAAAACAAAACTTAGAAAACGAGGATTTGTTTTCCTTGGTGCAATTGCCTTAATAATAATTATTGCTTTATATATAGTGTTTTCCTATAGATCAGGTTTAAATATTGCTAAAGAAAATGGTGTCGAAACAGAATCAGAAACGTTTGACCCAGTGGACAATAATGATGGTAAGAAGACAATTCTCATCGTTGGTAAAGACCGTATGGATGAAGGTGCAGAACGTACGGATGTCGTGATGATAGGTCAATATGATTATATGAAAAAAGACATGAAACTTGTGTCACTGATGCGTGATATCTATGTAGAAATACCAGGCTATCAAAACTATAAAATAAATGCGGTCTATTCATTAGGTGGTATGGAACTCTTAAGAGAAGTCATTTCACGTAATTTTGGACTAGAAGTAGAAGAATATGTGACCGTAGATTATGAAGCATTTACCGATACTGTAAATGTGATTAACCCAGACGGTATAGAAATTGATGTTGAAAAGGACATGTCAGAAAAAATTGATACGACACTTCATAAAGGTGTTCAACAATTAAATGGGCAGGACTTACTTGCATATGCAAGATTTAGAAATGACGAAGAAGGTGACTTTGGACGTGTGAGACGTCAGCAGCAAGTCCTGTCTGCAATTAAAGATGAAGTTGTCAGTGTAGGCGGTGTTGTTAAACTGCCTAAAATCATAGGAACAGGCATGGGTTATGTTGAAACATCAATGTCCAACAAAGAAATGTACAGAATGATTGCGAGCTTCCTAGTAAGAGGCGATAAGGATATTGATTCAATGACCTTACCTTTAGAAAATACCTATCAATTTATGGATACCAGCTATACTGGAAATGTCATTGATATGGACTTTGAAACGAATAGTGAAGAGTTAAAGAAATTCTTAAATGGTGAGCAAGAGGATTTCTAATAATTTATTTAGATATCTATGTATTACACTATAAGTATTTTAATCTGTAATTCATTAGAACTTATGATACCATGATTACGCACTTAAATAATTTGAGTGATATTAGGAGGCCTCAATGAAAATAAAAGGCGTAATAATTATACTAGGTATATGTTTAATAATGATTCTTGTTGTGTTTACTGAGAGCCTCAATCATAGTAAGACAGACACACCAAAACAAGCTGATGTAATAATCATGCTCGGTGGTGGAGACAAGGGACGCATGCAAAAGGCGGCTGAACTGTATCATGATAACTATGCTGATTATGTCATTATTTCACCAGTAAGAAAGCACATTTACCCACAAACTATAGAATTTGCAACAGAACTAGGAATACCCGAATCAGCAATTATAGAAGAACATGATGCAACAAGTACCTATACAAACGCAACCGAAACCTTAAAACTAATGGATGAATACGAATTCGACAGTGCCCTCGTCGTTACAAGTGACTACCATCTTAAAAGATCTAAAATGATATATGATAGAGTAAACAATAATAAATTCGACTTATCTTACATCTCTGCTCCAAATACAGACGGAAAAGAATGGCACGAGCGTGGTAATACAATGAGTCTGTGGTTTAGTGAATTCTACAAACTCTGGGGCTACCGACTCGGACTATACAACTTTATAGATCAAAGCGATCACGACGAACAAAATCCTAACATCCAAAAATGATGTTAGGATTTTTCATTGGGTTTCGGTTTTTATCGATTAAATTTTAACACACCGAATCATTAGACTTAGGAACCGACAATCCAAATAAAGGTCTAAGATATAAAGCTAAGAAGGTACCACCAATAGCAACAATACCCCAAATATAACCATGAAGACTGAAGGAAGCAATACCACCAAAATAAGCCCCAATATTACAACCAAAAGCTAAACGTGCACCATAGCCCATCACCAGCCCACCAATAACAGAAGCCATAAAATTACCCTTAGTCATCTTAGTGAACTTAAACAATCCACCAGCAGCAGACGCAATAAAGGCGCCTAAAATTACACAAATATTAAGGATAGTCGTCGTATCAGCAAAAATTGACGCCTGTAAAGCAGTCGCCGCTTCACCTTGCCAATATCCCCAACTCGCAACATCAAAACCAAGAATTTCCGCAATTTTAGAACCCCATAAAGCAAAAGCAGAAGTAATCCCCCATGGCTCACCACGAACCATTAAAGTCAAAGCATTTAATACAGCCAACACCACAGCCGCCACCATCATTGGCCAAGACCCTCTAAAAACTCTCTTCCAACCATGAGTAGACGGAACCGTCGCTGCCTTAGGCGCATCTTTCTTTCTCTCAACTACCTTACTTATAAAAGCAATCAATCCAAAGATAAGTAAAGAAACGATTAACGCACCACCATAACCAAGATCAGTAGATGTTGCTAAAGAGAATGTTCCCATTGATGGTAAATCCTCAGTCCAGAACGGTAAATGCGCCGCTCCAATCGTAGTACCAATAATGAAGAAAATTAAGGTAATAAACATAACCGAACGACCAGCACCAATATTAAATAAAGTACCAGACGCACAACCATTACCAAGCTGCATACCAATACCAAATATAAAAGCACCAACGATTAGACTCACACCGACAGGAGAAACATAACCCTTTACCTCAGCACCAAAAAATGAAACCCCAAACGCTAAAATCGGCGCGAAAAGTAAGGTCGCAGTACCCAACATAACCATATGTGCACGGATCGCCTCACCATTACCTACAGACATCAATCGTCGAAAAGCAGAAGTAAAACCAAAGCGAGAGTGAAACAAAGTATATCCCAATAATAATCCTATAATCAGTAGTATCGGTTGAACTACATCTTGAGTTATTGCTAAATATATAAATAAAACCAAACTCACTAAGACACCACTAGTAATCAACCATTTTTGTGGCGGATTTAAAGCTTTCACTTGAGTTTTAGTATTTTTGTTAATATTGCTTACCGTATTTATATTAGAAACCAAGAACAACACTCCTATTCCTACTTATTTACTATGATTTCGTCAGTATAAGAGGGAAGTGGATGTTTGTCAAAGAAAATAATGATACTTATTCAAATTTCACTCTTGATTTACGGAAAAATTCGTGCTATATTTACTCTACTGAACGTTTAGTATAGTAAAATAAGAGGTATAAAAATGAAGAAAAAAGATCAATTACTCATCAATGCAGCAAGAATCGTAAACGAAGAAGGTATTCAAAAACTCACCATGAGCTATCTAGCAGAGGCATCAGAAATCACTAAGGGTGGCATACTTTATCATTTTGAAAACAAGGAAGAATTACTCTACAAAATGAACGAAAAAGTCATCAATGAATTTGAAGACAGTATTCGTGGTTATAAAGCAAACTTAACAGGTCCATACCAATACACTAGAGCATACGCCTTAGCAACTATGGATTACTTAACAGAAATAGAGAATATTCTATTACCTGCAGTATTCATTTCTTCCCACGAAGACAAAAGAAGTAAGGCATATTGGGAAGATACAATTAAACGTTGGGATGAAGCTTTTGAAAATGATCAAGGGGATCAAAATAAGATACTCGAACTCAGAATGATTTGTGACGGAATTTGGTTTACTTTAACCTATAACATCAGCAGTGAATACAAAGAGAAGATGGAGACAGTTGTTAGCAACTATATTCAGTCACTAGAAAAGGAAGTGAATTAAATGCCATACATTTATTTATTAGGCGCAATTTTATCAGAAGTTTTCGGTACAACCATGATGAAATTGACAGCAACAAGTGATAACAAACTCTATATTGTCGGCATTGCAGGCGGTTATATACTCGCGTTTTTCTTACTCTCACTCTCATTAATCAGCTTACCATTAAGCTTTGCCTACGCCGTTTGGAGTGGGGCAGGTACTGCATTCACGGCCATGGTCGGATATCTAGTATTCAAAGAACAAATCACAAAAAATGCACTCATCGGTATCATTTTAATTATTGCCGGTGTTGTGCTGATGAGAGTATAAGGAGAGAACTATGAAATACTTTTTAATATTAACTACATCGATCCTATTTGAAGTATTCGCAACATCCATGCTAAATCTATCTCAAGGCTTTACAGTTTTAGCTCCGACGATTGGTATGTTTATTGGTTACGCCGCATCATTTACCTTATTAGTGATATCCTTAAAAGGTATACCACTTAGCATTGCCTACAGTGTTTGGGCAGGACTAGGCACGGTCGTTACAGCTATAGTTGGTATATTCTTATTTAATGAAGTCCTCACTTTAATCAATATTAGCGGTCTAGCTATTATTATAGTCGGGGTTGTCATTATGAATATGTCTAAGAAAGAAGAGAGTGGAGCAGACGGTGTAGTTTAAGTTCAAATAGATTTAGACTTTCACACACTAACCCCGAGTTGCTGGGAAGAACAACTCGGGGCTTTTTGTGCTTATCGCCTAATCTTTCCTTTGTAATTCAAGCCAGTGCTTGAACAGTTGGACGATACATCCAACGATGACCGGTCCAACAAAATATACAAAAATAGCGTCCATGAACTCCACCCCCTCCCGGAACATATTTCGCCCGGGAAGAATAGGCGATATAATAATTATAACAAAAATAGAACGTGTGTTCGATTTTTTGGCAGGATTTTTTTATTATAAATTAATGTTATTATTGTTCTAAAAGGAGGAGTCGAATGACCTATTCTTTTCAAGGTATCGATCATGTACAAGTTGCAGCACCAAGAAATCAAGAAGATGAAGCGAGAGCATTCTATGGTGACAAGTTAGGATTTCAGGAAATCAAAAAGCCTGATCTCTTAGCCAAAAGAGGCGGCGTTTGGTTTCAGGTCGGTCAACACCAATTACATGTCGGTGTAGAAAACGATTTTCAGCCTGCTAAAAAAGCACATCCTGCCTTTGAAGTTAAAAATATAAAAGACCTAAGAAGTAAACTGATGGAACAAGGTGTAAAGATTAGAGAAGATGATAACTTAGAAGGCGCAGAAAGATTCTATCTTCATGACCCATTTGGTAATAGATTAGAATTTTTAGAGTGGTTATAATTTTATATTAGAACGATTGTATGAAATAAATACTTCAAACTGGTAATATAATTCTGCATATGTTAAATTATAGGTAACAAAAATAGTGTACATGACTTCACACGAACCACCAAACGCTGGGAAGAGCGTCTGGTGGTTTTTTTGTGTTTTAAATTTTATTTAATATTATAAGTGATATAACTTATTAAACATTAAGATCCATGCTAAAATAGAACATATGTTCTTTATAGGAGGGTCTAAATGTATCAATTATATAACTATAATCTATGCCCACAGCGTCATATTTTCTGTGTAGATTTAAAAAGCTTCTTCGCCAGTGTATCTTGTATATTAAAAGGCTTAGATCCTATGAAGGTAAAACTCGCTGTCGTCGGAGATACGAAAAGTATTGGCTCTGTTGTACTCGCAGCGACTCCAGAATTAAAAAAGATTGGCATTAAAACAGGATCTAGATTATTTGAAATTCCTTCAAGAAGTGATATTTATATCATCAATCCATCTATGAAAATATATCTAGATTACACCAAACGCATTACAGAAATTGCTTTGAAATACGTTGCACCAGAAGACTTTCATCAGTATTCAGTTGATGAGTTCTTTATGGATGTCACTCATAGCTACAAACTCTTTGCAGATAGCCCAAAGGAACTTGCTAAACTTATAAAAGATGAAATCTATGAAGAAACAAAGATTGGTTCTGCCATTGGTATCGGCGATAACATGTTACTTAGTAAAGTCGCCTTAGATATTGAAGCCAAGCACATGCCAGATGGTATCACAGAATGGCGTTATCAAGATGTTCCAGACAAACTATGGGATATAAAACCACTGAGTAAGTTTTGGGGCATTAACCACAGAAGTGAAAAGAAACTCAACCAACGTGGCATATTTTCTATAGGAGACTTAGCAAAATATCCCCATACTCATTTAAAAAGAGACTTCGGTATTGTTGGTGTGGACTGGCACTTACACGCTAATGGTATTGATTTCAGTCAGATCAGTAACAAACATGTCGTCCATTCACCATCCATTGCGAAGAGCCAAATACTCATGAGAGATTATCAATTCGAAGAAACCTATGTTGTTTTGTTTGAACATATCGATGAAGTCGTCCATAGAATGCGTTTGATGAAACAACTTGCAAGAACCGTGGCTTTTACACTCGGTACCAAGGGCGGTCATATATATAGAAAGCAATTTACCATTAAAGAAGGATCTAACAACGAAATGGATATTATGAAATTGGTTTGGAAACATATCAACAGAATCGCCGATCCCTATGAACTTTACAGAACCATATCAGTCTCACTATCGAACTTTATACCAGACAGTGCCAAGCAGATTTCACTCTTTCAAGACCCAGACAAATTATTAAGAGAAGAAGCCCTAATGAAGACCATAGATGCTCTAAAAGAAAAATATGGACAACTGTCTATTATGCGAGCCATTAGCTGTACAGAAGCCTCTACCTTGAAATTGAGAGAAGGTTTGATTGCGGGACATAAAAGGTAGAGGGATAATTTAAAAAATTGAAGGAGAGTGTACATATGAAAGATGATTACACTTATGTATCTATGGAATTAAATACACAGGTCAATACAGATTTAAAAATTATTGAAGGGAAAGGAAAGATTAGAAGCTATAATGATGATGACACATATGAAGATATAGGGTTCTTTACAGTATCTATAATGAATATATACAACTTGACTGAGACGAATTTATTTGATGTGTTTGATTCTGTAAATGATGCATTAAGTATATATGAGTATCTTAAGCCACAAATTGATGATAATGATTTTGAAATTGAAGGAATGAACTGGGGATCTTTAATGGTAATTGGTATGATGAATGTCAACAAAAATCACAGAAATAAAGGTATTGGTTCGCAAATATTAAAAGAAATATTAGAGTGGGGTAAGATTGCTGATATGGGTTGTATTATCCTACAAGCCTCAGCATATGAGTCGGAAAAAGAGAATAAGTTAAATGAGTCGAAAAGATTAAAAGAGTTTTACGAGAAAAATGGTTTCCTAGAGTTATCAGAAGACCCAGATAGCCAAGGTTTTTTAATGTACTATGATTTTACTCATGTTTAAGAATTTAAAAAGTTGGCCCCCTTCTTCTATTTTATCCTCATTAGGTTTAATAAAGACCGGAAAGGTAATTATAAGAGATAGAAGGACAGTAAGGAAGTGATGATATGCGGATTACGATATTGATATTATCTATCATCAATTTAATATATTTGATTACCACATTTGCTGCCGATCAGCCTAATAATAATTACCTATCACCACTAGGCTTACCATTCTACATCGCAATTGTTTTAGCACTTTTAAGTGTTGTGATTTTACTCATCAGCAAAACAGGTGAAGGAAGCGCTAAAAAATTAAGCCTCTCTACGATAGGGATTAATATTATTGGAATATTCCTAGTAAGAATATTATTTTTATAGAACTAGGCTAGATGATTATACGTAATAAGACCTGACCTTCAGTGCTGAAAGTCAGGTCTTTATATTTTCAGAGTCATACTTATTTAATCGCTGTTTAGTTTTATATGCATCTGTAAAAGAAAGTAAAACTAACATCCAAAAGACTGGATGGCTGATTCTAAAAAAACTTTCAGTGGAGACGGGAAATACGATATTTAATATAATCACTAATGCTACAACATAGATCGTAGTAATTCTTTGGTATAAATAGGTTTCTTTTAGGTCTTCATACTCTGTCTGACGAAAACTTATAAAAATCGACAGTCCAATTAATCCTAAAATAATTATGAGAACGAAAGACCTACTTAAATTTATAGGCAGTATACTAGAGTAGAAGTCGAGAATGATAACACCAGTTGCAAGAATTGGTACTATTATCCTTAAGTATTTATTCATATAATATCATCCTATTAAACGTTTAAAAATAGTGCTTTAGGTTAATAACAAATAATGTAATTTATATACAAATAACCATTTTAGGGATGGAAAAACAATAAATGTGGAGGTAGAACGAGAAGATGAAACGTTTGGGTAGTGTGATGGTCGTACTAATGCTTGCTGCATGTAGTGGAGATAGTGAAGAAACTGAAAATCAAGAAGCGGTAAGTCTTGAGGAAGACAACCAAGAAGTTGTAGACAACGAAGCGGATGAACATGAAGTAGAAGATAATGAAACAGACACAGCTGAAGAAGAAACGTCAACAGAATCAGAAGCTACAGAAGAAACTGATGAGAATGACGATACTGAAATCGCTGAAACAGAAGACGACATGGAAACGGAAGAGAGTAATCGTGAAGTTGCTGAAACACCAGAGTTTACTGCACGTGAATTCAGTGAAGAAGAAAAACAGGCTATGAATGATGAGTTTTACAACTGGGCAGTCGAACGTGCTGAAATTGGTAATTTGGCTGTAACGGATTATTACTTTGGTCACGGTGCAGCTGGACATGGTGATTGGTATGCATCCACACCACATGGAGATGTTCAAGCACAGGATTTAGATAACCCTGGCTTTGATGCTTTTGATATACACGCAGTAGGTGGCGTAGTATTTTACAATCCCTTAAGTGGTGAGTATGGTGCGGACGAAAACACAGAAGTAGAAAGTACTGCATCCGGTTATCAGACCATGGCAGTAGATGACACAAATATTCACAAGTATATGCTTGCAGATAACGGTGTAGTCTATGAACATATTTCTGCAAAAGAAGAAACCAGTCTGTCTTCTGGATTCGGTGAATACAACGATGATGGTACACGAGGAGAATATACACCAACTTCAGGATTTGAAGTCTCCGGCGACCAAGAGGCACAAAATGAATGGCAAAGAATACTAAGTGAGTATCAATAGACAGTTATTCGTATTATAGGAAGAGGAAAGAAGATATTCTTCAGAATAATAAAAAACAAAATATATCCAAATGGAGGAGTACAAATTGCATAAAAGTTTCAATGTTGATTATTACAAATCTATATATGAAACAGATAATGAAGATGTTTTAAGATCATTTATAAAGGTTTGTGATCATAAATATATTAGAAAACGAGACGATAAAATAAATCATGAGTATCAAGATTTATACAATTTTCTAGAATTACTTAGTACTAAGCTGACAAGTGAGGAAAAGAATGGTTATTTCTTAGGATATAGAATTGATAATAAAATAGATGAAGAATTTGATTTATTAAGATTTAGTGAAAAAGCAATACTGAACGTTGAGTTAAAGACAACCTATCCCAAAAATGGTTTAGAAGACATAACCGATCAATTAAAAAGACATAAATTCATATTGAGTATTTTAAAGAAAAAGGTTTACTCATTTATGTATGTAGCCTCAGAGCAAGTACTTTATAATTTAAATGAAGACAATGTATTGGTAGAGACGGATTTTGATACTTTGGCTGAAATGATAGAAGCAGAGTTTATAAATATAAATGAGTTAGAAGGAATAGATGTAAATAAATTTATAGTATCGCCCTATAGTAACCCGGAGTCATTTAGTCAACATTCTTACTATTTAAGCCAGCATCAAAGAGATATGAAATTAAAAATTATGCAATCTAAGAAACAGAGAATATGTATTGAAGGTGAAGCAGGAACTGGAAAGTCACTTTTACTGTACGACATTGCCAAAGAATTGAGTGATAAAGGTAGTAAAGTATTGATGTTATTCTGTGGTAACCTAAACAATCATGAATACCTTACTGAGGTATTTGGATTTACAGTGAAGCCAATTAAAAGTTATCAGCTGTACATAGAGGACTTTGATATAGTTATGATAGATGAGGCTCAAAGAATATATAAGGAGCAATTAGACAGCATACTAGAATATAAAGAGAAAGATATATATTTTGCTTTTGATCATAGACAAGTACTTTCAATAGAAGAAAAGGCTAGAAAAATCTTTCAGAAGTATAAAGACAATCCGGAATTTGATTTTTATAAATTAAAGAATAAGATACGAACTAACCATGAAACGATTGCATTTATAGAAAAGGTATTAAAGACCAATGTGAAACATCATGAGGATTATGATTATAACAATATTGATATTTCGTATTTTAATGATAAAGAATTAGCGAAAGATTATATTTTAAGCTTGGAGAAGAAGGAGTATGTATGCATAGAGCTTACAGAATATGTAACAAAATCATCAGGTAAAGTTAAAAGGAAGAACGTTAGAAATAATTCTTTGAAAATTCATGATGTAATTGGAAGAGAGTATGAAAAAATAACAATAATTATAGATAAGTACTTCTATTATGATGAAGATGGTTATCTACGTTCAAACTATAGTGAATACTATCCTTATCTTGAAGTTGAGGGCATATACCAAGCTCTAACAAGGTCTAAAGGTAAAGTGACTCTAGTTATAATTAAAAATCCAGAAGTATTTATAAAAATCCAAGAAATATTAACAAGAAAAATAGATAAAGAATCAAAGTGAAATAATTATATTTGAAATCGTGATAAAATTAAATAACTTGATGAACTTTACTAAACCAATGAGTGGAGAGAGTTAATACTTTCGACTATTATAATCGAAGTGCAAACATAAAGATCAAGCCATTCACTATACCAAAGACCAGTGATAGCATGGTTCCAACTAAGACATACTCACTTTCTTTTCTAACAGATTCGCTGGATTTACCCCCAGAGAAGCGGAGAATGGATTTTGCCGCAACTAAGAGTCCTAAGGCTGTGTATTGATTCAACATTACAAATGCGATCGTTAATAATCTTTCACAGTAGCCGATCGTCATTCCAATACGGTCGGTTTCTGTATTTTTCTCACCAGATAAAATCTCTAAGATGATTTTTATAAAGAAGCCGCTGAGTAGATAGAAAATAACACCAACAATAATTAATAAAGTCATCATTTGCCCCCTGACCCGGTAATATCACGTAGCTGATCTAAAAGCACTTCTGAGCTAAGTGAATAGGTAGATTTTACATAATCAATAATCTCAACTAATTGCTTCACCCGTGACAGTTGGACATGTTTAGAAATCGTCGCCACAGACTTATTTGTCTTTGCAGCAATATCCTTTTGACTCATACCTGTTAAATAATACTGCAACACTTCTTGCTGACTTTCAGTTAAATCCCTAAAGATATCCGTCGCATACATTAAGGCAATTTCTATACCTTTTGTCATATGCGGACTTGCAAAATCCTGCATGTTAGATTTCTTTATAGATTGAAGCGACTCTCGAACCGTTTTAATAGACGGATGATTCCAATGCTCAGGATTACCCTCCGGAAAAGGAATATCCACACTATGGAAGCTACACTTTATAGGAAAACCCGAAGCGGGCCATAGAACTTTGACGTAAAGCGACAAAAGGGCAGTGTAATGCTCAGTATCAGAGAGTATGAATAACTCATCACCCATGCGATAATTAACGTATATTTTATTTTGATTTGTATTTAATTCTTGTAATTTTTCCTCGATAAAAGCAAGATGATCATAAATTTCCGCTGGGGCCTTAGTGCTATTAGACACATCCATAATCAACATAGATAAGATAGGAACCATCTCCTTAAACTAGTAAAGATAGTATATATCAATTAGCCTAAAAAAGCGAATTTTATATAATTCGTTTAAATGTACGAAATATAGCAAATAAAATGGAGGATATAAATGGATAATATAAATAGTATTGATTTGATTCCGACTATTATTACATCATCAGTGGCGATTATGGCAGCTATAATAACAGCAAAATTAACCACACATTTTGACCATAAGAATTTTATGAAAAGAGAAGAAGAACAAAGAAATTAAATTGACCTTAGTCTAAATTTTAGCTGTTATCTTTCATACAGATAGCAGCTATTTTTATCGACTAAAATTATGCCTAAACTTAACGATTTTAGGGAATTCGTTTAATAAGGTAAATTTGATTTTGCTTTGAGATGAAACTACTTGTGAAATCTGTTACTATATTAGAGATTAAGAATTGATGAACGGGAGTGCCATTATGCAATTTACAGAATTAAGTTTAGCTGAGTTTAATGACTTTACGAGAGAGAACTTCAGTCATTTCACTCAAACTGAAGAGAACTACCAATTAAAAGTAGACAGTGGCATCGAGACTTATTTAGTCGGTGTGAAAGATCAAGGCACAGTAAAGGCAGCGTGTTTAGTCACTTTAACACCAGTAATGAAGGTATTTAAATACGCATATACAAACAGAGGACCAGTTTTAGATTATAGTGATGAAGCGGTATTCAATACATTTTTTGAAGGACTCACAAACTTCTTAAAACCGAAAAAAGTATTATATCTTAGAGTTGACCCTTATGAAGTGATTAACAAACGTAATCACGAGGGTGAGATTATCGAAAGTATGGAAAACGACTATATCTTCGATAACTTTAAAGCACTCGGCTATAATCACGACGGCTTTAGAAACGGCTTCGACCCGATTGTGCAAGTGCGTTGGCATTCTGTCTTAGATTTAACTGATAAAGACGAAAAACAAGTTTTTGATGACATGGATAACCTAAGACGAAGAAACATTAAGAAGGCTGAGAAGCACGGACTACACATTAAATATTTAGACTTAGACAACATCGATATCTTCCGTAAATTTATGAAAGATACATCAGAAATGAAATCCTTCTTTGATAGAGATGACAGCTTTTACATTGACCGTAAGAAGTACTTTAAAGACCAAGTCTTGATTCCAATGGTTTACGTAGATCTTGAAGACTATACTGAGTCCATTGCTAATGACAAAACTAAGATGCAAAAGAATATAGATAAGGCACAAAAAGCCTTAGACAGAGATCCAGACAACGAGAAAAATCAAAACAAAATTAAGAATCTAACAGAACAAATTGAAAACATAGATGCGAAGTTACAAGAAGGGGAAGAACTCCTACAGACACATGGAAAAGAATTGCCACTATCCAGTGCCTACTTCATTGTTACACCACACGAAGTAACTTACCTTTCCGGTGGAACAGACAATGACTTTAGACACTTTGCGGGATCATATCTCATTCAGTGGACAATGATTAAATATGCATTAGACCAAGGTATAGACCAATACAACTTCTATGGAATCAGTGGAGATTTCACTGAAAATGCCGAAGACTATGGTGTTATACAATTTAAGAAAGGCTTTAATGCGGTCGTTAATGAGTACATCGGGGACTTTATTAAACCAATCAACGGACCAGCTTACAAAGCCTATCAAGCAATTAATAAAATAAGAGGATAGAATTGGGAGCAGCGTGAAAATTACTTTTCACGCTGTTTTTTGGTAGAAGAGAGATTTCATTGACTTATAAGATGAGTATATTGGTAGATGTCCCACGACATTGTCCACTAAACAGCACTTTATCATGCCTAAACTTATCTCATACTGTGATATAGTTGAATTAAAGCATATAAGAAGGTAAAATATTTTATTGATTAAAAGAAGACTTTTAAGAGAGTGTGAAATTATGAAATTCTTGGAACTTACTGATGAGGAATATCAATCTTTTATAGAGGAAGGGCATGAGTCAGCCTTCTTCCAAATGATAGAGAATAAAAAGAACCGTGAAATGGATGGGCAAGAGGTAAAATTAGTCGGTGTGAAAGACGATAGTGACAAAGTCATTGCTGCTTGTCTATTCACCTTACAGCCAACGGTAATGGGTAAGTATTTCTATTACTCTAACCGTGGACCGGTCTTAGATTACCACAACCTCGACCTCGTTAAATTCTTCTTTGAAGGTTTAACGGATTATTTAAGTAAAAATAAATGTTCTTACGTTAAAGTCGATCCAAACTGGATCTACAAAAAGTACGACAAGGATGTTAATGAAAAAACGGATTATGAACCAAAAGATGATGTCATCGAGCTTTTAGAGTCTCTTGGTTATGCACATGAAGGCTTCACACGTGGCTATTCTAAAACATCTCAAGCGCGTTGGATGAGTGTCCTAGATATGTCTCCATTTAATAACGAGCAGGAATTGATTAAATCATTCGATTCCCAGCGTAAACGCAATATGAAAAAGGTTCAAAAGTATGGCGTAGAGCTTAGATTCTTAGAAGTGGATGAGATTGATAAGTTTGTGAAGCTTTATGCTGATACTTCTGAACGTCAAGGCTTCTTTACACACCCTGATCCAAAACGCTATTTCTCAAACTTTAAAAAAGCATACGGAGACAAGGTTTTAATTCCATATGCTTATATTGAGCTAGACAAATATGTCGCTAATTTAACGAGTGAATTAGAAGATGTTGAAGGTCGTTTAGTTACCATGCAAGCTAAAGAAAACAAAAACGATAAAACACTCAACAAGATTAAAGAGTTAGAAAAACAAGTAGCAAACTTAACGAAAGATTTAGAAGAGGCTAAAGTCATTCATGATAAGGAAGGCAACGTCTTAGATCTTGCTGCTGGAATCTACTTTGAAACACCTTATGAACTCGTTTATAATTCAGGTGCGAGTACGTCTGAATACCCACAGTTTGTTGGACCATACAAGATGCACTTAGAAATGATGAAGTATTGTATAGACAATAATATCGACAGATATAACTTCTATGGTGTCAGTGGGGACTTCTCAGAAGACGGGGAGGACTATGGTGTGTATAGATTTAAGCGTGGATTTAACGCTGAAATTGAAGAACTTGTAGGTGACTTTGTAAAAGTCATTGCACCATTCCAACACAACGTTTATAAAGTGAAAGCAAAACTCGGACTCAATAAGTAAAATAGAGAAGGGTTGGTCCAGAAATGGAAGTAAAACCAATATCAGAACAAGAATTTAAAACATTTCTTGAGGATTATGATGGTCATATGCACTATTTTCATGACGAAATGTTCTATGATTACATTTCGAAGGTTAATGAGACCCATCTCTTAGGGCTCTTTGACAATGAAACAGTCATTGGTGTATCCATGCTGAGTGCGACATCTGTCCTAAAGAAATTTAGACTGTTTACATCCCACACTGGGCCTTTATTACAAGATTTTTCTAATGATAAGTTAGAATTTTTCTTAAAAGAAATTGACCAGTATGCAAAGAAAAATGGTGCACTGCAAATGATTCACTCGCCATATACGGTCTATCAAATGCGTGACCATGACGGAAACATAATAGAAGATGATAGCCGAAATAATCACGATATTATTAAAATCTATGAAGACTTAGGCTATAACCATCACGGTTTTACAACAGAGCTCATCACGGAAGAACTACTGAGATATCAAGCAGTAATCGATGTCGATAAGCCTCTAGATGACATCTTAAAACAGATGGACACAACAACGCGTTACAATACCCGTCAAACTGAGCTTATGCCTCTAGAACTAAGACTTTTAGAAGAAGATCAGTACGATAAGTTTATCGATATCTATAAGGAAACAGAAGAAAGAATCGGTTTTGATCCAGTGCCAAGAGAGAAGGTTAAAAACCTCTTAAATACTCTTAAAGACCGTATGTTTCTAGTCTTAACCCATGTCAATGTGGATAAATATCTTACTCAATTAGAAGCTGAACGCCAAGAAGAACTTAATAATATCGCTGAAATTGAAGAAAAAAAAGCAAATGGTACAGCAACAAAACGTGAGAAAAAACGTATTAATGAACACAAAGAACAATTGGCAAGTAAAGATAAGCGTATAGAAAAGATGGAAAGCTTCAAGGCAGAATTCGGCATAGAACTCGATCTATCCGTTGGTATGTATTATTACAATAATCAAGAGATGGTGTATCTGTTTAGTGGCAGTTACCCAGAACTATCCTTCTTTAAAGGAACGAATTTTGCTACTTGGGAAATGATTAAAAAAGCGAAAGAATTAGGTCTGAAACGCTTTAATTTCTTCGGTTTAACTGGTGATTTTACAGAAGACTCCAAGGATTACGGTGTGTATAGATTTAAGCGTGGCTATACACCATATATAGAAGAACTACCAGGTACCTTTGATAAGGTGTTTAATAAGCCTGTTTATTTATTAGCAAAAAAATTAGGAAAAATATAGCTTGAAAACCAGAACTGAAAAGTTCTGGTTTTTTCTATATAAGTGTCTAAAAGACATTTAAGTGGGTAAATGTACACTGAATATAAATAAGGAGGCATTATTGTGGATTCATCACAACCAATTAATATTGAACTTTGTGAACTAAAAGAACAGCCAAATCGTGCATTTGAGACCGCAGAGAAAGAAAAACGCGTTGTACATGTCATGGATGGAGATCAATTAACTGGTGTATTAATGAGTAAAGCACAATACGAATTTGCCTTGGATGAGATTGAGTCATTGTACGATGTAATTGATGAACTCACTGTAAGTGATAGTATTGCAAACTCAGATGAGAAAACATTTTCAGTAGATCATGATGACTTTGAAAGAATAAAAGATATGCAATTGCATGAAGAATGGGATTAAGTGTTAGATTTGAGATATTTAATCCCTTTTTTTAAAATTCATATTAAAGTTTACATAACATATATTATAGGAAGCTATGTGTTTATCAGAATAGAACCCCTTTTCATGTGATTATGATGTTTAATATTTTATATTTCGGATAAATAATATATGTAAGATGATGATTGATTAAATTTTAGGAGGTTTTAAATATGGCACCATTCTTTAAAGTTTATCATGACGATGAAAGAATTCAGGAAGATATCAATATCTTAAAATCAAACAAGATTGATAAAGAAAATATCTATGTATTAACACATGATGACGATCGTACAGATCGTATTGCAAAAAATGCTGAAGCCAACACGATTGGCGCAAAAGAACAAGGTTTAGCTGACGCAGTTAAATCTACTTTTGAAAAACAAGGCGACGAATTAAGAAATAAATTCGAAAGTATCGGATTTTCTAAAGAAGAAGCATCAGAATATGAAGCAGAATTAGACAAAGGCGCAGTATTCCTAATTGTCACTGAATCATATGGTGTAGACTTAGAAGCACTAATAGGATAAATGTTTAAAGCCATATCCCCTACTTTTTGGGATATGGCTTATCTGATTAAGTTACTATTGTTCTCCTGTGAATCCATTACCTGCTTCAATATCAATCAGCCAATGCCGTTTTAACATAAATGCACGTTCGGTTGCTGCTGTAGCGGCGATAATCGCGACAGCAAAGTTTTCCCAAAGCGACAGAGAAATCGGCGATGTAAAGGTACCAATATTTTCAGCCACCCACGGAATTTCTGTTAGTGTTTCTGTCAACTGTAATACAGTTAATACAAGTGAAAATAACAGGATAATTATTGCTAGTATACCGATAAAATTACTGATAACTGGAAACCGCTGATGAAACCCTCTTCTAAATCCTCTTACCGAGTTTTTATCAGGATAGACTGTGAAAATCGCATCTTGATTAGAAACATAATTAATTTTATTGATACCACTCGTACTATTTTTAACTTCGATCATGCCATCATCAACTGGAAATACAGCTGGGAGTTTAGAAAAAGCAATGTGCCTTCCTTCTTTATATAGGTCTACTGAAGGTTCTTCTGAAAAATATCTAGATTTTAAGGCGTAGTAAGTCGTGTTCCTATCCGCTTTATTGGTAATTTCTAAGTGAAACAACGAATGCGTAAATATATTCCAAATTCTATAAGGCTTCAAAAGATGACCATCGCCCGCTTTTACTTTCTTCATCTGCTTACGTCGTCTACTTTTCTTAGTTAAACCAAGCATAGGAAGCACCCTCTTATAAAATTTCTATACCCACGAAAAATACCCATAAACACTGAATAATCAGCGTTTACGGGCTTTTTCTTCTTCAGATTCTCTCAATACTCTTTCTGCTTCTCTAATCTCTTTAGCTTTTCTTCTATTTCTTTTCGCCACCCACATAGATACTGAAATAACTAACGATAAAACTGCTAGAAACGCTGCATATCCAAGTAGTGGTTGCCATTCTAAGTTAGAATAGAAGTTCGGTAAGATGAAAGCTAAGGCCCCCATCACCACGAAAGTTATAATCGGCATAATATAATATTTTTTTGGTAAAAATCCAACAAGAATACTTAAAACAATAACTGCTAATAAAGAATAAATATAAAACTGTACATCATCTATCATATTATCACCTCTTGTGTTTAATACCCCATTATTTAAAAATCATTCATATTTCATAAGTTATACAATATTCACAATTTTATGTATAATATATAATAGCAACAAAGGAATAATAACGGGAGATGATTTAATGACAGAGTTACAAAACAGAACAGATGTCGATGTGAATTATACTTGGGATTTATCGGTTATCTTTAAAGATGACGAAACTTGCCAGGCTGCCATCGAACAAGCACGTAAACAGATCGACGACTTTCAAAAGAGTCACCAAGGACAAGTGAATACTGTAGACAATGCAATCAAAGCCATTGACGACTACCGACAAATTTTAGAGGCGAATGTATTAATCGGTACATACTCAAACCTACGATTATCGGAAAATCGCGGTGACGAAGCTGCACAAAAACTGGGTGGTTTGACGGGTAACCTCCAAACCGACTTAAGTTCAAAAACGAGCTTCTTAGTCAGTGAATTACTTGAGCAAGATGAATCATTTTTACAAGAAATTGGTCAAACTAAGACAGAATATAAACACTATATAGATGATTTACTACGTTCTAAGCCCTACCAATTAGAAGCCAACGTTGAAAAAGCACTCGCATCTTTCTCTTCTGTATTTGCGGGACCTTATGATTTATATCAAAAAACAAAATTACTAGACATTGATTTTGGTACCTTCACTGCTAATGGTGAGGAATATTCTTTATCTTACCTAGCGTTTGAAGGTGGATTAGAATCCAATCCTGATAAGGAAGTTCGTCGTCAGGCATTCAAAAAATTCTCAGAATCGTTAAGACAATACCAAGAAACGACGGCTGGAACTTATGATATTCACTTAAAACGTGAAAAAGCAGAAGCAGACTTACGTGGTTTTGACTCTGTGATTGATTACTTATTACACAGACAAAAAGTTGATCGTGAATTATACGATAGACAGATTGATACGATTACAGAAAAATTAGCCCCACATATGCGCCGTTATGCGAAGTTACTAAAAGATGTTCACGGCCTAGACACTATGAAATATGAAGACTTAAAGATTCCGTTAGATCCAGAATCAGAGCCAGAGATTAGTGTAGAAGAATCAAGGAAATATATTTTAGATGCCCTTGGTATTATGGGTGAAGATTATACAGATATGATCAACAGAGCCTACGATGAACGTTGGATCGACTTCGTTCAAAATAAAGGGAAATCAACAGGTGCTTTCTGTTCTAGTCCATATGGCAGTCATCCGTACATTTTAATCTCATGGTCTTCTTTAATGGAAGAAGTATTTGTCTTAGCCCATGAATTAGGTCATGCGGGTCACTTCAATAATGCGAACCGTGCACAAAATATTTTTGATACAAGACCATCGATGTACTTTATCGAAGCGCCAAGTACGATGAACGAGATGTTGATGGCCAATCACTTATTGAAGAATTCTGAAGATCCTGCATTTAAACGTTGGGTCATCAGTTCAATTATTTCAAGAACTTACTATCATAACTTTGTCACTCACCTACTTGAGGCAGCTTATCAAAGAGAGGTTTATAAGCGTGTTGATAATTATGAGACAGTGACTGCATCGACTTTGAATCAATTAAAACGTGAGGTCATTGAGAAGTTCTGGGGTGAAGATGTTGAAATCACTGAAGGTGCTGAATTGACTTGGATGCGTCAACCACACTACTATATGGGACTTTATCCGTATACTTATTCAGCAGGATTAACAATTGCAACAGAAATGTCCAAACGTATTTTAAACGATGGCCAACCAGCAATTGATGATTGGTTAAATGTGCTTAAGACGGGTGGTAAAGAAGACCCAGTAGAATTAGCGAAGATGGCCGGCATTGATATTACAACTTCTGAACCATTAGAGAATACAATTGCCTATATCGGAGAACTCGTTGATCAATTAGAAGCGTTGACTGAAGAAATCGGTAAATAATTTATAGAGTATGAAATCCTTTGATGGATTTCATACTTTTTTATTATATATGGATTGTTACGTGCCGTCGTGGAATTGACGACGGCACATAAATGAGAATACGTGCCAATAGCAGGTCACAATGGCGCAAAAAGAGAAATACGCGCCAATGAGCAACTCATAATGGCGCGAAAAGGCAAATACGTGCCAATGAGCGGATCACAATGGCGCAAAAAGGGGAATACGCGCCAATGAGCGGGTCACGATGGCGCAAAAAGAGAAATACGCGCCAATGAGCAAATCACAATGGCGCGTACGTATTCTCGAATCAATATATTTACTTATCCTTCAAGTGTGTCATGCCGTTAACAAACTCGATGCGTCCTTCTTTCAATAATCCACCTAAAGCGCGTTTGAACTGACCTTTAGATAAGTTGAAGACACGTTTGATGTCTTCGGGTGAACTTTTATCGTTAAATTCCATCATGTCATCATGCATCTGCATGTATTCGACGATACGTTCTCCGTCAGTACCTAGACGTTTATAGGATTTTTCTAGGAAGGAGCCGTTGACTTCACCTTTTTCATTAATGCCAATCAGTCTAAAGGAGACTTCTTGCCCGAGTCGAGGCTCTTGCTCTCTTTCACTCTCGTGAACGAAGACCTTGTAGCCTTCATCCGAAATCAGGAAGGTTCCGACTTTCAGTAAACGGTACGGACGCCCTTTTAACCACTTGTTACCGAGTGATTCATAGTCCTCACGAG
This sequence comes from Jeotgalicoccus marinus DSM 19772, assembly GCF_000425825.1. Taxonomy (GTDB): domain Bacteria; phylum Bacillota; class Bacilli; order Staphylococcales; family Salinicoccaceae; genus Jeotgalicoccus; species Jeotgalicoccus marinus. The sequence continues at coordinate 66,174 of NZ_AUEE01000005.1, forward strand.
TTAATTTCTGGAACTTTTCACTTACTTCTGTTTCAGTAATTAGACGGCCGTACAACTGATCATCTGCCTCAACACGAATCGTCGCATAGACCATATCATCGACAGCTGGCCAAACTTCCTTCATACGTGGTAAGTCAATCCAAGGAATGAGGATTTCACGTGGTGAGCCAATGTCTAAGTATGCCCCATCACGATTGACTTCGCTCACTCGTGCGTAGCCGAATTTGTCGGCTGTAATGCTCGGGATTTTAGGTGTTGCGAAGAGTTCACCTGAGCGGTTCGGATAGATAAAAACCGGTACTTCTTCGTCAATATCATAATCCAAGTCTCCTTCGATTTCTGAACGGTTCATGCGGATATACTTTTCATCTTCAGTTACAAGATGATAGGTCGAGCCTTCTTTTTTGATTACTTTTAAAAATTGTACTGTACCTGATATTTTAGTCATTTTAAGTCCTCATTTATTTCACAAATTGTTTTAAACTATTAAGTTCTATTTTAGCAATAGCCTCATTGGTTTCAAAGGTTAACTATATTCCAATAATATCATATTTATGGTATCATCGCTTATGAATGTAAACTTTTAAAACGAATGTTTAATATAAAGGAGAATGCACATGCTGCAAGTAAGCGACGTGAGTCTGAGATTTGGAGATAGAAAGCTTTTTGAAGATGTAAACATTAAATTCACACCAGGGAATTGCTACGGATTAATCGGTGCAAATGGTGCTGGTAAATCTACATTTCTTAAGGTATTAACTGGTGAAGTTGACTCAGATGGCCACGTAATTTTAGGACAAGACGAACGCATGGCGTTCTTAAGACAGGATCACTTTGGTTATGAAGACACAAGAGTTTTAGACGTTGTCATGATGGGCCATGAGAAATTATGGAATGTCATGAACGAAAAGAATGAAATCTACATGAAACCTGATTTTTCAGATGAGGACGGTATTAGAGCGGCTGAACTTGAAGGAGAATTTGGTGAAATGGGTGGTTGGACTGCAGAAAGTGATGCAGAGTCCCTACTCCACGGCCTTGGAATTCCTCACGACTTAGTTGATAAGAACATGTCTGAACTTGATAATACACAAAAGGTAAAAGTGCTTTTAGCTCAAAGTCTATTCGGTAATCCTGATGTACTGTTACTCGATGAGCCGACCAATGGTTTAGACATTGAAGCGGTACAGTGGTTAGAAGAATTCTTAATCGATTTTGAAAACACTGTAATCGTCGTATCCCACGACCGACACTTCCTAAATAATGTATGTACACATATTGCGGATTTAGACTTTGGTAAGATTAAAGTCTATGTTGGAAACTACGATTTCTGGTATCAATCTAGTCAGATGGCCCTACAAATGGCCCAAGACCAAAATAAGAAAAAAGAAGAAAAGATTAAGGAACTAAAAGACTTCGTTGCTCGGTTCTCTGCCAACGCTTCAAAATCTAAGCAGGCAACCAGCCGTAAGAAGATGCTTGATAAGATTGAACTTGAAGATATTCAACCTTCATCTCGTCGCTATCCATTTGTCAACTTTACTGCAGGTAGAGAAATCGGTAATGAGCTCTTACAAGTTACTGGACTCTCCTACTCTATTGACGGTGAAAAGGTACTTGATAACCTATCATTTACTTTAGCACCTTATAGTAAAGTCATATTAACAGGTGGATCAGAATTACAAAGAACGACCCTACTTCGTATTTTAGCTGGAGAAATTGAGGCTGATGAAGGCGAAGTTCGCTGGGGTGTCACAACATCACAATCTTATTTCCCTAAAGATAATTCTGAGTACTTTGAAGGTGTGGACTTAAGTCTTGTTGAATGGTTGCGTCAGTATGCACCACCAGAAGAACAGACTGAAACATTCCTAAGAGGCTTCTTAGGTCGCATGCTCTTTTCTGGTGAAGAAGCGAAGAAAAAAGCGAGCGTATTATCAGGGGGAGAGAAAGTACGCGCCATGCTCAGTAAGATGATGTTATCTCAAGCTAACGTCATTCTACTTGATGAGCCAACAAACCACTTAGACTTAGAAAGCATTACTGCGGTCAACGATGGCTTGAAGAAATTTAAAGGTTCTATGATCTTTACATCACACGATTTAGAGTTCATCAATACAATTTCAAACACAGTCTTAGACATCTCTGACAACAAGGCAATCGTTAAGGAAATTGGTTATGAAGATTACCTTGTAGAAAAAGGAATTATCAAGAAATAAGAACTTTCTGTTTACTTTGAATATTACCTTATGTATAATGACATCTAACGACAAAAACTAAATATTATTAAGATGAGGCGCATCAATCATGAGTACTCATATACTTAACTTCTGCGAAAGTGTATATGACTAAAGGGTGAGATGCCGAAATGAATGGTAGAAACGCAGCTACCACTCGTTGGATTCGTAGGTTAAGAGCTAAGGATTTGTCATTATTTTCACGGATAATGGAGTGCATCACTTGTATATAAATTTTAAACAAGTCTGGTCACCCAGGCTTGTTTTTTTATTTACATTTTTGATTGTACTTATAAAACTAGGAGGCATGTTATGAAATTAGCAGTAGTTGGTGCAACAGGTGTTGTAGGTACAAAAATGTTAGAAATGATTGAGCAATATGAAATCCCTTTTGATGACTTGGTCTTATTTTCATCCAAGCGTTCAAGTGGTAAAGAAGTTGAGTTTAAAGGACAAACTTACATTGTCGAAGAATTAACGGAAGATAAAACAAAGGATGGCTTTGATTATGTCGTCATGAGTGCAGGTGGGCGGGCGAGTGAAAAGTTCGCCCCACTTTTTGAAGACAATGGCGCAATCATTATCGATAATTCAAGCTTTTGGAGAATGAAGGATGATATCGATCTCATCGTTCCAGAGATTAATGAGCCTAGATTAAATAGAAAGATTATAGCGAACCCGAACTGTTCAACAATTCAATCTGTCATTGCCTTACAACCACTCTACGATATCTTTGGTATCAAGCGTGTCCATTACGCAACTTACCAATCAGTATCTGGTTCAGGTGCAGGTGGCATTAGGGATTTAGAAGAAGGTGCAAAAGGTGAAGCACCGACAACATATCCGAAACCAATTTATAACAATGTGATTCCTCAAATTGATGTTTTTTTAGAAGATGGTTATACAAAAGAAGAAGTCAAAATGATTGATGAAACGAAAAAGATTCTTGGAAATGATGATATTCAGGTCACTGCAACTTGTGTGAGAGTACCGGTGATTTCAAGTCACAGTGTTCAGATTAATGTGACGCTAGAAAAGAGAGCAACAGAAGAAGAAGTTAGGAATGCTTTTAGAAACGTACCACACATTGTCTTGATGGATCATCCTAAAAATGGTGTCTACCCTACACCGTTTGAAGCATCCCATCAAAATGAGATTTACGTCGGTCGTATTAGAAAAGACCCAACGCTCGAGAACACCTTCCACGTATGGTGTGTCGGAGACAACTTACTTAAAGGTGCCGCACAAAACACAGTTCAAATTCTTAAAACGCTAATCGATAATAAATAAGGAGCGGATATATATGACCCATATTTTTGAAGGTATTGGTGTTGCAATGACCACCCCATTTTCGAATAATCAAGTGGATTATGAAGCATATAAAAATCATATTGAATTTTTAATCGAGCACAACGCACAAAGTTTAATTATCAATGGTACAACAGGAGAATCCCCTACCCTTTCAGATGATGAAATCAAAGGACTATTAAATACAGCGATTGAAACAGTCAATGGTCGTGTGCCAGTGATTGCAGGGACCGGAACAAACTCTACAGAGCGTTCAATCGCCCTATCGAAATATGCTGAAGAAGCGGGTGCTGACGCAGTCATGTTAATTACGCCTTATTACAATAAGAGTAATCAACGCGGTTTAGTGGCACACTTCACAACGATCGCAGATGCCATTAACATTCCGATTGTCTTATATAATGTGCCGTCCAGAACGAACTTATCAATTGAACCTGAGACGGTACTAGAACTCAGCCAACACAGAAATATAGTCGCTTTAAAAGATGCTGTTGGTGACTTAAACTACACAATTGAGGTCTTAAACTTAGTCGATGAAAACTTTGCCCTCTACAGTGGTAACGATGATAATTTCACAGACTTTACAGATCTTGGCGGTAAAGGTTTAATTTCAGTAGTCGGCAATGTGATTCCAAAAGAATTACAAGATGTCTACGAGCGTCAAACCAATAATGACCGTGAAACCGCAAGAGCACGTTTTAAAGATTTAATGCCGGTCATCAATGCTGTACAAGTAGACGTCAACCCAATCCCAGTTAAAGCACTCACAGCAGAACTTGGTTTTGGTCAATATGAACTAAGACTTCCACTCTTACCATTAGATGAAGCAGTTAGACAGACTGTTGTTGATGTTTATCAAAGTTACAAAGAAGGTGTCAGAGTATGAAGATACTCTTGATTGGTTACGGGACGATGAATCAAATTGTTAGTCGTCTCGCTAAGGAAAAGGGACATGAGATTGTCGGTGTGATTTCATCATCGACAGATATCTACCCTAATTTTACGAGTATTGATGAAGCGGGTGCAGATGTTGCAATTGATTTTTCAAATCCTGAAAGATTGATTCCTTTGATTTCAGAAGACTTTAAAACCCCACTCGTCGTTGCAACGACAGGATCTAAAGAAGAGATTGTCAGCTTACTAAAAAAGAGAGCTGAATCGTCTCCTGTGTTCTTTAGTGCCAATATGAGTTATGGTGTAAATGTCTTAAATAATTTACTTAAAAAAGCCTTAAGTGAATTGAATGACTATGACCTAGAATTAGTTGAGCGTCACCATAATAAAAAGGTCGACGCGCCGAGTGGTACTTTAGTTAAACTGTTAGATACAGCACTTGAAGAAAGACCTGGGAGCTATCCAGTTTACGATCGATCCAGTGCTAGATCACCACGCAGTAAAGAAGAGATTGGAGTTAGTGCCATTCGCGGTGGTACGATTGTCGGTACCCATGACGCAATATTTGCAGGTCATGATGAGGTTATTGAACTGAGACACACCGCCCAGTCAAAAGATATCTTTGCAAACGGTGCAATCAAGGCAGCAGAGGCTTTGATTCATAAAGAAAATGGATTTTATAACTACAACAATTTATTTTAAGGAGAAATTTACACATGGAGAAATTTACAGCAGAAGAACTTATTAATTACATTTCAGAGGCAGAGAAAGAAACGCCATTAAAGATATATATCAATGGAGATTTTTCTGATGTCACTTTTGATGCGTCATTTAAAGTATTTGGTACGAATGAATCTAAAACAATTTTTGCCGACTCAAAAGATTGGCAAGCCTTTTACCCTTCAATTGAAGACAAGGTAACGGACATTGTCGTAGAACAAGATCGTCGTAACTCAGCCATTCCACTCATGGACCTAACGAATACAAATGCACGTATTGAACCCGGTGCTTTCATTCGTGAACATGCAGTCATCGAAGATGGTGCGGTAGTCATGATGGGTGCTTCTATTAATATTGGTGCTATCGTTGGTGAGGGTACAATGATTGATATGAACGCTGTTTTAGGTGGCCGTGCGACGACAGGTAAAAATGTTCACGTCGGTGCTGGAGCAGTACTTGCTGGGGTGATTGAACCGCCAAGTGCCTCACCTGTTGTCATTGAAGACGATGTATTAATCGGTGCGAACGCTGTAATTTTAGAAGGTGTTACAGTCGGACAAGGCTCAATTGTTGCAGCTGGGGCAATTGTTACTGAAGATGTACCTGCAGGTTCAGTCGTTGCAGGCACACCGGCAAAGGTCATCAAACAAGCAAGTGAAGTGACTGATTCAAAAAAAGAAATCGTTCAAGCACTCAGAAAGTTGAAATAAGATGACGATAGTATCAAATGAAGAACTAGAGTTTGTTATTAAACATAGAAGACATTTACATCAACACCCGGAGCTCAGTATGGAGGAATTCGAGACGACTGAATATATTATCAGTGTTCTTGAGGCACTTGATGTGCCCTACTACCGAGTGCTAGAGACCGGTGTGATTGCTGAGTTAAAAGGTAATAGTGATAAAATCCTTGGCTTTAGAGCTGATATTGATGCCCTACCAATTCAAGAAGTCAATGAAGTTTCTTATAAGAGCACAGTTGATAATGTAATGCATGCATGTGGCCATGATGGCCACACGACTGCCCTCTTACTCTTTATAAAGCGGATGAAAAAAGTGTTTGATCAAGGGAAATTAAAACACAATTGTGTCTTTATTTTTCAACCGAGTGAAGAAAGTAACGCAGGTGCAAATCTTTTACTTAAGGCATGGGAGAATAGACCGGAATTTGATGCCATATTTGGCATTCATTTAATGCCAGATGAACTAGAAGGTACAGCGCACTATAGGGATGAAGAATTAACTGCGAGTGCGAATGAGTTCCACTTTACAGTTGATGGTACAAGTGCGCACGTGGCTCAAAAACATCAAGGGCGTTCTGCACTTGAGGCAATCATTAAAATTGCCAATGAAGTTTCAAATATTCAACAGTTCCACCTGGATGGTTTAAATAGAAATATTGTACACATGGGTGAACTACAAGCAGGAGAAGCAATTAATACAGTACCAGCTAAAGCTTCTCTTAGAGGAACAATACGTACTTATGAAGAAGCGGATTTAAGTCAGATTAAAACACAGATGGCTAAAATAAAAGAAGCTTCTGAGCTACTCTACGGTGTGAGAACAGATTTAGCATATAATAGTGGGTATCCTGCGGTAAGAAATAATGGAAGTCTTAAAAGTTTAGTAGAAAAATCCTTATCGTCAATCGGCATGGAAGTGAATGACATGGAAAAACCTTACTTATTCGGTGAAGATTTTTCATTCTACGGAGAAATCGCACCGGCGTATTTTGTTTTTATCGGTTCGAGAAATATCGATCAAGGTTTCGTTACAGGACTACACACCAATACTTTTAACTTTGATGAACGTGTCCTGATTGATGTAGCGAACTACTATGAAGCAATTTTAAATCACTATTAACGGTCAGGAGTGGCGAATATGGGCGGTGTATTTCAAGTCGATCAGGCTGAATTTATTGAACAAGCAAAACAATTTCAGCTAGAGGGTCAAACAATTGCAGTTGTAAAAAATAATGCATATAACTATGGTTTAGACTTCGCGGTAAAGGCCTTTGCCATAGCAGGCATAGATTATTTTGCAACGACTTCAATTGAAGATGCAATTTATATCAGAAAAATTTGTGGGCAGAAGGTTAATATCTTTCTCCTAAACCCGACAACTGATTTTAAACAGGTCAAACAGCATCGACTTGAGATTACCCTACCTTCTCTTGACTATTATATGTCCTATAAGCATGACTTAGTGGACATTGACTTACATATTGAATTCGAGGGACTATTTAAGCGCTCAGGATTCGCTAAAATCAATGAGGTCGAAGCATTTTTAAACGATGCAAAAGCGAATGATTTTGACTTAAATATTAAGGGACTATGGACACATTTCGGTTATGCCGATGAATTTGATGGTGTATACGAAAAGGAAAGACAGCTATGGCTGGATTTTGTAGAAGGTGTTTTTGAACTCGGGATTCATCCATCCGTTGTTCATGCACAAAATAGCGCGTCATATATGCGTGATGGTCTGTTTAATAATCATAGTCATGTTCGATTAGGTATCGGCTTATATGGTTCTAAACCATTTGAATCATTAGACAGTAAAGACTTCATTCAAAGTGTGTCTGTCACTGCCCCAATTGTCCAAATTAGGCAATTAAAAGCGGGTGAATCACTTGGTTATAGTAAAGCATTTACGGCGACTGAAGATTGTAAGGTCGCTATTGTTGATATCGGCTATGGTGATGGTATTTTAAGAGAAAGAATTAAACATGGCTGTGAAATTGGTGGTCGTTCATATGAGATTGTTGCCTTGATGATGAGTCACATGGCAGTCTTGGTTGATGATCACGTTAAGACGCACATGCCGGTTTACTTATATGGTAAGAGCCAAAGAATCGACCACTTTACAGCGCTAGGAGTCGGTGCAAACTCAGAACAACTCGGTGCTTTTAATTACAACTCGATGAGGAGAGAAATTATTTATGACGACTGAATACGAAAACGGACAATTAATGATGCGAGGCCATAAAATCGCAGACCTTGCAAAAGAATATGGCACGCCGTTAATAATCTACGATGAAGATAAAATGACTTCAATGATGAATCAATATCATCAAATTTTTAAAAGTCATCAAGTCCCCTACTCAATTTCCTATGCCTCTAAAGCATTTTCAAGCATTCAGATGATCAAACTCCTAAAGCGTCAACAAATGGAATTGGACGTTGTATCAGTTGGAGAACTCTATACTGCAATAGAGGCAGGCTTTCCAGTAGAAGATATTCACTTTCATGGTAATAACAAGACGCCATTTGAAATCGACTATGCGATTAAAGCTGGTGTACGATTTTTCATTATCGATGCGATAGATGAAATTGGCTTGATTAATGAGCTGGCTAAAGACCTATCTGAAACCGACCGAATCAATGTCTTAATTCGTATCAATCCAAGTGTTGAAGTCAATACACACGAGTATATTTCAACCGGCCAAGAAGACAGCAAATTTGGCTTATCCTTATCGAACGGTGCAGCTAAAACGGCGATTGATTTGATTCAGAAAAGTGATCATTTAAGCTTTAAAGGTCTACACTACCATTTAGGCTCACAGCTGTCAGAGAGTCGACCGTTCATTAATGCGATTACCAATGTCTTTACTTGGCTAGATGAAGAAGATATTAATATTGAAATCTTAAACATGGGCGGCGGTTACGGTGTGAAATACACACAAGATGATGTGCGTTTTCCGATAGAGTCCGGATTTGATGAGATATTAACGCATTTAAAAGAAACTTTGGAAGCTTCTAATCGTCCAGTGCCTCACTTAATGATAGAACCAGGTCGTTCTATTACCGCAGAAGCTGGGCTTACAGTATATGAAGTGGGTACTATAAAAAATATCCATGGTATTAGTAAGTACGTATCCATCGATGGAGGTATGAGTGATCATATTCGTACGCCCCTTTACGGTGCAGAATACGAAGTTATTCCAGTAAAACTTAGCGATGATAACGCACAAGTCTCAACACATGTCGTCGGTAAATTATGTGAATCCGGTGATGTTATTGGTAAGCACAAGATATTACCGCACGACTTAAAACGTGGGGATTTCCTGGCCATTAAGTCAACAGGCGCCTACCATTACTCCATGGCTTCGAACTATAATCAAATGCAAAAACCAGCAGTGATTTTTGTTAGTGATTCAGGTGTTCGAGAAGTCATTAGACGTCAAAGTTTACCACAGTTAATAGAAAATGATGTGCGATGATGTCACACCTCCAAATTGTTAAATTTGGAGGTGTTTTTCTGAGAACACTGAAGATTTGTTGAACAAATACGATCTCGCCTTTCGTATCATCATGAGCATACTACTCGTATACTCTGCGATTAGTATATTCTCGTCAATTATGGGTGGATTGCTTGGGTTAGTGTTGTTGGAATGGTGAAGAGATATCGACATACCCATTCTATTGAGTTGGAATGGTGAAGAGATATCGACATACCCATTCTATTGAGCTGGAATAGTGATGAGATATGGACATTCCCATTCTATTGATTTGGAATGGTGATGAGATATGGACATTCCCATTCTATTGATTTGGAATGGTGATGAGTTATCGTCATCACCATCCACATGAGTCAGAATGGTGATGAATTATCGACATCACCATCCACATGAGTCAGAACAGTGATGAGGGTCTGTCATCACCATCCAATCAACTTTCTCACTACTTTTCAGTTAATTCATCTATTTAATATGGTTTTTATACCTAATATTAAAGTTGGGTGATTGAGTTGCCATATCAAAATTAAAGTATTTTAAGGTATAAGTGCTATGATTACCCTTTTTGTTTTGGAAACAATGCTCTAAAAGTACCCGCCTTACTACATCTGCGGAAATTTCATAATCAATAAAGGCCATCAAATCGTTTCTGGTCATTTCTTCTTTGTAGAACAAGAATTTATAGTCGCTCATTGCTCTCAGAAGATGCGTTTCATTACTTTCAATTGACCCACACTTATTACAGACAAGATGAAATCTTTTTCTATTTAAGTTAAAGTGACCACATGATCCGCAGTAAAGACCGATTTTTATGCGGGTTTTATCAGTTGAAGGGTTGAAATATGGATTTTCTACTGTATATTGGCTGAGCAAACGAGAAATGTAGTCAGCCTTATTCCCTAAACGCTGGCTTGAACGATTGAGCTGTCGGAAGTATTCACGCATGCCAGAGCGTAAAATAATCTTATTACAGTTTGAAGAATCATCGGTCCGTAGCACTAACGAGTCGTTAGGAAATACCAACTTCCCACTTATATTAAAATCACTCTGCCCTGAATTTCTTAGATCCATTAATTTTCCTAGTGACCGGTTGAGTTGACTAAAAGCATCGTTTGGCAATTGATAGTTATTATTGAACCAAGTGCCATTTTCAATTGTGTAATTCCCAGTAAAATTTTTAACTTCGTTACTAATAATGCCTTGGTCAGTGATGATAAGCGTGTCGTACTGGGTACAAGAATTACCAATCTGAAGATAAAGATCTCGGTATATGTACAAGTAATCATTACCCACACGGTCAAAAATCCTGTCATACAGGCACTCACCTTCATAACCCTTTATAGCATTTTTGTATTTAACATCCTCACTTTTCGTTAATTTAACACGTCAATTCAAGGCTTCATAATGTAGTAATTTATGGGGTTTATTTCTACTATTTATAAAAATTACTATCCCTCCTAAAAGTCCATCTACTCTAAATATACGAAAAAAAAGCAGCTTTTCTTTTTTTCGGACAAGTTTATACAAATTTTATAAAATTACTTAAGTTTTCACCTCTCTTAACCGATAAAAGTTAAACTTCCCCAAAAATTTATTTCAATAAGTCTTACTTAAGTAAATAAGCACAAAAAAATAGGACCCCAATAATTGGGATCCTGTAGTTTACAAATTATTCTAATGAATCAATTTATAATTATAGTTTAGCAACGTTAGCAGCTTGTGGACCGCGGTCGCCTTCAACTACTTCAAATTCTACTTCTTGACCTTCTTCAAGTGATTTGTAACCTTCTTGGTTAATAGCTGAGAAGTGTACGAATACATCGTTTTCGCCTTCAACTTCGATGAAGCCGAAACCTTTTTCTGCGTTAAACCATTTTACTGTACCTTGTTTCATTAATAAAATCCTCCAAAAGACGTTAATTATCAATAAGCATAACTTACTGATAATTCATATTATACAAGAAGGATTGTTATATTGCAATCTCATTTTCAGGACTTTTCTTTAATTGTCTTCATAGTTGAAAAATTCATTATTTTTAGTCATCAATGGCGTATAGTAAATTTGCATATCTTCTTCGCAGTCTTCGCAATACTCTATATCACAAGCATTGAAAAAAGCAATAATATTATATTTTCCTGTTATATGGCTATTATACTTTTGTTTCATCTCGCCGATGATTGTATTGTATGTGTGCAAGAGATTATTTAAGTCAGTCGCCTGATACCGTTTGATGATATCTTCTTGCCAACCATCAAATAGCCACCAACCTTCATAATCAGCCTTTATGATTACAACTTCATACATGTTTAAAACTCCATTTCACTAGCCTATCGTTGAAATCATTATAAACGCGAATAATTAGCATTATCAAGCATTACGCTTTATAATTGTAATAAATAGCCACATTTTATTAAGGAGTTTTGAACGATGAAAGGTAACTATTCTCATTTCATTGCTTCTGTGATCGCCGTACCTATAGGACTGATTACCTGGGTACTCTCCTCAAACATATTTGACATTCATATGTTTCTCGATGTAGTGCTAGGTATAGGTGGTTTTGGTGCATCCTACCTCCCCTCACATCGAATCGCTCACAATAAGCATTTAGAAGAAATAAACTTAACGAATAGTGAATATAAATATATCAAGAGCCAGTTACATCAGGTTGATGAACAGATGAAAAGGCTGAGATCCAGCTATATGAATATTCGTTCGATCAAAGATGCAAAATTAATTTTTGAAATCAATAGAATAATTAAAACAATCATATCTTCAGTTGAAGAAGAGCCTCGGAAGTTTTATCGAGGTCAACAGTTCTTTCACTCTAACTTAGAGTCTGCAGTTAATACGATTGAAAAGTATTTATATTTATATAAGATGCCGGGTAAATCTAAAAATGAACGTATCCAATTACATGAAACCCGCCTTTCGCTATTAGAGCTGAAAAGAACTTTACAATCGAATTTATCTTACATGAATCAAGCGAGTTATAATGATCTCGATATAGAAAGAGAAATTATTAGAAGAAATGCATCGAGATCAAAAAAACGCCAAGCAATGTTAGGTAACAAGCTTGATAAGGAAAAAGTAAATCTAAAACGTGAAGAAAAAGAAGAAATACTATATCGAGGTGAACAGAATGACGGAAGATAACTTAAAAAATGAACTATTAAAAGACCCATTTAAAAGTATAAATGAACCTGGTGAACAGGATGACTTCGTACTCCAAAAGGAAGTTCAACCAGAGACAAATAGTCAATCTAATTCAGTACTGACGACTTTTCAAGATCAGTTCTCAGAAGAGGATTTAAAGACAATCAAAGACATCAAAAACAAGATTCAACCGCTTGATAACGATGCCTTGATTACTTACGGTGCGAATGCACAGCAGGCAATGTCTAAGTTCTCTCACCAAATGTTAAATGAGGTTCAATCAAAAGATGTTGGGCCGATCGGTGATACGCTTGAAGATTTGATGAAGAAGCTTAAAGAGATTGACCCTGAAGAGTTAACGAATGAAAAAAGTAACATCTTTAAGCGTATGTTCGGTAAAGTCAAACGCTCAGTCAATGAGATGATCTCAAAACACCAAAGTATTGCTTCACAAGTAGATCGTATCTCAATCCAACTTGAACATGCTAAAGAAGTATTGGTTAAAGATGTGAACATGTTAGATGGTCTTTATAACCAAAACAAAGATTACTTTGATGCCATTAATATTTATATTGCAGCGGCTGAACTTAAAAAAGAAGAGCTTGAAAATGAAGAGCTACCAAGACTTAAAAAGAAAGCAAATGAATCGAATAACCAGATGGATGTTCAAGATGTGAATGATATGATGCAGTATGTAAATCGTCTTGAAAAACGTATACACGATTTAAAACTGTCTAGACAAATCACATTACAATCTGCACCTCAAATTCGTATGATTCAAAATATTAATCAGACCTTAGCGGAGAAAATTCAGAGTTCAATTTTGACTTCTATTCCATTATGGAAGAATCAAATGGCGATTGCCCTGACCCTACTTCGTCAAGAATCGGCATCTAAGGCACAACAAGAAGTGACGAATACAACCAATGACTTATTAACGAAGAATAGCGAAATGCTTAGACAAAATTCACTGAGAACAGCAACTGAAAATGAACGTGGTATTGTAGATATTGAGACATTGAAACTGACTCAGGAGAATCTTGTATCCACAATTGAAGAAACATTAAAAATTCAGTCCGAAGGTTCACAGAAGCGTAAATCAGCTGAGGCTGAACTTGTAACAATGGAAAAAGAATTGAAGGAACGACTCTTACAATTAAAAGATGAATATAGATATTAATTAATAACTATAATAATCGACACAAAAATGGGAGCTAGCAAAATCGCTAGCTCCCGTTTTTTATGTTTTAAGAGTACTCTACTCTTGGTTTATTCAGTGCGATAACATAACCAAGAATGTAACCGACAATCATGAATGGTAGCCATTCAAAACTTGCACTAAACAGAGGTAATACTTCTAGCCAATCCATTGTCAGCCATCCGTTTCGGTGAATAACTGAAAGAATAGAAAGAATTGCAACTAATAATACTGGAATTTGCAAACTCAGTTTTGGTGATGGTACAAAGTATGTTAGCACTAGTAGGACGACTGTTGTCATTGCAACAGGATAAATAATCGACAAAATTGGAACGCTTGTTGCAATAACTTGGTCTAGACCTTGGTTGGCAAGACCAAATGAAATAAGTACGAATAAGACAACCCATACTTTGTAAGGTACTTTAGGTAAAATGCTATTAAAGTAGCCAGATACAGAAACTATCAATCCAGTTCCAGTAGTTAAACAAGCTAAGAATACTATAGTACCTAATAAGATTGGTCCAAAAATACCAAAAATATCAGAACTCATGAAAGTCAGTAAGAACGTACCTAAGTTTTGGTCATCAACAGCTGCCCCGCCGAGATCAACTTTGTTCGCTAACCAACCGAGTGAGATGTATATGACACCTAGTAAAATCGCTGCTAGAAATGCTGACTTGATTGTGCCAAACAGCAAATCCTTTCTATTGGTAATTCCAAGTTGACGAATAGAATTTAAAACTAAAACACTAAAGGCAATTGCTGCGATTGCATCCATTGTTAAATATCCCTCTGTGAAACCAATAGAGAAAGGTGAAGTCGCTTCAAATGTTTCATTTGCAGGATTAATTGGATTATTAAAATATGCAATACCTGCAAAGATAATTAATAAAACAATACTGATTAATAGTAAAGGTGTTAATACTTGCCCAATACTATTAACGAGTGAGCCTGGTTTAATACTAAGTAAAAATACGATAATAAAGTACACAAGTGAAAATATTAATAACCATAATCCAGTATTTTCACTCAAGAACGGTACTACTGCCATTTCATAAGCTGTTGTTGCTGTTCTTGGAATGGCAAAGAATGGTCCAATCGTTAAATAAATAACAACTAGGAAAATTACTGCAAATGCTGGATGTATATTTTTAAGAGACTCTCTATATCCATCTTTTGAAATTGAACCAACAATGACACCTAAAAGTGGTAAACCTACCCCAGTTAAGACAAAGGCAATAATTGCTGTCCAGAAATATTCTCCGCTAGAAAAACCGAGAGCAGGTGGAAAAATTAAATTACCTGCGCCAAAAAACATGGCAAACAGGGTGAAACCTACCATTATGACTTGCTTCGTACTCATATGCATCCCTCATCTAAAAACTAGTATGCAATTAGTCTACACTAGAACGTATAAAAAATCTATGAGTTATTTAAATTATCTGAATTATTTTCTAAGAAAAGTAAGTTTTGTAATATCCAGCAGGCTTTCCTGAATTGTCTATAACAAAAATATATTCTTCAGTTTCGTTAATGACTCTATACTCCTTACCTACAGTTAACATATCAGAGACTTTAAACTTTTCTGCATCTGTATGTTTAACTGTGACAGTACCTAGATTATTATCTTGCCAATTTTCTTGAATCATATTATTCCTCCTATAAAAAAGAAAAGGTATCCCTTGGATACCTTTATCTTTAAAAGTATTTAATAAATTAACCTTCTAGTAACAGGTCTTCTGGATTTTCGATTAATTCTTTAACAGTTTTTAAGAAGCCAACTGATTCTGCACCGTCAATGATTCTGTGGTCATAGCTTAATGCAATGTACATCATTGGGCGGATTTCAATGTCATCTCCAACCGCGACAGGACGTTTTTGGATTGTGTGCATACCTAAGATTGCAGCTTGTGTACCATTGATGATTGGTGTAGACATTAATGATCCAAATACCCCACCGTTAGTAATTGTGAATGAGCCACCTGACATTTCATCAAGAGAAAGTTTCTTCTCTCTCGCTTTTGTTGCGAGGTCAGCAATATCGTTTTCAATTTCAGCAAATGTTTTTCTATCTGTGTTACGTACTACCGGTACAACAAGTCCTTCTTCTGTAGATACAGCAATCGATACATCAAAGAATTCTTTATAAACTAAGTCTGTGCCATCAATTTCAGCATTTACAGCTGGGTACTTACGAAGTGCGGCTGTTACAGCTTTAGTAAAGAATGACATAAAGCCAAGTTTAGTACCATCATTACGTTCCATGAATGATTCTTTTTTGCGTTTTCTTAATGCCATAACATTCGTCATATCTATCTCGTTGAATGTTGTTAACATTGCAGTATTTTGAGAAACATCTAATAGACGTTTAGCAATGGTTTGTCTACGGCGTGACATTTTTTCACGTCTAACTGGTTTTTCAGGTGTTGTATTTTTTTTCGTCTCAGCTTTAGGTGCTTCTTCTTTTTTAGCAGCAGGCTGACTTGAAGCTTGACCGTGATTTTCAACATCTTGGCTACGTACAAGACCGCGTGGATCAGCAGCATTGATGTCTGAAAGGCTAATGCCTTTTTCACGTGCAAGTTTTCTAGCAGATGGTGTGGCAACGATTGTACCATCTTCAGTTTTCACAGTTGTTGTTTCTTCTTCTTTTTCTTTAGGTGCTGAAGTAGATTCTTCTTTTGCTTCAGCTTTAGGTGCTTCTTTTTCTGAACTTTCTTCTTTTGCAGGTGCACCACTACCTTCACCGACTACGGCAATGACTTGACCAACTTCTACAGTGTCACCTTCTTCAGCTTTAATTTCTGAAATGACACCAGCTTCTTCACTGACAATTTCTACGTTTACTTTATCAGTTTCTAATTCAAGGACGTTTTCACCTTTTTCTACACTGTCGCCTACTTGCTTAAACCAAGTAGATATAGTTCCTTCTGTAATTGATTCTGCTAATTCAGGCACGATGATTTCAGCCATTTATATAATACCTCCTATTATTTTAAAGCGTTCTCGATGATACTTTGTTGTACTAGTTTGTAAGATCCACCGTTACCTTCGGCTGTTGAAGCACTTGGTTTTCTTCCTACATAATTTAATGTCGCTTTAGATGGTACGATATCGAGCAAGTACGGTAGAACGAAGTGATATGCACCTTGGTTTTGTGGCTCTTCTTGAACGAAGCGTACTTCACTAAGATTCGTTAAGCCAGATAAGACTTCTTTAATTGCCTCGCTTGGGAATGGATATAGCTGTTCAAGTCTAATGATGAGTAATTCATCGTTAGGTGATTCGTTTTTCGCTTCTGCTTCAAGTATATCTACAGCGACTTTACCACTTGCAATTACAACAGTTTTAACTTTAGTTTTCTTGTATTCCGGAACAATAATTTCTTTGAATTGACCGTTTACAAATTCACTTACAGGTTGGCTCGCTGTTGAGTTTCTAAGCAAACTCTTAGGTGACATTACAACGAGTGGACGCATTTTTTCAGTGTTCAAGTATTTCGCTTGTCTACGTAAAATGTGGAAGTAGTTTGCACTACTAGACAAGTTAACCACTGTCATATTATTTTCTGCACATAGCTGTAAATACTTCTCTAAACGTGCAGATGAGTGTTCAGGACCTTGTCCTTCTTGAGCATGTGGTAGAAGTAAAGTTAAGGCAGTTCTTTCACCCCATTTAGAGTGGGCACTTGACATAAATACATCAAAAATTGCTTGGGCCATGTTGGAGAAATCTCCGTATTGTGCTTCCCAAATTGCCATAGCTTCATTGTTCTCAACGTTGTAACCATACTCATAAGCAACAACCGCCATCTCAGTTAATGGTGAGTTATAAAGTTCAAATGATGCTTTAGAATCACTGATGTTGTGAAGTGGTGTATGTCGTTTACCTGTCTCTGGGTCATGTAAAACAGCATGACGTTGAGCGAATGTACCACGTTCTGCATCTTCACCTGTAAATCGAATTGGCGTACCGTCTTGGTTAATTGTTGCAAATGCAAGGGCTTCAGCATGTGCCCAGTCAACAAGTGCTGTGTCGTCTTCAAATGGTTTCTTACGACGATCTAAAACATTACCTAATTTCTTAAGTGGTTTGAAGTCCTCCGGGTATGTTAACAGCTCTTCATTGATCTTCGCTAATCTCTCTCTAGAGATTTCAGTTTCTTGATCATTTGACTGTCCTTCTAAGATTTCATCAGGTGTCTTGATATCTTTAGTGACAATCGTATCATCTTTGTTGATCTTGTCATGTTCCGCTCTTAATTCATCTTGAATTGCTTGCATAATCGATTCTTTGTCTTCTTTTGTTAAGACACCCTCTTCAACAAGTTGATCACCGTAAAGATTATCAATAGTTGGATATTCATGAACTTCATTATAAAGTTTAGGGTTTGTTGTCATTGGCTCATCCATTTCGTTATGACCATAACGACGGTAACCAATCAAATCAATTACAAGGTCTTTTTTGAATTTCTGACGATATTGTATTGCAATATCAATGACGCGTAAAACATATTCCGGGCGGTCAGCATTGACGTGGAATACTGGCATATCAAAGCCTTTAGCGATATCAGATGCATATAGTGTTGAACGTGCATCCCACTCCTCTGTTGTAAAGCCAATACGGTTATTCGTAATGATGTGAAGTGCCCCGCCAACCGTATAGCCTGCGAGGTTTGATAAGTTCATTGATTCAGGGTTAACACCTAGTCCAGGGAAGGCTGCGTCACCATGAATGATCACACCAAGTGAATTATCAGTATCATGTACTGCTTTACCACTTTGGTTTGTTGAATCTTGTTGTGCGCGCGTACGTCCTTGGACAACGGGTCCAACAATCTCTAAGTGTGATGGGTTATTAGCAAGTGTAACAGTCTGTGTAATTCCTTTGTCTGTTCTTGTTTTCACACCACCTAAGTGATATTTAACATCGCCCATCCAACCATTCGTCAATTCTAGTGAACCGTCTTCTGGTAAGAATTTCATTGGGTCGGTAGACATAAATTCACTTAACATCATAGCGTAAGGTTTTTGTAATGTATGTGTGAGTACATTTAAGCGACCACGGTGTGCCATTCCAATTTGTAGATGTGGAATATTTTCATCCGCCATGCGTTGTAATAAGTGATCTAACATGGGTACAAGTGAGTCTACACCCTCAATAGAAAAACGTTTTGCACCAACAAAGTTTTTGTGAAGGTATTTTTCAAATCCTTCTGTTTTAACAAGTTCTTTAAACAGATGAAGTTTTTCTTCTTCTGATAAATTCACTTCGCCTTCACTTTCAATAGCGTTTTGTAACCATTCTCTTTCCTCGCCATTGTTGATGTGCGTATATTCATAAGATAAAGGAGACGTGTAAACCTGTTCTAAATAACGTGCTGCATCCAAGGCATTATCGAACTTATCAGCCATCGCTTCTGATACGATACTTGCTGGTAGAGCTTCTAAATCCGCATCCTGGAAGCCGTATGCATTGAAATCAAAATCTGGTGCATTATCAATTTCTGGAGCATATACTGGATACACATCGGCTTTTAAATGACCATATTGACGAACGTCGTTTAGCCATTGTAAAATCCCTTTAATCTTGTCTTGTCCTGCAGCAGATAACTGCTTGCCGTCCTGACGAGTATTACCTTCCTGATCAGTTGAAATGTTATCAAAAAGATACTTCATTTCATCTGATACTGAATCTGGGTCATTCTTGTACATGTCAAAATATTCAAGAATTAAACCAAGATTTGTACCAAATCTAAGTGGTGCATTCTCAAATTCTCTTTCTTGCATTGTACTGCCACCTCGTTTTATTTTTTTAATACTCTTTATACCTAAACTTTACCATTTTGTGCCTCTTCTTTAAAGCACGAACATTGATAAGTGTAAATTTAATCTCGCTTATTTTTGAACTTTTGGAAATTTGATATGAACAGTGGTCGATTGACCTTCAACACTAGAAATCCAGACCTGTCCACGGTACAATTCTGCTACTTTTTTAGCAATAGAGAGACCGAGTCCATTGCCACCTTGTTGACGACTTCTTGATTTATCAACGCGGTAAAAACGATTAAACACTTGATCGATTTCATCTTTAGGAATACCGATTCCACTATCGCTTATTTCAATCAATACATCACCCTTATTATCAACTTCAGTTGATACTGTGATATGTTTGTTTTCTTTATCGAATTTAATGGCATTATCTAAGAAGATAATGAGCATCTGTTCAAAGTGATAGTTGTTGATAGGATACATAAGATTCGCCTTAGTAAAGTCGGTTGTAAACATGTAGTCTGGATGCACTTTTCTAAGGCTTGATAAACGACTTTCAATCTCATCATTAATGTTAACCAAATCGGGTTGTACATACTCAGAACCTTCATTTTTAGTCAGTAGTAATAACTCTTCAACTAGACGATTGATTCGCTTTAATTCATCTATAGAGATACCGAGTGACTCATCGAGTACTTCAGGATTATTTCTCCCCCATCGATTGATCAACTGTAGGTGACCCTGAATAATTTGTAGGGGTGTTCTAAGTTCGTGTGAAGCATCTTCAACGAATTGCTTTTGCTGATTATAGGATTCCTCTAGGGCATCCATCATATTATTAAAGGATTCAATCATATAGTCTGTTTCAACAATATTCGTTTTTAGTTCCAAACGTTCAGCAAAGCCTTGGTTTTCAATCTTTTTCAGTTGATTGGTAAATCGACCGATGGGTTTAACCATCTGGATTGAAAAGAAGTAAGAAATAACAGACGTAAACGTGATAGATAAGAACCCGATAATTGTTGCGATGAACAGCATCATTCGAATAATTGTATTATACTCATTGAGCGGATGGATGACTGCAACATAGCCATGCCAAAAATCAGATTGAATCATCTGAGATGCAACTAAATAATCATCCCCCTCAATACTTTTCTCATTAATCAAAGGGTTGTCCGATTGCTGGAAATCCAATTCAAAATACAATTCAGAACGCGCTGGCCATCTGTATACTTCCTCACCACTTAATGTATATAAAGCCATCTGTTGGTTGTCAATTAAGCTAGAGTATATGTCTCGCTCAGTAATGGTATTAAAAGCTTGATTGGCATAGAGCGTACTCACATCATCCAATGCCCTTGAAACAGATCGGTATTCTTGATCTTTTAAATAAACACTCGTGGCATAAATTAAAAGTGAACTAAATAAAAGATAGGTAATTGTAATGATAAGTATAGATAATTTTAGCCACTGGGAACGTAATGATTTGTTCGTATTCATTGTCGAATCACGTAACCGACGCCACGAACCGTTTCGATAACCTTATCCTTCTCGAAAGGTTTAAGCTTGTTTCTCAAATATCTGATGTATACATCGACGACATTGGTCTCAACTTCACTATCATAGCCCCAGATAATATCTAAAATCTGTTCTCTTTTCATAACAATACCAGTGTTCTTAGCAAGTAAATAAAGTAACTCATGCTCAGTTTTTGTCAGTTCAATCGGCTGATCATCAATCGATACAGTATAGGCGGTTGTATCGATTTGGATGCCATGTAATTCAACTGTGTCATGGTTCACTTCAACAGATTGGTTTCTACGCATTATCACGCGAAGACGCGCCAGTAACTCTTCTATTTCAAAAGGCTTAACAATATAATCATCTGCACCATAGTCTAGGCCGACAACCTTATCATAGGTCTCCCCTTTTGCTGTAATTATAATAATCGGCGTATTCTTCGTTTTTCTTAATTTACGACACACTTCTAGTCCATTCAGCTTTGGTAACATTAAGTCTAAAAGAATGGCATCGTAATCATTATCATAAGCAAGATTAAAACCCTCTTGACCATCATCTGCAATCGTTACTTCATAGCCTTCATGGCTTAATTCTAATTCGATAAAACGTGCTAAATTCGTTTCATCCTCTACTACTAATATTTTCGGCATCTTTACCCACCTCATTTTCTATAATATTATCATGAAAATGAAAACTAAAGAAATATGAGCATCAGTCATAAATACATATACATAAAAGTAAAAAAAGGGGCTGGGACAAAAACTCTGAATATATAGGGAAATAATAAATTATAATAGAAAAGCCGGACGTTAGACTTCTAGGGGAATAGCATCTGCGTGAGACTACAGGCTCACGCGATGCCCCAGAAAAGCTAACGTCCGGCTTATTATATGAAGGGAATTGTTTTGTCCCAACCCCTTTTTTACGATATAAAGATTAACTCACTATAGTAGATGGCGTTTCCATCATATAGCTCTGTTGTTTAATTAATAAGTTCTTTTTAACTTCAGGCCATTCGTCATCGATAATTGAATAGATAATCAGATTTCTAGGAACACCGTGTAGTGCACGTTCCTTTCTTATAATGCCCTCTTTTGTAAAACCAATGCGTTCGATCGCTTTGTTCGAACGCTCATTTCTTTCATCTGCTCGTACTTGAACCCGCATGAGGTTCAATACCTCAAAACAATATTCGAGTAATAGGAATTTGCTGTCGGAGTTAATGAAGGTGCGCTGGGCTTTAGTACCAAACCATGATGCACCGATTTCACAGCTCTGACGCTCGTAATCAATATGTTGGATTCTCGTTGAGCCAACGACTTCTCCTGTAGATTTTAAGACGACAACAAAGGGAATTGTATTCATCTCACCACGTAAGTCTATGGCACTTTGAATCCATTCACGCATTGTTTCTTCTGTAGTCGCTTGAAAAAGCATATAAGTCCAAATACTGTCATGGTTTATTGCCTGTAATTCTTCTGCATGACTGAGTTGCATCGGAAGAAGTCTAATTCTGTCGTTTTCAAGTGTGATGTTTTCATATAAATTTATCACCATAAAATCACCTGCCGTCTTAAAATATTTCTAAAGCAAATCAATTATAATTCCCCTACTCACCTTTAGCAATCAAAAAAATTACGGCTCCGATCTTAAAATCGAAGCCGCTTTTTAAACTTGTTGTGCATGAGCGCACTGGTGCCAAAAACAACGGCAAGACCGATGATGACACCGGCTAAGACGTCGGTTGGATAATGGACACCGAGGTAAACTCTTGAAGACGAAATCATCAAGATGAAGGTAGCGCAAATGGTCATTAATAGCGCCTTATTATTTAAATTTGTTTCTTTTATGACGTGAGCAACGGAACCAAAAAATATGGTGGAACCGACTGCATGGCCGCTCGGAAAACTGAAACCTGAGATTTCAATTAATCTTAAAAAGCTTGGACGTTCTCTATCAAAAGAATTTTTTAATACTGGGATTAAAACTGTTGAAATCAACATTGAAATAATGAAAAACAGTGTATGAATTTTAAGTTTATACAGCATTAAGATAGAAATCATTATTAATGACATAACAATCATAGATAAAAGTTCACCAAGCTGAGTAAAACCTAGCATTAATGCTGTGGTAATGAAGCTTTCAGAGGCATAGATAAATTCATAGACTTCTCGGTCGATCCAGCGGCCGAGCCTAGACTCATGGAATATTGCTATGACACCAAAAATTAAAGTGAACACTAAAAATAAGGATATTTTCTTTTGTCGGCTCACTTCTCTGCCTCCTCGATTAGCTTATCTGCGAATTCACTTGGTTGATAAGCGTGTTTAAACTGTGTCATTTTAATCGTAATTTCACTGTAATTCTCATCGATGTGTGTCAATTTATTTTGTAGGTCGTCTAGATTTAAATCATCTTCTTCAATTACTTCTGCATAGCCATGCTTTTTAAAATGCTTGGCATTTTGGATTTGATCCCCACGACTTTGATCTAAACCAAGTGGAATTAAAACCATTGGTTTTTTAGCGAGCAGAAATTCAAAAATTGCATTTGAACCTGCTCTTGAAATTACAACATCAGAAATTGCGAGTAGATGCTTTAAATCCTCATCTGCATACTCCAGTTGAAGGTAGCGATCATGCTTCACACTGTCGTTTTTGTTTCCCTTACCCGTAAGGTGAATAATTTGATATTTGTCACACAGTGTCGACAAGTGACTCCATACAAATTCATTGATTTTCTTTGAACCAAGTGAGCCACCCATTATTAATAGAACTGGCGTTTGACTTGTGAAATGGCTGATCTCATAGCCAGTTTCGTTATTACCAGTATTCAGTTCTGTTCTTAATACTGGTCCTAAGTATTCTGCCTTTACGTCAGTGAAATGACGTGTTGTTTCTTCAAATGTACAGAAGACCTTAGTTGCAAATTTACTTGCAATTCTATTTGCTAATCCAGGTGTTAAGTCGGATTCATGTATATAGACAGGGACATCTTTTGCCGCTGCTGCTAAAACGACAGGGACTGAGACAAAGCCGCCCTTAGAAAAGACGAATAAGGGTTGTTCTTGTTTTAAGATTTTTTTTGCATCAGTCACACCTTTTAAAACTTTAAAGATGTCTTTAAGATTCTCAAAAGATAAATAGCGTCTTAGCTTTCCACTTGAAATTTCATGGAATGGAATATTAGTGGTGCCAATAATTTCTCTTTCTATTCCTTTTTTAGAACCGATGTAATGTGGATCTATCCCTCTTTCTATAAGTTCAGGAATAAGTAATTTATTGAGCATAACGTGCCCGACTGTTCCACCACCAGTGAGCATTGCTTTTTTATTTGTAGAAACCATAAGCGCCTCCATAATACTTGTTAATCTTAACTTTAAACTATTTAGATAAGCTCTACAAGAAAAATTCCGTACAAGATTATTGTACGGAATTTAGTCTTATTCTTCTGTCTCTTCGCTATCATCTCTAAGGTTTTGTTCTTCCTCTTCAACAACAGGAATGTGTGTGGCATTATTTCTCGCTTCTTGTTCAATTTCCATAATAGACATGTCGCTATTAATGTAATCAATTAAATAGTTGAGCTGAGCATCCTCTTCTTGGATGAGTGATCTAACATCTGAAATAATACTTGTTGTTGTTTCGCCAGTTACGATACCGTCTACTGGTAAATCGTTGGCATTTTGATAGGCTTCAACCTGACTTGTAAGTTCTTCATCGAAGGTCGAATTAAATGTTGAAATATCATAGCCGAGTGCATCAAGAGCGACTTTAATAGACAAGATTTTCTCATTTGTTTGACCTTCAGTGAACACTTCATCTTCAGTGAGCAGTTCGATTCTGTAGTGATCAGGTGTGATCAGCTCAATATCCGGTGTAATACCTTCATCTTGTACCCATGTCTTATTCGGTGTTAGCCATTTAGTATTCGTATATTTCAACATGGAATTGTCTTTAAATTCACTCGTTCTTTGTACGACACCTTTACCGAATGACGTTGTACCGACTGTTTTAATGTCGATTAAGTCAGATAGTGCACCTGTAAACACTTCTGAAGCACTTGCTGAACCTTCATTGATGAGTACATAGACTTCATCGAACTGCTCAGCATTCGGATTCTTTTCATTCTCTGTGAGGAGTTCTTGCTGATTACCTTGATTATCTTCAAGGTAAAGTGCAGTGGTGTCCTTATCAACGAATTGGTTAATTAGTGTCACTGCTTCGTTTAAGAGTCCACCTGGATTATAACGGAAGTCGATAACGAGTTCTTCAACCCCATCTTCTGCAGCTTGATTAAAGAACCTCTCAAACTCTTCAGTCGTGCCTTGTTGGAATCTGTTAACAGAGATGTGCCCGACACCTTCAATTTCTTCATACGTTACACTATCAATGTGTATAGTATTACGGGTAATGGTGATATCACTTGGACTAGCTTCACCGCGTTGGATCGTTAAGGTGACATCTGTTCCCTTTTCTCCACGAATCAACTGGACAGCCTCAGTTGTTGTCATACCTTCTATTGACTCCCCATCAACTGCAAGAATCTGATCGCCTGGTTCTAGACCTGCCTCTTCAGCGGGCGACCCTCTCATTGGACTAGAAATTAAGATTTTGTTGCCTTCTTGCATGATTTCAGCGCCAATACCTTCAAAGTCACCTGTAATACTTTCTTCAAATTCTCCAGTCTCGTCGATATTCATATATTCACTATAAGGGTCATCTAAACCTTCAACCATACCTTTAATTGATGATTCAATTAGAGCATCTTGATCAACATCTTCATAATAGTTTTCAGTTAAAGTGTCATAGACATTATATAGCTTGGCAAATTCAGTACGCGTATCAGTGCCAACGTTAACTGCGCGCTCTTGGTTATTAGACATCGCGACAGCTGTAATCACTACGCTGATTATAATCGTCGTCAGTATAATAACGATAAACCAAAAGACATTAATCTGTAGAGATTTAAGCCTATGGCCGACATTCTTTTCATTGTTTTCTTCGCTCAACTTATGCACCTAATTTCTACTACGTATATTACTCATATATTATCAGTTTCTTTCATCAAATAAAAGAAAGAACAGTGAAATCACTGTTCTTCGATAAATGGTACTGCTGCATCAAGTGCAACTTCAATCATATCGTTGAATGTTGTTTGTCTTTCCTCAGCAGTTGTTACTTCTCCAGTTATTAAGTGGTCAGAGATTGTTAAGATTGCTAACGCTCTTGCTTTGTACTCTTGAGCGATTGTAAATAAGGCTGCTGACTCCATCTCAACTGCAAGTACACCGTAATCTGCAAGTTGTTTTGTGTCAGTCTTAGTATCATAGAATGAATCGGCAGTATAAACGTTACCTACCTTAACATCTAATCCACGCTTTTTAGCTTCATTGTAAGATGTTAATAGTAAGTCAAAGTCTGATGTTGGTGCATAAGAAACATTGTTGAAAAGTTTAGCATTTTGATAAGAATCTGTCGTTGCACTTTGGGCAATGACAACATCTCTAACTTTTACTTCTTCTTTAAGGGCACCAGCAGTACCAACACGAATTAAGTTCTTAACACCGTATTCACGCATAAGCTCGTGAATGTAAATAGATATAGATGGGACACCCATACCTGTACCTTGAACTGAAATTCTTTTACCTTTGTATGTCCCGGTATAACCGAACATGTTACGAACTTCGTTATAGCAAACAACATCTTCTAAAAATGTTTCAGCAATATACTTTGCACGTAATGGGTCACCTGGTAGTAAAATAGTGTCTGCAATATCGCCTTGTTTTGCATTAATGTGAATACTCATCTTGTCATCTCCTTAAGATTTTAGCCATTCTTTATATTCAAAAAAACTTTCATCGAACGTATCTAATGATATATGAAGATAAGGGTTCTTTTCAAGATAATCTGAAATTTCTCCGTAATCTTTTGAGTGCTTGGGAAATGATAGATCTTCTGAAATGTGTGTTGCAAGTTTACCGATGTCCGTTTTTGCACCCACTTCAGTTTTCATATATTGGTAATATGAGCGATCTTTCATCTATTTATTTTCTTCCAACAAATTGACAAACTCACCGTAACCTTGACTCTCGAGCTCACTTTTTGGAATGAAATCAATTGCCGCTGAATTAATGCAGTAGCGAAGTCCACCTGTTTCCTTTGGACCGTCAGGAAAGACATGGCCTAGATGTGAATCAGAGCTCTCACTTCTCACTTCTGTACGACGCATACCAAAAGAAGTGTCTACATGTTCAGAAACATCCCCTTCATCAAGAGATTTAGAGAAGCTTGGCCAACCACATGATGAATCAAATTTATCTTTAGATGTGAATAGAGGTTTTCCACTTAACTTATCTACATAGATACCTTCTTCAAAATGCTTCCAGTATTCATTTTCAAATGGTGCTTCCGTTCCATTTTCTTTCATGACCTGACGTTCTAAGTCAGATAATTCTTCTACACTTTTTCTTGCCATTATTTTTCACCCCATATATTTTCTATAAATCCTTGGCGACCAGATCCTTTATAATACGCCTTGTAGTGACCTTGGTTTTTCTTGTAGAAGTCTTGGTGCTCCTCTTCTGCTGGATAGAAGTTTTTATAAGGTAGCACTGGCGTTTTAATTGGGCCAGGGAAAATGTTTTGTGAATCGAGTTCTTCTATGACTGCTTCTGCAGTTTCCTTTTGTGCTTGATCGTGATAGAAGATTGCTGGTCTGTACTGTGGACCTCTGTCTCCAAACTGACCGTTAGTATCAGTCGGATCAAATGTTTTAAAGAAGATTTCTAAAACTTCTTTATAAGAAATGATAGAGTCATCAAATTCAACTTGAACAGCTTCTACGTGATCTGTTGTTCCTGTTGAGATTAATTCATATGATGGATTTTCTTCTTCACCGTTAGAATAGCCTGATGTAATCTGTTTCACACCGTCCCACTGATCAAATGGTTTAACTAAACACCAGAAACATCCGCCGGCTAAAGTTGCTATTGTCATAATGTGCCTCCTAGAAAATGTTGTTAATTGAAAAATACCATGTGTCGGCTTCATAGTCTATTTTGTCGACTTGTAGGCTGATGCCAAAATACTGTTCAAAGATCTTCGTATCAATGATAAGTTCTTTTTTACCATCCGCCATGGTGATCCCTTCAGGTAAATCTAAAAAGGTCTTAAGTGCAGAATATAAGGTGTCTTCACTTAAGGGTAAATCCGCTAAGTTTAAGTCTGTTAATGGAATGACAATGTTGTCGCCATCAACAATTGGTGCACCTCGAACTGATGAGCGAATGGGAATGCCTAAGACCCGAGATTCAATATTGACCGTTACCCCTGATGTGTCTATTTCAACATTAAAGTTTTCATAGGGTAGATTGTCATTGATTAGTGTTTCTATTGTTTGGTTCGGTAAGATGAATGTAAGTGCTTGAGGCGAATTTTCTGTTCCCGTCAAATCACTTTCCTCATAGTCCTGGTTAAAAAATGAGGCGACAATGACAACGATAATTAGGTTGATTAAAATTAGCGTAAAGAATAATATCATCCATAGTTTGTGCTTCATACTTTACCTTCTCACAAGATGATAAAAGGTATGAGGATATATATTCTTATCATCTACTACGCCTTTTTCTTCGTCTTTAATTTCCCAATCATTCATATTATAATTCGGGAAAAATGTGTCACCGCCGAAAGTCTCATCAATGACTGTGACATACATCTCGTCAACTATATGCATGGTTTGTTCGTAGATGGTTGCTCCACCGAAGATAAATACTTTACCAGGAAGTTTTTCAATCTCATCAATGTGATGAATGATTTCAACACCATCTCTTTGATAGTTTTTATCAGAAGTTAAAACGACATTTGTCCGATTTGGTAAGGGTCTCCCTAGAGTATCGAATGTTTTTCTTCCCATGACGATAGTTTGATTGGTTGTCAGCTTCTTAACATGCTTTAGGTCATTTGGCAGTGACCAAGGCATGTCGCCATTAAAGCCGATAACATTTTGATTAGCGTGTGCAACAATTAATGCAACCATAGTGCCTCCTAAACTGCAATCGGCGCTTTAATAGCCGGGTGCGATTGATAATCTATAATTTCTAAGTCTTCATATTCCAAGTCAAATATTGATTTGTCAGTGTGAATGACAAGTTTTGGAGGGTCATAGCTCGTGCGTTCAAGCTGTGTATTGACTGCTTCAAAATGATTAGAGTAGATATGGGCATCACCAATTGTGTGAACAAACTCCCCAACCTCATAACCCGTTTCACGAGCAATTAAACAAAGCAGTAAGCTATAACTGGCAATATTAAACGGTACCCCTAAAAATACATCGCCTGAGCGTTGATAGAGCTGTAAGCTTAACTTATTTTCACTGACGTAAAATTGGAAGAGTGTATGACAAGGCGGCAGTGCCATCGTGTCGATTTCAGCTGGATTCCATGCACTGACAATATGACGTCTCGAATCAGGTTTAGTTTTAATCCCCTCAATCAAATTTTTGATTTGATCGATGACGACGCCGTCTTTGCCTTCCCAATGACGCCATTGTTTACCGTAGACGTTACCTAATGTGCCGTATTTTTGGCTAAATTCATCATCGTTTAAAATACGTGCTTTAAATTTCGCCATTTCTTCATCATAAACTGCTTTAAAGTCCGGGTCTTTCAAGGATCGGTGTCCAAAGTCAGTCATATCTTCACCATGATAATCATTAGACTCTACATAATTTTTAAAGGCCCATTCATTCCAAATATTATTATTGTATTCAAGTAAATACTTGATGTTCGTATCGCCTCTTAAGAACCAGATTAGCTCTGTTGCAAGTAATTTAAAAGATACTTTCTTGGTCGTTAATAAGGGAAACCCTTCACTTAAATCAAAGCGCATCTGATGACCGAAAATTGATTTTGTACCTGTATTTGTGCGATCATTCTTAGTCGTTCCCGCATCTAGTATGCGTTCGAGTAACTGGTGATAAGCTAGGTCAAAGGAATTCATAAAACCACCCTTTTCTTTTATAGTTTAATTCTATATAATTAATATTAATGAATGAGTAAAACAATTAGTTTGGAGTGCTGAAGATGGAAATCTTATTTACAATTGGTTTATCTTTACTAGCATTATACATGATTAGTATGTGCATTTACGAATAAGTCATTCTAAAAGTGTAAAAAAGGAAAGGGAATATTCCCTTTCCTTTTTATTTTGCACAATGTGTATCAAAAGCGTCTTTGATGTCTGTCATAATATCTTCGATAGCTCTGTTCTCTATATCTGAACGACCTAAGAAACTTACGAGTTCCTGTCCTTTAAATAAGGCCATAGATGGACTCGATGCAGGTTCATCTATATACTCTCTTAGCGTTTCAGTTGCAGGTCTTTCTTGACCAGCGAAAACTGTTGCCAAACGGTCTGGCTTAATCGGATTTTGGCTGGCAACTGTTACTGCTGCTGGACGCGCTAAACCTGCTGCACAACCACAAACGCTATTAATCACAACAAAAGTGGTCGTATCATCAGTTGCGTCTTTCATATATTGATCTACGTCCGATGGCTCTAAGAGTTCAGTAAAATCATAGTTCGTTAGTTCTCGTCTCATCGGTTCTGCTATTTCTCTCATGTAAGCTTGATATGCATCCATACTTATCTCTCCCTGTTCTGCATTTGTTTCCACACACTGCCGAGTGCTGACTCGCCTTGTTCGATTCTCGTAATCGCCATTTCTATTTGTAATCTGACGTCATATTGAGGGTCGTTTTGGTGTGTCCTTAAAATAGGTAGACTTGATTCATCACCGGTCTCATAGATAAACATCGCTGCACGCCAACGGATGATCGGGCTTTTGTCATTTAGGGCTTGGTACATATCATCTAGCCCTTCTTTAAAGCCTAAATCACTATAAGCATCTGCTGCCGTACGTCTAACAGGAATCGCTTTGTCTTCTATTGCTTTATTTAAATAAGGCAAGGTGTTTTTAGACTCAATCATCGCCAAGAGGCCAACCGCCATACGACGTACTTGAAGCTTTTCATCTTCTAGCGCATAAGCTAAAAACTCATAGTCACTTTCATCTGGTGTGTCGTAGTGATTTAACATATACAGACGAGTTTTCCAGTCCGGTGCATTTTTAAAGTCATCTATTGATACTTTAAAGTATTTTTTCGGTTCTGGCTGAATTTTTGCTTGAGCCTCTTTAATTAATTGATCAAGTCGCACCATAGGGTAGAGCGCATCCATTTCTTCAGTCAACTCATCAAGGACTGCTTCGCTCGTACCATATCTGACTTGTAAATCTACCCACTTACGGCCGAAGATAATATTGTCTTCAGGAAGTGTCGCTTGTTCAACCGCCTGTGTAAATTTTTCAGATAAAGCACGACGATGTTCCTCACCATCATTTATTTTTAATTGATAAGGAATATTTTTAAACATGAGCACCTGAGCGGTCACTTCACCAAAGTTAGACTCAGGTGTTAGGCTTTTTTTGAATCACTATCCGAGCCTTCGTTAAATACCGCTTCAATTTGTGGAATTAAAGTGTCCCAATCCACTTTAGGACTCTTATCTACTGATATGAAATCCATAGCATGAAAGACGCTCGTCACATCTTCTAATTCTAAAACACGCGCAATAAAAGCTGGCGTATCCTCTGTGATTTCTCTATACGTCGATGATTTCATATCGTCTTTCGGTTCACTTACAGTAATTTTCATAGTATTTGGACTTGGTGTTGGTTCTATTCTTACAATTTCCATATTGTTGCCTCCATCTATAATTTGTTACCTTGCATTTTCATTTCAATACCCACTGAGCATTCACTGATACAAAATGCATGAGCACTGGCCTTGCTGCCTTCCTCACGATTTCTTTGTTTAAGCAGGCAGCCTTTACAATATCTTTTCTCTAAGTAATTAATTTTTTCAAGTGCTTCTGTGTTCATTGTCATACCTCATTACTAAAATTCGCTAGTGACATACTTCTACTTAATAATTATAGACTTTTCTTCTCTTTATATAAACGGTCTTTTGCAATTTGATCTGCTCGACTGTTTTTCTTTCTCGGTGTATACGAAACGATAAACATATCCATATGTCGTGTCAATCCAATGACCTGATCAAAATAAAATTTAAATACTTTATTTTTGACGAAGTTTTTATCGAACGAATCAACAATAATTTTAGAATCAGTATAAACGATTAGTGAGGTAATTTTAAGTTTTAAGGCTTCTTCTACTCCAAAGGCCAAACTTGCCCATTCCGCTTGGTGGTTATCCATCTCTCCTAAGAATATGGAGGCACTGTGGTCAAGTTTTTCACCCGTAATCACAATGCCACCCGCTGAGAGCTTTGGCGACATACTAGCAGCAGCGTCAATATACATGATTGCCATAATTATACTAACTTCAATGAACCTAAGTATTTTTCAGTGATTCTTAGGTCATAGTCCTTGAGTACTTTAATCGTTTGATCTTCATCATAGATATACTGACTATTGGCTAGAAGCTGATCCATTTTTAAAGGCACATTCTTAATGATTTCAGCAAGATGAAGAGACATATTTAGTGACTCTAAGTCAGCCTGTATTTTGTCTTGCATTTTTGGTGTGAGTGTATCAAGTGTGTTTAGAAGATTTTCAACTGAGCCATGTGTCTGAATTAATTTTAAAGCTGTCTTCTCTCCGATACCCTGAACTCCTGAATAGCCGTCGCTCGTATCACCCATCAAGGCTTTCACATCAATAAACTGCCGTGGGTGAATGCCGTACTGTTCTGTAAAAGTCGCCATATCGTAGTGATGATACTCTGTATAGCCTTTTTTTGTTAAAAGTATTTTATTGGTGTTGTTAATTAACTGTAGAAGGTCTCTATCTCCACTGACAATAGTTAAGTCATCTATATGTGTAGAGACCGTCCCTATCACATCATCGGCTTCATATCCGATGACGCCTTCTTGATGAAAGCCGAGGTCGTGCATGACGTTTTTAATCAGATCGAACTGGGGTTTTAATTCCTCAGGCGGTGCTGGACGGTTTGCTTTATAACCATCGAACCACTCATTACGAACTGATTTTGAGCCCATATCCCAGGCGATGATCACATTTTTTGCACCGGTAATTTCTAAGAGTTTAAAGGTATGTCTCAACATGCCTTGTACACCGTTTGTTGGTTGGTCTTTACTGTTATACATGAATTGATTACGAAAGCTCGTAGCAAAAAAATGTCTAAATAAGAGTGCCATGCCGTCGATGATGATAGTTTGTCCAGTCATTACTTCACTCCTTTATTATTAAATCAGTAAGATTACTATAAAGTGTTTGATCGACTTTATAATCTTCTTCTGAAATTTCTTTTACAGGTTCTCTTAGCGCTTTATAAACTTGAGCTTTTTCATCCATAAATTGCAAATCCAGTCGTTCAAGATAGTCTTTTGTTAAGGAAACCATATCACCTTCAAGTGCCTCTATATTAATACTCGCACTTAAGTCCTTCGCTAAATCGAGTAAGGTATTTCTAAAGCTTGATGTATCCTTACGGTTTTTATAGAGTGCCTTTTCATATGATTGAAGCACAGTTTCGTCAATTTGAATTTTGGGTTCATCCGCATATGCGGTGTCTATTGATAATGAACCCGCACTACCAAATTCACCGAGACGTTCATTAAACTGTGTCAATTTTTGATTTGTTAAATTATCTGCTTGTCTATAAATCGCATTAAAGACAACGCCAGTTTCCAGTGTTAAATAGCTATCGATATTTTTACTAACCAAGGCAGAATGTTTACTCAGATAGTGCTTATCTCTCATCTCAGAAACTGTAATTAAACCTTTTAGATGATCATAAACTTGAAGTTCTAAACGTTTTGGTAGATAAGTTAAGATAATATCAATTTCTTGCTTTAATACTTTTATAAATTGCTTGGCGCTCAAGCTTTCTATCTCTGACTTTAGCGCATTTCTACCTTCAATAATTCTTTGGCGCTCTTGTCCACTATCTTCAAACTGTTTAATATTACTAGCAACAGTATTGATTAACTGATTTGTCATTTCACTTAATGTTCTTAATTGAACATTCCTTGCTTGTTGATCAGCGATTTTTCTGATGTCAGTTTTCGCTAGATCGAAGTCGTGATCACCAGATTGGATCGCTTTTTTAGAAGACACAGGATATATAACATGTTTAATCTGTAATTTATTTAAGGCATTCGCCATATAGTCGATGACTTTTTCCTTGTCGTCTTCTGACTTCATAAGATCTACCGCGTTAATAATAAAAATCAGCGGGAAATCTTCCCCTTTTAATGATTGAACATATTTCAAGAAGGTTTCGTCTGAACGTGAAAATACATGATTGTAATAAGAAACATAAATAATCATATCACTTTGACTGATGATATCTCTTGTTTCTGATGTATGTCTTTGGTTGATTGAATTGATACCTGGTGAATCAATGAGATTATAATGCTTAGTAATTTCATTAGGAATAGATACATTTGCTTTATGAATGAAGGTGGCATCCTCATCATTACTAATCATTTCTATTAAGGTATCTGTATCAAAATCTTGCTTACTATTTAGAATAGGTTCGTATTGATCGTATTTATTTAATAAGCCTCTAAGTAAGGGTTTATAAGTTTCTTGAACTTTATCAATGTTTGCTTTCATCCATTTTTTATAACCCTTTACTGTGTCATGTGTTTCACCAGATAAGGTTTGTAGTGTTTCAGTGAGATCTGCTTCTGACTTCATCTCCCCTGAACTCGACTTGTTATCGTTGATTTCTGTTATAGTCGCGGTCGTTGGATTCGGACTTGTTGTTAGACGGGCCTGACCCAGTAAGGCATTAATAAAGGTCGTCTTACCCGCACTAAAACCACCAAACACACTGATATTCGCCTTGCCAGTTTCTATTCTATGCACTTTATGATCAATTAAGTGCTTAAAGTTGTTATAGCGAGGTAAATTTTCTAGTTGTTGACTCACTTGTTTAAAATAATCAACTGAACATGTTTCATTATTATCGACAGTAAAATTATTATGTCTACTTTCTATATCGTCTTGAACTATATCTGTTGAAGTATCAATTTCGATTTCTTCTGTTAGATTCAGCTTATCTAATTCGTCATCCATATGAATATATAGATGCTGGTAGTTTTTTGTTGTAAGAGATTCGAGTAATTCAAGCAGTTGTTTGACTTCGACGTACAAAGATTTTTCATGTTCTAGTGTAGAAGATGCTTTTGTCTCCCCCATATTCTCAATCGTTAGTTGAGAGAGGTGGCTTTTTGCTTTTGTTGATACTTCTCTTTCTAAAGTAGATTTCAATTTGTCAAAGTAGTTTTTAATATAGCTCTGGTTTAAGGAAATATTTTCATCTTTTCCAAGTAAGTCGCTATGCCACTCATATTTAAAGGGTGGACCACTTAAGCCGAGTGTTTTATAGAGATTGTTCACATTGGCGTTGATTTCTGTATCGATAACTTTCTGGGTGACTTCCTTTATATCATTTACAGATGTATTTAACATCTCTTCTTCTTTTTTCTTTTTACCAAATAGTCCTGTAGGTTTCTTCTCACCTGCTTGTATCTTTAAATATTCTATGATGGTATCCTTAACTTGATGGGGAAAAATATAAGCGTCTTTCACTAGCTTTCTTACATTATCCTTAACATGGTCTTCTAATACTGCTTGGTCGGATCTTAAATCGTCCAAATGTGCTTCGTTAATTTCTTGTTCCAAGTAATGGATTCGTTCTTTAGCACGTTCAAGGTTTAGTGGACGATCCGTATTCAAATTATGTTCAACCGCGTCTATCTTGTCTTCTAAGTATTCAATCTGTTTCTGTTCGATATTATGCATAATTCTCTGGTCGTATCGTTCGGCCATTTCCTTACGACTTTCTATTTCTTTAATATAAGTTTTTAAGTTGTCAACCTGGTTATAAGGTGTGTCGTATATAGATGTAGTAAAAATGTGTTCAGGATGAATGTCCCAATTATCTAGTGTACTTTTTACACGACTTAGAAATGTATCTAAAGTCAGTTCATGGTCATCATGCTTATCAATCTGATTGATGATGAGACATAGTGGAATGTTCAATTCCTGTATCTCTCTCAGGAGTTTTAAATTATGTTCACTTTCCACATGATTATATTCCACAGTAAAGAAGATGACATCGCTGTTAAGTAAAAAACGATTGGCAGATTCTTCGTGGCTACTTGTGTTAGAATCTACACCTGGTGTATCTTGAAACACTGTATTTATGTTGAAATCATCATGTTGAACGTCCATTGTAATTGCTTGGATATCTAGATCTAGAGTGTTGAGAATTTTTAACTCATCATAATCATTTACTGTTGCATATTGATATTGATTAATAAAAGCCTCAATCTTATTATCTTCACTGATTTGAACACTGACTGTGTTACTTGTCGTTGGTACCGGTGATGATGGTAAAATATCCATACCAATTAAATGATTGATTAAGCTTGATTTCCCCGCAGAGT
Organism: Jeotgalicoccus marinus DSM 19772; assembly: GCF_000425825.1. Lineage (GTDB taxonomy): Bacteria > Bacillota > Bacilli > Staphylococcales > Salinicoccaceae > Jeotgalicoccus > Jeotgalicoccus marinus. The sequence continues at coordinate 102,716 of NZ_AUEE01000005.1, forward strand.
AATGGCCAATAAAAGAGAATACTAGTTGTTCGTTGTATGTCTTTTGTATGGCATGATCAATTTGAGATACAAGTACATCATTATCTGATTTTAGTATTTCTTTTTTTAACTTATATAAACGATTTAGTGTTTCTTTTTCTTCCCCTTGTGCTGACAACGATTACTTCACTCCCCAGTATTGGTAAAAGGTTGTTTCAATATAGCCATTAAATAATTTTCTGCGTTTTGTCGCTTTCTTCCCTACGATTTGTTCAAATTCTTTATTTGAAGTCATTAGATATACATTTAGGCTTGGGAAATTAGTCATTAGTTCCCCTATTTTGGCGTACATTTGTTCAACGGCTTTCGCCTCACCAATGCGTTCACCGTAAGGTGGATTGGTAATTATTTGTGCATGCTCATCAACATGATCTAAATCATGTATGTCTAATACGCCAAAATGAATATCATCATCTAGGCCGACTTCTTCTGCATTTTTCTTAGCAATCTTAATCATATCGCTGTCGATATCAGTCGCATATATTTTAACTTCCTTATCGTAATCCGCTTGTTCTTCACATTCAGTGCGTAACTGTGTCCATAAGTCTTCAGGGATAATATCCCATGATTCACTATCAAAACTGCGGTTAGAACCTGGTGCAATATTTCTTGCCATCATCGCTGCTTCAAGCGCAATCGTTCCTGAGCCTGTAAATGGATCGTAGAGTGTATTTGTACCATCGTAGTTTGCAAGTTTTAACATGCTTGCAGCGAGTGTTTCCTTGATTGGTGCTTCCCCTTGCCCGACACGATAACCACGTTTATGTAGTGCATCACCACTAGTATCAACAGTAAGAATCGCGCGGTCTTTTAGTATATTAATATCGATTTTATATCTTGGTCCGTCTTCTGGTAGTTTCCCCGTCATTTTAAAGGCATCCTTTAAGTGTTCAACAATTGCCTTCTTCGTGATTCTCTGCACGTCAGGTACACTATATAAAGTCGACTTATGTGAACGTCCTGTTACTGGGAACATTGCATTAGGCCCGAGCACATCGGATAGTGGCAAAGCTTTAACCTTCTCGAATAGTTCGTCAAAGGTCTTGACCTCGAAGTCTCCAAGGATAATTCTAATACGGTCAACAGTACGTAACTTTAAGTTGGTTTCTACAATGGTCTTCTCATCCCCATTAAAATAAACACGTCCATTTTCTAATTCTGTTGAAAGCCCTAAAGATTTAATTTCTTCTGAAACCACTTTTTCAAGTCCCATCGGTGTATTAACAATAAATTTAAAGTTCATATAAGAAGCTCCTAAAGTTTGATTTGTCTATATTATAGTATGAAAATAGGCATAAAAAAAGCTCTCCTGTTCGGAGAGCGTCTAGTCCGGTTTCTCTATAAGCCATGTTCTGTACCGCTGTGCTAATAGCGTGCACTAGTATACACTCGCACATTGGTGATAATCATCTGTCTATATTATTTAAAAATAATATCTCTCCGTCAGTTGAATTCCTGTTGGAAAGTGCTCCTACCTAATTTGGATTGCTCACTCGAGGGGTTTACCGCGTTCCACCTTCAGCATTTCTTTTGAAGTTCGTCACTGTGGCACTTTTAAAGCTACTCTATTCATATGATAAAATCACTTAGAATATTTCACAGCCGTCAAGATATAAATATCATTGCCCAGACTTATTGTTTCGTCTGGCACGAACACTACGATCATCTCAGATCGTGTGAGCATGGACTTTCCTCTATACATCAAAATGCATAGCGATTATCCGAGTTACCGTTCATTTACTTGCTGTTTACTTTTCTGATTTACCAAATACCTGTTTTTCAAGACTAGATAAACGTTTTAAAATATCGATTTGTTGACTCTGCCCACCAGAACCTTGAGTTCTAGAATTGGTTGCTACCCTCACACGAAGATCTTCAACCTCTTTTTTTAGACGAGCGTTTTCTTCTTCTAATTTCTTAATGTTGTTATTCATGTCTGCCATTTTTTGATAGTCGCTGATGACATCATCAAGAAAACTATCTACTTCGATCGGTTTAAAACCTCTCACCGATTTTTCGAATTCCTTTTCGAATATATCTTTAGCAGACAGCTTTAGCGTATAATCACTCATCTCTTACACCTCTCAACTATCATATCTATCGTTGACGAAATAATTAATATCGTCAAATTGTATTCTTTCAATATTATACTGATTCTTCTCATTTAATTCAAGCATAAGACTAAATATATATTTTAAGTTTGTCTCTGTTTCACTATCATAGACAATATAACCATAGTCTGTATGTTCAGTAATAAAGGCATTAATGGCTCTAAACATTGATGGGTCCTTATAGGGCCGGTCAAAGATGAATTTATGGAAATCAGCGTGTGCTAAAATATTATTGAGTTCGATCTTATGGCTTTCAGAATAGCGGTCATCAAATTCATGAAATGGCTTTAAGACGCCGAGCTTAATATCATAGTCTTTTTTTAAGTCTATAATTTCATTGGCTGCGTACATTTCTATACCTGTGTATCCTTGAATAATAAACCATTCAGCACCTTCCTCAATTAAGCGAATAATTGAGGACCTAAGAAAGTCTCTTAATACTTTTACTTCAGGTTGACTATCCTTAAAGATACCGAGTTCATAATGCCGGTAGCCTGTAATGAAAACTCTCATATTAAACCTTCTTTATGGGCATGGTTAATCCACATATTTATATATTTGTATTTTTCATGATACAGCTTTAAACTAAAACGTGAAATATGACAACTCATTAAGAGTTCCATAAGCTCTTCAAACATTGTATTTTTAACCTTTTCAGTTAAACGCTGATCAGTGTTGAAGTTTTCGATGTTATAAGCAAGCTTTTTATTTTTATCGAGAAAAGGTTTGATGTCTTGGTCGAAATCGAAGACTTCTCCTTCCCTGCTGAGTGCATAACGTCGATTGAGTTCATATAAAAGATGACGATAGTCTTCGAATGTATACTCACTTGACAATCCTTTTTCACCACCTATAATAATGAAATGTTAATCAAATTCTAATAAATATATTATAATTAGTATATATAATAATAGTTTGGAGTGCGAATAAATGAAATATCCTCAGGGCATTAAAGCACGTCAAAAACCAAAATCAAATGACAAAGTGTCTTATGGCCAACGCGGGATGACCTTAGAGAAGGATATTGATAAGACGAATCAGTATTATTTGGATACGAAAAAAGCGGTTATTCATAAGAAGCCAACACCGGTCCAAATCGTTAATGTTGATTATCCTTCTAGAAACAAAGCAAAGATTACTGAAGCGTATTTCAAGGTTCCGTCAACTAGTGACTATAACGGCATATATAAAGGGAAATACATCGACTTTGAAGCGAAGGAAACTCGTAATAAAACACGCTTTCCTTTCATTAATATACACGCCCATCAAGTCGAACATATGAGAGCGTGTCATAATACCGGTGGCATTGTCTTTTTAATTATTAAGTTTACAGTCTATGATGAAGTATTTCTTTATCCTTTTGAACATTTTGTCAAACATTGGGACAACTTTATGGCTGATGGACGTAAATCAATACCTTATGAAGATATTAAAAATGAGAGTATTTTACTACCAATAAAATACAATCCGCGTTATGATTATTTAGCTGCACTTGAAGAATTTTATAGTGAAATGGAGTAATATATATGGAATCGAATTTTAAAAGGAGCAAAGACCCGAAAAATAAAGATAAGAATCGGTCTAAAAGCTCATCTAAATCATCGATTATAAAAAAGGTACTATTATATGGTGGACTGATTGCATTAATTGGATTAGTTATCGGTGCAGTCTTATTTGCCTACTACGCTTCACAGGCACCCGCCTTTAGTGAAGAAAAGTTAAAGGACCCTGTCCCAGCGGAAATATACGACCGTAATGATAATTTAGTCACCACCTTGCATACTGGACAAAAACGGGAGTATGTCAGCATTGAAGATGTACCTGACCACGTGACTGATGCCGTCTTAGCGATTGAAGATAATCGTTTCTATGAACACGGTGCGATGGACTTTGTTAGGTTGGGTGGTGCAGTCATTTCTAACTTTACAGATGGCTTTGCCTCTCAAGGTGCGTCAACAATTACACAACAAGTAGTTAAACGTGCCTTCTTAACTGAAGAACAGACGCTAGAACGTAAAGCTCAAGAAGCATATTTAGCCTACCGACTTGAACAAGAGTATTCAAAAGATGACATTTTAGAGATGTACTTAAACAAAATATACTATTCAGATGGTATATACGGTATTCGTACAGCAAGCCTCTACTACTTTGATAAGGAACTTGCAGATTTAAACTTAAAAGAAGCGGCGTACTTAGCAGGTTTATCTAACCTGCCTAACGTTTACAACCTTTACGTTGATCCAGAAGCCGCACAGTCTAGAACAGAAACAGTCCTATACATGATGTTAGAACATGAGAGAATTACACAAGAACAGTATGATGAAGCGATGAACACAGACTTAACAGCAAACTTAGTTCAACGTGATGAGTCAGATCGAGCCGTTGCTGAAGAAGAAGATCCTGAATATGTATCTTACATTAATTACGTTAAGACAGAAATCCAACAACATGATGAATTTAGAAACAGAGATATCAATGAAGTCTTAAATAGTGGAATTAAGATCTATACCAATATGGATTCTGAAATTCAGTCGTATCTACAAAATATGGCTAACAATAGAAACTATTACTACAATGAGAAGTTCCAAAGTGATGACTTTAATCTAGCATCAACCATCTTAGATACAAATTCTGGTGGCTTAGTAGCAATGACTGGTGGCCGTGATTACCAAGAAGTTGTGGATCAAAACTTGTCATTAGTTCAACATAATGTCGGTTCAACTATGAAACCATTCTTAAGTTACGGACCTGCAATTGAGCATATGGACTGGGCAACAAATCACCAACTTCAAGATGAACAATCATACAACCCTGAAGATAGTCCAAACAACACGGTATATAACTATGACAATCAAGGACACGGTAATGTCACTATGAGAGATGCCTTGAGACAAAGTTTCAACGTCCCAGCAGTTAAAGCCTTTGAAGCGGTTCAGGAAGAAGCGGGTAACGATGTCCCTAGAGAATTCGCAAAAGAAGTTGGTTTAGATTACGATACTAAGCTTGACGGTGAATACACAGTATCATTTAATGATGTACTCGGTGGTGGAGAATCACGATTCAGTCCCCTACAGATGGCACAAGCCTATGCAACTTTAGGTAATAATGGTGAATTCAATGAAGCACAATCCATTCGTCACATCGTCACTGATGAAGGTGAGACTGTCGAGTTTGAAAATGAATCCCATCAAGCCATGAAAGATTCAACAGCTTACATGTTAACAGATATGTTGAAAGATACTTTTGCAAACAATGGTAGTGCAGACTACATTCAAATGAATGGCCTAAACATTGCAGCGAAAACAGGTACAACATCACTAGATACTTCCATACTTGAAGAAAATGATCTGCCTTCAAACAGTGCCAAAGACGCTTGGATTGTTGGATATACACCAGAATATACAATGAGTGTATGGACAGGATTCGATAATGCCAATGCAGGATATTCAGAAGACAAGCTCTTTATAGGAACAGATGAACACATTACACCACAGTGGTTCTTTAGAGATATTATGCAGTACATTAGTACATTTAATGGCCAGGACTTTGAACAGCCAGACTCCGTCGAACAGATTAATGGTAACGAGCTTGCTGTTGCAGATGCGAGTGGCGGTGGATTATTTAACAGAAATAATAACTCAAATAATAACTCAAATAATAATTCAAACAGTAACTCTAATAGTAATAGCAATAATGATAGCGATAGTAACAGTGATTCATCAGGCGGTGCCTGGTCTTGGCAATATAACGAAGATGGGGAAATTGAAACTGAAGGTGACGTGCCAGAAGGTGAATTACCGGATGATGCAGAACTCGCAGAACCATCTGAAGACAGCGGATCTTCAACGACTGAAGAAGAACCAACTGATGAGGAGACCGAATCAGAATCAAGCAGTGAACCAGAACCTGACTCTGAACCTGCGGCAGAATCCGAATCAAATTCATCATCAGAAGAAGAATCCACTACTACAACTGAAGAGGAAGAATAAAAAAACGCTAGACTCTTTTCTGAGAGTCTAGCATTTTTTATGGGTGCGTGTATGAAGTGGTGATGAAGAATGCTCATCACCAACCAAACACAAACCCCGTAAATATCACGACTACTTTACCAGACCTTTTTTCAAGCGTTTTTGCCCTTCTCTACACTCTTCTAAGAGCGGACACTCATGACACTTAGGTGCCCTGGCTAAACAGTGGTATCGTCCAAAGAAGATGAGTTGATGATGGGTCTTACTCCATCTTTCAGGCGGAATTTTGCGCATTAAGGTCTCTTCTACTTCTAAGGGTGAATCTTTATAACGTGCGATGCCTAAGCGTTTAGAAATGCGTTCGACATGGGTGTCAACAGCAATTCTTGGTGTGTCAAAAGCTACAGATAATACAACATTTGCAGTCTTTCTACCCACACCTGCTAAGGAAATTAGGTCATCGTAGTTATTGGGAATTTCTCCATTGAATTTTTCGATTAAGTCTCTGCATAATTTTTGGATATTTTTTGCCTTATTACGATAAAGTCCAATCGTCTTTATATATGACTCAATTACTTCGACGTCGACTGCTAAATAATCTTCTGGAGTTTTAAATCTTTCAAATAAGCCTTTAGTCACTCGGTTTACACCAATATCTGTCGTCTGTGCACTAAGTAAGACTGCAATCGTCAACTCGAAGGGGTTCGTGTAGTTTAATTCTGCTTCTGCCTCTGGAAACATCTCCGCAATCACATCGATCATTTCCATTGTCTTTTTCTTACTCGTTGTCAAGTCTTTCCCCCCGATCTAGCCATGAAATTACAGGTAAGCCTGTTCCTTTTTGGTCTTCACTTTTTGATGTACTTAGTAAAATTCGTTCAACATATTGCAGCGATGTAATATTCGATTTATATGCCACGTCTACAGCATTCATTATATCTTCAACTTGATAATTAGAATCATTAATCCAACTGTTTAGACGCTGATACTCATTTGGACTAATCGTACGGCCATAGAGATTTTCTATATAGTCGAACATTTCTCTTAATGATTTTTCATCTTTTTGTGGTGCTTCAACAGTGTTATAAATAAAATCTTCTAAACGCTTGTATAAAGGTTCAAAGTTAAAGCGTTCAACATAGCCATCTTCTTTTTTTATGGTCTGGAGTTCGATGCACTTTTCTTTAATTAATAATTGAATAATCCGAGTGAGTTCACTTTGATTTAGTGTGGTGCCCTTAATCAGTTCACTAAATTCAGGGGCTTCGTCTGTCTGACGATCATTTTCAATCATCTTTATTAGGATAATTAAACTTTGTTCGTCTAATCCTAATTCACTATAGTGATCAAGTAAGATTTTGTTTACCGGAACTGTAATGTATTTAATATAAGATTGTTCCATAGAATAATCTCCAATCATATAAAGGAGACATTAGCTGTGCTAACGTCTCCGTGTCATTTATGGGTATAGACGGTTTAATAATCTTGGGAATGGTGCGGTTTCTCTAACATGTTGAACACCTGAGAACCATGCAACTGCACGCTCTAAACCAAGACCGAAGCCTGAATGCGGCACACTACCATATTTACGTAGATCTAAGTACCATTCATAGGCGTCTAGGTTTAAGCCTGAATCGATGATTCTTTGTTTAAGTTCATCGTAGTCATGAATACGTTCACTACCACCGATAATCTCACCGTAACCTTCTGGTGCAATTAAATCTGCACAAAGTACTGTACGTGGGTCTTCAGGGTTAGTACTCATATAGAAAGATTTAATTTCTTTTGGATAATTTACGATAAAGACCGGTTTCTCAAAGCTGTTTGCAATCTCAGTTTCATGTGGAGAACCGAAGTCATCGCCCCACTCAATATCATCAAATCCTTTTTCGTGTAAGAGGTCAATGGCCTCTGTATAAGTGATTCTAGGGAACGGTGCTTTGATTTTTTCAAGCGCTGTAGTATCACGTCCAAGAGCCTCTAAATCCAGTTTACAATGCTCTAAAACATTTTTAGCTAGATATTCAACATATTGTTCTTGAACAACTAAGCTATCCTCGTGATCATAGAACGCCATTTCTGGTTCAATCATCCAAAACTCAATCAAGTGACGACGCGTTTTAGACTTCTCAGCACGGAAAGTAGGACCGAAAGTAAAGACTTTACCATGCGCCATTGCAGCAGCTTCAGCGTACAACTGACCACTTTGTGAAAGGTATGCATCTTCATCAAAGTATTTAGTATGGAAGAGTTCAGTTGTCCCTTCTGGAGATGAACTTGTTAAAATTGGTGGATCAATTTTTTTAAAGCCATTTTCATAGTAGAAGTCATAAGTACTTTTGATAATTTGATTTCTAATATTCATTACAGCATGTTGTTTTTTAGAACGTAACCATAGATGTCTGTTATCTAGTAAAAACTCAGGCCCATGTTCTTTTGGTGTAATTGGGTAACCATCTGCACTTTGGATAATTTCAATACGAGAAACTTCCATCTCATAGCCAAAACTTGAACGGTCATCTTCTTTAATTACGCCAGTCACATACATAGAAGTTTCTTGGTTTAAACCTTTAGCAAGGGTAAATAAATCTTCGTCGTTCGCTTTTACGACGATACCCTGCATGAATCCAGTACCATCTCTTAATTGTAAAAATTGAAATTTACCTGACCCACGTTTTTGGAGTAACCATGAGCCGATTGTGACTTCTTGACCCACGTAGTCTGGTGCTTGATTAATTGTTATTTTCATTCTTACCATCCTTAGACTGTCGTTTTTTTATTAATAAATGTTTTAATTCTTTCAATGCCTTCATTGAACTTTTCTTCAGAGACTGAATAGCTAATACGTGCATAATCTTTTGCACCAAAAGCTGCTCCAGGCACAATTGCAACGTATTGGTCTGTTAAAAGACCTTTAACAAAATCATCTACACTGTCATAACCACACTGACTTGCAATATCTTTTAAATAAGGGAACAAGTAAAATGCCCCTTCTGGTTTGATACAGCGAACGTGTGGCACTGTCATGAGTTTTTCATAAGCATTGTCACGACGCGCTTTAAACGTGCTCACGTAATCATTTTTAAAGTCGTCTGACATGTTATATGCCTTAATCGCAGCATATTGTGAGGGTGATGCCACACTCGTCGTAGATTGGGAAGATAAATCCCCTAATGCTTTAATAACATTCAATGGGCCACAAGCGTAGCCAATACGCCAACCTGTCATCGCATGTGATTTACTAAAGCCATTTACGATAATCGATTGCCCTTTAATTTTCTCGCTTAAACTCGCAATCGAAATATGTTCACGCTCATAGGCCAAGACTTCATAAATCTCATCGACCACTACTATTATATCAGTATGTTCTAAAACATCTACTAAGGCCTGTAGTTCCTCTTTACTGTAGATGCCCCCTGTTGGGTTATTAGGTGAGTTTAAGACAATCATTTTAGTCTTTTCAGTGATATGTGCTTTTAAAAGCTCAGGAGTCAGTTTAAAGTTTGTGTCTTCTGTTGTTTCAATTGTGACAGGCTCTCCGCCCACCATTTTAATCTGTTCAGAATATGATACCCAGTAAGGTGCGGGTAGAAGCACTTCATCAGTCGGATTTAAAGTAGCTAAAAAGATATTAAATAACACTTGTTTTGCGCCATTACCTACGTATACCTCGTCTGGAGTATACTCTAGATTATTATCTCTTAACATTTTGTCTGCAATCGCTTGTCTCACTGCTTTAATACCGACAGAAGCTGTATATTTTGTATGGCCATCAAGTGCGGCTTGATGGGCAGCTTCGATGACTTCTTCAGGTGTATTGAAGTCGGGCTCACCTGCAGATAAGCTGATAATATCATAGCCATCAGCTTTTAGTTTTCGAGCTGTGTTTGTAATTTCAATCGTTTGGCTCGGTGTAAGCGACTTAACTTTCTCGGATAATTCCATCTTGCGGCAGTCTCCTAACAATTCGTTTTCCTTATTATAAATCAAAAAGCAATGCTTTAAAAGATGTCCGATCATCATGGATAATATTTTTCTCAGGAAAATATTTTAAGAAAGCATTCTTATATGGTTTATTTATTATCCTATCATCAAAGAGCATGAGAATACCCTTATCTTCTTCACTACGTTTTAATCGACCTGCAATCTGTCTAAAGTGAATGACAGCCTCTGGTAAATCTTCAGAATAGAAATGTGAAAAGCTGTCCTGGTTAGGCACTGGGAATGGTAATTTAGTCAGCATGAGTGTCTTATCTTTTTCAGATACTAAGTTGACCCCTTCTGTAAAAGTGTAGGTCCCTAATAACAGGCATTGGCTAAGCTGATTGTACTGATTGAGTAATTTTTCATTATTAGAACCACGCGTCTGTTTTAAGACAGGAATCTGATCAAATAAACCGACTTCCTCAGTATAGCTGTAGACCTTTTCTAGTAGTTCGAAATTAGAGAAAATAACAATGAGTTTACTGTTCGTTTCACTTAAGTACAGGGATAGGTAATCCAGAATATCGATAACATAATCAGGATTGTTCATATCGTAACTGCTGATGTCGTTTGGAATGAATAACTTTATGTCATCAAACATTTCGGTATTATCCATTATTGTCGTATCATATTCGTGATCACCAAACCAATATTTCAAATGCTTAAAACTGCCATTTACTTCTAGAGTTCCTGATAATAAAATCTGGCTAGGAATCTTAGTTAAAGCACTTGCTAATTCATCCAGTACGTCAGTTCTAATTTCAACTTCTGTACGTGTCGGATTGGCATGAGTTTCTATATGACAGTCATCGTATATAATCGCATGCTGAAGCCTTTTTAATGATTGTTCAAAGAAATGCATGTGATTATATAGTGCTTGGTAGTTCTTCGTACCTCTTATTGTACTTAAAAATAATTGTGTATACTTAATGATGCTTTCTAAGGTCTCACTCGCTTTTTTAATCTTACTTTTAGAAAAATGCTTAAATAATTCATCAATTTGTCTATGCAAATTGACGACAATATCTTCTAGTAAATATAGGGATACGGCTTTATTATCTTCAGCATAGGAACTTAATAAGCGAGATTGACTCAACTGTCCGATTTGACCAATAAAAAACTTCATCTCACTATAAGTATATTTTCTTCTTTCTTTTAAATCTAAGGCAGATTTTAACTGATGCGCTTCATCGATTATTAAGGCATGTACATCATACAAATTATTAATACAATCATTAAGGAAATAATGGTTCGTCACAATAACAGGCACTCTTTTAGCATTGTTTAAGGCACGTTTAAAATAGTAGTGTTGCTTATTGTCACCATTCTGGATGCGCATCGTATCGTAGTATGATTTTTCGGGTCCACGTAGATTTAACTCAGATAAGTCACCTGTTTTCGTAGATAGCAACCATACCAAAATGCGCATTTTTAAAAAACAAATTTCTGGATTATTATCTTCTGATTCTAAGAGTGCAGAAAAAGCATCTAAATCAATATAATTATTTCTTCCTTTTAATAAGACAAAGGGCGCTTCTAATGAAACAACACTTCTTAGACGCGTTATTGAAGACTCTATTAATTGGTTTTGTAATATTTTTCTCGATGTGGAGACGACGACTTGCTGATGATAATTTGAGTAATAACAAATTGCTGCAATTAAAAAAGCATCACTTTTACCAAGACCAGTGTAGGCTTCAATGGCATGAAACTTCTCATTGACTAGACTATCGTAAATTAATAAAGATAAGTCATATTGATCTTGGCGGTAGTCATGATTGGTTTCATGTAGATATTTTTTATATAGCTCATCTACAGAAATCGGTTTAATATCATGTGTGTTTAAAGTAAAGTCCTTGATATAAAACTGCTTATAACTGACGATGTCATCTCGATCGTTGTCTATATTAAGACTTAAGACATTAAAGAGTAAATCAGTAATATTAGTGGGTAAAGACTTCGTTAAATGATAAATCGTAATCAGCGTTTGTCGATGTAGATTTAGAATTAAGTCAAATATCTTAATCAGAACTTTAGCAGTTGCTAAGGCATCTTCGTCTGCCCTATGTGCCTGTGATAATTTTATATCTAAAAATTCAGCGACTAAATGTAACTGATACCCAGGAACTGTAGGCAGAAAGATTCTTGAAAGTTCGACCGTATCTATTTTATAGGTTGGGTTATATTTAATACCACATGCCTTAAATGCAGTCTTTAAGAAATTGAGATCAAAATCTACATTATGTGCAACAAAGACTGAGCCCTTGAGCATGTCCCTAATTTCCCAAGCGATATCTTGAAACTTAGGGGCGCCAATCAACATATCAGGCGAAATACTTGTGAGTTCCCGAATAAAGGGTGATATGGTCGTTTTATCACTTAAGAAAGTATTGTATGTGTCCACAATCTCATTGTTTCTCACAAAGACAATACTAAGTTGAATAATCTTATCTTTTTGTAGGTTGTTACCGGTCGTTTCTAAGTCTACGACGGCAAAAGTTTTATTTAACATCATATCACCAAATTAAATTTCAATATCTGCACTGATTACCTGATGTATATTTTGTTCTTCATCAATAATGATTAGGTAACCCTCATCATTTACATCAAGTGCCTTACCTTTAATCATACCATTTGAACTGCTAATCTTTAATTGACGATTAAAGATTATGGAATGCTCTATCCATTCATCTCTAATTTCTGAAAAAGAAGTTGACATAAATTTGTTATAGTAAATTTCTATATTCTTAAATAACTCACTTAAAAATGAATCGATATCTAACTGCTTTTCAGATGGTAGTTCAGCATTAAGAGCAGTAGCAGTCGACAATGATTCGATATCTGTTGAGGGTTCAATATTGATACCCACACCACATATAATGGTTTGAACGGTGTCTTCTTCAGAAACAATTTCTGTTAAAAAGCCGCATACTTTCTTATCACTGATATAAATATCATTAGGCCATTTAATTCCACTTTTTAAACCTGTGTTCTTTCTAATCGTTTGACTAATTGCTAATGACATGAATAAGTTGAATGTAATCATATCACTATGTTTTATATTCGGCCTTAAGACGAGTGACATGTAGAGACCAGTTTCTTTAGGAGACAGCCATTGCCTTTTAAACCGTCCCCTACCTTCCGTCTGTGACTCACTTACTATTACTATGTTATCATCATTTTTATGTAAAATGTTAAAGGCTGTATTTTGTGTAGAGTCAACAGTCTTTTTATAGATGAGTTGATCAAATAGTGTGGATTTGTCAATAATCGATAGCAGTTTGGCTTGATTAATATTTTGAGATGCTCCGACTAATGCGTAGCCCTTATTCTGAACAGCTGCTATTTGATATCCCTCATTTTTCAAAGCTTGTATATTTTTCCAAATCGCTGTTCTAGAAACATTCAGTTGTTCTGCAAGTGAATTACCAGAAACAAATGTTTCACTTTGTAAACAATCTAATACTTTACTCTTCGTACTTTGCATGATTTTTCACCCAGTTAATTATTTCGTTTTGGTCATTTTCCAATTGACCGAGCACGACTTGTTTTTCTATCTCTGATAATAGTGTTTTTAACCATGGTCCGCCTTGTCGTTCTAGTACCTGCATTAAAACTCGACCATCAACATATAGGTCACTACGACTGTTTATAACAAGTTTGTCTCTCAGTGTGATGGCATTTAAAAGTATGTCGACTGAATCTGTACTTAGTACGTCATTCTTTTGATTTAAGTGAAGGACTAAATCCATAATTTCCTTGTTATAATAGTAGGCAATTAATTTAGAATTTACATTCATGGACAAGTCATCCATTAAAGATAAGCTATCACGTATCTGATTTTTTAAGTGGTTCGATGGCTTGAGCTCATTTAGGAACCTTAACAAGGATTGGTCATGGTAAACGTGTATTACGAGTGCTTCTTCAATATTTGATACGCATGCACTAAGATATGTGTCTTTATGGACATGCTTAAAGAAAGGGATATATTCCAGTAAGCCAGTTTCAACTATAATATTTTGTGCGGCCGACGGATTTAAGCCTGCATACATTTTCTTAAGTTCTGTAAAAGTACGCTCACTCGCAATATGAGCAAGTAAAGCCTTATTTTTATGAATCGCTGCCTTTACATTTTCAGTTAGTTTAAAGTCTAATTGGGACATAAATCTAACAGCTCTCAGCATGCGAAGTGCGTCCTCACCAAACCGTTCATCTGCCTCGCCTACTGTATTAATAATATTTTCTTCTAGGTCATCTTGACCGTGATAAGGATCAAAGAGTATCATATTTTTCATCATTGCCATTGCATTGATCGTAAAATCTCGGCGACTTAAGTCATCTTGAAGATTTTCTGTGAAGAATACTTTGTCTGGTCGTCTAAAATTACTGTAGGTACCTTCTGTACGGTAGGTCGTTACCTCAAAAGGTGTATCTTCTATTAGAACAACAATCGTGCCATGTTCTTTACCCACATCAATCGTCCGTTCGAATAGCCGTTCAATTTCTTCAGGTAAGGCATTTGTTGTTATATCTACATCGTTAATTGGCCGATTCAATATATAGTCACGCACTGCCCCGCCTACAAAATAGCCTTCATAGTCGTTTTTCTCTAAGATGTCTAAGATCAAGCCTGCCTGCTTAAACAGTTTATTCATGTGCATCACCAGAGATTAAATGGTTATATAAATTCTCATATTGATCAACAATTTCTTCCATATTAAAACGTTCTTTTATATCTTTTAACATAGCACCTTGCATAGTTTTAAATTGGTCTTCATGGGTTAACAATTGAACAATACGGGCTGCTGCTGTTTTATAATCACCAATTTCAACTGTATAGCCTGACTCATTATCTTGAATTACTTCAGATATCCCACCGGCAGTTGAACCTATAGGTACAGCACCACAATACATTGCTTCTAGCATCGCTAGGCCAAAGCTTTCTTTTCTGCTAAGTAAAAGGAAAATATCTGCGAGTTTATAGTAGTCTGTGATATCAGAAACTTGGCCTATGAAATGAACGCGGTCTTCTAAATCTAATGATTTTACAAGTTGTTTTATAGAGAAAAGCTCTGGTCCATCTCCGACATATACTAAGTGACAATCGACTTCTTTTAAAGCTTCGTTAAATGCATATAAGACATGATCGACATTTTTAATCTTTCTGAAGTTTGAACTATGAACAAGCACCTTTGCTTCATCTGGAATGCCGAGCTTAATTTTTGTTTCAGCTTGAATCTCTAAACGACTCTCTGTATTAAAACGAGTATCGTCAACAAAGTTATAGACGGTCTCTATTTTAGTTTTTGGCTTAATAAGGTCATAGGTCTGCTCTCTTAGACTATTCGACACCGATGTCGTTAAATCAGACTTATCAATCCCAAAACGAATCGCATTTACCAATGACATATCGTGACCGAGTACAGTAATGTCAGTACCATGTAAGGTTGTTATTATACCCACATCTTTTTTCTTAGACATTTCACGAGCCAAGATGCCACATACAGCATGAGGAATCGCATAGTGCATGTGAATAACATCTAAATCAAATTCATCTATCACTTCGGAGATTTTACTAGATAAGGTAATGTCATAAGGTGGATACTTAAAGACACTGTAGTCGTTAACTTCTGTCTTATGGGTATATATATTATCGTGGTTTGCTCCAAGTCTAAATGGCACACTGGATGCAATAAAATGGACCTCATGACCTCTATTTGCCATTTGTATGCCAAGCTCTGTTGCAATGATGCCACTCCCACCTACACTTGGATAACATACAATTCCTAACTTCATACCAATGCACCTCAACTACTTATAATTTATATCAGTCTTAATTATAGAGAAAATTTATCGATAAAGGAAACGAATATTACTACAAATAAAAAAACGACCGAATAAACGGTCGTCTATAATCTAATTCTAATTGTTTCTTGCAATCATAATAAAGCGTAGAAGTTCAGCCACAGCGACTGCAGTTGCTGCAACATAAGTCATTGCTGCTGCATTTAACACTTTCTTAGCATGACGATACTCTTTACTATTAACAATATTTAATTCTTCGATTTGATTCATGGCACGTTTAGAAGCATCGAATTCCACTGGTAAAGTCACCACTTGGAATAATACTGCAAAGGCCATTAAACCGATCCCTGACCATAAAAGAATTTCGCCTAGTCCCCCACCTGCTGCACTTTGTGCCGCAGTTAAGATAATACCAGCGATAATTAAGAAATACGAGAAGTTAGAGCCTAATGTCGCTAATGGTACCAGTGCTGAACGGAAGCTTAGGAATTTATAGCCTGTTGCATGTTGAATTGCGTGACCAACTTCGTGTGCGGCAACTGCTGTACCTGCAACACTTGGATTGTCGTAGTTACCTGGAGATAATACGACTTTTTTGTTTTTAGGATCATAGTAATCAGTCAAAGTACCTTGTCCACGTTCGACACTTACATCGTAAATACCATTCTCACGTAAGATATCTTCAGCGACTTGTTTACCAGTCATACCACTAGTCGAACGCACTTTAGAATACTTGTTAAATGTAGATTTAACATTCATCTGTGCAAGCATTGGTACTATCATTAAAATTATAAAATAGATTATCAGATACACATTTGTCCCTCCGTCTTGTTCATAGTTATATTTTACTAAAGTGATTTTACATAAGTCAATTATTACGTCTATCTACAAGCTTCCATAATAGTATAAGCACGATTATTGTTAACCAAAAAGCCAAGTATCCTATTTGATTTGCAAATACATGCAAGTTTCCGTATCTTGGATACTGCATAAAAACATAATCGATGACGTCATTATGAAATAACCATAAGGCAGTCACACCAAAGTGCCAAATTTTTATTTTCATATGGGGAAGAAACAAGAACGCTTGAATCGCCATTGCCAAGTGGGATGCAATCAGCATCAAGCCAACTAATGAGACAAAGCCCATGTCAATAAAGTTCCAAATGTTCATAATCACTGCCCAAACACCATACTTAATCAAGGTTGTAAATGCTAGAGCATCAACCAACCCTGAATGCTTATTAAACAAGATTAAGACAATAAGTACACATAAGAACAAAGTTGCAGTCGGGCTATCTGGTACAAATGGGTAGAAATACCACGGTGTAACGGAAAGTTGTCCACCATACCAAATATAGCCATAGACTGTACCTAAAAAGTTTGAAATCAGCAATAAGACTAAGAATTTTCTGTTAAACATTAAGTTATATATGTAGTTAAATAGCATAGTTTCTCCTACAAGAAGACCCCTCTGTTACCAGAAGGGTCGTTATTATTTGTATTATTCAGCTGATTCTTCAACATTGCTTGCTTCGTCTTTACTTGTTAGTTCAAGTCCAGCAACATATTCAGAAATCGCAGTGATTTCTTCGTCTGTTAATTGACCTTCAAAGGCAGGCATTTCACCACTACCACTTCTAACAAAAGCTTCAACCATTTCAGGTTGTAAATCAGGTTCAATTAAGTTCGGGCCTGATCCACCAGCAAGTTCCCCACCGTGACAACTTGTACAGTTTGTACGGATTAAGTCATTGAAGACAGGATCTTCTGCATCTAAGTTAGAGAAAACAATCTGACCTTGTTGGTTTTGTTGTTCCCAATCATGGTAAGCAACTGATTCCCAAGTTGTGTAGAAGATAATACCTACAGCTATGAGCATCATACCTGTAGCAACTGGACGTTTTTTCCAGTGACGTTCTTTCTTACCGTCAAGCCATGGTGCGAGTAATAGAGCACCGAATGCGATACCAGGAATGATAATCGCACCTACTACGTTAAATGGACCAGACGCATAAGTGTATTTTAAAATCTGATAGAGGAAAAGGAAATACCAGTCAGGTAGCGGAATATAACCTGTATCAGTTGGGTCTGCCATGCGCTCTAATGGTGCAGGGTGTGCAACCGTTAAGCATAGGAAACCGATTAAGAATACTGCACCAGCCATCCATTCTTTAAGAAGGAAGTCTGGGTAGAATTCCTCTGTACGACCAGGGAATTCTGAATAATCACGATTTAATTTTGGTTTGTCATACTTTTGTACACGTGAATCACCTACAAAAGTTAGACCTTTACCGTGTTTCATAAATAGTCCCCCTCCTTCTTATAGTGGTCCTGCAATACCTTGTCTACGTATTAAGATAAAGTGAATAGCCATTAATACAAATAGCGCAGCAGGCAGGAAGAACACGTGGATAGCAAAGAATCTAGTCAGTGTTTGAGCACCGATAATTGTCGCATCACCTGCAAGTAGAGTCTTAATCCACTCACCGATAAACGGAACACTTTCAGCGATATCTAAACCTACTTTAGTAGCGAATAGAGCTTTCATATCCCATGGTAATAAGTAACCTGTGAACGCAAGGCCAAGCATAACTGCGAATAACAGTACACCGACAACCCAGTTTAATTCACGTGGTGACTTGTATGCACCTGTAAAGAATACTCTTAGAGTATGTAGGAACATCATTACTACGACCAAGCTTGCACCCCAGTGGTGCATACCTCTAACAATAACACCAGCTGCAACATCCTGTTGTAGGAAGTAAACAGAGTTCCAAGCGTTAATGATATCTGGTACATAGTACATTGTTAAGAACATTCCAGACAAGATCTGGATTACTGTAATGAAGAACGTTAAACCACCAAAACAATAGACGAAAGCTGAGAAGTGATAGGCAGGGTTAACATGCTCAGGCACTTCGTGATCTGCTACGTCTCTCCAAATTGGTGTGATGTCAATTCTGTCATCAATCCAATCATAAATACGATTCAGCATCAATTACCCTCCTATACTAATTCATTTTCTTTAATTGCACCGATAGTTAAGAATCCGTCAGATTCTCCAACTTCGTACATATCTAAAGGCCCACGTGGTGGTGTACCTGGTACATTCTCACCATTTTTCTCATAGAGCCCGTTGTGACATGGACAGAAGAAACGCTCTGGATTACTTGCATCGCTTGCCCATGATACAGTACAACCCAAGTGCTTACAAACCGGTGATAGCGCGATGATCTCATCGCCTTCTTTGTAAACCCAAGCGAAGTCTGTAACTTCACTCACATACCAGCCATCTGTTTGCTCGAATGTGAAGTCTACACTGACTGGTTCTTCGGTGATGTCAGCAACTTTTACACTTGTTGCAATCATGTCACTTGCAGATGATTCTTTAAATAGTGGATCTAGAGCAAAACGACCCATTGGAAGAATCATTCCTGCAGCCATAAATGAACCCACACCCATTAGAGAATAGTTCAAAAACTGGCGTCTTGTTACTTTTTGCGACATTAGTCTTTCCCCCCTCAAACGCACATACTTTTACAAATAATATAACTAGGACATTTCAATTTTAGCTCATTAAAACTGACTGGTCAATATGGTTTTCAAAGAATTGACACATCTAATAAATAGATTGTGTAATAATACTTCTAATTATTGATTCCATACACCAATAATTTGCTTGATAACAGATTTTACTTCGTCATTGATTATTGAAATTTTCATTTCATTATCCATATCGCTTATTGGAATACTATTAACCCTAATGTGATCCAAACCATCTAACTCAATATCTTGATAAGCAATGCTCACCACATTTTTAAAGCCATATGCTTTTAATTGATCTTTGTAAGCAATAAGGCTCGTATGGTCATCTGTTACAGTTGTAAAAGCAGGTGTAATCATCAATCTACCCTTCAGCTGTTTTTCTAACTGGATGGATATTAATTGCATGAGTTCTAAATTATTAGCATGTGTGAGAACTTCATTATCAAAAGCAATGCTTACCACTGGCACAATTGCAGTATCGATAAACTCAATTTCATCCTTTAAAACGCGAA
Organism: Jeotgalicoccus marinus DSM 19772; assembly: GCF_000425825.1. Taxonomy (GTDB): domain Bacteria; phylum Bacillota; class Bacilli; order Staphylococcales; family Salinicoccaceae; genus Jeotgalicoccus; species Jeotgalicoccus marinus. The sequence continues at coordinate 122,684 of NZ_AUEE01000005.1, forward strand.
GATCCTGTGTATTAAATAACACACTGACTACCCTCTTTCTTTTGTTAATTTTTGTAGCTCATCTGTCAGTTCATAAAATCTAACTTCATCTTTAGATAATAAGGCTTGGTCGATTAAATGTTCGAGTTCCTTTATATCTTCTTGAAGAATCTCATCATTTTTTGTTAGTTCTTCAGACCGAATTTGATTATAGCGAATATCATCTGTTGAGAGTATGAATTCTAAATAAAGACCGTCAGTTTTGTTCAAGTTCAATTCATGGAAGATTGTCTCACCATTGTCTGTGATGATACCGTCTTTTTCGAACATTAAGGTTGGTCTATTTACATTTTTTTCTGCAATCCTTAACTTTCTACGTATAGAAGAATCCGTAAAGGAAATATTATGGGTAATCAGTGGGTGAGATTTAATAAAATTCAAGATCCAAACTGCAGTATGGTCCTTAAAATCATAGTTATAGAGACAATAGTTAATAAAATCTTTTTTAAAGCTCGTCTTCCTCACCTGCTATCTGCTCATAATCCATCTGCCAGTCCGGATTGTCAGGTTCTAGTTGCATCAGTTTCTCTAGGATTTGTTTTTTGTCTGGATGATTAATTTCTCTTAAGTAATAGTAATAATCTACATAGAATTCAAGAGAATCATCTAACAGTGCTTGGGCATCCTTGTAGTATTTTAAGGCTTGACTGTCATTTTCATTTTCTGCTTCTATTTTAGCAAGTAAGTAAATCGATTCACCACTTAGGGCATTGATGTCTAAATGTTTAACATAGTCATCGATTGTGTCTGTTTCACCTGTTTTTAAAATACTTTCAAAGAGCATTAGATATGCATCATCGTAGTCTTCATCCAGTTCAGTTGCGATTCTGAAATGTTCAATGGCTTTGTCCGCTTGGTTTTGTCTAAAGTACAAGCGACCAAGATGGAAGTAAATAAGCGAGTTTTTATCATTTTCTTTAAGATAGGTTAAAAGTGTTTCTGTCGCGTCTTCTAAATTATGTTCAGTTTCATAGATGTTCATGAGTAAAATATAGGCATTGATAAAGTACGGTTCATTGTCGAGTACTTTTTCAAGTAAGCTTTTAGCTGCATCGTAATCTTTTAAATTATATTCGAGTAAGGCTTTTTTGTAGAAGTCTTCATTTGAATAATGATCTTCTGAAATACTATCGAAATATGCACGTGCATCTTCAAAGTTTAAAAGATTGACGTTGATATCCGCTAATCTTAAACCAAGTAATATACCATTTACTTCCTCGAGCCCTTCGTTTAAAACATCTTCATAAAATCTGACTGCTTCCTCAAGGTCACCATTTGAGTAGTATAACTCGGCAATTGCAAAGTCGATAATGATGTCATCAGACATATTTTTTGCCTCAAATAACAATCTTAATGCGACGTCGTTTAAGTTCATCTGTTGAAAGATTTCTGACTTCAACATTAGTACTGTTGGCGTTTCAGGGCTAGAGTTAATCAGTTCAAGGGCATCATCAAGGCGCCCTTCACTGATATAAGATTCAACGATATATGAAATGACGTAATCGTCATGGTCTACGTTATTATTTAAATGTAGGAAAATCTGTCTTGCTTGATATTCTAAACCTGCATTTTGTAATGCATCTCCCAAAACAAAGAGTGCTTCTAAAGACTCATCTGAGTGAAATTGGTCTAGACTATTTAAAATATTGTTTAAATCACTTTCAGGGTATGTTCCCTGTCTAAGTTTATCGATTATTTGAAGAATTTCTTCGTGCATATTATCGATCCTCTCGTAAACTATTAAGGTCTTCAAGGAAGCTTGGGAATGACACATCTATGGCACTGATATCATCAATGTTGATTTCTTGATTCGTTGCAATGGCCATAATGATCAGCATCATTATAATTCTATGGTCATGATAACCCTTAAAGATTTCGTTTGCTGTGACTGAGCCATAGCCTGGATTGACTTCAAAACCGTCTTCAAAAGTGTTAATGTCAACACCAAACTTCTTCAATTCATCTTCAACAGCACTAATTCTGTCAGTTTCTTTATAGCGAAGTTCTTCTGCATCTCTAACGGTTGACGTTCCATTAGTAAATGCAGCAAGTACCGCTAAGATTGGAATCTCATCAATTAGACGTGGGATAATTTCGCCATCAATAGAGAATGGTTTAAGATTTTTTGTGTATTTGACATGAATGTCGCCAAAAGCTTCTCCATCTGTCGTTTTCTCATCAATCGTAATATTAGCGCCCATGGTTTTCACAACATCAATAATTCCCGCTCGAGTATCATTTAAGGATACGTTATTAATAGTAATATCAGCACCTGGTGTAATCAAGCCGAGGACGATGATGAAGGCAGCTGAAGAAATATCTCCTGGAACAACGACATCGGATGATGTCAGTGCTTGCCCTCCATTTAGTACTACGGTCTTATCTGCTACATTAATGTCAGCACCAAATTGTGCCATCATTATTTCAGAATGATTTCTTGATGGATGCGTTTCGTGAATAATTGTTTGACCTTCTTGAAAAAGCCCAGTGAATAAGATGGCACTTTTAACTTGTGCTGAGGCAATCGGCATATGATATTCAAGCGGTTTGATTTTAGCTGGTTGAATTGAAATCGGTGGGAACTTATCTTCTTTTAAGTTGATCTTTGCACCCATTTCACTTAGCGGGATGACTACCCTATCCATGGGGCGTTTAGCAATCGTTTCATCACCCTCAATCACTGCATTAATCTGTTCTAATCCTGCGACTAAGCCAGTTAAAAGACGTGTCGTTGTACCGCTGTTTCCTGTGTAAAGAATATCTGATGGAGATTGAAGCGATTGATGACCACTAGAAGTCACTTCAAAGTCAGCTCCGATTCTCTTAACGTCAGCGCCAAGTTGTCTCATGTTTTCAAAAGTTCTTAAAGTATCCGCACTAATCAGAGGGGATTTTATAAAGGTTGTTCCCTCTGCTAAAGCACCTAACATCAAAGCGCGATGGGTAATCGACTTATCTCCTGGAACAGTAATGTTACCGGTAAACTTACTATTTAAAAGTTGTTTCATAGGCACTCCCTTAACTCTAATAAGTATTCTTTTAAGGTCTCTATCTTTAAATCTGTCACAACAAGTTGTGAATCCTGATTAAATAATACGTAACTGATTACACCTGAGAGATGGTTCTTTTTATCTTTTTCAATTAATTTTAGCATAACATCAATTTCCATTTCTTTTAGAAGATGGACCGGATAGCCATGATACTTCATATAGCTATAATAAGCATCTAAATCAAATTGCGTATTATGAACTTTGTTTGAGAGATGGAGACTCGCAATTATACCAAGCATGACTGCTTGCCCGTGTGGAATTTTGTAGCTATATTCTAAAGCATGTCCAAGTGTATGACCAAGGTTTAAAAACTTTCTCCTACCGCTCTCATGCTCATCTTCAATCACAAATTGCATCTTAGTTTGAATACCCTGAATAATATAAGGGGTTAAAGTCTCTACTCGAATCTCATCTTTCGTATCAAGCATTAATTGGTTCGCATCAGCTTCTGAACTTAACAATGCATGTTTAAATACTTCACCAAAGCCACTTAATTTTTCACTTTCACTTAATGAATCTAAAAATTCTAAGTCGTAAATGACAGCCTTAGGTCGATAAAATGCACCGATTAAGTTTTTACCGTGTTTAGAATTAATGGCCGTCTTACCACCAATTGCAGAATCGTGAGCGAGCAGTGTTGTTGGAACGTGAATGTAATCTACACCACGGAGGACCATACTTGCAATAAATCCGCCTGCATCTCCAGTTGCCCCACCACCGATAACGACGAGTAGAGAATTTCTCTTAATATCTCTCTCTAATAAAAGCTCTACTGTTTCCATTAAAGGAGAAGCGTATTTAAACGATTCTCCTCCAGTGACAGTTATAGGGTGCTTGATATTTTTTAATTTACTATTTTTATATAGTGAATAGACGTTCTCATCGATGATATAAAACACCGATTCGTATTGATTAGTCAAAGATTCTAAATGAGTATCTAAGACACCGCGTTCAACATAAATTGGGTAGTTATTTGTTGGATACGTTGTAATGATATCCATATTAAAATTCTCTTAAGCGTTTTTGATAGTCACTTAAGGCAGCTTTTAACTCAGAAAAATCATCACTTGGGAATTTTTCTAGTATGGAATCAGCTACTTCAATCGCAACCATATGTTCTGCAACTATTGATGCTGCTGGTACAGCACTTGGATCACTACGTTCAATCGTTGCAGTAAATGGTTCTTTCGTCTCAATATCCACGCTCATTAAAGGCTTATAAAGTGTAGGGATTGGTTTCATAACACCTCTAACTACGATTGGCATACCTGTTGTCATACCGCCTTCAAAGCCGCCAAGATTATTACTACTTCTGTAATATCCTTCTTCTGTAGAATATTTAATTTCATCTTGAACTTGTGAGCCAGGTGTAGAGGCCATTTTAAAGCCCATGCCAAATTCCACACCTTTAAAGGCGTTAATACTAACAATAGAACGGGCAATTTTTGCATCTAATTTACGGTCATAGTGTACATGAGAGCCGAGTCCAGCTGGTGGGTTTTCAACGATAACTTCTACTACTCCGCCGATTGTATCCCCGTTTTTCTTAGCAAGATCAATTGTCTCTTCTGCGGCTTTAACGACATCTGTCGATACCATACGTACACTGGAGCTATTAGTGTTTTCTACAATTGTATCGAAGTCATAAGAGCCTTCATCTATTACTTTACCAATCTGTGTCACACGAGAAGTAATTTTAATATCTAGACTGTGTAAGAGTTCCTTACATAGTGCACCAACAGCTACGCGTGCTGTCGTCTCTCTTGCTGAAGAGCGCTCGAGTATATTTCTAAGATCACGATGGTTATACTTCATGCCACCGACTAAGTCTGCATGACCTGGGCGAGGTTTTGTTATAACACGCTTCATTTCTTTTTCTTCATCTTCTGAAATAGGTTCTGCACCCATGATGCTGACCCAATGTTTAAAGTCATCGTTATTGATCTCCAACATGATGGGACTGCCGAGTGTTTTACCATGTCTTATACCTGCACCAAACTGGAAGGTATCCTTTTCAATTTGCATGCGACGACCTCTACCGTACCCACCTTGACGTTTAAAAAGTTCCTCTTGCATGCGGTCCTTATCAATTGGAAGATTGGACGGAAAGCCCTCGACTATAGCGCTGACCTTAGGACCGTGTGATTCACCTGAAGTTAAAAATCTCATAGTAAGCACCTCTGTTAATTTTTTTGTATATGAAAAAAAGACTGAGTAATTTCTTACCCAGTCCGATTGATCATTTTAGTAAATCCAAGCGCTATTAGATAGGTTGTAATCAACTAATTCAGATTGGTCAAAGAATAGATTGATTTCTCTTTCTGCACTTTCTGGTGAATCTGAACCGTGTATGATGTTTTTTCCTACAGTTAAACCGAAGTCGCCACGGATAGTACCGGGTGCTGCTTCTTGTGGATTAGTTGAACCAACAACTAAACGTGCTGTTTTAATGACGTTCTCGCCTTCAAGTACCATAGCAAATACAGGACCAGAAGTGATGAAGTCTACTAACTCACCAAAGAAAGGTCTTTCGCTGTGTTCACCGTAGTGTGTTTTAGCAAGCTCATCAGATACTTGCATTAATTTAGCACCAACGATTTTAAAGCCTTTGTTTTCAAGTCTTTCAACGATAGGTCCGATTAGGTTTCTTTGGACACCATCAGGTTTAATCATAAGAAATGTTTTTTCCATTATAATAGCTCCTTAAAAATGTTTTCGTCTTATTTTATCACTATCTATAGGCGGTTTACAAACTAATTACGCCTATTTTTTAACATATCTGCGATTTCTAAAAAATATTCCTTAATTGGAGTCTCAATCTCAGCAACAGCCTCTGTAGCTTGGGTAATGTGATCATGACTAATATCTAAGGCCTTGTTTATGGCATCTGTTTCTAATAGATAGTTTATTAATTTATTGTCATCAGTCTTATAGTTGGAATATGATTCGAGCATCGACTTAAAGGTGGGATCACTGTCCCTTAAAAGTAAGACTGGTAAAGTATAATGACCATTTTTAATATCAGCAAAACGCGGTTTACCGAGCACCTTACTAGATCCTGTAAAGTCTAGACAATCATCAGTAATTTGAAAGCTCATACCGATATGGTAGCCGTATGTGACGAGTTTTGAAATCGTCTCATCATCAACCTTACCTGCATAGGCACCAAGTTCAATACTGAGTACGATTAATAAGGCAGTCTTTCGATATATTTTTTTATAATATTCATCTAAGGTTTGATAAGCATCGAACTGACTATCAAATTGAATCAGTTCCCCTCTAACAATTTCTCGAATTCCTGTGGAATATGTTTCATGAAATTTTGAGCTCTCAATTCTCGCAACAAGTTGTAAGGCAGAAGATAACAAATAGTTTCCTGTATTGACCGCCTGGAAATAGCCGTGATTATGATAGACCGTCGGTTTACCTCGGCGTAAGGCGCTATCATCAATAATGTCATCATGAACAAGGCTCGCCATATGAAGTAATTCTAAACTTGCCCCGGTTTTTAAAACATCACTATATGCATCTGCATCGCCAAGTTGTCCTGATAGAATTGTAAATAAGGGTCTGAGTTTTTTGCCCCCAGAATTAAACAATTCAAAGCTTTGATCGTTGACTAAGATTCCATTAGGCTCAAGCTCTTTCTTTACAATCTTTTTAATTTGAGACAGCTCATCAGACATGAACTTCCTTAAACTTTTCACTCGTCTTCACCCAAAGGTTTATATCCGATGTGGGTTGCGGCAGTGCCAAATGTATGAGGGATTACTTTAACACTGATGTAACCACTATCAAAGAGCATGTCTTTTAATTGAGCTTTTGTTAAAAATTGACTCGTAGACTCGTATAACCATTCATATTCCTTACCACTTCCAGCAATTTTCTGGCCAAGGAATGGCATAATCTTACCAAAGTATATATTAAAGCCAAAGTTCATAAAGGCATTCTCAGGATTAGAAGTTTCTAAAATAACGAGCTGACCACCCGGTTTTAACACTCGGTAAAATTCTTTAATACCAACTGCATAATCCGGGAGATTACGGAGTCCAAAACCGATAGTGATGATATCAAAACTATTATCTTCGTAAGGTAGATTTAAGGCATCACCTTGAACAAGAGAAATATTATTAAACTGAGCTGTTTTTTCATCAGCAACTCTCAGCATATTTTCACTAAAATCAAGGCCGATGACATTGGCATTAGGATTTTCTGCAAGTTGGATTGTCCAGTCGCCAGTACCACAGCAAAGGTCAAGAACTTGTTGATTGTCTTTAACGAAAATCTCCTTATTTGTTTTGTTTCTCCAAATGTTATGTTGATTAAAACTTATGACGTCATTCATGTGATCGTAGTCATCAGAGATTGTATTAAATATATTTTGAATTCTGTTTTCATTTTGCATTAGTCTTCACCTTTAATATTTGTTATGTATGTTAATGCAGTCTTATCGAGTGATTTATAATATTTATCTATCACCTGATAAAGCGTTGATGAGACATAACCATTATCTATTAAATAGAAAAGCGGTGCAAACAACAGATATTTTAATTCATGTTCATCAATCATTCTTGTATTTGCATAGATATCAGATTTTTTTGAGGCAAGGTCCTTTGATATCGTGACCATATCGTAAACGATGTCCATGTGACCACCCTGTGATAAGGCGAAATAGAATTCAGAAAAATAATAATCACCCATCAAAACATGTTTCTCTCGTGCTTGGTTATCTGGTATCATATCGAGCGTATTTAATGCGTATGTAAATAAGAGGACAGCTTCAGCTATATATGTTTCACCGATAATATTATTATCGTCGATAAAGAAGTCTGTGATTTCGTTCGCTTCGAGTGCTTTGACGAGATCGGACAGCGTCTTATAGTCATTTTGCTGTTCCTTTAAATATTTCATAAATATCACCTTATAAATGAATAGACCTAACTCGCGTTAGGCCTAGTAAATGGAATTATTTAACTGCGTCTTTAAGTGCTTTACCAGCTTTAAATGCAGGTACTTTTGATGCTGGAATTTCAATTTCTTCACCAGACTGTGGGTTACGGCCTTTTCTTGCAGCACGTTCACGTACTTCAAAGTTACCGAATCCAATTAATTGTACTTTTTCACCTTTAGAAAGTGAACCTTGAATTGATTCGAAGACTGCGTCTACAGCAGCTCCTGCTTCTTTTTTCGTCAAATCAGCTTTATCGCTGACAGCGTTGATTAAATCTGTCTTATTCATCTGATAGACCTCCTATAATCTGTATAATGATTTTATCATTATGTTTTGACTTTACCATACGACACTAGTGACTGCAACGCATTTAAGTTATTTTTCCTGTAAAAGACACCGAGAAATCAGTTTTTATGAACACTTGTCATGAAAATAGCCTCGTTGTTTTCATCGACAGTCATTTCTGGCGAATAAATCGGCACTATTGGTGTATATTCATATAGGATTTCTCTGATGTCATCGCCTGTTTCAAAGTCTAAGTTTTCATTTTCTATCATCTTATCTAAATCGGGGCGATAATCGATTACAAACTCTTGTCCCCCACTGTAGTATACATTTAATTCCTCACCTGTATAGGGGCTGATTACTGTTGGGTTTTCCTGCAAATTATAAAAGTCTAAATCGAGCTGATAGACGTTTGGTCCAACCTGTTCACCGAGTTCTACATGTTCACCCATACCATTGATTCTTAGAGATAAAGAACGTAGCTCCTCTATTAAGGCAAGATCTGCAAGTTTAACTGTTGGGTTCTCTTCAGCATCTAAAATTACATATTGGAAATTACCCCCATTCTCATATGCAGTTGTGGGGATATCACTTAAGTATTCTGGAACTATACTATTGAAATCAATCTGATATTCAAGATATTCTGCTGTATCAGATTTTGTTTGTATAGGTAGTACCCCGCCTTCATTCTCACTGAAGTTCTCTACCGCACTTTGAACGTTTTGTATATCGGCTTCTGGTGGTATATTATGACCTGCTCTCTCTTCTTCAGGATACAAACAACCTGTTAAAACAAAGAGCGCAATAGTTAATGTGAAAATATAGCCGAACTTACGCATGGGACGATCCCCCAATGACAAGAATCATAAGTAAGAATGCAAGTATGAGAATGAGCCACGCAATAATAGAAACGATTACACTTATAAAGCGAATGGTGATGACAAATCTTGATAAGTAGATCAAAACTGCTGCAAGTGCCATGAAGCCCATTGAGACAAAGGACACCCACATTAAATCCATCCTGGAAATATCAAACATATTTATACCTCAACCTATTTACTATTTTTAATCTGATTTTCTAATAATTGTTTCAATCCTTCAGATTCAGATGTCTTCTCTCTTTGCATTAATGCAGCAAAAGCTTCATCTTCACTGATACCATCAAAGAGATAGCCGTATAAGGTCGTCGTTATCGGCATCTCGATATCTTCAGCAATTGCAAGTTCATGAGCGGCTCTAGTTGTGTTGACGCCTTCAACAACCATGCCCATTTTCTTAGTCGCTTCCTCTAGAGTTAAGCCACTTGCCAACATTTGACCACAGCGGTAATTTCTAGAATGTTGACTGGTTGCTGTAACAATTAGATCTCCCATACCTGTAAGGCCTAAAAAAGTTAATGGATTCGCACCTAATTTTGTGCCAAGACGTGCAATTTCGTGTAAGCCACGTGTAATTACAGCTGCCTTTGGATTGTCCCCAAAACCATAGCCAGATAAGGCGCCAACTGCTAAGGCAACGATATTTTTTAAGGCACCACCGATTTCTACACCGATTAGATCATGGTTGACATAGACCCTAAAGTATTCAGTCATAAAGACATCTTGAAGTAGCTCTGCACCAGTAGAATTAACTGAGGCAACACTGACAGTTGTCGGTTGCTTTTCTGCTACTTCTTCAGCATGGCTAGGTCCACTAAGTACACCGATGTCGGACACATTCGAGTCATCGAACACTTCTGTTAGTACTTCAGAAACACGTTTATAAGTATCTAATTCAAGTCCTTTTGCTACATGGACAACTAAGATACGTTTATTAAATGATTTTAGAAGTTCATGAATGTCAGTCGCCATTTTTCTCATGGCAATTACAGGTACTGCTAAAACGATAATTTCACAGTGTTCAACCGCATCACTTAGTGAGGTTGTCGCTTGGATACCATTATCGAGTTGAATATTTTTTAAATATTTCTCATTGGTCTTTAAGTCATTGATTTCCCGAACGGTCGCTTCATTTCTACCGTACATTAAAACATCATGTTTGTTGTCATTTAGTACGATTGCGAGGCTTGTGCCGAAACTACCTGTTCCAATAACCGATATGTTCATGTGAAAACCTCCTAATTTCTTCTACGACTGATGATGTGTATCGGCGTTCCTTTAAAACCAAATGCTTTTCTTAACTGGTTTTCAATATAACGACGGTAGCTAAAATGCATCAGTTCAGTATCGTTAACAAATAATACGAAGGTCGGTGGTTTAACACTAACCTGTGTACCGTAGTAAATACTTAAACGGCGACCAGCTGAATCTGTTGGTGTTGGATTCATGCTGACACTATCAACAAGTACCTCATTTAATGTACTTGATTGAACGCGTTTAATACTCTGATCATATGCTTCCTTGATAAGTGGGAATAAGGTCTTCAATCTGACTTTAGTCATCGCAGAAACAAAAGTAAGAGGTGCATAGTCTAAGTATTGGAAGTTATCCTTAATATCCAGTTCAAACTCACGCATAGTTTTTTCATCTTTTTCAACTGCATCCCATTTATTAACTACAATGACAATGGCCTTACCTGCTTCGTGTGCCAGGCCAGCAATTCTCTTATCTTGCTCACGAATACCCTCTTCACCATTTAAAACAACAAGTACAAGATCTGAACGTTCAATGGCACGGCTCGCTCTTAAGACAGAATATTTTTCAGTCGCCTCATAGACTTTACCGCGCTTTCTCATACCTGCAGTGTCAATAAGTGTATATTCTTCATCTTCATAAGTATATTGGGTATCAACAGCATCTCTTGTAGTACCTGCAATATCAGAAACAATGACGCGCTCTTCACCTAGGATAGCATTTACAAGACTAGATTTACCGACGTTTGGCCGACCAATTAGTGAAACTTTTATTGAAGTATCTTCTTCTAATTCAGCTTCAATATCTTTAAAGTGTTTAACAACTTCGTCCAATGCATCACCTAAGCCTAGGCCATGACTGCCTGAAACAGGCCATGGATCGCCTAAGCCGAGTTGATAAAATTCATAGATTTCATTTCTCATTTCAAAGTTATCAATTTTATTAACGACTAAAACAACAGGTTTATTAGATTTTTGGAGAATCCTAGCGACGAACAGGTCATCGTTACTCACAGTTTCACGTCCATCGACGACCATCATGATAACGTCTGCTTCTAATATTGCGATTTCAGCCTGCATTTTAATTTGTTGTTGGAAAGGTTCATCTTTAATTTCAATTCCACCAGTATCGATTAAGTTAAAGGTATGGTTTAACCACTCACCTTCTGCATATAATCGGTCCCTTGTGACCCCTGGTGAATCTTCAACTATAGCTTTTCTTTCACCGATAATTCTATTAAAAAGCGTGGATTTCCCCACGTTTGGTTTACCCACTACTGCGATTGTTGGTTTATACATTGTTACCCTCCCTGTATGCACATTTATTTTAACACAAATAAAATAAAGAGCGATAGTAACATCGCCCTTTAGTCATAGAACAAAATTTTATTAATCTACTTATTATAAGTCTAAATTTTTGAATCGATCGCCAAAAACATCACCAAGTGTTGGTGCATCATCTTCGTCATTGTCAGTATAAACTTGAGTATTCTCTTCTTTTCTAGCTTGTTTAGGTTTAGCAGGTGCTTCCTCTAGTGCCTTAATAGAAAGTGAGATTTTTTCATTATCCTTATCTAAGCCAATAATTTTAACTTCAATTTCCTGATCTTCTTTTAGGACATCTTGTGGTACGTTGACGTGGTCATGTGAGATCTCTGAAATATGTACAAGACCTTCAACACCAGCTTCAACCTCAACAAATGCACCAAAATCAACAAGGCGTTTAACTGTTCCACTCAATGTATCTCCCACATCGTGGTTATCGATGAATGTATCAAATGGTGATTCTCCAGCTTGTTTAAGGGATAAGCTTATACGCTCTTCATCTGGATTAACGTCAAGTACTTTAACTTTAACTTTTTGACCGATTTCAACGGCATCTTCAACACTTTCAACACGGCTATAGCTTAGCTCAGAAATGTGAGCAAGGCCATCTACGTTACCAATGTTAATGAAAGCACCGAATGAGGTTGTACGTACAACTTCTCCGTCAATAATACTGCCAATTTCTAAATCTTCTAACTCAGCTTGGCGTTGTTTTGATTTTTCACCTTCAACAATGCGTTTTCTATTTAAGATGACTCTGTTCTTCTCTTGGTCAATATCTTCAACTTTAACATCTAAGGCTTGACCAGTGAACTGTTCTAAATCTTCAACGTACTCATCAGATAATAGTGATGCAGGGATAAATCCTCTAACACCTACGTCTAATACTAAACCAGCTTTAACTGCTTCTACTACAGTACCTTGAAGTGTCTCGTCATCTGCTTGTTTTTGTTTTAATTCATCATATGCCTTTTGTTCATCAAGTTTTCTAATTGAAACAATGATGTTTTTAGCATCGTTTTCCACTTTGATTACTACTGCTGTAACTTGATCATCTAAAGCGATGATATCGTTTGGATGTTCGATGCGTTTATTTGTAAGCTGACTAATTGGAATAATGCCTTCGTAGTCAGAATTATCCACCTGAACTTTGACAAACTTATCTTCGATGCTAGAGATAGTACCAGTTACTTCATCACCGACTGCGAATGGACCATCTGCAGTCTCAATATCATTCTGTAAATCATCGTTGTTGTCTGGTGTATCATTAACCTGAGTTTCTTCGATGTTTGAATCTTCGTTCTTAATGTCTTCTGTCGCCATGTGCTTGCCTCCAATTACTTTACAATATATATTTAACTTCTTATAATTCGATCGTTTTGTCAAGTGATTATTCTGAAAATAGTAAATTCTTTAGCTGATTTTCTATTTTCAAAGTTAAATTTTTACGATTATTGCCTTCTTCTAAAAATGCTTTAGTGTCAATCGGTTTACCAAAAATGACCGTGACACCTTCTTTTTTATTATAGCTTCCTTTAATGACACATGGTACTATAGGTGCTTCTGATTTTGAAGCAATAAAGCTTGCACCTTCTTGTAAAGGCTGTAATTGAGTCTTGTCCCCTTTATTACGATGACCCTCGGGGAATATTAAAAGACAACGACCATCTTCTAATGCCTTAATTGAAGTTTTTAATGCAGCGCGATCACTCTTTCCTCTTGATACAGGAATGGCATTGAATTTAGGGAAAATCTTCCCGATTACGGGTAAGTCAAACAATTCTTGTTTTGCAAAGAAAGATAGCTCTCTTTTAAGACTTACACCGATTAATGGAGGGTCGAAATCATTGATATGGTTTGAACAAATCATTACAGGTCCACTTTGAGGAACTCTGTCTTGTCCAATAACCTTCACTTTAAATCTGAATTTGTAAAATTGATGGACCACAACTTTTGCAATGTTGTATAACATTTATCTAGCCTCCATTTTGATGTTTACGAGTTCTATAATATACTTTTCGACTTCATCAATTGTTAAATCGCTCGTATCTAAAACAATCGCATCATCGGCTTTAACAAGTGGTGATATTTCTCGAGTACTATCGATTTCATCTCTCGTAATAATCTCTTGTGTGAGTGTTTCGAGGCTAACATTGTTCCCTCTAACTTGTTCTTCTTTTAAACGTCTTTCTGCACGCACTTTTGGATCAGCCTGCATGAAAACTTTAATTTCTGCATCTGGTAGTACTGTTGTACCAATATCTCTACCATCCATAACGACGTTAGCATTTTCACTTATCTTACGTTGCATGTTTACAAGATAGGTTCTCACCTTTTCTAAACTTGAGATTCGGCTAACATTTTGGGTCACTTCTTTCGATCGAATTTCTTTACTTACATTAACGTCATTTAAGTAAACTTCATCATTCTCATCGAAGGTTATCGTGACATCTTCTTCAATATTTTCGATTGAATCATCGCCGTGTTTTAAAGTGTGTAAAGTGACTGCACGATACATGGCACCAGTATCAATGTAGAGGTACCCTAGTTTTTTTGCGACGCGTTTTGCAATCGTGCTCTTACCAGCAGCAGCTGGGCCGTCAATGGCTATTCTTAACGTTGTCATGTTGTGTCCTACTTTCATATTACGGTATTATCAATTGTTGGCCGACAGAGATTTCATTTTCACTTATGCCATTTGCCTCTCTAATTCTCTGAACGTTTTCTGAACTACCATCACCATAGTATTGAATGGCAATTCTATAAAGGTTATCCTCAGTGGTTACTGTATGGGAGGCATTGGCATTAGTTGTCTGATTTTCTTCTGTTTCTTGGTTGGCTACTTCTGTTTCTTGATTTGCTTCTGTATTTGCTTCAGTCTGGTTCTCATTGTTTGTTGAATCTTCAGTTTGAGTATCTTCGCTCGCTGACTCTGACTCATTTGAGTTTTCTTCAGTATTACTATCTTCTGTATTCTCCTGGTCGTTACTGCTTGACTCATCAGACTCTTTGTCTTGAATCGCATTTCTAGATTCACTTTCGAGTGCTTCTAGCTCTTCTTCAGAATAATTGACTTCTAAGTCTTCGGAACTTGAAGTATTATTTCGACCTTCGGCTAATCGTCTTTCATGTTCTTTCTTTTGTTCTTCAAGTTCTGCATTGAACTCAGCTGTGTTATTATTTTCTTCGGCTTCATTCGTCTCTTCTGATTCAGAACTTGCGAGCTCAATTTCATCATCTAATGATGGCCAGAAGTTAGAAAATATTAAGAATGCGAGTAATAAAGTAATTGGAATCAATACTAAGAGACCGAGAATCCAAGGTAATTTTCTACCTTCATTGTTATCACTTTTCTTTTTAGTATTCGCTTTTGCTTTAGTTTGGTTACCGATGCCACCTAATTTTTCTTTTGACACTTTAAGCTCGTTCTTAATACGATTTTGATAGCCTTTTAACGTGCCGATAAAAGCAGCTTTTCTCTTTTGATTATTTTCCGAGCTGAAATAAGCCTGAATTTTATCAGTGAGGCTATCTTCATTCTTGTTCTTTTTTTCTTTTGCAGAATTATTTTTCTTTGGATTTCCTTCTTTTTGATTATCTTTATTTTTGTGGCGTGCACTACGACTGAGCGTTTGTCTTTCGCCATCCTTGTTACCATTTTTAGAATCGGTCTTGTCAGGCTTTTCTTCATCTGCCCGCTTATGGTTCATATCTTTATAAAAATCATCTTTCATACCGCATTCTCCTAGTCACAGAATTCTAATTTTAATTATATATTGTTTGTACCAACATTTAAAGAGTTATCAGTCTTTAGTCGTATTGTTGTATGTTCAATTATTGTTCATTGATATATTTTTGATTTTCTCTTAAAATAACAATGAACAATCGTAAAGGTTAAGAGGTGAAATTTTTATGTGCGCTAAGAAATACACAATCGTTGACCAAGATACTTGTATCGCATGCGGCGCCTGCGGAGCAGCAGCACCAGATATTTATGATTATGATGATGACGGTATTGCTTATGTTATCTTAGATGACAATAAAGGCATTACTGCTGTACCAGAAGATCTTCTGGAAGATATGGAAGATGCATTTGATGGCTGTCCGACAGATTCAATTAAAGTTGAAGAAGAACCATTTGATGGTGATCCATTGAAGTATGAATAGATAATATTAAATAAGGATGAGAAATCAAAAGATTTCTCATCCTTATTTTTTCTTTCTTAATTTTGTCTTTGAATTACTGGAATCACCTTAATGTAGATGATATAACATATAATACTCAAAATAATTCCTTTGACTAAGTTGAATGGAATTATTCCGGCAGTAACGACCACTCTTAAGTTATTTATGATGTCTGTTTGATCGACAATCAGACCATAAGCAGGGAGTAGTACAAAATAGTTCAACACTGCTAAAGAAAGAATGAGCATTAAAGTACCTGTTACAAAGCCGTAAATGAGGCGTTTGACTGTTTTCTTCTTGTAGTAAAAAAAGAAGACAGGCAGTAAAAATGAAAATGCTGCTAAAAGGTTCGCAATTGGGCCTATTGGCTCACTGGCAACCAGCAAACTGTACAGCACAATTTTCATAATAATAATTAATGAGCCGCCTAAACCACCAAAAAGTATGAAGCCTATAAAGGCAGGTATATCTGACAAATCAAGCATCAGAAATGGTGGTAGGAATGGTAAAGGAAACTGAATGAGCATTAATATAAATGATAATGCACTCAGGATACTAATATTGATGATTTTTCTTAGTCGTTGTCTATCTATTGATATCAATCCCTTCTAGTTTTAGGCATAGTAATAATAAATGTTGTACCTTTTCCGAAATCGCTCTCTACTGATATTTCACCACCGTGTTTTTCGATGATATTTTTTACAATATACAAGCCTAAGCCGGTTCCGTGTTTACCTCTTGTACGTGCTTCATCGACCTTATAGAAACGATCAAATATATGTTTTATGTTTTCACGTTTAATGCCAGTTCCCGTATCTGATAGCTTGATGGTAACATGGTTTTCACTATTCTGTTTTGCAGAAATAGTAATCGTATCATTAGCTTTAGTGTAACGGATGGCATTGTTTAATAAATTTGTCAGTACTTGATTCATCTTATCTGCATCGTGTGGGAAAATAATCGGCCCATCTTCAACATCGAAAAGTAGTTTAGTTTCTTTTTCTTTTAATTCGTAGTCAAAGCGGTGACGTAGTTTATCGAGAAGTGGTTTAAAGTCCTGATCGACAATATCATAAAGGACTTCGTCCGAATCCATTCTCGCTATAACTAAAAGTTCGTTTACGAGTTTGTTCATGCGGTCCGACTCATCTTTAATAATCGACACCATTTCTTTTACTTCCTCCGGATCAGTCACGATGTCATCTAAGAGTGCTTCAGAGTATCCACTAAGCATGACCATTGGTGTTTTTAATTCATGGGAGACATTGGAAATAAATTCTGAACGCATCTTCTCTGTGTTAATTTCATCTGTAATATCCCAAATCAAGACCGTTACACCACTTTGTTCCTCGTTTGATTCCACTGGAGACATAGCAAGTTGTAAGTGCATATCATCTATGTCGAGACGTTCTAAATGTGGTCGATTGTCTCTCGCAACAACTTTAATTAAGGATGAAAAATAACCATTCTGCTCATTCTCTTCGAATAGGCTATAATAATTTAATCCTGCCTGATTACTATAGATTAATTCCGCATTGGTATTTAAGTAAAGAATACCATTCGTTAGTGATGAGAACACATTCTCTCTTAAATTTTTCTCATGTGTCAGCTCTGAAATGGTGCTTTTAATATTATCATTCATCTTATTAAATGCGAGTGTTAACTCCCCTATTTCATCTCGAGATGTTACTTTTAAATTATTGTATTCACCAGTAGCCGTAGAAAAAGCTGAGTTCTTTAAGGCGATTAGCGGCTTGGTAATCCTAGAAATCAAGAAAAATGCAAAGAAGGTTGTAATCAAGAATAAGGTAATTGCACTGATTAGAATAATCATTAATACGGTAAAGAATGACTGATTCAAGGCATCTAAATCACTAAACATAATGATCGCTGTGTCTTCATTAAAATACCGACTTAGATCAGAAACTTTTACCATGAGTTCGTGATTATCTTCATCTCTAAAAATAAAGGTATTTTCTGCAGAGTCTGAATTAATGATTTCTTCATAGATGTTTTCAGCAGTAGATTGGTCTCCAGTAATAACCTGACCATTAGAGTAGATGATTAAATTTTCCTCTGCAGCTAAATATGTTTCTTGTGAGGTTAGAGAATGATTACTTAAGATGACATTCTCTACTCGGCTCACTTCTTTTTCTAATTGTCTCTCTGTAATATCTAAAGAATAATTTCTAAAAAAAAGACTTAAAACGATGGACAATATAATTAAAACTGTAGTCACTATCATTAAGATAGTAAACCACAGTTTTGTTACGACACTGGAGAAAAAACTCATTTGTCGTTTACCCCAAATTTATAGCCGATTCCCCATACTGTATGAATCATCTGGCTTGCCTCTGGAGATACTTTATTCAATTTCTCTCTCAGTCTCTTGACATGTGTATCTACAGTTCTTAAGTCACCGTAGAAATCGTAATTCCAAACTTCTTTAAGCAGTTCTTCACGATTGAACACCTTATCTGGACTTTTAGCCAGGAATAATAGGAGTTCATACTCCTTAGGTGTTAAGTTTACACGCTTATTATCAGCTAATACTCTGTGTGCATCATTGTCGATGACCAAGTGTTCAAAGACGACAATATCCTTTGCAGAAGTATCTTTTTCGATAAAGGCAGTTTCTGAAGAACGTCTCAAAATCGCTTTGACTCTAAGCACAACTTCTCGTGGTGAGAAAGGTTTGACAATGTAATCATCAGCACCGACTTCTAAACCTTCAACACGATCTGCTTCTTCCCCCTTAGCTGTTAGCATAATAATAGGTGTAGATTTTTCCTTACGAAGCTCTCTTGCAACTTCTATTCCATCCATCTCAGGCATCATTAAATCCAATAAGATAACATGGAAATCTTCATTCATTGCAATTGACAAGGCATCTTTACCATTGTCAGCTTCAACTATTTCATAATCTTCTCTTGTTAAATATAGGTTCAGTAACTTTCTAATCCGTTCTTCATCATCAACAAGCAATATTTTTTCTGTCATTGTAACCCTCTTTTCGTATTATGCATATGAATGTAGGCCGGACACAATCATATTGATTGCAATTAAGTTAAACAGAATAAGTAGGAAACCGCCCACTGCTAACCATGCAGATTTTTCACCTTCATAACCTCTGTTAATTCTTAAGTGAAGGAAAATCGTATAGAACATGAAAGTAATAAAGGCCCATGTTTCTTTCGGGTCCCAGCCCCAGAATCTACTCCATGCCATCTGTGCCCAAATTGCAGCGAAGAAGATGCCACCTAAAGCAAATAGTGGGAAGCCGATAATAACCGAACGATATCCAATCTCATCCATTAAGATAAGATCGACCTTCTTAGTTAATGGTTTAAAGAGTGAAAAGATTCGTCTTCTGAGTATTAATCGAACGATTCCATAGACGACGATACCTAAAATAATTGACCATAGGACAGTATTAAGTGAGTCCGCTTTAATTACTGGAGGTAAATCAATACCTAGATGGAAATGTTCAGTTGGTTCAAACTCATTGTTTCCAAGGTGTTCTACAGGAATTGCGTCCTGGTAGTTAATTAAACTTGGTAAATGATATTCGGCAATTACTTGTTGTCCAGTTTGATCTGTGTAGTAAAATTCATCATTGTAACCGACGACTTCTTTCATCACGAGTGTTGTCACAATATATGTTGCAACAATTACTAATCCGACCATTATCATTTCTAAACATCTTGCGCGCCATGATTTTTCATCTGCAGGAATGGCTTTAAGTAAGTAAATCAATCCTGCTACAGCACTCATTGAAAGTATACCATAGGATAAGGTTACAGTAATAACGTGAATGGCTAGCCAGCTACTCTGAAGTGCTGGTATTAATGGTTGAACATCTGTTGAGAACAGACTACCGTATCCAAGTAATAATAAGGAAATCGGTATTGCAAATAAACCGAATATTTTAGTTTTAAAGTAATGGTACGTAATTAGATAACCACCGATGAGCATGATTGAGAACATGGCAATAAATTCATACATGTTCGATACCGGTGCATGTCCCGTCGCCATCCAACGGAAAGCGAAATAGCCTAATTCTAAGATAAAGGCAATAATAATCATCCAAAGCGCAATTTTTTCATACTTTTTGGTCTTTGACTTTGACTTGATACTGATACCGAGTGGAATCAGTGCGACGAGTAGCATGATAAACGCGATGAATATGAGTGTATTACTTATTGATAAAAATGTTGCATCCATATATTAAACACTATCCTTTCGAATTCGATTCCTCTTCTTCTTTATCTTTCATAGCCTCGAATTCATATGATTCTAATATTGTATTCATTTCTTTCTTCATACCGTAATAGTTTTTATTCGTATGTGCAGCGATGTTCATTGTGTCACCTTCTGCATTAATCCAAATTCTACGGTGATTGATATATGAACCAATAAAGAGTCCGATTAAGAAGATGATAAAGCCAGCTGCCATATAAGGCATTGCTAAGTCTTTTTTCAAGGTCAGTACACTTGCCATATGATCTTCTGCTTCTACAAAGCGAATGTTGTACTCATTATCTTGTGTAATATCAGTCGAATTCATAATTTGAAGTAGGCTCAGCTCTTGTTTTTCACCATCATCTACTTCAAATACAAAGGCAGGGTTTGTAGGTACAGGTGTTGCCGTAATCAATGTACCGTTGTCATCTATTTCTAAAAAATCTGGTGCATAGGCACGCATATCGATACTAACGTCTTCGGTAATTTGATAAGAATCTTCTGGGTCATCAAGTTCTACCGTGAAGTTGTCACCTAGCGTGTTACCTTCACTATCTTCTAGTCTAAAGGTCATCGATTTCATCTGTGAATTATCGTAAGAAGATTGATAAAGTTGATAATCTTCAAATACATAAGGATGGTTTACTCTAATACTATATTTGTCAACCTCTTCTAGCTCAGGAGATGATCCTACAACATCAGCTGTTTGGTTTTCATAAAATGTAATGTCTGTTTGGAAGTTACTGATGGTCATTTCCATGTTGTTTTGTAGAGATTCATCAAATACTGTTCCACTTTCCTCATCATACGTATCGATTGTGAAACTTTCGTTTTTGACGTAATATTTACCGTTCGTTGTCGGGACACTTACAGTCTCACCTTCTTGAGCGTAGATAATTTCATCAACATATACCCCTGGGAAGAATCTAAGCATACTACCGATGAGTAAAATAATTAAACCAGTATGGTTAATGTATGGGCCCCATCTAGATAAACGACCTTTTTCTAATAGGTAATGATTCCCGTCCTGAGTTAATTTGTATTTTTTGTTTTCAAACGATTTAACAATTTCAGGTGCTTTACTAACATTGTCATAGTTGTTGTTTAAACGTTGGCGTCTAAAGAATGAATCGTGTTTTTTCGCACGTTGATTTTTTAATGATTTGTATAGAGGTACACCTCTATCGACACTCGCTGCAATAATAGATAAAGCCAATAGACCGTTAAGTAAAACAAACCACCAAGAGGAATACAGCTGAGTAAAGCCAAGTTTGTAATACAACATACCAAATGTTCCATATTGTTCGGTGTAGTGCTCTAGTGGGTCTGCACCAATCGGAATAAAGTATTCCTGTGGTAAGATTGTTCCAATAGCAGCAGCAATTGCGATTATTGCAATGATACCGACACCCACCTTAATGGATGTGAAGAAGTTCCAAATCTTATCAAAGATACTTTTAGACTTCACTTTGGAACGTACTGCACTACCGTCATAGCGCATTAAATCTTTAATTTTCTTCTTGTCATAGTTTTCATTAATCATCTTACCGCAGGACTGACAAAGTTGCGTCCCCGGTGGATTGACATGGCCACAATGACTACATGTAATATCATTCTTATTTTCTTTTACTTCTTCATTATTATCTTTAGTGTTCATTAAGTTCATCCTATTCTACAGAAGACTCTATAAAGGCATGTATGTCCTCTTTAGTTAGTTGATACTCCTGTTTTTTCACAACTTCACCATCTTTATTAATCGCTATTGTTGTTGGTAAAGGGCCGATATTATAAGCCTTTGTGACACTACGATTTGGATCGAGTGCAATCGGATAATCCAAGTCTTCAGATAAGCCTGAAATAAATTGTGAAATTTGCTGAGGATTTTCAGAAACGTTGACAGCAATTATTTCATAGTCTTCATGGCCTTCATTATATACTTGGTTCATATCGGGCATTTCTTCGCGACATGGTTTACACCATGTGCCCCAGAAATTTAAGATAACCCCTTTTTCATCAGTAAGTTGTGATAGTTGAATTTCATCCCCATCTAGCGTCTCAAGCTTGAAATCCACTGCTTCGTCACCAACATTTACTGTTTGGGAACCATCTCTTAAGTTTAGGTAAAGTGTTAAACCTAATAGTGCTGCTATTGTAATAATCGTTCCTGTACGAACGACTTTCCTTGTACTTTTTTTCAAAGTTAGGCTCCTTTCAATATATTATAAAACCGCTATAAAATGCGTGCATAGTGCCAATTATAACACAACTCATTTTATGGCGGTTTGACATTATTATGACATTTACGACTTACTTTTTACTGTTAGCGATGAGCTTTTTAACTTCATGTGGTTTTAAGTAGCGATAGTCGCCTTCTTTCAATCCTTCAAGTGTTAGAAAGTCAAAGCGGATACGAGTGAGTTTTGTCACGTTTAAGCCGAAATGTTCGAACATACGTCTTACCTGTCGGTTACGTCCTTCGTGGATAGAAATTTCTAAAATCATGTCCTTACCACTCTTATCTCTGATCACTTTTAAGTCACACGGTGCTGTCTTACCATCACTTAAACGTATACCTCGTCGCATTTCATCTTGTTGATGACGAAGTAAAACGCCATCTATTTTTACTCTGTAAGTTTTATTCATTTCATATTTAGGATGTGTCATGTGTTGGGTAAACTCACCATCGTTAGTGACGAGTAAGATTCCAGAAGTGTCATAATCTAAACGACCAACTGGGTAGAGTCTCGCATCAATGTCATCAAAGGCATCAATGACAGTTTCACGGTCTTTATCGTCTTCGGCAGATGAGATTTCACCTGTTGGCTTATAGTATAAAATATGCACAGGTTCTTCTTTAGTAATGATGACACCATCGACTTTCACCTGGTCCTTATCTGTTACCTTTATACCAGGTTCTGTAATTTTTTTACCGTTGATTGTTACTCTACCTTCTTCAATTAGATTATCTGCTTTTCTACGGGAAGTAATTCCAGCATCAGCAATTTTCTTATTAATACGTGTACTTGTCATGTGTTTTACTCCTTTAGACTATTGAAGAATAAGTCAATCTCTTCTTGTTCACTAATCATATCATCACTAGGTAAATCACTTAAAGATTTAAGGCCAAATACCTCTAGAAAGTGTTGGGTGGTTTCAAAATGACTAGCGCGTTCATCTTGAATGTTCTTCTTTTTCACTAGTCCCTTATTAATCAATGTTGAAATTGGTCCATCTGACGCAATGCCACGTACAGTTTCAATACCATTTCTTGAAATTGGCTGGTTGTAAGCAATAATAGCTAGAACTTCGAGAGATGCTTGGGACAATTTCTTTTGAGGACGATCGGCAAGTACCCGGCTAATATATTTCTCCATTTCTGGACTCGTCTTCAAATAGTACATATCCCCATGTCTTTCAATAACATACTGTTCTTTACTATATGCATTTACTTCATTTTCAAGTTGGATCTTTGTGATTGGCACGTGCATGATTAAAGCTTCTTCACTTAAACCTAAGTCACCTGCGATATATAAGAGCCCTTCAATAATGTTAATTTTCTCCAAGCTTAAACCAACCTTTCAAGTTCAAAATCATCACTCGTAATCGTGTTGATACGATATAAGTTCTGACTGATGTATTCTAAAATTGTAATAAATACTTGTACAACCTTTGTTTTCGGTTCGTTAAAAGTAAGCAATTCAGTCATTTTTAGTATTTTACGACCACTAAAACTTTTATCGATAAAAGCGACAGCATCTTCTTTTGAATACTCATCAGGACTGACCACAACATATGCGTCTTCAGAAAGGCTCACGCGAGACTTTACTTTGTTATAAGCGTCTAATAAGTCATTCAAGTTAAATGTTAGGTCTTCCCTTTCGTCCATATCATCTGAAAAATCATGCGGTGCTTTGATGAAATACTTACTCTGTTCTTCTTTCATCTTGTTCAATTCCTCTGCATATTGCTTATAGTTTTGATATTCTATAAGTTGAGTCATCAAGGGACCACGTGGATCCTCATATTCCTCGTCAACATACTGAGGTTCAGGTAGTAGCATATGACTTTTTATTTTAACAAGCTCACTTGCCATAACTAAATAATCACTGGCAACATTGAGCTCTAGTACTTTCATCTGATTGATATATTCCATATACTGTTCAGTAAGAAGTTTCATAGGAATATCGTATATATCAATTTCTAATTCTTTAATAAGGTGTAAAAGTAAGTCCAAAGGACCTTCAAAAACATCCAATTCCACTTTATATGATGACATTATATAACCTCTATTTCAGGAGTGATACCAATTAATAAAAACACTATCATTGAATTCTTTAACGAATTAATTATAAAGCAAGATTACTTTGAATGCCATGAAATCATGGAAGATGTATGGAAAGATAAAGAAAATTTCACAAAAACGGATGCTGAAGTATTCATTGTCTTGATTGTTACAGGTGAATATCACTACAGAAGAGATAATGTAATCGGCGCCACAACGTCATATAAACGCGCATTAAAACTATATGAAGATAATCAATATGATTTGAGTGTATTCGGATTTGAAGATGGATTTATCAATAAAATAGAGAGGCGCTATCAAGAGATCCCCAATAAATCTTTTGTGCCCATGCAATTTCCTGTTCAAGACTGGGTCTGGGAGGCATTATACAATGCGCATGAGAACGAGTTCGATTCCTTTAGTCAATTTATGACAACAATGCTGGCAAATTTCGAAACCAATGTGCAGATCACACACAAACACAGCATGCGAGATCGATCAGACGTGATCCAAAAACGCTTAGAAGCACTGAACAATAAGGTGAATTGAGTTGATTTGATTTTGAATGGTGATGAAGGATCGTCGTCCCTATCCTAGAGTGTTTGAATGGTGATGAGAACTCAACGTCCCTATCCTAGAGTGTTTGAATGGTGATGAGAACTCAACGTCCCTGTTATACTTGTTAATCATCAATAATTATCTTTAGGAGGACAGTATTTTTAGTTTTTAGAACAATTATACATATAATTCTAACACCAGAATTGAAAAATAGTGCTATTAATATATCAAGTCATAAGTTAAAATTTAATTGAGTCATTTCATATCTCTCCCATCAATGTTTGTCTGGTAACTACATTGTACTATAGAGATCTGATTTGACTCTTTTTCTTTATTACACAAAATTATGGACTTAATCCAAAAAAAGAGGAATCTCATATACAAGATCCCTCCCTGACTAAAAACCAAAATCAAAAACCAATATTATCTATACAATTACAAACCAGTAAACAAATCCCCAGATTAGACACATCAATAGTATGCCAAAGAAAATAATGTATTTTGCCTTGTTCATTATTTCAGTTCCCCAAGGAAGCTTTTACCGTGTGTTTTATAGTCAACATCGAAATTATCTGCAATCGTTGCAGCGATGTTAGAAAATGTTTGACACTGATTAATTTCACCGTAATTCAAGTCTTTACCTGAAGTGATTAATAGTGGTACATATTCCCTAGTATGATCTGTACCAGTATAAGTTGGATCATTACCGTGGTCTGCAGTGATGATGAGTAACTCATCTTCACCTAATTTAGAAGTAATTTCAGGTAAACGATCATCGAATTCTTTTAAGGCATTACTGTAACCTACTGGATCTCGTCTATGACCATACTCAGCATCAAAATCCACTAAGTTTAAGAATGATAAACCATCAAAATCTCTATCCATAACAGAAAGTAGCTTATCGACACCGTCATCGTTGCTTTTAGTACGCACAAAGTCAGTGATACCGCTACCTGTGAAGATATCGTTAATCTTACCGATCGCAATGACATCCTTGCCTTCATCTTTTAGGGCATTTAAGACTGTTTGTCCAAAAGGTTTAAGGGCATAGTCATGGCGATTTTCTGTGCGCTTGAACCCACCTTTTTTCTTGCCAACAAATGGACGTGCGATGACTCTGCCGACTAAGAATTCAGGATCTTTTGTCATCTCACGTACCTTTTCACAGATATCATAGAGTTCTTCAAGTGGAATCACTTCTTCGTTTGCTGCAATTTGAAGTACTGGGTCATTTGAAGTATAGATAATCAGGTCACCTGTTTCAATTTGATGTTCCCCAAACTCTTCAATAATATCCGTACCTGAAGCAGGCTTATTACCCACAATGCCACGACCTGTTGCTTCTTTAATCTTGTCTAGTAATTTGTCAGAGAAACCATCTGGATATACTTTAAAGGCTGTATTAATATTTAAACCAGCGATTTCCCAGTGGCCAGTCATTGTATCTTTACCTTTTGAAATTTCCTGCATTTTTGTGTAAAAACCTGTTGTTTGATCAACTTGATCTACGCCTGGTAAGTCATCGATATTACCTAAACCAAGTTGTGCGAGGTTTGGCAAAGTATTTGGATGAGATTCTAAAGTGTGACGTAAGGTATGTGTACCCTCATCTCCAAAGTCTTTAGCATCTGGTGCTTCTCCAATTCCAACTGAATCTAGCACGATTAAATGAATTCTCTTAAACATAAAATTTACCTACTTTCTTGGATGAAACTGCTTATACATCTCTCTAATTTTACCTGCAGAAATTTGAGTATAGATTTGTGTTGTTGAAATGTCAGAGTGTCCGAGCATTTCTTGAACCGCTCTTAAATCCGCCCCATTTTCAATTAAATGTGTTGCAAAGGAATGTCTAAAAGTATGCGGTGTTATATTCTTATCAATACCGCTGTCTCTGACATACTTTTTAATTGTTTTCCACAAGCCTTGTCTCGTGAAACCTTTCCCACGATTCGTTAAAAAAAGTGTATCGATATTTTCGTCTTTTAGCAACTTAAGTCTGTAATTTTTTATGTAATTCGTTAATTTTTTTGCAACATATTCTGTAGTGGGTACAATTCTTTCTTTTTCACCCTTACCATAAACATGTATAAAGCCCATCTCTAAATTTAAATCAGATATATTCAAATTAATCAGTTCACTGACTCTGAGTCCACTAGCGTACAACAGCTCCATCATCGCATTATCTCTAATATCTTGAGTCGTTTGGTCTGGTGACTGCAATAAACGTTCCATCTCTTCAATCGTTAAGACGACTGGCAAAGCTTTTTCTTCTTTTGGTGTTTGTAAGCGGAGTGCCGGATTATTTTCAGTGATGCGTTCAATTTGTAAAAACTGATGAAAATTCTTTAAGGTCGATTGCATGCGTCTGATTGTTTTGGCACTCTTATTTTCTGAAGTCAAAAACTGCAAAAAAGTTACGAGAGTCTCTGCAGTAATTGATTCTACCCTCGTAACATTTTGATCTTCTAAAAATTGACTATACTTTTTTAAATCTTGATTATAGGAAGATATAGAAGCATCACTAAGTCCTTTTTCTATTTTCAAATACCTTAAATATTCGTCAATATGCGTTTTAAACATGACTATTGCCATCTCTCTCTTGACAGTTTCTGCAAATACCATGGAAAGTTAAACGGTGATCGATAACATGGAAGTTAAATTCATGAGCGATAATCTTCTCCACCTCTGGTAGTAAATCTTCTTCTACTTCTTCCACTGAACCACATTGTGTACAGATTAAGTGATGATGAAAATGTTTCGCACCTTCTTTACGAAGATCATATCGTGCGACACCATCTCCAAAATTCACCTTATCTAGTACATTTAATTCATTTAATAATTCTAAGGTACGATAAACTGTCGCTAGTCCAATTTCAGGGTACTTATCTTTTACTTTCATAAATACATCTTCAGCACTTAAATGTGAGCTTTCGTTTTCTAATAAGACTCTCACAGTCACTTCACGCTGTGGAGTCAATTTATAGCGAGCCTCATGCAATGCTTCTTTAATTCTCTCTATTCGTTTTTCCACAACAGCACCTACTTAATTTCAATTTCTTATTTATAACAATTATACATGATTGAGAAAGATTTTCAATACTATTTAGAATTA
Source organism: Jeotgalicoccus marinus DSM 19772 (assembly GCF_000425825.1). GTDB lineage: Bacteria > Bacillota > Bacilli > Staphylococcales > Salinicoccaceae > Jeotgalicoccus > Jeotgalicoccus marinus. The sequence continues at coordinate 150,848 of NZ_AUEE01000005.1, forward strand.
TTATAAATAACCTTTTTCGGCGAGCACATGGTGAACTGCAACTAAAGTTTTTCCATCTCTAAATTCACCGTTATGCATACGTGTTTTTAGTTCTTGAAACGGTATTTTTACTAGGTCTAGAAATTCATCATCTTCAAGTTCCATATTATCAAATGAAACATTTTTTGTACTATATAAATGAATCAATTCATTAGAAAATCCAGGAGAGACATAAAATTCATATAATTTATCTAATGATTCTGCCGTTGCACCTGTCTCCTCTTTGAGCTCTTTTCTTGCTGTGTCGTCAGGGTGTTCGCCAGTTTCAACCTTACCAGCTGGGATCTCTAACAGTACTTCATCTGTCGATATTCTAAATTGGCGGACAAAGTACATTGATGTATCATCCTTTACGATTAGTGCAACAGCACCTTTATGATAGACGACTTCTCTAAAAGCCTCACTGCCGTCAGGAAGTTCTGCGGTTAGTTTTTTTACATCGATGATTTTACCTTGGTAGATATCTTCCGCTGATTTTGTTTTTTCAATTAAATGTTCATCCGTCATTATAATCCCTACCTTGTAAAAGTTATTATAAATATATCACAATCCCTGTCAAAAAATAAAAATTTATATTTCTAAAACTGATGATATAATAATTGTTGTGAAATGTGAGGAGGTAAGAATTTGAAACAGTATAAATCCTGGTTTTTTATATTGATCTTATCAGTGTTAACTATACTAACTTCTGTTGCTTATTATGCATCAAGTCAGATTATGTTTTTCAAATTAAGAGAAATTGAAATCATAATTAGAAGAGAAACACGCGGTAAGAGAATGAATTTAGAAGTCTTAAAGAATATGCCAAAGAATGAAGTGAAAATACCGTCTAAATTTGGTTACGACATTCACTCGACCTTTTACCATCCACATGAGACGAATCATTGGATGGTCCTCCTACATGGTGTATCTGAAAACAGCATAAGTTCAAGTAAGTATGTACATATGTTTACAGATATGGGCTACAATTGTGTGGTTTATGATGCTAGAAGGCACGGGAAAACTGGTGGAATAGATTCAACTTATGGGTATTATGAAAAATTTGATTTAGAATCTGTTATAGAAAGATTGAAGAAAACATATGGGTCAGATATTCGCTTCGGTATTCATGGTGAATCTATGGGTGCTGCAACAATGTTACTCTATGCAGGAGAGCTTTCTAATGAAGCAGAATTTTACATTTCAGATGCGTCATTTGCTCGCTTTAGTGAGCAATTAACATCTGTCTATCAATCAATATCTAAGACTGCCACCGCACCTGTCTTGTTCTTTACCTATCTGATACTTAAACTTAGAAGCCACTATAGTATTTATGAACTCTCACCTATTAAAGTCATCGATCAGATTGAGCAGCCCATTTTGTTCATTCACTCTAAAAAAGACAAATTCATTCCGTATGAATCTACCTTAGCCCTATATAAAAAGAAGAAAGGACCAAAAAAAGCTTGGTATCCAGAACGCGGCGATCATGTAGAATCATTTAACCGCAATCAAAAAAAATACCGCAGCACTGTTCAATCCTTTATTGAACAGTACGCGGGATGGGAAGTTCGAAGTAATCATGAGCAATAAAGACGTTGTCAGGTAATTGTGATTTAACAACTTCGATATCCTGATCGGTATACCGGCTGCTAATATGAACAAACACTAGCTGTTGATAATTTAAATCTTTAAAATTTTGGAGCACTTGATTTAATTCCGAATGGAAATAATCATGTGCTTTTTCTATTTCATTATTTAAAAATGTGGCTTCATGGACAATGAGATTTGCTTGGTACAAATCAGCTAAATAAAGTGGATTATTTATAAGTCTCGTATCCCCATGAACAGCGATTTTTATGCCTTTAATATCTTCGCCAATGAAATCTTTGGACTGATAAGTAACATCGTCAAAGGTGAACGTTTCACTAGCTTTTATGTGTCCATATATGGGGCCAGGTTTAATGCCAAGGTCAAGCAACTTATCCTTGTTCAAGCCGCCTAACTTGTCGTGCTCATTAAAGAAATAAGCGTAGGACTCAATGCCATGATCTAAAGCGTGTACAGTGACAGTAAAGCCATTTATATCGTAGTTAGCCTTATCTTCAACTTCGATAATCGTTAACGGGTAGTTTAAAGTGCTCTCAGACAATCTAAATGTAACTTCTAACCATTCAGCCAACCCTTTTGGTCCATAGATTGTTAAAGGAATATCTGCCCCACCCTGAAATGCCCTAGACGATAGAAAACCTGGCAAGCCGAATATGTGATCGCCATGTAGATGGGTTATAAAAATATTTTTGATTTTAGCGGGCTTTATATGTGTATGAAGAATCTGGTGTTGTAAGGCTTCTCCAGCATCGATAAGGATATATTCATTATATTCGCTAACACAGTTTATAATAATGCTCTGTGTATTTCTATCTTTTGACGGTAAGCCTGCACCGGATCCAAGAACAGTTAATCTCATTTTGACACCTCAATTTTTCTTGTTTAATTATATCACAATATGACTTGTGGTATGATATTAGGTGGTATGATGAGCAATTTAAAAAAGGTGATAATATGGAAACTATTAGATTTGTAGAAAGATTTATCGTATACATAGAAGATCATTTAAGAGAGAATATAGATTTTTCAGATGTACTAGATAAGATGGGGGTAGAACCAAAGTCTTTTCTCACCATTTTCACTTCCCTAGTTGGTATGACACCTGCTGAATATCAGGAAAAACGTCGTCTGACTGAGATTTCATTTGAAGTATATGAGGGCCACCGCCGGCTTATTGATATTATTAAGTACTATGGTTATAGAGATTTAGAAAAATTTAAAGCGATGTACAAAAAAACATTTGGGATATCAGTGCATGAAACAGATCGTTATTTTAAAGAGATGAATCAACTTGAGCAAATTGCTTTTGAGGTTGTACCATCAAAAAAACCAAAGTATCCATCATATCGAAGTTTTGTAGAAAGTTTTAGGCTCACTGGCATTGCTCAATATTTCGACCTAAATACCTACCGTCCGGAATATAAGCATAAATTTTTGAGAGTCCTAGAAAGAGATGGCTTAATTGATGAACTTTTGAAATACAATGATGGCTTTATAAAAGGTATTTTTGTTCAAGAAAGAACGATTGATGATGAAATGGAAATATTTGTCGGGGTCACAAGTAATCAAAATACACCGTTTGATGAAACTTACACTGAATCTATGAACTATGAGATTTTTGACACCAAAGGCTATCCTTCAACAGTAATTGGGGACGTCTATAAATACATCTTTCGACGTTGGCACTTTAAAGAAGATGTCAATTTGACTTGTGACTTCTCATTAGAATTAATCAAACATACTTATGAAATTGAGGATCCAACAACCAAAATTCAAGTTTGGCAAGCAATCGATGATTAAAATTAAAGAACCGTATATTAAGTTACTTGGCATCATTAACGGCCTATAAACTTAATGTACGGTGCTATTTATAATTTATTTACTTTCATTTTTATGATGAACTTTAACAATCTCAACAATTAAATCTGTCATTTTATAAAGTTCTTCTAATGGCATGCGTTCACTTGTTGTATGGATATATTCGTATCCAACTCCTAAAATAGCTGTCGTCACACCATTTCCATGGAAGATATTACCGTCACTACCGCCACCAAGACTGATGACATTAGGCGTACGGCCAATGTTTTTAATCGCTTCTGAAGCAGTTGTTATAACTACATCGTCTTCTTTTGCATATAGAGATGGATACATCAATTCAACATCAACCTCTGCACTACCACCAAGTTCTTTTGCGGTTTCTTCAAAAGCAGTTTTAATCTTATCTGTCTCACTCTGTAACTTCTCATCAGACAATGAACGAACTTCTGCTAAAATTTCGCAATGGTCACTGACAATATTTGTTGCTTGACCACCCGTAATTGTACCAATGTTTGAAGTTGTTTCTTCATCAATTCGACCTAGGTTCATCTTTGCAATTGCCTTAGCAGCAATGTTGATTGCACTAATACCCTTTTCTGGTTCAATTCCAGCATGTGCTTTTTTACCAAAGATTTGTGTTCTAACTTTTGTCTGTGATGGTGCACGGTTAACCACTGTACCTACTTCACCTGTGCCATCAACCGCATAACCAAATTTACTTTTTATGTTCTGAATGTCTAAAGCCTTAGCACCAACTAAACCAGTTTCTTCACCCACTGTAATGATGACTTCTACATCACCATGTGGAATGCCTTTTTCTTTTAGAACGCGAACAGCTTCTATAATAGATGAGACTCCAGCCTTATCATCTGAACCTAGTATTGTTGTACCATCACTGTAAACATAACCATCTTCAATATGTGGTTTAACACCATTACCTGGTGTTACTGTGTCCATGTGAACCATGAAAGCAACTGGTGGAATGTTACTGTCCCCTTTTAATGTATAAATCAGGTTACCAGCACCATAACCGGTTGTCTTTTGTGAGTCATCTTCAAAACCTTCAAGTCCAAGTTCGTTAAGAAGATTGATTAAATAATCTGCCACTTGTCTTTCTTGGCCAGATTCTGAATCGATTTGGACAATTTCTAAAAATTGCTCTGTAAGACGTTCTTTATTCATAAAATAATGCCTCCAAGTGTTGATATGTTGATTTACCTTCATGTATAGTTATTATAACAATAAATACCGAGGATGGTTGAATAATGCAAAATAAAAACGTTCAAAAATTCATCATATGGTTCATGATTATACTGATTGTTGTTTCAGGACTAATGATGGGCATCTCATATTTAACTTCATTTTAAAAATGAGAAACACCGGTTTGTATCCTAGGACACAAACCGGTGTTTTTTAAACTTCTTTACCGTGTTCTTCAAACCAAGCTTGAATTCCAGTCATTACACTCATTATTTCGTGACCTTCTATTTCATGTCTTTCAATCATATCGACAATTTTTCCATCTTTGAAAAATGCGAATGATGGTGAGGAAGGTAAGTAATCTGGTGCTCTATCTCTCATTTGTTCTGTTGCTTCCTTATCTTGACCAGCAAAAACCGTTAACAATTGGTCTGGACGTTTGTCATAGTTTAAGGAATGGATTGCAGCAGGTCTTGCGATACCACCTGCACAACCACAAACAGAGTTCACCATAACTAAGGCAGTACCTTCTTTATTTAAAGCTTGATCTACATCTTCAGGTGTACGTAATTCTGTGTACCCAGATTCAGTTAATTCATTTCTAGCATTTTGAACGAGATCTTGCATGTATAGGTTAAAATCTAAATCCATACTAAAACTCCTTTTTTGACTCAAGACGAGTCTAGTAATTACTTTTATTCTAGACCGCTAAAAGAAGTTTGTAAAGTTAATAAACTGACGAATGATCTGGGTCAATATTTTCAATTCGTTGTTTAACTGTTTGTAAGAAGTTTCCAGCCATGAGACCATCTAAAACTCTGTGATCAATCGATAGACATAGGTTTACCATGTGTCTTGCTGCTAACATATCATCTATGAAGACTGGTTTCTTTAATATGGATTCAACTTGTAAAATCGCAACTTGCGGTTGATTGATAATACCCATAGACTGCACAGAGCCAAAGGCACCAGTATTATTTACAGTAAATGTACCACCAGCCATGTCTTCACCCGTTAACTTTTTCGTTCTCGCCTTAGTTGCAAGTTCGTTGATAGACTTAGCGATGCCTTTTAATGAACGATCATCTGCATTTTTTATGACCGGTACAAAGAGCTGGTCTTCGTCTGCAACCGCAATAGATAAGTTGATATCTTTATGAACTGTAATTGTGTCACCGTCCCAAGAACTGTTTAACAGCGGGAAATCTTTAAGTACTTCAGAAACAATCTTAACGAAATAAGAGAAGTAAGTTAAATTAACACCTTCTGTTTCTTTAAATTTTGCCTTGTGTTTGTTACGTAAATTTACTAGATTTGTCGCATCGACTTCCATCATGAGCCAAGCATGTGGAATTTCAGTTTTTGATTGTACCATGCGTTTAGCAATTTCTTTACGAACACCTTTAACCTTGATTTTCTCACCAGCTGTTACGCCTGTTTCTTGTGTAGATATATGAGGCGTCTCTTTTGGTGCTGAATCAGTTTTATTTACAGTTTGCTGTTGGTTGTCAGAAGCAATGAATTTTTCTACATCTTTCTTAGTTATTCGTCCCTCAAAGCCTGAGCCTTCTATACTATTGGCATCCAAACCATGTTCACTCAACATTCTCATCACTACAGGTGATAGTCGTTTAGAAGAATTGTTATCTGAACTAGCTTTATCTGATTCTTTATTTTCTGAAGGTACATCATTTATCTCTGAATCATCAGTTTCTTCATCAACTTCTTCTTTAACTGCTGCATTGTCAGGTTCAATTTTATAGATTGGTGTTCCCACCTCTACAGTCTCACCTTCATTAATGAGGATTTCTCTAATTACACCGTCGTAAACAGAAGGAACTTCTGCAGTTACCTTTGCCGTGTTAACTTCACATACTGCATCATATTCATTGACATGGTCCCCAACTTTGACCAACCAATTTTCAATTGTACCTTCTGTGACACTTTCCCCTAATTTAGGCATCGTAATTTCAATCATTATTTCACTCCCTAGTATTCACTTAGTGTGAGCATTTTATTGTATATTTTTTCTGGGTTCATCATAAAGAAGTCTTCCATAGGTGGTGCATATGGCATAGATGGTACATCAGGACCAGCTAATCGCGTAATTGGTGCGTCTAAATCATAGAGGCAATTTTCACCGATGATTGCAGAAACTTCACTCATTACGCTACCTTCTAAATTATCTTCTGTTACAAGTAGCACCTTACCTGTCTTAGAAGCTGCTTTAATAATTGATTCCTTATCAAGTGGATACAATGTTCGTAAGTCTAATATCTCTGCTTCATATCCATCTTTAGATAACTGTTCAGCAGCTTGTACAGCATAATTAACACATAAGCCATAAGTAATGACGGTAATATCATCCCCGCTCCGGACAGTATTCGCTTGTCCAATAGGTACGATATACTCCCCTTCTGGCACCTCACCTTTTAAGAGACGATAAGCTTTCTTGTGTTCAAAATATAAGACCGGATCGTTATCTTTAATGGCAGCCATTAATAAACCTTTTGCATCGGCAGGATTCGATGGCACAACGACTTTTAGACCTGGTGTAGAAACAAAAATTGATTCGATGGACTGTGAATGATACAGTGCGCCGTGAATTCCACCACCAAATGGTGCTCTGATGACAAGTGGCGCATTCCAGTCGTTGTCTGAACGGTATCTAATTTTAGCAGCCTCGTTTAATATTTGATTGACTGCAGGTAAAATATATTCTGCAAACTGAATTTCAGCGACTGGTTTTTTGCCCACCATCGCTGCCCCAATGGCAGTTCCTGCAATATTACTTTCGGCAAGTGGCGTATCTAAAACTCTCATTTCACCAAATTTTTCTTGTAGGCCTTCCGTTACTTTAAAAACGCCACCTTTTTTACCTACATCTTCTCCAAGTACAAAAACATCATCGTCTTGTTCCATGGCAGTAAATAATGCATCTTTTATAGCATCGAGATAAGACAATTTAGCCATTGTTTACCTCCTCATAAACGTGTTTAAGCGCATATTCTGGTTCTGCATAAGGTGCAGCTTCAGCTCTTTTTGTTGCTTGATTGACAGTTTCTTTAATTTCTTTTTCTAATTCTTCTAACCAAGACTCATCTACGATAGATTCACTTAGTAAATATGTTTTAAACGAGTCTATACAATCATTTTTCTTATCTTTCTTTAATTCTTCTGGATCTCTATATTTATCATCATCATCAGAAGAATGTGGGGTTAATCGAATGGATAAGGCTTCGATTAAGGAAGCACCATCGCCGTTAATAGCACGTTCACGGGCTTCTTTCATTACTTTATATACCGCAATTGGATCGTTACCATCTACTTGTTCACCATGCATACCATAACCAATTGCACGGTCAGACAACTTTTCTGCTCCATATTGAAGGCTTGTCGGTACACTAATGGCATACTTATTGTTCTCAATTAGACATATAAATGGTAAATCGTGGACACCTGCGAAGTTTAAGCCTTCATGAAAATCCCCTTGAGAAGTTGAACCTTCCCCTAAAGTGGTTAAGGCAACTGCTTTTTTACCATCCATTTTAAAGGCGTAACTCGCACCTACAGCATGAATCACTTGAGTCGTTACGGTAGAACCTTGAGTTAAAATATTACTTTCCTTTTTAGAAAAGTGTCCAGGCATCTGACGTCCACCACTTTGTACATCAGCACCTCTTGCGAAGGCAGATAACATCGTTTCTTCTGGTGTAATACCGAAGTGTGTCACTAAGGCTAGATCTCTATAGTAAGGGCTTAGAATGTCAACTTCCTTATCTAAAGCAAAGGCAGTACCAGCTTGGGTTGCCTCTTGACCTTGACAAGAAATAACAAAGGGTAGCTTACCTGCACGGTTTAACAACCACATACGTTCATCTAGTCGCCTTGATAAGACCATTAATTTATACATTTCTTTTAAATCCGATTCAGTTAAATCTGTTTCTTTATGTGATAACAATATGTCTCACCTTCCTATACATGGATTGCGATGTCTTCTGCATCGAGTCCGACTTCTTTTATGATTTCACCAACTGATGGATGCGCAAATGTTGCACTAGATAATTCTAGCGTTGATGCATTCATAAATGCTGCAATAGATATACTGTTGATTAACTCAGTCGCATGTGCACCGACAATTGTCGCGCCTAAAATATCACCTGATGGTGAAACATTTAGCTTTATAAAACCTTCTCCACCATTTTCAATCACAGCTTTTGCGATTGTTTGTAAAGGTAACTTATGGCTTTTAAAATCTATTCCATTCTCTTTTAGAGCTTCAGTGGTCATACCAATTGATGCAATCTCTGGTGAGGTATAGACACATCTAGGGATTTTATTATAGTCCAAAGTCAGTAATTTCTGATCTGCTATATGCTCTGCAGCGATAACCGCTTCTTCAATCGCAACGTGTGCAAGTTGAGGCGTATTTATAACATCTCCGATGGCATAAATATGAGATTCTTTAGTCTGATAGTACTCATTAACCTCAATCGTACCTTTACCAGTCACTTGAGCTTTCGTATTTTGAATGCCGAGTTGATCTGTATTAGGTTGTCTTCCAACGGCAACGATAATTTTATCATAGCTTTCTTTTTCACCATTCACCACTATTTCACCATGGTCATCTTTAATCTCTATATCGTCTGGATCCAGTGTAAGACCGGTTAACACTCTGACACCTTTGTCTTTTAAGGATTTTTCAACTGCTTTTGAAGCATCTTTTTCTTCTTGAATTAAGAGTCGGTCAGCCGCTTCAATTAAAGTCACTTCACTACCGAAAGATGATAGGATAGTCGCAAATTCAACGCCTATGACGCCGCCGCCAATCAGTGCAACTTTTTTGGGTATATTTTCAAGATGCATTAAGTCGTTACTAGATAGGACAACCTTATGATCAAATGAAAGGAATGGTAATTCTATTGGCCTTGAACCACTCGCTATAATCACTTGGTCATTGACAAGGACTTCACTTTCCATAGATTCATCTTCATAGGATACGCTGACTGCACCGGCAAGCGGTGAAAAAAGTGAGGGCCCAAGAATCGTTGCCGTACCTTCAATTACATCCACCTTATTCTTATCAAGTAAGTATTTAATGCCATTTTGCATCTGGTTTACAACCTTGTCTTTTACACTATTAATATTTTTAATATCAAAAGATGGTGTATGATTCTCTAAACCAAAACGAGATGCTGTTTTCATATTCTCTATCATTTCTCCGCTCTTTAAAAAGCTTTTTGTAGGAATACATCCTTGGTTCAAACAAGTACCACCGAGCTTACTTTTTTCAACAACAGCAACACTCTGACCAAGTTGACTGAGTTTAATTGATGCCACATAGCCAGCTGTTCCACCACCGATTACGACGGTATCGTAATTTTTAGTCATTATTGACCACCTGCTTTATAGTATTTTAGCTTGTTATTATCTTGAATTACGGAGTATGCACCGTAGGCTAATGCATCCATCTCCAATTCACCTAGGTAAACGGTCACTGGTCCAATGTAGGCAATATATTCTTTAATGCCATTGATAACATAGTCACTATAACTGACTCCACCTGTTAAGATGATTTGGTCAACCTGCCCTTTTAGAATGGCAGCTTTTCCGCCGATTTCTTTGGCAATCTGGTAAATCATTGCATCAAGTACTTCTTTACTATGCTTATCTCCATTTTCAATATTTTGAACGACAGTGCGTACATCTTCTATACCAAGGTGGGATATTAAGCCACCTGCTTTAGAAGCAGTATAAATAATTGCTTCATCACTTAAATTATTATCGGCTTTATATTTCAATAGTGCATTGACTGGAACTGAACCGACACGTGTTGGACTCATTGGTCCGTCACCATTTAAACCATTATTAACGTCGATAACCTTGCCGTGTTTATGAGCACCAACAGTAATACCTCCGCCCATATGTACGACAATAAGCTTCAAGTCTTTGTAGTTTTTATCAATTGAATCTGCATATTTTCTGGCGACTGCTTTTTGATTAAGTGCATGGAAGATTGATGTTCTTCTAACACCTTTTAAACCTGTATATTTTGCTTCGTCACACAGTTCATCCACGACAACAGGATCAGTAATTACTGCCTTAATACCGTACTGTTTTGTAAATTCATTGGCGAGTATACCACTTAGATTAGAAGCATGATCACCGTATCTCTTAGAAATGAGGTCATCTAACATTTCTTCATTAATTAAATAAGTGCCGCCTTCAATGGGTCTTAATAGGCCACCCCGTGCTGAGACGATATCCAACTCTTCTGCAGTTACATTACACTCTCGTAAAAAGCCCATCACTGTGTCAAAGCGAACTGACTTTTGGTCTATGAGAGGCATTAAAATTAGAGCCTTGTCATGCGAGTAGGTCTTAACTTCTAGGCAAGATAAATCTCGGTAGAGCGCGACTTTTGTAGTCGTGCTCCCGAGATTGATTACTAATGTTAAAATAGACATTATTTTCTTCTACCACTTAGAATATTTTTATCTTTTTGAGTGAAGACACTTTTGACGTTTTGAATGGCTTCAATGCGACTCTCAGCAAGATGATCAGCTGCGTGTTGAGGTGAGATATTTTGCTCTTTTGCTATCGTAAAAATTTTGTCGATTTGATTGTATACATTGTTAACTTTAGATGTCGCACGTTCTTTGTCATAACCTTCTAGCTCATCAGCAACATTGATTACCCCACCAGAGTTAACGACATAATCTGGCGCATACATAATTCCTGCATCCGTTAACATTTGTCCATGTTTCTCAATGTCTAATAGCTGGTTGTTTGCACTACCACATACTGCTTTAACCTTCAGTTGTGGTATCGTGTCATCATTTAAAATTCCACCAAGTGCACACGGTGCAAAGATATCAGCATCTACACTATATATTTCATCTAAACCTACTGCCTTAGCACCGAAGTTATCTACAGCTCGTTGAACTGCTTTTTCATTAATATCTGTAACAATTAAATTTGCTCCTGATTCATGTAGTAACTCACATAAGCTGTAAGCAACGTTTCCGACGCCTTGAACGGAGATCGTTTTTCCTGAAAGATCATCACTACCAAATGCTTCTTTAGCAGTACGCTGCATTGCTCGGAATAATCCAAGCGCTGTAAATGGGCTCGGGTTACCAGATGAGCCGTATGCCTCAGAAATTCCGCAAACATAATCAGTCTCTTGGAAGATGTAGTCCATGTCTGATACTGTGGTACCGACGTCTTCAGCAGCAATATAACGACCACCAAGGTTTTCAATGTAACGTCCTAAAGAACGGAAGAAGGCTTCAGACTTATCTTTTGAAGCGTCACCGATTACTACTGTTTTACCACCACCGAGGTTTAAGCCTGCTGCAGCATTCTTGTATGTCATGCCCTTAGCAAGTCTTAACACATCAGTGATTGCATCTTCTTCCTTATCGTAGTTCCAAAATCTAATACCTCCAAGGGCTGGACCGAGTGTTGTATCATGTATACAAATGATCGCCTTTAAGCCACTTTGTTTATCCTGACAAAATACAAGTTGTTCGTAATCCCCATGTTCCATTTCCGTAAATATCATCTTAAACATCCTCCTAAATTTAGTTGAGCATTTGTAGTGCGAGTTTGATTGAATTGTATTTTTCTACTTTAGTATCTGCCCGAGATGTGAGTACAAATGGGACTTTTAAACCAGTAATTATACCCGCACTATGTGCACCAGCTGATACTGTTAATGCTTTAAATAAAACGTTGCCTGCATCAATGTGAGGCATGATGAGAATATCCGCATCACCTGCAACTTCAGATTTATAGCCTTTAATTTCACTAGCAGTAGCTGACATTGCTAAGTCATATGACATTGGTCCATCGACGATCGCATTTGAAAATAAATCAGCTTTTACAATTGTATCATTTGTGACTGTAGAATGAATCTTCTCATTCACTTTTTCAACTGCAGAAATTAAGGCTACTTTTGGTTTATTGATATTGAGATTTTCTGCGACCTCTATTGCATTCTCTATAATATTAACTTTCTTTTCATTGTCGACATCAATGTTCATAGCTGCATCACTGATAATAATAGGCTTGTGATACGTCGGTATGTCGAATAAGGCAACATGTGATAGTACCTTCTTATCTAATAAATCTAATTCCTTATTAAGCACTGCTTTGAGTATTGTTCCTGTCGATATTAATCCTTTCATTAACACACTGGCCCGACCACTGTGAATATCTTTAGCAGCTAGGCCAGCAGCTTCGGTGTCCTCTTTAACATCATGTAATTCTATGTCGTAGGACTGATAGTCAAAACCCATATCTTTAAATGAATTCACTAATAACGATTCATCATCATAGAGGTGCCATTTTATTTCATGTTTTTCGACTGTTTCTCTGACTATTTCTAAGAGCTCATTTGAGTTTGCACGAACCAAAGCTATAGACTGAGAAGGACTCCTGTTGTGATTTAACATGCTGTCAAAATTAATAAAAATCCCTCCTTCATTCATTATACAATATTTAAGATAAAACGCTTGTATCATCCATTGTTTTGTAAGCCTTTACATTAAGGATAACTTTAAAATATATAAAAGAAAAGTGTATTACGAATGTTTAATTATTAAGAATATTAGACCTAATAATTTCATAAATTCTTAAATTTTTAAGCCATTATTTAATGTATAATATAACTAGTATTTTAGATTAGGAGCATGTTAATGCAGAAAATTATCGCTTTATTAATACTTGTTATCCCATTTATAATTGCTGGGGTCGGAATCAAATTGATGCGAGACAGCATATTCGGTATCGTAATCGATCCCTTTACTTATACAGCCCTCCAATTTATAGTTGGTTTAATTATGACTATTGTTGGTGTTTGGTTCATTGGGGGTTACCTCCTTCACAGAGAAAGAAAAAATAAACGTGCACAAGAAAGATTTTTAAAAAAACGTAAAGAAAATGACGAGACAAATTAATAGTTTTTTATGGCCTCCAACGGTTACAGACGAGTATGTTAATTGTAACTTTTGGGGGATTTTTATATTACAATTGTATTAAATTCTGTAAATTTTGATAATTTTGTGACTTTACTCTTCTATAATTGCCTTATAAATTAATTGATGGAGGTTACTTTTAATGAAGTACAAGAATCGTTTAATTATCCCAACCCTACTTTCTACAAGTTTACTTGCCTCAACGATGGTCGCTAGTGCAGATGAGATTGATCAAGAAGAGAAAAGTTACGAACAAAATTTAGAAACTTACTATGAAGAAGACGGTGAAGTTGATAATTTAGCAGATGACGATACGGATGAAAGTGACGATTCTGAAGAAATTGTTGAAGAAGTAAATACAGAAGAAACTCTAGAATCAGACGAAGAAATCACATTTGAAGATGAAGAAAGTGAAGTTAATGAAGATGTTGACGAGTTAGAGTCAACTGAGTCAGAGACTAATGAGACAGCGGAAGAAGAAACGGTTGAAGAAGATGTCCAAAGTGAAGAAGAAACTGTTGAAAACACGGCGTCCACTAATGAAAATGTAACAGCAGCTTTTCAAGAATCAGAAGTGACTACTGAGGCAGTAACTGAAGTACCTTCACAAGAAGAAAGTAATCCTGAGACTGAAGAAGAAACGGATACTACATTAGAAAGTACAGAAACCACTGTTGAAGAAACCACAGAAGAAAACTCAGATTCAACGACTGTAAGTGAGCCAGTAGAAGAACCAGCACAAGATGTTGAAGAAGTGACATCAGAAATTGCTGATTCAGAAGCAACTTCAGAGGAAGTAAATGAAGCACCTTCACAGGAAGAAAATAATACGGAAACTGAAGAAGAAACGGATACTACAGAAGTAGAAATCGCTAATTCAACTGTTGAAGAAACTCTAGAAGAAAACGCTGAGTCTACCCCTGAAGTTAAAGCAGAAGAAAACGTAGAATCAGATGAATCTACTGAGGAAGAGACTGTAGAAACCTCAAAAGAAGAAAGTAATCCAGAATCAGAAGAAGCTACTGATGCTACAAAAATAGATGAAACTGATACAAATATTGAAGAATCAATAGAAGAAGCTGAAGAAATTGAAGAGACAGTTGAAGATGTAGAGATCAACAAATCAGCAACTGACGAATCAGAAGAAGCTACATATAAATATGATTCTGAAACACTTACGAATGAATTAGAAAATAAATCTGCTGAGGAACGTACAGCGTTAATAGAAGAAAATGCTGACAATATTGAAGCTGATGAAGAAACACTGAAGGAATTGACACAAGCCGTTGAAGATGAACATGGTGTTGAGATTGATGAGAATCAGGTCTTTAGCACAATGAGTGCAATGTCAATGTCTCAAGCAATTACGGATATTAATAGTTATATTGCAGAAAATAATTTTGAAGTAGCAGAAATTCAATACGATATTATTGATCATCTACCTCAATATGCTTATGAATCTAACATTGGATGGGAGGCTGAAAACGGTAAAGTTGGCCAACCTTCAGGTGTGGTGTTACATGATGTTGGTAATGATAACTCAACGATACATGGCGAGATTAGTTACATGTCCGAGAATTGGGAAAATGCCTTTGTACATGCCTTTGTAGATGCTGATAACATCATTCAAGTTGCAAATACAGATTATCTCGCTTATGGTGCGGGTCCTGTATCAAATGAAATTCATTTACAAGTAGAACTTGTACGACACGATAACCAACATGACTTCGCAAGATCAATTAATAACTACGCAGACTATATTGCTAATCTACTTTATAAATATAAACTTCCAGCTGAAAGAGCGGATAGTTCAGGAAATGGTACATTATGGTCTCACGTAGAAGTTTCAAACATTTTAGGTGGAACAGCTTCACCTGACCCATATGAATATTTCCAATCACATGGATATGCTTATGAAGATGTGATTAGCTTAATCCAAGGTCGTTACAACAACCTCTATAATAAAGTCACTACGCCAAGCATTTATATGCCTACTTTTGAAGGAGATAAATCAAATCTTGCCGGAAGTATCACTAACCAAAATAGAGGGATTTATGAAAGTATCACAGATGTTAAAACTGCCGATGCCAGCAACTACTTAGGAGAAGATGTTCGAGTGGTTCGCTCTGAAATTTACAATTATGAAGAATACTACCTACTTGAAAATGTCGCAGACGGGTCAACAATCGGCTGGATGTATGCAGGTGATGTTGCCACATCAGCACTACCAGAAGCACCAATTGAAGATGACGATGAAGGTACTGATAACTCAGATGATGATTCTACTCCAGAAGCACCAGTAGAAGATGACAATGAAGCTACTGATAACTCAGGTGATGATTCTACTCCTGAGTCACCTGAAGAAGATAACGATGAAGGTACTGATAATTCAGGTGATGACTCTATCCCTGAAGTACCTGAAGAAGATAACGACGAAGGTACTGATAACTCAGGCAACAGCTCTACACCCGAAGCACCAGTAGAAAATGACAATAAAGGTACTGATAACTCAGATGATGGTTCTACTCCAGAGGCACCTGAAGAAGATGACGACGAAAGCACTGATAAGTCAGGAGATGACTCTACACCTGAAGTACCAGTTGATGATGACGATGAATCTGCTGATGATTCGAATGAAGATACATCTACAGATGAGAATCAAAGAGACGATGATTCTGATGATAGTACTGAAGTAGATTCACCGAGTGATAGTAATGATGAAAATGGCTCAGATGACGAGTCTCCAAATGATTCAAATAGTGATAATATCTCTGATGACAGTACTGAAGATCAACCAGAACAACCAAGTAATGGAGATAATGAATCAGATGATGAATCTGAAGAAGTTGTAGGAAGAGATGAATCAACTGACTTAGATGATGATAATGGTGAAGCAACTGATGATGTTTCATCTTCATTAGAAGATCCAGATACTGCTATTAGAGTTTATAGTATGTCTGATGAGCTAGTTGGCAAGCAGTTAGAAGTAACTGTACTTAATCCTTCAAATGCCATTGATGCAACACATGATTTATATGATATTCATATTCTAAATAGTGATGGTTCATTATATAACTTGAACAACCCTGTTACAGTTTACCTACCTGCTAATGGATATGTATCAAATCTATATTATCTAGGGGATATAGGTGAAACGCTAGAGGCCATTTCATTCAGAACTGACGATGACTATGTCGTATTTGAAACTTCTAGCTTCAGTCAATATGCTGTAGTTTACGGTGAATCTAACAAAGAAAACACTATTATCCCACCAACATCTGAAAAACATGGTGGAGATCCATCTGATGGTACAAATACTCATTCTAAAGTCTACACAGAAAATGTAGGTCAAGTTGATCAGGCTGAAGGGTCTATATCTAAAAATGAAGTAAAAGAAAATACGCAGAAAGATAGTAATCCAGTGGTAGAAACTACAGATGATCAAGTAGCAGTGTTACCAAATACAGGTGTTAATGAACAAGGCACAACTGTATTTGCAGCATTACTTGCAGCACTAGGCCTAGGCTTCTTAGTTAGAAGAAGAAAATCTGGTGATGAGAAATAAATGTAGGTCTATGTGACTACAGCGTAAATAATAAAGAGGGTGGAAATCTAATTTTTAGATTTCCACCCTCTTCTATTTAGGAAGAAACTTATTCTTTTCCAGTTCTCAGCAATTCTTCTGCATTCAAACGTGCAGCTTCTGTGATCTTAGATCCACTAATCATACGTGCAATTTCTTCGACTTTCTCCTCTTCAGTTAAATAAGATGCTGTAGATTGTGTTCTGTCATCGACATTTGATTTCTCTACGTGAAGGAGGAAATCTGCAGTTGCAGCGGCTTGTGGTAAGTGTGAAATAGCGAGTACTTGTCTTTGCTTACTCAACAACTTCATCTTTTCTACCATACGCGCAGCAACTTGACCACTCACTCCAGTATCTATTTCATCAAATATTATAAGTGAATCATGTTCGAAGTCAGAGAAAATCGTTTTAATCGCTAAACTTACACGGGACACTTCCCCACCGGATGCAATTTTATTCAACGGTTTTAGTGGTTCACCTTTATTGACTGCGATCAAGAATTCAGCGTCTGTGTATCCTAAAGGATTAAATTGTGATTCTTTTAAATTGATTTCAAACTGTACATCTGGCATTTCAAGCTCTGACAATTCATGTCTTAATTTACTTTCAAGAAAATGTTTTCTGTCCAATCGATATTGATGCAATCGTTCTGCTGATGCTTCCATCTTGTCGTAAAGCATCTTTTCTTCTTTTTGAAGTCGATCAAATGACTGTGAAATATTCTCTAAATCATCAATATCTGATTTTAATTGCGTTTGAAATTCTAACAATCCTTCAAATGTTTTAGTATATTTTCTCTTTAATTGATTAATTTGATTTAATCTCGATTGGATTGCATTTAAACGGTCACTGTCATAATCGAGTGATGACAAATCATTTGATACTTGTGAATTCAACTCTGTCAGTAGGTAATATGCATCTGTCAATGTATCTTTATAAGAAATGTATGACTCATCATAACGAGTAATCGTTTCTAACGACTGATTGATATCGTAAAGCATACCTTGAGGTGGATATTCACTGACAAGTAAGGACTTAATCTGATTTAATGCGTCATTAATATTTTCATAGTTCGATAAAAACTCAAGCTCATTTTCTAATTCTGTCTCTTCGTCCTCTTTTAATTCTAATGTTGATAGTTCACTATATTGATGCTTTAACAATTCAAGTTGTGTCAGTCTATTTCTATCTTTATATTCTAACTCTTCCTTACGAGACTTTACAGATTGATAAGCTTGGTAATCATGAGTATATGTTGTGAAAATATCCTCCTTGACTAAACCAATATATCGATCCAAGTAATCCAACTGCTCGGACTTATCTAACACTTCTCTATGTGTGGATTGAGAATGTATGGATAAAACATGTTCCATAATGTTTTTAAGCTGATTTAAAGTGATCATCTTATTATTTATTTTAATCAAGCTTTTACTATTCGTCATAATTTCTCTACGAACAATATACAACTCATCTTCTTCAATACTTGAGTCAGCTAATAATTGATTTAATTTTTCATTACTTGGAAAATCAAATACACCCTCAATGACAGCACCGGACTTTCCATGCCTGATATCTTCTTGAGATGCACGTTTCCCCTCTAAGTATCCGATCGCTTCAATAATTTTTGATTTTCCTGCACCAGATTCCCCCGTCAATACTGTCATGCCCTTTGAAAAATCAACTTCTATATTTTCTAATACAGCAAAGTTCTGCACACTGAGTCTTAGTAACACATTCAACACTCCAATTAAATGAGATTAAAAATTCGATCTTTAATTAATTGCTGTGATTCTTCATCTCTACAAATGAGTAAGCATGTGTCATCGCCACAAATCGTACCAACGACCTCTTCCCACTCTAGTTGATCGATAATCGCACCAATTGATTGTGCATTACCTGGTAAGGTTTTTAAGACAAGTAAGTTACCAGTAAAATCCAACTTAACGAAACTATCCATTAGATATCGACCGAGCTTTTCTAGTGGATGATACTGTCTATCCTTAGGCATACTGTATACATATTCTCCGCCTGGAGATGGTACTTTAATTAACTGCAATTCTTTGATATCTCTTGAGACAGTTGCTTGTGTAACATTGAACTTGTGTTCATTTAACTTATCTACAAGCTCTTCCTGTGTTTCAATTTTGTTGTTAGTAATAATTTCTCTAATCTTTATTTGCCTGATTGACTTGTTCGACATTGAATATCCCCCTTGGTTAAAATCATGTGTATATTTATACATCATATTATCATAAGTTTATATTCTTGGAAAGCAAAAACAGAAGACATCAACTATTAACAATAGTAGTGATGTCTTCTGTTCTGACTTGATTATTATTTATATCTACATTGCTAAGGTAGCATAAATATTCTACATTACCTTTGGTACCTTTAATCGGTGATTTGTCAAGTGAATACGCATATAAACCAATCTTGTTCGCTTCATCAATCACCCGATTTATAACACTTTCATGGGTCTCTAAATTCGTTATAATCCCATGCGCTTCTCGCTCTTCAAGATAACTCTCAAACTGGGGCTTAATTAAGGCGACAATACTATAATCTTGTTTAAACAACACTTCAATATGTCTAAGAATTGGAACAATGGAAGTAAAGGAAACATCAATAGTAATCAATTCAGGTAAACGAGTGAAATCATTAATATCTGTATCTTTAAAGTTAGTCTGTTCCATGACCTTGACACGTTCATCTATTCTAAGGCTATAATCCAGTTGATTTGTACCTACATCCACAGCATAGATATATGAAGCCCCGTGCTTCAATCCACAATCCGTAAAACCACCCGTAGATGATCCAATGTCCAACATGATTTTATTGTTTAAATCGATATTAAAATGACGAATTGCATGTTGTAACTTCAAACCACCACGAGACACATACTCTTTAACATTTTTAAATCTAATATTTGCTTTAGCGGGATCTAACTTATCAGAAGCTTTATAGACTAACTCATTATTATTTAATACTTTTCCCGCCATAATCATACGCTGGATGTCTGTTAATGAGCCGATATTAAAATGTTCAAAAATATACTCATCAGTTCGCATTTTTTTCATGACTATCCTCAACAATACGACGACTTTTATTTACGATATTTTCAACACTGATTCCGATATCATTGAGTAGTAGATCAACATCACCATGTTCAATATATTCGTTATCAATACCTAATCTTTGAATAGTATTTCTATACTTATTATCAGTAAAATATGATGCAATCATAGAACCTAAACCACCTGTCAGCATTGCTTCTTCAATAACAAAGATTGGCATGCTGTTGGCACCTAATTGATCTAAGCATTCAAAATCTAAAGGCTTAATGAATCTAGCATTAATAACTTTAGCATTAATTCCAAGGTCTTTAAGTGTTGTCGCTGCTTCAGTGAGCATCTGTAAAGTTGGGCCGTAGGAAATTAAAACAATATCATTTCCTTCTTCTAACACTTCCCAACTACCGTATTTAATTGGCGCTCTTTCTTCACTTGGATCTAAACCAAGGACATTACCTCTAGGATACCTAATTGCCATAGGACCCTTAGTGTTGAATGATAAATCAATCATAGCTGCAGCTTCTATCTCATCTCTAGGCATCATTAACGTAATATTTGGTAATGGTGTAATGAAGCTAATATCAAAGACACCTTGGTGTGTTTCACCATCTGCACCAACTAAACCACTACGGTCTATACCAATTAAAACGTCTAAGTTTTGACGGTCAACATCATGTAAAAGCTGGTCGTAACCGCGCTGTAAAAAGGTCGAATAAATCGCTAGATATGGTTTTAAGCCTGCTGCAGCTAAACCACCTGCCATAGTTAAAGCATGTTGTTCAGCGATACCAACGTCAAAGAAACGTTCTGGTAATTCATTTTGGAACTTAGTAAGTTTACTACCAACAGGCATAGCAGGCGTTAAGGCAACAATACGTTCATCTTTTTTTGCATGCTCTAAGACAGTGTTCGACATAAAGCCACTCCAAGACTCCGTTTCCTTTTTACCAAGCACTTCTCCAGTTTCCATCTTATATGGACCTAAGCCGTGCCAAACACCTAATTTATCATGTTCAGCTGGGTGGTACCCTTTACCTTTTTTAGTAATCACGTGAATGATAACGGGGCCATCATACTCTTTTGAAGTTTTAATTGCGGCACCTAAGTCTTCGAAACTGTGACCATCGACTGGACCAATGTATTTAATGCCCAGTTCTTCAAAGAAGACGCCATCAACAAACATGTACTTAGTACTATCTTTTACGCGGTCTGCTAAATCTCTTAAAGTCGTTCCAACTTGTGGTAATTTCTCGATAAAACCTTCAGCACCGTGTTTTAATTTATTATACTGTGTATTCGTACGCATGCGTCCAAGCATGTTGTGTAAGGCACCAACATTTGGTGCAATACTCATTTCATTATCATTTAAAATAATCGTCATATTCGTCTTATCACTACCGATATGATTTAATGCTTCTAAAGCCATACCGCCAGTTAAAGCACCATCACCAATAATTGGGACGACATGACTGTTTTCACTTTTAATATCTCTCGCTTTGGCAAATCCCATCGCTGCAGATAAGGACGTTGATGAATGGCCCGCTTCCCATACATCATGTTCACTTTCTCGCATTTTAGGAAAACCACATAAGCCTTCGTATTGACGAAGTGTAGGAAACTTATCGATTCTACCCGTTAGGATCTTGTGTATATATGCCTGATGTCCGACATCGAAAATCAGTTTGTCAGTTGGCGAATCAAAGTACTTATGAAGGGCAATTGTTAATTCAACAACACCTAAGTTTGCTCCGATGTGGCCGCCTGTAATTGCACATGATTCTATTAGGAATTCCCTAATATCACTTGCAAGTTCTTCGAGCTCCTTATCATTTAAGTTTTTCAGAAATGAAGGCTCTTCAATACTATATATATTCATATAGCAACCACCTTTAAATTTACTATTACTCATTATAACACTATATAGTACTCCCAAAAAGAAAAATGATAATTCATATACCTATGAATTATCATTGGTTTCTGTCAGCAAATATAGAGACAATTTGTCTTAATCCCTCTATGGAAATGTCTCTTTCTAAAGTTTCAAGTATCATATTAGCCTGGTCAACTTTTTCTGCTAATGCCGACTTCGCACCATCTAATCCAAGTTCACTCACATAAGTAACCTTACCTTTTTTAACATCTGAACCAGAATTCTTACCTGTGAGTTCAACCTGTCCCTCTATATCTAGAATATCGTCTTTAATTTGAAAGAGCACACCGATAATTTCACTAAATCGTTCAAGTTGTAAACTAACTGATTCACTTGCATTAGCGATGATACATGCAGAAAGGACTGGCGCTTTTATTAGAGCACCGGTTTTAAAGGAATGTATAATTTCTAATTCTTCTAATGAAGTAATCTTCTCTTCTGCTTCAATATCTAACATCTGACCGCTTATCATGCCGGACTGACCACTGGCAGTTGAGATTGTCTCAATTAATTTGATTCTCACTTCAGCAGATAATGACTCATCTTTACTAATGACATTGAAACTTTCATTTAGTAGATTATCACCTGCTAATATCGCTGTCGCTTCACCAAAAACGATATGATTGGTTGGTTTACCGCGTCTTAAGTCATCGTTATCCATGGCTGGTAGGTCATCATGAATAAGTGAATATGTGTGAATCATCTCGATAGCAGAAGCAGCACTTAAGCCTTTCATAGGCGTTTCGCCAAGCGCGTCTAACACAGTAAATAAGAGTGTCGCACGTAGACCTTTTCCCCCTGCTTCAATGGAATATCGACTCGCATCAAATATAGTTGTTGAGTGTTTGGAGTATTCGAGATGAGCTAATATATTTTGTCTTACTTCATCTATATATTTATTCTTCATCTTCTGAATCTCCAACTAGCTCTTCGACTTTTAATTCTGCATTTTTAAGAATATCATCACATTCTTTGGAAAGCTTGATACCTTCCTGATAGAGTTCAAGTGACTTTTCTAAAGATAAACCATCTTCATCTAGAGATTTTACGATTTCTTCAAGTCGTGTCATTTTCATTTCGAAGGTTGCTTCATTTTTTGTCATCTTCATTCACCTCTATAACTTCGGCGGTCACACTGCCGGTACTAAATGATATATCTACAAAATCGCCCTTATTTAATTCCTTTGCATCTGAGACAATTTTATTATTAAATGTTGTAAAAGAATAGCCTCTTTTTAGTATCTGTGTCGGACTGACAGACTCTAAAACTTGAATATTATTATTTAAGGACTCCGCTTTTTGTCTATGAACTTTTCTAACACCACGATAAAGTCCATCACGATAACGATTTAAGTCCTGCTGATACTTATTAATACTCGGTGACGGACTCATATAAGATAAGCTAGTATTTAAGCGGTCCAGCTGGTGTTTAAATAGGGTTAGTTGCTTGACCATCGAACGCTCTATATTCTTATTGAAGTCATGTAGTTTTTCAGTCTGTTCAATGTACAGTAAATTAGGGTTCTTAAACTTATAATATGATGCAAGATTCTCTAGTTGTTTTCTATCAGTGGAGATTTTATTTTTTAATTGATACGTCGTCTGTCGATTAAACTCTTCTAATTTAACCTGTAAATCTCTTTGATTTGGTACAGCTTGTTCTGCAGCAGCCGTCGGTGTTGGTGCTCTTAGGTCACTCACAAAATCGACGAGTGTAAAGTCTGTTTCATGACCGACTCCGGTGATAATAGGGGTTTTTAAATTAGCAACGGTCATGGCAACATCCAACTCATTAAAAGTCCACAAATCTTCAATTGATCCGCCACCACGGGCAAGAATAATTGTATCTACACCGAGTTTATCTGCTGCCATTAAATTATTAATAACACTCTGTTTACTAAGACCACCCTGAACATATGTATTGTAGAGCGACACTTTGACGAGAGGATAACGTCTTGTCAATGTCGTAATCATATCTTTAATGGCTGCACTCGTACTTGAAGAAACAATTGCAATATGTTCTGGAAATCTTGGAATTGTTTTTTTTAAGTCCGCTTTAAAATACCCTTTCTCCTCTAGGTACTTTTTATTCTCTTCAAGCTTTAAAAATAATTGTCCGACACCATCAATCTGCATTTCCTTGACATATAGCTGATACTGCCCTCTTTTTTCATAGAGTGTGATGTTTCCAGAAAGTAAGACGTTTTGTCCTTCTTCCGCTTTAAAATCTAGTTTTTCTGCATCATATCTAAACATAACTGCATTGATTACTGATGCGTCATCTTTAACTGAAAAGTAGATGTGACCATTTGAATGGTGCTTTACATTCGATAGCTCACCTTTAAGAAAGACCCGTTGTAAATACGGGTCTTTGTCAAATTTATATTTAATATATTTTGTTAAAGATTGAACAGTTAAATACTTATTACTATCCATATAACTTACCCTTCATTTTGTACGGCAAAGTTCTTAAGTACACCATTTACAAAACGATGACTATCCTTATCTCCGTAATTTTTTGCAAGTCTGACAGCTTCATCAATAACGACTTTTACAGGTGAATCATGAACTTCCAACTCACTGATTGCGATACGTAAGATATTGCGTTCTACTTTAGATATTCGGTCGATCGTATATCCAGTTAGGCTGGATGAAATCTTACCATTTATACTTTCACCGTTTGCGAAATAATAATCCACTATGGCTTTTATAAACATCTCACTCTGATATATTTCATAATATTTAGCATTCGTTAAATCTACAATATCTTTGTCCGTTTGAAAAAGTAATTGGAATGCCTTTTGTCTTTGTTCATGTCTTTTCATGCTTACACCTAAACCTATCTGTATACTATTTTATAATGTTGACAATGTGCACGTTTACTTCATTGACAGTCACTTCTAACATATCATTTACTGTCTGTTTAACATTGTTTTGGATGCGTTCAGCCACGTTATGCACATTTCGGTCAGTCGATAAAACAACATAGATAGAGATATGAATTTTGTCATCTTTTGTTTCAACCCTGACACCGCGGCCTCGAAACTTCTTACCAATCTTTTCGATATTACCACTGGCAAAGTTATTTTGCAATGAGTGAACTCCTTTAGTCTCTTCTACTGCGATGCTGGCAATTACTTCTATCACTTCACTAGAAATTTCAATATTGCCTAAAGCTGTACTATGATTTTCTAAAATCATTACGATCACCTCACATCAATATTATACCATGACATTTCTGCTTATAAAAATAGTTTGACATTAAAATCGGACGTACACTACGTTTTGTAATATACGTCCGATTTTCATTTTGATTATAGTATTTATTTCATAATGTCTTCTTCTACTAAGAAGTTAGTATTGTAATTATTGTCTATAAATGACTGGTTCTCTAAAAGATTTTGGTGAAATGGAATTGTTGTATCAATCCCACCAATGGTAAATTCTTTTAAAGCTCTACGTGCAATACTTAAGGCAGCGTCACGGTCTTTTCCATGGACAATAAGTTTTGCAATCATTGAGTCATAGAAAGGTGGAATCACATAACCTGAATAAGAGGCTGTATCCATCCTTACACCAAAACCACCAGGTTGTAAGAACTCTGTGATCTTACCTGCAGAAGGCATAAAGTTTTTATGAGGATTCTCTGCATTCACTCTAAATTCAAAAGCATGACCTTCAAAGTTAATATCACTTTGTTTGAATGGGAGGGGTTCGTGCATCGCAACTTGTATTTGTGCTTTGACAAGATCGACACCTGTAATCATTTCTGTGACTGGGTGCTCAACTTGTATACGCGTGTTCATTTCCATAAAATAGAATTTATGATCGTTTAAATCGTATATAAACTCTATTGTTCCAGCACCAATATAATCGATACTTTTAGCTGCACGTACAGCAGTTTCACCCATCTCTTGACGAGTTTTTTCACTGATTACGGGACTTGGTGCTTCTTCAACAAGTTTTTGCATCCTTCTTTGAACGGTACAATCCCTTTCACCTAGATGGACAACATTACCATGATAGTCACCTAGGACCTGAATCTCAACGTGCCTAAAGTTCTCAATAAATTTCTCGATGTATAAACTCTTATTACCGAACGCACTTTCAGCCTCTTGTTCTGTCAGCTTATAATTTTGTGTAAGTTCATCTCTGTTCCTTGCAACACGTATACCTTTACCGCCACCGCCATAGCTCGCTTTAATAATTATTGGATAACCGATGTCATCTGCAATAGAATAAGCATCTTCTAATGATTTTACGACGCCGTCACTACCTGGTACAGTCGGTACATTTGCTTCTATCATAGTTTGTTTAGCGACATCTTTAACACCCATTAATGAAATAGTTTCAGACATTGGTCCTATAAATATTAAATTGGATGTCTCACACATTTCCGCAAAATCGCTATTTTCAGCTAAGAACCCGTAACCAGGATGTATTGCATCACATCCTGTTGACTGCGCAATAGTGATAATACCTATCATGTCTAGATAACTATCCTTCGATAATTTAGGTCCGATGCAGTATGATTCTGTAGCTAGTTTCCGGTGTAAACTATCCTCATCTGCTTCTGAATAAATACTAACAGTATCAATACCTAATTCGTGACAAGCACGAATAATTCTGACCGCAATTTCTCCACGGTTTGCAATTAATACTTTTTTTATCATTTCAATCTGAATAATGGTTGATTGTATTCAACCATTTCTCCATCATCTACTAAAATCTCAACAATTTCACCGGATACTTCTGCCTGTATTTCATTAAATAGTTTCATAGCCTCTAAAATACAAACGACTGAAGAGCTTGAAACTTTGTCTCCAACTTTAACGTAAGCATCTGCTTCAGGTGATGGTGATTTATAAAATGTTCCTACCATCGGAGCCTTTATAGTTATTCCTTCATCTACAGGCTGTGTACTGCTGGATGTTGTAACTTCTTGTTTTGGAGTTTGAACTATTTGTGGGCTTTGTACCTGAGTCGGTGTCAGCTCTCTTTTAAGTTTTATATCCACGTCTTTATCTTTATATGAAATTTCAGTAAGTGACGCACGTTCCATTTTTTCGATTAAAGAATCGACTTGTTCTAAATTCATTCGTAAACTCTCCCATAAAATAATATGTTAAATATTCTACACCGGTGGTCGTACCAATTCAAGTTAATTTTAAGAGCAGGGAAAACTGCTCTTAATTTTTTTATGCTCTAGAAACGTATGACCCTTCTTCTGTGTTAACGACTAACACGTCCCCTTGGTTAACAAAGAGTGGGACTTGTAGCGTCACACCAGTTTCAAGTGTCGCTGATTTTGAAGCACCACTTGCCGTGTCACCTTTGATGCCAGGCTCTGTTTCGACTACTTCAAGTTCAACAGTTTTAGGTAGCTCTACCCCAAGTGTTTCACCTTCATACATCATAATTGAAACAGACATATTCTCTTTTAGGTAGTTTAATTCATGTTCTAATTGGTCTGCAGGGATTTCAAGTTGATCATATGTGTTGTTATCCATAAATACATGTGAATCGCCATCTGCATATAGGTACTGCATTTTATTGTTATCTATTTGAGCACGAGCTACTTTTTCACCAGCTCTAAATGTTTTCTCTTGTGTTGCACCAGTTCGTAGGTTTTTGAGCTTACTACGTACAAAGGCAGCACCTTTACCTGGTTTTACGTGTTGGAAGTCTAAAACTTTCCATATTCCTCCGTCTGTTTCAATTGTTAAACCTGTTTTAAAATCGTTTACTGAAATCATAATATTCCTCCTATGCTATTCAATTATAAATAATTCTTTTCTGCTATGTGTTAATTTTTCTAGACCATTTTCGGTCACTACTGCGTCATCTTCAATACGGACGCCACCGAGGCCATCTACATAGATACCAGGTTCTATAGTAATACACATTCCCGGTTTTAACACTGTATTACTCTTTTGTGATAATCCAGGTTGTTCATGTACTTCTAGTCCAAAACTATGGCCAAGTGAATGACCGAAGTTTTTGCCATATCCATTAGCACTGATAACGTCTCTTGAAATTGAATCGGCTTCCTTACCTGTCATACCCGCTTTAATTTCAGCTAAAGCCTTTAGCTGAGACTCTAATACAATATTATATATGTTTTCCATTTCAGGAGAAACAGCGCCGACACCAAAACTACGAGTAATATCTGATGCATAGCCTTTATAGTATGCACCAAAATCTAGTGTGACCATATCACCTGACTCAATTACTTTATCAGAAGCGACACCATGCGGTAAAGCACCTCTATATCCGCTTGCAACAATCGTATCAAAGCTCGGTCCACTTGCACCAAGTTTAGTCATATGCGCTTCAAGTTCATTTTTAACTTCCAACTCCGTCATACCTGGTTGTACAAAAGTTAAAATGTGTTCATAAGATTGATCTGCAATCCTACATGCTTCTTTAATTAATTTCAGCTCTTCTGAATTTTTAATCATACGTATTTCTTCGATTTCACCAGTCAGTGCAATGAGCTCAAAGGAATCATTTAGTAGTTTGTATGTATTATAATTTACATGTTCCCCTTCAAAACCGACTCTTTTTGCACCTGTTTCATTAAGTAAGTTTACAATAGATTCTAATAGACCCTTTTCTTGTAAGACAAATTCAAATTCAGTCGCCTCTTGTTGAGCTTGTACATTATATCTAAAATCAGAGAGTAAGTAACGCTGATTACTCGTAATGACCAAGGCACCGCTTGAACCAGTAAATCGGCTTAAATACCTTCTGTTATGGTCACTCATAATGATTAATGCATCGAGATTTTCTCTTTCAATTAAAGCTTGAACTTTGTCAAATTTGATCATTTCCCAGTCACCCTTTCCTTTACATCTTACATTAAAATAATTTCCATTTCATTTTCTTTTTATATTTTAACGCTAACATGTTAGAATAGTCTAATGATATATAGGAGAATGTGCAATGAAAAAAAGCCTCACTGCGGCTGCATTTTTTCTGCTTCTAGCAGGATGTTCAGCTAACAGTCCAGAAGAATCTTTACAAGAACAAGAAGAATATAAAAGTGAACTCGAAAGTCTATTACAAACTGAGCAAGTCAGAAACCAACAATTATCCTTACATTTAGAAAACCTGGATACAGATATCGCGAATTTTGAACGCGACATGGATAACCCTAATGTCGAGCAATATGTTAGCATTGTTGAGACTTATAGTAATCGTTTGACCGAAGACTTAGAAAAACTCGATGCTTTTATTTTGACTTATCGTAATGATGAGGAAGTAAAAGCTGGAGAAGTGGTAAAAGTTCGGGATTCAATTAAAGAAACAATTGAAACTTTTGATGATTCAGTCAGTGACCTAGAATTAACAGATGTATTAGAAAGAGAAAATGAAAATATTGTACTTGCTAATGAAGAGATTGATGAGGCAGTTACTGATATAGCAGATGCAATTGCCAGTGACGATGTTGAGCTTTTAGACACTGCCGTCAATCAACTTAAACAGGCAACTGAATACCTATAAGAGGGATGGCTTAGATGACTAAAAATATTTATGGTGGTCAGGCAGTACCAGAAGGTGTCATGTTCCAGTCTACAGATCATATTGCAACAGCGATCAGACGCACGACTGGTGAAATTGAATACTTTGATATGCCAAGACCCAAGAACAAAAATTTAATTAAACTGAAAAAAATCCCTTTTATAAGAGGTATTGTTGCGATTTTTGAGGCAGTCGTATACGGTATGAAGCCGATGGACTTTGCAACAGATCGCTATGAACGTGACCCTAAAGACGACTACAAAATAGAGTCTGAAAAAAATAATACAAGTACAGCTAAAGTTGCGATTACTACAGCAATTATTGCAATTCTCACTTTCTTATTTGCAAAATTTGTACTCACTCTAGTACCGGTCTTTATTGCAGAAGTATTTTCAGGTGTAATTACTGGTAAATTTGGTCAAGTATTCTTAGAAACATTAATTAAACTCATCATTTTACTCGGTTATATCTATCTCTTATCATTGACCCCAATGGTAAAAAGACTCTTTCAATATCACGGTGCAGAACATAAGGTCATTAACTGTTATGAAAATGACTTAGAATTGACAGTAGAAAATGTACAAAAGCAATCACGACTTCATTATAGATGTGGTAGTTCTTTTATATTATTTACTGTACTTGTTGGCTTTGTGATTTATATGTTCGTTCCGATGGAACCCTTTCATGTAAGAATAATTAACCGAATTCTTCTCATTCCCGTTGTACTCGGTTTGTCTTTTGAGGTTTTACAGATAACAAATAAATTGCGTAGCGTACCTGTGTTAAAATATTTAGGGCAACCAGGATTATGGTTACAATATTTAACAACTAAAAACCCTAAAGATGATCAGGTTGATGTTGCGATACATTCTTTTAATCACCTATTAAGGAGTGAAAAATAATGAAAAGAGCCATTTTAATTATCATTCTCGCTATTGCTGCTATCGGTCTTTTGATGAATTTAGATGCTGTCTTAAGCATGATTGTTAGTTCACTCATATTCCTATTAGTATTAGGTTTGGTCTTGTATGGCATTTACTATTTCTTCATCTTAACTGAAGATCAAAGGAAATATAGAAAAGCCCTTAGACAGGCAAAGAGAAGAAGAAAGAAAAAATAAATATAGATTTTAAGGAGAGTTTAAAGTGGAAAGTTGGATTATTGCATTAATTATCTTAGCAGTTATTATCATCGCGCTTGTTATCAATGCTTATATTAGCATGCGTGGTGTGAACATGTTATCTGAAGAAGAATTTGGTAAAGATCTAAGAAAGGTTCAATTGATTGATTTAAGAGAAAAAGATAAATTTAACCATGGTCATATTCTTGGTGCAAGAAATATTCCCCTTTCTACCTTCCAAATGAAAAAAGGTGGCATTCGTAAAGATCAACCAGTTTTTCTGTACGATCAAAACGGAAGAACAGCACTAAGAGCAGCACGTATGTTGAAAAAAGATGGTCATAAGGATATCAATATTTTAAAACAAGGTATCGCCAAATGGACGGGTAAAATCAAATCTAAGACTAAGTAAGTATCCACCCGTATAACGGGTGGCTTTTTTTCAGCCCTATAAGGGCTCATTCCGCACATACTCCCTAAAGGGAGCTCTCAAAAGACTGCCAACCGCTATTCACTTTACCTTTTATTTGGTTTTACTTTTTGAATGGATCCACGTATTCTCGTTTTGAAATTGAATCGAGCACCCTGTCATCTGCTTCCTGCTCTCTGATATACTTTTCAATCGTTTTTTGGTTCAGTCCGACGGTGCTCACATAGTATCCCTTCGCCCAAAACGTTCTGT